>CALDYP010000035.1 GCA_937944445.1 uncultured Anaerolineae bacterium
TTGGCCCCTGCGATGATATGGGATGATGAATACTGGTACGACTAGCTAGACTGAAGCCGCCACTTAGTGTGGCGGCTTTTTTATTTTACAATTTCAACGCGGGACGGTGACCCCGCGTGCCGTGAAGAAGTTCACCTGTGACGAGCTGAGCGTCCCGCCCAGTTCGATGAAGCGGCGTAGATCGGCCTCCGCCGCGCTCGTGTTCCCGATGGCCACATAGCCATACGCCCGATTCAGATAGCCGCTGGCGCGCTGTGGGTTCAGTTCGATGGCGCGGTTGTAGTCGGCCAGCGCGAGGTCAAATTGGCGCAGGCTCTCATAGGCGATGCCGCGGTTGCCGTAAGCTTGGGCGTAGAGCGGATTCAGCTCAATCGCGCGGGTGTAGTCAAGGACAGCTTCTTCATAGCGTGACAAATCGGAGAGGGCGTTGGCGCGGTTGTTGAACGCGACTGCATCAGTCGGGTCGAGTTCAATGGCGCGGGTGTAGTCGAGGATAGCAGCCTCGTTGTTGCCCAACCGCCGATACGACAAGCCGCGGTTGAAAAACGCGCTGGTGTAGTTGGGGTTGATTTCGATGGCGCGAGTGAAGTCGAGGATGGCCATTTCAAAGCGCCCCGTGTCAAAGTGAGCCAGACCGCGGTTGTAGAAGGCCATTGCGTAGTTCGGGTCGATCTCGATCGCTTTGTTGTAATCGGCGATGGCCATTTCAAACTCGCCTTGATCGGCAAAGGCGTTGCCGCGGTTGTTGTAAGCGATGGCGTAGTTCGGATCCAACTCGATCGAGCGGTTGTAATCTGCCATTGCTTGGTCTGCGTTGCCCAGCGCGCTGTGAACGTTGCCGCGGTTCATGTAAGCGACCGCGTAGTTGGGGTTGAGTTCAATCGCGCGGGTGTAATCAGCAATCGCGCGCTGATTGTTGCCCATGCGCCGATGCGTCAGCCCACGGTTGAAGAACGCGCTGTTTGAACGCGGGTTCAGCTCGATGGCACGGTCAAAATCAGCCAGCGCGAGGTCATATTGACCGATGTCACTGTAGGCCAACCCGCGGTTGATCAGCGCTGAAACGTTGTTCGGCTCAAGGCGCAGCGCCGCGCTGAAGTCCACGATGGCGCTCTCCAACTGGCCGAGGTTGTAGTACAAGATGCCGCGGTCAACGCGCAGGCTGGCGTTGTTCGGGTTAGACTCGATGCGCGCGTTCAAACTGCGCAGGCCGGGCGGGATGCCAACATCGGTCGGCTCTACTTCCTCGGTCGGTTCAGCCGTCATGAGCGGCTCGAGGGTGGGCAGCAGCGGCAGCGTGGGGGTAGCGGATGAGGCCGTGGGCGGCGCGCAGGTGTCGATGAGCGTCTGAGCGCCGTTGAGCAGGGCGCGCGTCAAGTCAGCGCTGGCGGCGGTTGCGGCTTGCTCCAGCAGAGACTTTGCGCTGATGAGCGCGGGACATTCCTCGAGCAGGTTGGCCCCAATCAAGGTATTCGCCCCTGTGATGAAGGCTTGCGCAGTCGTGAGGTTGCCATCTTGTAAGGCAGTGTCGGCTTGCTCGATGAGCAGACGAATTGGCGAATAGGCATCTTGGGCAAAGCTCGACACCCCCACTATAAACAATATCACGATAGCAATTACGTGCCGCCGCATGTCATCTCCTAAAATAAGCGGTCAGATAGATCAGATGCACCACCAAAACTGTCGTCTGAATGTAGTCATCATACCATAAAAGTATTATAGTTAATAAATTTGCTATGAAATTGCCTGAGATAAAGTAAGCGTTATATTGTTGTGAGATGAAACGCGCACAAAGGGTGGGGAGTGTCTAAATTCGAACAGAGGCCTCATCCAGCCCCCTTCAGAGGGCGCGCCCTAGCCGAGTGCTTGAGCGCTCGGCGCGACTGTCTGTTTATCTTTAGACGCTCCTAAAGCGTGAGGGCGCATCCAAACTTAGTAATATGCGTGATACAATGGTGGGCAGAGCGCGTATTTGTCAAGTTGTCCATTATGTGGTTCACTTATAGTCAGAGTCTTTGTCATGATTGCGATTGATCGTTCCCATGCAACCCACCTTTGCTGACCTTGAACTGCTGGCGGAAGTGTCCAGCTTGCTGAACCACACTGAGGTTGACGCAGTGCTCAGCCGCGTGATCGAGCTGTGCGCGCGCGCAGTGGGCGCGAGACGTGTGAGCATGTTCCTGCACACCGACGGCGAAGTAGACTGGAACCACGTGTTCACCGTGCGCAACCTTGAAGGCAGCGAGATCATCCAAGTCGTGACGAAGGTGCTGGATGACGGGTTTGCAGGCTGGGTCAAACGGAATCAACGCGGCGATATCATCACCGACACGACCCAAGACCCCCGCTGGATCACCTTCCCCGACGACATGACGCCGGTGCGCTCGGCGATGTGTGTGCCCTTCATGGATGAAACCGACGTCGTCGCAGTGGTGACGTTCGTCCACGAAGACCCCAATCACTTCACGCCCTATCACCTGCGGCTGATGACCATCGTCGCTAACTTGGCGACGATTGCCATCCGCAACGCGCAGCTCTTCAGCCGTCAGATTCAGCAGCGGCGGCAGCTTCAGACCATCCTCCAGTCGATCCGTGATGTGCTGATCGTCCTAAACCAGCAAGGGGAAATCGTGCTCACGAATGAGGCAGCCCTACCGCTGCTGGGCAAAGAGTCCATCGAGAGCACCTTTTACACCCCGCTGCGCCAGTATCTGAGCGTGGATGAGGTGTTCGAGCCGATCCTCGATGTGTTGAAAAATTCACAGCCCAACAACTCACAAGCATGGTCATTCGAGACGTATTCGCGCCGCCACAAGCTGGACTTCCAAGTGACGATGTCGCACTGGATAGAGCCGATGCGCGGCGATGTGGGCTATGTCATCGTGATGCACAACGTGACCGAGCTGAAAGATCTCGCGCGCTTCAAAGATGAGATGCTGCGCGTCGCCACCCACGACCTGCGCAGCCCGCTGGCGCTCATCACCGGCTATGCCGATATGATTCTGATGGACACAGCCGACGAAAACTCGCCGGTGGTCGAATACGTGGACATCATCCGCCGCTCAGTCGAGCGCATGGGCGCATTGATCGAAGACCTGCTGCGCGTAGAGCGCGTGCGCAGCAGCCCAATCGAGCTGCAAGCGCGCATCGACCCCGAATCGCTCGTGCGGCAGGTGATCGTCAACATGCGCCTCTCAGCCGAGGCCAAACAGCAGCACCTCGTGTATGAGCTGCGCTTGGAGGGTGTTCCTTTCATCATGGCAGACACGGTGCTGCTGCGCCAAGCGATGGAAAACCTCGTCAGCAACGCCGTCAAATACACGCCTAACGGCGGCACGATCACCCTGCGCGCGTGGTACGACGACGCGCGTTTCTACTTCAGCGTGCAAGACACCGGCATCGGCATCGCGCCAGAGCACCAAGCCCGCGTCTTTGAGTCGTTTTATCGCGTCCCCGGCCTAGCGCAGATGGAGAAGGGCAGCGGGCTGGGCCTCAGCCTTGTCAAGAACGTGGTCCTGCGCCATCAAGGGGACGTCTGGCTCGAAAGTAAATTGGGGAACGGCAGCGTGTTTGGCCTCTGGGTTCCACTAGCGCAACCTAAGAGTCATTAGCTAACCGCCAACACGGACAGGCGCACGCATGACCGGTGAATTAATTGATCCCGTTGACAAGCTCAAAGACGCGTTGGCCCAAGTGCGTGAACACCGCGCCCTCTTTACGGAAGAAGCCTTTTCGACGATCGTTACCTCTCTGTTGGAGCGCATCCGCCGCTTACAGGCGGCCAACACTGCCAACCCTGCCGACGAAATCCGCCTCGTGACGGTGTTGTTCATCGATGTCGTGAACTCAACAGGTATGGCGCAGGCGATGGACACCGGCGACTTCAAACAGATGCTGGAAGAAGCGCATCGGCGCATGGCGCATCTGGTGGTGGAATGGGACGGAACCATCGGCCAGTATCTCGGCGATGGCATTTTGGCCTTCTTCGGCGCACAGCGCAGCCGTGGAGACGATGCGATCCGCTGTGTGGCGTGCGCGCTGGCCATCCAGCAAGAGATCGACCACTTCGCCAACGACGTATTCTTGAGCTATGGCGTGGAGTTCGCCATCCGCATCGGGATCAGCACGGGGCGCGTGGTGGTCGGGATGGTGGGCACGATGGATCGTCAAGAACTGTTGGCGTTGGGGCCAGCCACCAACCTCGCGGCACGGCTGCAAGCGCAGGCCCCGCCCGGCATGATCTACATCGACAACGCCACCCAAGCGCGGCTGCGTGGCCAGTTCCACTTGCAAGCGCGCCCCCTGCTGCGGGTGCGCGGCTTTGACGATCCGGTGTTGGTGTATGAAGTGTTAGGACGACGCAAGACAGTCGATTCGTCGTTGGTGCAGACTTTGCTAGCAGACTTGCCCGTGCCGCTCATTGGGCGGGAAGACGTTCTGACGGAGATCGCCGCAGATATCTTGACCGCGATGCAAGAATCTCAGCTCCACGTGGTGCTGCTGCTGGGCGATGTTGGCATGGGCAAGAGCAAACTCTTACAAGAGACCCTCGACAAGCTCGAAAGTAGCCGCTTCTTGCAGATGCAGATGGTCGCCCATCACGAGTTTCAGATGAAACCCTACAACCTGCTGACGGACTTCTTGACGCGCTTTTGCAACCTGACCGACCAAATGACCCCATCCGAGGTGGGGGAACGCATCTTCAGCACCATCACTGGCGCATGGGACGACCCGCGCGCCACCCAAGCCGCGGAACTGATGGGTTACTTGGCAGGATACGGCTTCCACGACAGCCCATATGTCAATCGACTGATAGCACAGGGGAACATCGACGACCCGCGCAGCCACACCCCAATTGCGCAGTTCGTCCGTGGTCTGCTCGAGCAAACTCACATGCCGCTGTTGATCGTCGTGGATAACCTGCAATGGGCTGATTTGGGCAGTGTGCGCCTGTTGGAGATGCTGGCGCAAGAGCTGCACAACTGCCCGATCACGATCCTGATGGCCGCGCGCCCCGGCTTTGACGAACTCCACCTCGATTTCATGCAGAGCTATGCGCATTATCATCGGATTCAGTTGGAGCGCCTGAGCGACGACACCACACGCCGCATGATCGAGACCATCCTCAAGCCGATTGAGCGTGTGCCGTCTCATGTCGTCCAAACGATTGTGGAGCGCGCGCAGGGCAACCCCTTGTTTGTGATCGAGTTTTTGGCGATGCTGTTCGAAAACGGCGTCTTCCATCAAGGGCGTGATGGCGGCTGGCGCTTCAACCTCGTCTTGTACGACAGCGCGTACAATCAACTGCCGACCGGGTTGGTGGAGGTCATCCAGTCGCGCTTGGACGACATCGAGCCAAACGCGCGCCAAGTCGTCCAGCTTGCCGCCGTCGTCGGCCAAACGTTCTGGAAGAGCATCCTCGATGAGCTGGCCAATGGCGACCAGAGCGAAGCGCTTGAGCTGCTGCAAGCTCGCGGCATCATCGTGCGCGACCCTGAAACGGCCTTTGAGGGCGACCCGCAGTACAGCTTTCGCCATTCGCTCTACTGTGATGTGGCCTATGAGATGGTTCCGCGCTTCCGTCGCGAGCAGCTCCACCGTCAGATCAGCATGTGGATGATCGGGCGTGTGGCAGGGCAGCCAGAATTTTTCAACTTGCTGGCGGGGCATTTCCGCGCGGCTGGTGAGACCGAAGCGGCGCTCTTCACCTATCTGGAGGCGGCGCAAAATCACCTCCATCTCAACCGCTACAGCGAGGCGCTCAAGACCGTTGAGCAGGGGCTGGCGCTGGGGCGCAGCCTGCCCCGCGAGCAAGCCATTGGCCCAACGGCGCAGTTGTGGACGCTGCAAGCGCAGGCGCTGGCGGCGCTGCGCCGCTACAGCGAAGCGGTGGCCAGCGCGCAGTCCGCGCTGCGGCTGTTCGATGAGATGCCCAGCGACGCGCTGAAGCCCCAGCGCGTGGCGGCGCTGCGACAATTAGCGATTGCACACACCGCCCTCGGTGAGTATGCGCTCGCGCGTGAGGCGATCACCGCCGCCCACCACACCGTTGACCCTACCGACCACACCCATTGGCACGCTGTCCTCATCGAGATGGCCAACCTCGAGATGCAGACCGGTCAGCTTAAAATCGCCTTACACTACGCCCAGCAGGCCTTGACCAGCGCGCGCAACCTGATGCAGACCAGCCTGTTGGCCTCGGTGCTGCCGATCTTGGGGGTAATCTACATCGACCTCGGCAAATTTGGGCAAGCGCTGCGCTGTTTTGAAGAGATGTTGGAGATCGACAAGCAGCTAGGCCTCATCGGCGAACAGCGGCTGGACTTGCGCAGCATCGGGCGCATCTACCTCGACCTGCACCTGTACGATCGCGCGCAGCAGGCGTTTGAGGCCGCCGCCCAATTACAAGACCGCCTCAGGGACGAAGACCCCTTCTTGGTGGCGTTTCAAGCCGTGCTCTTGGCCCGCCTCGGCGACCCCGCCCGTGCCGCCGCGCAGATCGAACGGATAGCTACGACGGTGCTCGGCCACTTTCGCCAGCAGCTTGTGACGATCTTCTGGCTCGACGTGCTGCTGATGAACGAGTCGTTTGGCCGTGCCGCTGAGATCGCCGCTGATCTGACCAAACGCACAGACAGGCACAACGCGCTGATGTATGCCCGCGCGCAGATCCGCCTCGGCTACGCGCAGGCGCGCCTCGGCGTTCCGTCTGGGTTGGCGCTGCTGCGCGAGGCGCTCTACTATGAGCAGCAGCACGGCGGGCGCGACGTGGTGCAGGGGTATCTGTGGCTGGCACAGGTTGACCGTGACCACGAGGATGAAGCGTATCAGCAGGCGGCGCAAGGCTTGTACGATCTCGCGCGAGATTTAGCGCCCCGTTCCGAGCTGCGGTCAGCGTTCTTGAACACACCTTTCGTGCGGGAGGTGCTGACGCGCTCGGCCACCAACAGCGCAGCGTCAGGCAGTGGTTGAGCGGGCATCGGGCAATCGTGGAACATCTGGGCGTCGTCTCACGTTATAGTGAGGAATAGATGAAGCGATCCTCTTGAGAGATTAGTGAGACTGTAGGCAGGCCGTCATGAAACGTGTATTGACTCTTTTGACGCTGGGTATGATGTTGATCGGCCTTGCGCTGCCCAGCACGGCGCAAGTGCCCCAGCCCGCGGACGCCGTCGTCAACACCCCCTTCTTGAACATGCGCGTGGCCCCAGACCCAACCAGCGCTCGCATCGCCGTGCTGCCCGCTGGCACGCCGATGCGCCTCGTCGCGCGGGATGCCGCTGGGCGCTGGGTGCAGGGCGTGCTCAACACCGGCGTCAGCGGCTGGGTCAACGCCTCGTTCTTGCTGGTGTTTGTCAACATCAACGCACTGCCGATTGGCATCCCCAGCCAAGTTGTGCCGCCGCCCACCCTCACCGGCTTGGCGACGGTCAACACCGGCGCGCAGAACGTCCGCAGCGGCCCCGCCGCCAACTTCAGCATCATCGACCGCTTGCGGCGCGGCGACGTTGTGACGCTGGTTGGGCGCAACGGCGACGCGCGCTGGGTGCAGGTCGTGACGAGCAGCGGCGTCAACGGCTGGATGAGCGCGCGCTACCTGCTGCCCAACATCGCCATCGTCAACCTGCCTGTCACCAGCCCGACGGGGGTCACGCCCGGCTTTGTCGAACCAGTGCCCAGCGGCGGCACGGCAGGCATCGTGACCGCGAGCGCCCTCAACGTGCGGTTGGGGCCGGGGGTGCACTTCCGCAGCATTGCGCGGCTGACGCGGGGGACAGGCGTCAACCTCAGCGGGCGTAACGCCGCGGGCAATTGGCTGCTCGTGCAGTTGGCGGATGGCCGCACCGGATGGGTGAACGCCTCGTTCATCAGCACGAGCTTCCCCATCAGCAACCTGCCCGTGCGCGGGTGAAGCCTCATCCCCTAACCCCTTCTCCACCAAGAGAAGAGGGCTTGCCATGCCCGTGGGAACAGAAAAACGGACAGGGCGGGTCCTGTCCCTACGATGATGCGCCGCATGAAGGGGGCCTCGGCTGGCGGCGCGAGCGCGGCTCAGGGGCGTTCAGGGCCGTCGTCCGACGAGGGTGAGACGGGCGGCGTCTGGCCTGTGTCTGGGCGCGGCGGAACGGGCGGCATGGAGCCGGTGATCGGACGCATAGGAGCGGGTGTGACTGGCGGCATGGTTCCTGTGTCGGGGCGCAGCGGCGGGCGCGGCGGCGCATAGGGGTTGCGCGGCGGGACGGGCTGCGGCTTGGGGCGCAGGAACAGCACGTAGAGGATGATCCCCAACGTGAGCATGACCGCCACCACCACCGCTGACCCGATGCCCGCCACGAACACGCGCTCTACTGCAAAGCGCAGCTCGGCGGGCGTCAGCGTGCCGAGGGCCGGGGTCGGCGGCGGCAGTTCCACCATGAGCCGCTCCATGCCGACGTCGAACACCACCGGCACGGCGCTGCCGCCGACGCTCGTCACGAACACGCTGTCTGTGGTCGGCTCATACGCGGCGCTCACCACGCTGACGGTGTACTGCCCGGCGGGCAGCCGCGCAAAGCACACGCGCCCGCTGCTGCCGGTCGGCGCGTCGTCGATCAGCGCTGTCTCAATGATGATCCCCTCGGCGTTGGCGAGGTTCACGCCCACATCGCGCGTGATGAACGGGTCGCCGGCGTCCAGCACGCCGCGCTCCCCGCGATCTTCGTACAGCCGCACGCAGATCTGAGCGCTGTCTTGGGCCTGCGCCCCAAGCGTGTTCAGGCCCAACCCAATGATGAGCAGACTCAGCCCTACCACTCGCATCGGCTGACCTCTTAGCCTAAACGCCGCGCAGCAAGGAAGACCAACGTGCCGCCAACCACCACAAAGGCCGCGCCGACCATCACCAGCACGCCCGCCACGCTCTCCAGATTCGCTGTGCCGCCGGTGGTGGCTTCATTGAGGGCGGGGGCGGCGTCGCCGGCGGTGTCAGGGGTGGGGATGGCGGCGGTCGTCAAGCCTTCGGCTGCGCCGAACTGCAAGCGGAAGGACGTGCCTGCCTGCACGCTGACCACCAACGAAACGGGCGTCGTCAGGCCAAAGCCGGGCGGCGGCGTGCCGACGACGGCATAGCTGCCGGTCTCAAGGTCGGTGAAGCAGAACGGCTCGCTCACCCCGTTGGTGCGGTAGGCGCTAATGTCCACGCCGTCGCGCCGCAGCGTGATCACGCCGTCCGCCAGCAGCCCCTCGCCCACATTCTGAACGCGGTTCTGGTTCTCGTCGTTGAACATCAACACGCAGATGCTGGCTGTCGTGGCCAACGGGTCGGCGGTCTGCCCCTGCACCACGGGGGCGCTGGGCGCGTCGTTGGGGTTCAGCGGCGTGTTGACGAAGGTCGGCGTGGGCGGCGGGGTCGTCGCCGTCGGCGTGCTGGTGGGCATAGGGGTACTCGTCGGTGGGGGCTGCGTTGGCATGGGCGTAGGCGAGTTCAGCGCCGCCACCACCGTTGGATTCGTGACGATCCCTGACCCGGCGCGGGTGGGCAGCGCGCCAGCCTGTGTTGGGAAGGCGGGCAGCGCGCCGACCGTCGCAGTCGGCGCGGGGCGGGTGTTGGTGGCGGTGGGGGTGGGCGGCGGGGCGTCGCCGATGATGATCTTCTGGCCGACGAACAGGATGCTGCCCGGAATGTTGTTCAACTGGCGCAGCTGGTCGAGCGAGACGCCATAGGCCACTGCGATGGCCGCCAGTGTATCGCCTGCTACCACGGTATGAACGATCTTGCCGTTTTCAATCGTCCCTTGCCGCGCCACAAAGGCCGCAAACTGCGGGACGGGCGTGCTGGTGGCCACGGGGGGGACGTTCACTGCGCCGCCGTCGCCGCTGGGGACGTTGGGGTCGCCGGCGCCGGTTACAACCAGCGAGGCGTTGTCCATGTAGATGCTGTTCGGGCCGCTGGGGCCGTTAGGCGTGTCTTGCGTGGCGAAGATGAAGACCGTCACGCTGCCGGCTGGGACGGTTGCTTCAACCGTCAGCTCTTGCCATGAGTTCACGCTGGTGTTGAACGGCGACCACACGATCTGCGGGGCGGTGGCGTTGCCGCCTACATTGCTGCCGATGCCAATGCGCGCGCGCGCCCCCGTGCCCGGGCCGTTCTCCATATAGACACGGACGCTGGCGCGCAGCGTCGTGCCGTTGGGGATGTCGTTCACAACTTGATAAGCCGCCGCGGTAAACGTCCCACCCGAGCGCCCGATCTCCTGCGAGTAGCCGCCGCTCAGTTTGAAGCCGCCGCTGTGGGGATAGGCTAGCGGGTTGATGTTCTGCCATGACTCCGTGCGCGGCGTCAGCGAGCGCCAACCAGCCCAACCCTCCGCGAAGTTGAAGTCTGGGTCGCCGAGCGAGGCCGCGTAGCGACCGAACTCGCCAAACTGTTCAAAACCCGGGTTGAACAGCAGGTTCTGTTGGGCGTGGGTCAGCGGTGCGAAGGCAATGCTCAGCAGCAGCGCCAGCGCAATGAGTAAGGGGGATTTCAGGCTTGGCATCAACGTGTGCCTCCATTCATGTTACACTGTGTAGCGTGGCGCAGCGGCTCACGCGGCGCTCAGTATAGCAGAGGCACGCGGACAGAATCAACCATGCCCAAACGAGATCAATTTTTGGCTGACCTTGCGCCGCAGGGGCGGCAGGCAGCGCTGCTGCTGGCGCAGGTCGGCGGCATGCCCACTGAGTTGCAGCTCATCGTACAGGTGGCACAGTTCGACGAGGCCGCTGAAGGCCTGCGCCCTGTGCGGACGTACATCGTGCGCGTGTTGGGCGCGCTGGAGCACCGCATCGCCAACCTCGGCACAACCACCGACGACGTGACGCTGACGGACGATCACCCGCTGCTCTACGCCTACAGCAGCCCTGCCGCGGCGCTGTTCTTCCGCGGCAGCCCGCCCGACCCCGCCCTGCTGGCGCTCGACATTGCGCAGGAACACGCCCTGACTTTCCGCGGCTGGCGGCACTTCCCCGACTATCTCAACACGAGCGCGCCACTGCTGACGCTGCTCGCGTCTGGCGGCGGCTTGTTGGGGCAGATGCCGCTGCCGCTGGCGGAGCGGTTGGCGCGCGCGCTGGAAGCCCACGGCCTTGAGACCAAGCTCATGCAAGACGCCCCGCCTGCTCGCCCACCCGTCCCTGATCAGCGGCTGCAAGCCCTCATGCTGGGCGAGAGCTACTTCCTCAGTTGGGCCTTCTCGTTTGACGAGATGGGCAAAGCCTAAGCGCCGGAGAGGCAGGGCGCACCCTGCCCGCAAGCCGCATCAGCGCGCGCTGGCCTCCAGCCACTTGGGGTTGGCCACCTCAAGTTGTTCGGTGGCGCAGGCCTTGAGATGGCGGAAGAGCGGGGCGCTGTCGTCGTGGCGGCCAGCGCGAATCTCGGCGCACAGGGCGCGGTTGCGCTCGGCAAGGGCGGCGCGGCGCTCAGATGGCTCCGTTGGCAGCGGCTGTTCCCCCAGCAGCAGGTTGAGCCGCGCCCATTCCGCGTGCAGGTGCAGCTCGTTAAGGGTCAGCTCGCGCTCGGCGATCTTCAGCACGTTAGCCGCCACGAGCGTTTGAAAGTAGAGCTTGTGGTTGAGCGTCTTAGCCGCTGGGATGACGGCGGTTTCGAGATGGTGGCGCACAGCGGCCAGCAGCTCACTCAGCGTGGGACGGTCATACATCGGGCGGGTCTCCTCGTTCATCCGTAGTCGGCTGGACAACCTGTTGATAAAACGTCTCCCACGCGCTAGCAAAGTCGCGCTGGAGGTCGTAGACGACGTGCGCGCCGGTCTGCTCGATCTGTGGGGCCAGCGGCGGCAGGAAGTCCTCAAACGTCTTCTCCACAAAATAGAGCATCTCATAGGCCTCCAGCGTCGCGTGATAGCGATGCCCCAACCACGACAAGCCGTAGAGCGTGACGATCAAGGCGACGACGATCACAGGCGGCCACGGCGTCATCACCAGCAGCGATGCGACAAACGTCGGCAGCCACAGCACGTCCAGCAGGTAAGTGAGCTTCATCCGCGAGCGCAGGGTGATCTGCGTCAGGTCGCGGTCGCTTTTGAACACCCCGGACATGATCGTGACGGTGGAGGTGCGATGCGCGTAACGCCACGACTCTTTAGCGTTGGTGGTCATCAAGAAGCCCGCCGACTGCGTTTGCAGGTAGTAGCGCCGCCCGCCAGCGAACACGTTGCGCAGGTGCAGGCGCTCGGTGCTAGGGCGCGCGGCGGTCTGTAAGGCTTGCAGCGCCAGAGGCGGCGGCAGGGTGATCGTAAGCTGCGTTGGCGCGTGCAGATACCACAGGCGCGCCAGCAGCGCCTCGCGCAGGCGCGGCAGCAGGCTGGAAGGCGGTTGGGGGATTTGCCCCTTCTTGGCGTGGGTGTCTGTGGCCATCAACACGCATCGATCAACACAATCAATTTCTATTATATCGCAAAGGGGGGACCGTGGGGTCTGCATTCACTCTGCATTCACAAGGGGGAGTGTCTTAAAGATAAACAGTCATCGGCCTTCACCGTCGCGCCGAGCGCTGAAGCACTCGGCTAGGGCGCGCCCTGTGAAGGGGACTGGATGAGTCCTCTGTTCGAATTTAGACACTCCCTGCAAGGGGATGTGTAGAGACACGGCACGCCTTGCCCCACAGCGTAGCCTTGTCGTGGGTCAACGCGGCAGGTGGACTGTGCTATAATGCCGCCGCGGCAACGAAAGGGGTTAGCAATGCGCATTCCCGGCTGGTTTCTCGGCCTGTTCAGTTTTCTCGGCTTGATTGTTTTCACGGGCGTCTGTTCGTTCGTGTTCTACGGCGGCGTGCGCGCGCAGGTGATCCAAGCGTGGGATCGCGGCTTGCAGGTGGATTCCCCCGCGCAGATCGTGCAGGTGCTGCTCAACCCGTCCGAGTTCAGCACGGCGACGCCCGCGCTGGCCGCCCTCAACGTCACGGCCACGATCACCCCGATCAGCGTGCTGCCGTCGCCCACGCCAGCCGTGGACGCGCTGGCGGTGAACACCCCCGACGCGCCCCCAACAATCTCTGATACCCCAGCCGAACCTAGCGCCACGCTCGACCCGCTGGCGCAGTATCGGTGGGACGACCCGCGCCAAATTCGGATCATGCTGCTCGGAATCGACGAACGGCGCGGCTTCGACACCGATCGCGCCTATCGCACCGACACGATCATCCTGCTCAACATCGACCCCGTGCGGCGCACGGCAGGCCTCGTCAGCTTCCCACGTGACCTGTGGGTGAGCATCCCCAACTTCTCCCAAGAGCGGATCAACACGGCCAACTTCATCGGTGACAACGTGAACTACCCCGGCGGGGGCGGCCCGCGCCTGCTGATGGACACGATTGCCGCTAACTTCGGCGTCAAGGTCGATAAGTACGTCCGCATCAACTTCACCGTGTTCGAGAGCGTGGTGGAGGCTGTTGCGCCCAACGGGGTTGAAATCTGCGTGCGCGAGCCGATCGACGACCCCACGTACCCTGACGCCGGCTACGGCACGATCCGCGTCACCTTCCAACCCGGCTGCCAGATGCTCGACCCGGTGCGCCTGCTGCAATACGCCCGCACGCGCAAGACCCAAGGCGGCGACTTCGACCGCGCGCGCCGCCAACAAGAGGTACTCGACGCCCTGCGCGCCCAAGTGCTCAGCGCGGGCGGCGTAGCCAACTTCCTCACCCAGATCCCTCGCCTGTGGAACGAGCTGGCTGACAGCTACGACACCAATATGGCGCTAGACGAGCTGATTCGGCTAGGCTTCTTGATGGGCGAAATCCCCAGCGAGAACATCCAGTTTAAAGTGATCGACCAAAACTACATTGCCGCGTTTGGCAACGCGCCCGACGGCAGCGATGTGCTCATCCCGAACACGGGGGCGATTGCCGCGCTCATCCAGAGCGTGCTCTACCCGCGCCCAGAGGTCACACAGGGCGACTTGTTCGCGCGCGCCCAAGCGGAAAATCAGCCGATTCGCGTCTTCAACGGGACGGACATCGCCGGCCTTGCCGGGCGCGTGCAGGAATGGCTCATCGGGCGTGGGGTGCGCGTGGACGGGGTAGGCAACGCCCCAGCGCACGCTAGCCAGCCCACCCTGATCAAGACCTACGGCCCGGCGCGCTGGACGGCGGAATACCTCGCTGATTTGATGGGCCTCACGCCGGATCGCATCGTTCAAGGCACGGACGGCCTCGCAACGACGGGCGTCGTGATCGTCGTCGGGCCGGATGTGCAGTCGCTGCTAGGTCAGTAGGGGGCGGCCTGTCGCAGCGTGATGGGCCTCATCCCCCAACCCCGTATATATGAAACAAAAGGACAGGGCAGGCCCTGTCCTGACGGGGTTGGCGCGCCAACAGCCGCTGCTACACCGCCCAATCGCTGGGGGCTTCTTCGTCGCGGTAGAGGCGCACGTGGCGGTTCGGCTCTTGGCCGTAGCTCTTGCTGATGAGGGCGGCTTCACGCGCGAGCCGGTGCTGCTGCTTGCGGATGTGCGGTACTTGAGGGCTGAGGATCACCATCTCTTCGCCCGCGTGCAGCCGAGCGATGGCCTCCCGCACCTCAAGCACCGCTATCCCAAAAGGGTCGTGTGCTTGCTCCTGAAGCTTGAACACGTCGATCAGGAAGTTCTCGATTTGGCTTACGGTGCTGGCGCGCAGCACGTAGATCGGCATGCCGTAGCGCTCGGCGTCCACCACTTGTTTCGGGCGGTTGCGATAGTGCGCTTTAATCGTGACAACCGCGTTGGCTTGGCTGAAGTCCTCGGTCACGTCTAGCGGGACGTTGAGCCGCTTCGCCGCTTGTATTAGGCGATTCTTGGCCACGCCGTAAGCGTATACCACCAGCGGCTGAAGCTGCTCGCGGATGTGGGGGCTGGCGGCCATGTCGCTCTTGTCCTCGGGCAATGTCGGGTCGCCTTTGACGAACTGCGCCTGCGGGCGGACACCTGCCCCCTCGAGCGCAGCGGCGTGGCCGTTGGCGCGGCGCTCGTCGCGGTCGGCGCGCTCACGGCGTTCTGACCGTTCGGAACGGTCGCTGCGGGCTGCGGCGCGGGGGTCGCCTTGTTCGCTGCGGGTGAGGCGGCTGTCGCTGGCCTCCATCAGGCCGCGCTCGCGGTGGATGCGCCCGTCGGCGTCGCGGCTGCGGATCTCGACCGGCACGTTGCGGTTGCGCAGCAGCAGGTCAACGTCCACCGAGACGTCTTCATGAATCACCATCACATCGCGGCTCTTCAGCTCGATCAGCACGTTGAAGGTGGGCGGGCTGCGCCGCTCGAGGACGACCTTCTGCGTGCCGCGCCGCCGCGCTTCCTCATCTGAAAGGGTAACGCTCTCAATGCCGCCCACGAGGTCGCTCAGGGTCGGGTTGAGCATCAGGTTTTCCAGCGTGTTGCCGTGTGCCGTGCCGATGAGCTGCACGCCGCGCTCGGCGATGGTGCGGGCGGCCTGCGCCTCCAGCTCGCGCCCGATCTCGTCGATCACGATCACCTGTGGGTTGTGGTTCTCAACGGCTTCGATCATCACCTCATGCTGCAAGTCGGGGCGGCTGACCTGCATTCGGCGCGCCTTGCCGACGGCGGGGTGCGGCACGTCGCCATCACCGCCGATCTCGTTCGACGTGTCGACGATGACGACGCGCTTTTCTTCCGCCAGCACGCGCGCGGCCTCGCGCAGCATCGTCGTCTTGCCGACGCCGGGCGCGCCCAACATCAGGATGTTCTTGCCGCTCTTGATCAACTCCTCGATGATGTCAATCGTGCCGTAGACCGCGCGACCGATGCGCACCGTTAAGCCGACGACCTCGCCGCGGCGGTTGCGGATGGCGCTGATGCGGTGCAGCGTGCGCTCCATGCCGGCGCGGTTGTCGGCGTCAAACGTGCCGATGCGCGCCACCATCGCGTCTAGATCTTCGCGCGTGACCTCTTTATCCGACAGTTCAATCTCGCCGTCCACATAGCGCGCTGTGGGCAGCCGTCCCATATCCATGACCACTTCCAGCAGGTCGTTCTCATGGCCCAACTCCTCAATGGCGTAGGTGATGTGCATGGGCAGCACACGCTTGAGGACATGGATATCATCCGTTATGCGTTTTTCCATAGAGTTTATAGGTCAATCCTCGTCATGGGGCCGCGCCGATGACCAGTACGGCGGCGTGACCCGGTGGGCGGGTTCCAGTTTGCTGTTGAGTTTGCCCCGTGTGAACGCGACATGACGCACCCCCGCCGCAATCTGGCGCACCATGACAGCTTGTTCCGCCACGGGCCTAAAGCCCATTTCTTCTAACACGCGATCGAGCCACGATTGATAGCTGCGCACGCCGATGTAGACGGGCACGCGCGCCGCCGCTGGGATCATCGCCAGCGCGCTTTGCAGGATGTCGCGCGCTTGTGGCACCACGTCGAGGTGGATGAACGGCAGCAGATACACCCCGTGCCGCCCCTCCGTCACCGCGATGTACGCCTCCACCTGCTGCTGCACCCGATACACCAAGCCCTGCCCTTCGTTGGTGGGGATGGCCACGGACTGCTGCAACGTGGGGATGGTGTGGCACATCAGCGCCATGATGCCGATCTGGTCGCTGCTGGTTTCTTCGGTCAGCGGCAGGGTAGGATGGGCCTGCATGGGCGCATGCTGCCACACGCGCTGGCGCATGTAGCAGGCAAAGCGCGTGCGCCGCATGATTTCAAAGAGTGGGCTGTCTACGTCGATGGCGGCGGTGAGGGCGTGCGCCCCCAATTTGCCTGCCTCGCGCGCCAACACGTCCATCAGCGCCAGCCATGCGCCTTCGTTCACCTCTTCGTAGTCTGGCCCGGCGTACAGCAGGTGCGCGTTGACATCGTCGCCTTTGAAGCGGAACTGGCCGATGACCTCGTCGCCATCGGTGCGCGCCAGATAGCTGTAGATGCCGCGGTTGAACAGCAAGCTCGACAGGTAGGACGTTGGCCCGGCTGCTGGGTCATGAGTCATGTGGAACTCAGCGTCCAAGATCACGCCGCGTCCCTGATAGCGCCGCAGCATCGGCACATCAGTGAGCGTCATGGCACGGGATTCTGTTGTCCTCATCACTAATTCTCCCTACACAGCGTCTGGTTGTGATGTTTCATCTTGATAACTAAAACACCACAAACGGGCTATTAGTTGTTATGCCGAGTCGCTGCGCGTAGGCGGGATAGGCAGTTGGTCAATCGGCGTATCGCGCCATTTGCGCCCTTCCTCGATCAACATCACCGGGATGCCATCCACAATCGGATACTTGTTACCGCTGTCAGCGCACACCAACCAGTGATCATTGACCAATTCCAAGCGCCCGGGGTCATCGCCCTTGTCTTTGAAGTGCACAGCTTCCGGGCATCGCAAAATGTCCAATAGATCAGGGGCTAGCGTTTTCGCCATCGTGACATCCTTTTCGTTAGAGCGGTCTTTCTTCGCCTATTAGTATAAGACGGAACGAGAATCAACGTCAACGTAACCCGTGTTAGACTTGCATTGGACTTCGCTTACCGCTCGTTGTGACCCGTGATAACCCATAAAAATCCCAAACGTCAGAGCGCAGTGCACCGTCTGGATTACAAACCCTACCTGCTGAGGGTTGCGGCGTGACGCTCAGACGGGCGTTGACGCTCGCTGCGCGCACATTCTTGTGTATGTCACAGCGAATTTATAATAAAATGATTGTTTCGTTTAAAAAAAAGAACAAAACCTTTACTCTTTTGAGGTGTAAATTGAGGTAGGATAAAGATGACTAAAGATTAAGAAAGTAGACGAGGTCAAACATGGCTGAAATGAAGCAGCTCCCCCAAGCAATCACTTACCCCCACGGGACGCAGCGCTACTGGATTGAGGACAACACGATCGGTGTGCTAATCATCGCTGGCGGCTCTGCCCATGAGATCGATGAAGCGGCGCAGGCTACTTTCGACTTGATTCATGAGTCTCCATACCCCGGCAACCTCTTTGTGATCACCCATGCCGAGAACTTGCGCAGCCTCACCCCGGCCGTGCGCAAGACCGTCACCGAGTTTTATGCGGAACTGTCCTCGACGGTGCACGTGACCGCTGCCATTGTCCTGCGCGACTCGCTCATGCAAAACCTGCTCAGCCTCTTCCTCGCTGGGCTGCGCCGCATCATCAAGATGGAGCTGAACTATCGCACCTTCCGTGATGAGGCCAGCGCGCTGGCTTGGCTGCGGTCTGTACAGAGTGAGATTTCTCAATCGGTCTAAGGCACAACAATTGTAATATTATTCGTCAAGATAATCTTGACACGATCTTAAAACAAACCACCTTTCGTTTAAGGTGGTTTGTTTAATAGAATCATGTCCATCATTGTATTTATATACAGAGGCGACATGATGTCTACAGTTCCGCAAGCGGTACAAGAACAAGTCCACTTGTATGGCACGCGCACCTTCTGGTACAGCGACACGGGCATCGCGGGGTTTGCGCCGACGGGTATCCTTGCCCCGACCGCAGTTGAAGAGTCTAAGCAATTGCTGCGTGATCTGATCGCCCAAATGACTGATCCCCGTCACGCTTATATCGTCTTTCACTTTCAGAACTTGAACTCGCTCAGCCCGCGCTTGCGGCAGACCGCGCTGGACATCGTGTCGTCTCTTCAGCCCGATCAAACGCTGCACGCGGCCATCCTGCTGAAAAACAACCTGATGGTCAACCTGATGAGCGTTTTCACCACGATTTTGCACCGCCAGTTTGAAGATCGCTTCGACTACCGTCTGTTCAAGGACGAGGCGGCAGCGTTCGCGTGGCTTCAGAACGAACAAGCCAAGCACAGCGTCCAAGCGGGCTAGTCAGTCAGCGTCCACACGCGGTCAGGGATGGCCGCGCCGTCTGAGGTCACGTCAGCGCGGGCGAGCGTCAGCGGGTCATACAGCCCGACGTTGAACTGAACCGCGCCCTCGCTGGCGAACTCGGCGCGGCTGAACGTCACCTGCAGCGTAACCTGCTCGCCAGCGCGCCACTGGTGGATCGGCAGGCGTCCGTCGAACGGCTGAAAGTCGCGCTGTGCCACCAGTTGGCCGTCTTGCAGGCCGTGCACGAACACGGTGTAAGCGGTGGCTTGTTCAGCCAGCACGCGCCATGTCAAGCGCACCTCGATCTCATCGTTGCGCTCTACCACCGAAGCGCTCTCCAGCAGCAGCCCATCGGCGAACGTCGCGCCCTGCGGCACGGCGTTGGGCTGCGGGGTGGGCATGGCGCTCAAGGGGATGCGCGACCGCCCGACCAGCGCCAGCGTCGCGCTCAGGCGTTCGCCCTGCGTCACCGGCTCATAGCGGTAGTACGGCAGGCTGTAGACCCCAATCAACGCTTGATACGCGCCCTCTGGCGCGCTCTCGTAGAGCGTGACGTACTGTGTCACAGGGACGACTTCGCCCACCTGCCAGCGCGGCGACGGGTAAACGAAACGCAGCAGCCAAGCCGTCTCAGGGCTGCCCTCGGCGCTGCGCGCGTAGCTGACGGGCTGAAGGCGCATGAAGTAATCCGTCTGCGTCGGCGCGGCGACCCGCCAATAAGTCGTCACCGGGAAGCGCTGGCTGGGCTGCACGTCAGCGGGCAGATTCACCGCCAGCAGCTCCAGCGCGTCGCCAAAGCGGGCGATGGGGTCGCCCGTAGGCGGATCGGCCAGCGGGAAGTCTGCGGCGGTGACGCCCAAGAGCCGTACGGTTTCATGTTGGGATGCGATGCGGTCGATGGGTTGGCCCTCGTTGAGCGCCCGCTGATAGAGCGCCTCGCTCTGCGGCCAGCGCAGCGGCGGCAGGACGTAGACGGCTGCCCCTTGAATCAGCGCGTACTGAACAGGGTGATCGATCGGCGGGAAGTCGAAGAAGCCCGGAACGGGCATCACGAGCGTGCCATCTGGCAGCGGCCCGCCCGCCCACAAACGCCCCTCATAGCCCTGCGCAAACAGCAGCGCGGCCATGCTCGCGTGGTTGACCGCGTCGAGCGGCAGGTAGAAGGCTTGATCGGGCTGCGCTTTGATCCACGTCACGACCTCGGTCAGGCCGTAGTGAAACGCTGAGTTGAGGCTCTGCCAGTGGTTGGGGTCGCCCAACCAGACGGGGTCATCGGTGAACTTGTAGCGGATGGCCTCCCACGTCGTGGCGAAGTGGACGGCGGCGAAGATCGCCACCGCGGCCAGCGCTGCCGTCGCGTGCTGCCGCCGCAGCGGCAGGCGCTCCACAACGCTGACGAGGCCGAACGCGATCAGCGCCAGTGTGAAGGGGTAGTGGCCGATCTGGCGCAGCGGCTGCCACGGCTCTTGGGTGATGGCCGCCGCCCATGCCACGCTGAGCGCCGTCAGCGTCAGGCTCAGGGTGCGCACGCGCCCCAGCGAGCGCAGCGCGCCGATCAGCAGCAGCGGGGCGCTCCACAGCGGGAAGAGCGGCCGCGTCCCGACGCTGTAGAGCAGCGTGCCGACGCTGTGCTGTGGGATGAACCACGCCGCGAGGGTGTCTAGATAGGCGCGCAGCAGCGCGCTGTCCCCGGCCCCTGAGGTGGGCACGTGGCTGGTGCGCACTTGCAGCGTGTCCGGCGCGCCCAGCATGACCAAGCCCCACAGCCCAAGCGGGACGCCCAGCCCCAGCGCAAAGGCCGCCAAGCCGCGCCGCGGCCAGCGCCGCAGCGTCAGCAGGACAAGCGCCCCCAGCGCGGGCAGGAAGAAGAACCCGCCCAGATAGAAGGCCGCTGCCCAGCCGCCTGCGAAGCCCGCCGCCCCCAGCGCCCACGTGCGCCGCTTGTCCAGCCCGTGCCACAGCAGCGCCACGCTCAACGCGGCGCACAGCGGCACATAGTTGGCGCGGTACATCTGGCGCGCGATGAGGGTCGCCGCGGGCATGGCGGCGATGAGCGCCACCGCCAGCAGCGCGACCCAGCGGCGGTGAACGTGCGGGCGAAACACCGCCTGACACAGCGCCGCCGTCGCTGCCACGGTCAGCAGGCCGACGAAGGCCGTCAGCAGGCGCGAGTGAAACGTGTCGGCGGGGAAGGCGAGCATCCACAGCGCGCGCGGGAGGAGGTGAAACGGCTCGGTAGAGCCTTCACCGAGGTAGAACGCCGCCCAGCGCCCTTCCAGCAGGTGCAGCGCCCGCAGCACCTTGAACGACTCATCCGCGTGTTGGCCGGGCGGCCATGTGTCAAGGTGGATGAGCCGCAGCGCGAACGCGCCGCAGAGCAGCGCGACCATGACGGCCAGATAGCGACGGTGAGACAGCGGCAGAGTCATCTTGTGGACAGTTCCCGAGCTGTGGAGCGGCGTCATGTTAGCACGTCGGGAATAGTAGGGGCAAGCCGCGCCACGCCAGCGCGGGCGTTCAGCCGTCTGGCGGCGTCAGACCTCCAGTTCAAGCTCGCTCTCGTCGTCGGAACTCGGCTCGGCGGGGCTGAGGAGGTGACGGGCGCTGTTGAAGGCCCACGCCAGCGCAAAAAAGCCCGTGCTGGCCAGCACGATCGCCGCGCCGGAGGCGACGTTGGCGTAAAACGAGGCGTACAGACCGATCACGCCCGACGACACCGCAATCACCGCCGCGATGGCCATCATCCGCCACAGGCGCACCGTTAGCATCGAGGCCGCCGCCGCGGGCGTGATGAGCAGCGCCGTCGTCATCACCACGCCCACCAGTTGAATGCTGCTCACCACGGTGAAGGCCAGCAGCACCAGCAGCAGGTAACGCAGGCGCGCCGCGCGCAGCCCGATCACCTCGGCGTGGGTGGGGTCGAACGAGGTGAGTTCAAGCTCTTTGTGGAAGAGCGCCAGCGTCAGCAGCACCCCGCCCGTGATGACCGCGATCATCTGGAGGTCGCTCACCGTCACGCCCAACACGTTGCCGAAGAGGATGTGCGTGAAGTCTCGAAACGAGCGCGTCGTGCTCATCAGCAGCACGCCGAACGCGAACATGCCCGTAAACACCACGCCGATGGCCGTGTCCTCGCGGATGGCCTGCCGCCGCGACAGCCAGCCGATGCCCAACGCGGTGGCAAGGCCGGCGGCCAGCGCCCCCACTTGCAAGTTGGCTTGGTTCAAGTAGGCGATGACGACGCCGGGCAGGATGGTGTGCGCCAGCGCGTCGCCGATGAAGGCCATACGCCGCAGCACGACGTACACGCCGATGCTCGCGCAGGCCAGCCCCACCAGCACCGCCGCCATGAGCGCCGTCTGCATGAACTGAAAACGAAACGGCGCGGCCAGCCAATCAATCAGTTCGTTCATAAGTTGATGCGTTCTAGTTCATCGATGGGGTGGGCGGTCAGCGGGCGTTGACGGTTCAGGCTCAGCGTCAGGTCGAATTCGTCGGCCAGCGTGCTCAGCTCGTGGGTGGCCATGACGATCGTCTTGCCACGGCGGTTGAGGTCGTGCAGCACCTGTGCGATGACGTCGCGAGTTTTGACGTCCACCGCGTTGAGCGGCTCATCCAGCAGCAGCAGGTCGGCGTCTTGGGCCAGCGCCCGCGCCAGCATCGCCCGCTGCTGCTGCCCACCAGAAAGCTGCCCGATCTGCCGCTCGCTCAGGTCAGTGAGGCCGAGCTGGTCGATCACGTCGTCCACGATCTGCCAGTCTTGGCGCGAGGGGCGGCGCAGCCAGCCCATGTGCACGTAGCGCCCCGTCATCACCAGCTTGCGCAGCGTGATCGGGAAGCGCCAATCGATGTCGCTGCGCTGCGGCAGGTAGGCCACGCGGTGATGACACGCGCCCGGCGGGTTGCCGTAAATCAAAATGCTGCCGGATTTGATCGGCAGCAAGCCCGCGATGGCCTTCAACAGGGTCGATTTGCCTGAGCCGTTGTGGCCGATCAGCGCGGCGCGCGCGCCAATCGGCACGGTGAAGGTCACATTTTTGAGCACCAAGCGGCGCGTGTCGGCGTAGGCCACACACAGATCGCGCACCTCCAGCGCCGGCGCGCCCGGGACGGGATCTTTATGTACGCGACTGCTGTATGACCACATAACGGCTCACTAACCAGCCAAGGCCTCAACGATGATGTCGATATTGTAGCGCATCATCTCTAGATATGTCTCGGCCCCGCTGCCAACAGGCCCCAGCCCGTGCGTGAACAGCGGCGGCGCAACGATCACGTTCGCCTCGCTGGCGATGCGCTCCATCAGCGCGCTGTTGCCGACGTTCTCGACGAAGATCGCCGGCACGCCCGCCGCGCGGATTTCCTCGATCACTGTGGCGATCTGCCCGGCGGCTGGCTCGGCGGCGGTCGTCACCGCGGCCAGCGGCGTGTCGAGCAGGGTGAAGCCGTAGTCGCGGGCGAAGTAGGCGAACAGCTCATGGGTCGCCACCAGCACGCGGTTCTGCTCAGGGATGCGCGCCACCTGCTCGGCGATGTAGGCGTCCAGCGCTTCCAGCTCGGCGATGTAAGCGGCGGCGTTGGCCTCGTATTCGGCGGCGTGGGCCGGGTCAGCGGCCATCAGCGCGTCGCGGATGTTCTGCGCGAAGATCATCACGTTGCGCGGGGCCAGCCATGTGTGCGGGTCGAACTCGCCGTGCGCGTGGTCATGGTCATGGTCGTGGTCGTGGCTGTGATCGTGGTCGTGCTCCACCTCGCTGACCGCTGTCATGCCGAACACGGCCATCGAGAAGGGCTTGCCGCCCACGAAGACGCGCATATCGGTGACGGTCATCGTCTCAAGGTCAACCGCGCGGATGTCGCCGGGCAGCGGCTCGCTCACGTAGGCCATGTGGCCATTGGTGACGAAGGCGGGGCGCGGCGCAGACCGACCGCTGGCCGGCGCGAGGAAGGGATCCACCACCTGCACCGTGCCTTCAATCTCGCCGCTGGCGATGTCGATCACGTGCAAGTTGCCGTCCATCGTCAGCGCGACGGCTTTCGACGGGTCTTCACCGTGGTATTGGAAGCTCCAAATGCGCTGGCCAGCGTCGAGGATCACCTCAGACGTGCCCGCGGCAGGGTCGATGCGCACGAGGGCGTTGCGCCCATAGTTGCCCAACAGGAACTGCGCGCCCTCCATGTAGTAGAGCGTGCCCGTGCGCAGGTCAGGGTTGGCGGTTGGGTTGGCGATCTTGCGGCTGACGAAGGCCTCGCCGTCGCGTTCGAGGATCAAGACCCCGTCTGAGCAGCCGAAGGCCACTGCGTCGTGGTCAAAGGCGGCCTCGCCGTGCAAGCCCGGGCACTCCGGGAAGCTCTGAACGATCTCACCGTCTAGGGTCATGACGTCCACGCCGATGGGCAGGCTGGAGCGCGTGTCCTCCATGTTCGGGCTGGAGATCAACACAACGTCTTCCATCGGGACGGCTACGCCGTGGTGCGCCCGCGCGGTCGCCAGCGTCACCAGCGGGGCGTTGGCGTCGAACAAGAAATCATTGGCGAAGACGCTGGCCGTGCCGTCGCCGTCGTTGAAGATGGCCACCATGCCATGATGGTTGACAAAGTGGATCGGCGTGCTGCCGGGGATGTCCACCCCCAACATTGACGGACGACCAAACTCAGCGTGGAAGTGGTCATCATGCGGAACCATCGAGACGCCGCTGAAGACGACGTTCGTCATGTTGCCGCGCTGCTGAATCGCAAAGGCATACTGCCCGTTTTCAGAGGCGTAGACGCGCGCGGGCGAACCGACCTCAAACGTGGCGATGACCGTGTTATCGCGCAGGTCGATCACATGCAGCTTGCCCGTCTCAAAGTCGCTGACGATCAGGCGCGTGCCGATCATGGCATCGCCTTCCATGAAGCCGCCGTGCCCGTGGTCGTGGCTGTGGTCGTGTCCGTGGTCGTGCTGGCCCATGAACTCCAACACGTCCACCCCATCGCTGACGGGCACGCGCACCGCCTGCGAGCCAGACGCTGCATAGAGCGCGTCGATCCACGGCTCCAGCTCAAGGCCGTTCTCGAACAAGATGTCTGCCTCGGCCAGCGCGATCAAGTCCTGTGGGGTCGGTTCGTATACGTGTGGGTCGCCCTCGCCCGGCACGAGCACCGTCAGGGAGATGTTCTCGCCGCCGATGACGCTCACCACGTCGCCGATGATGCTGTAGGTGGCAACGACCTTGAGCATCTCGCCGTGGCTGTGGGCGCGCACGCTAACGCCGATGAGCAGGACGCTCATCAACACGCTGATCAAAATTCGTCTTAACATCACTGGTCTCTCCTCAATCATGTAAGCGTTTTGCAAAACGTCATCTTCATTGATACCAAGTATCATTAACGCTTACAAGGGCGATTTGATAAATGGGTAGTAAGAGGGAGGGACGGGCTGCGCCCCTCACGAGCCGGCGCGACGGCCTCACCTCTAAATCCCCTCTCCCGTGGAGAGGGGACTTCATCCTCCCTTCAGGGGGCGCGCCTCAGCCGAGTGCTTGAGCGCTCGGCGCGACAGAAAGGCCCCAACACGATCATTCATTGCTGTCTTTGATGAGCGTTGATGAAGCGTGTTTGAGATCCTCGAACAATTAAATTAGAATCAATGAGCTTGATTCTATTGTTAAACAAGCAAGTATTACATTGTGTTAAAGAAGGCAGATTTAATCGTGTTGGTAAAATCTGTTATACTAACATCGTATATAGAGAAAATCCCTGTAGATGAAAGTCACGTCGAACCTTCTAAAGCGCTACGGCCCCTATCAAGCGACTGAAATGCTCGATGGAACCGCGGACACGGCGCTCTATCACGCCATGCACACCGGCTCTGGGCGGGTGGTGCTGCTGCGTGTGCTGTCCGTTCGCGGCCAGTTGACGGATGCTTCAGTGCAGCGTTCGATTGCGCAGTGTGTCGCAGAGATTGAACTGCTCGCTCAGATCAAACATCCGAATCTGCTTCCCGTGCTCGACCACGGGGTAGACGGCAAGTACATCTACATGGCCTACGCCAACGTGGGCGGCCAGCGCCTCGCAGAGATCCTCTACGGCACGCACGCCGCCCAACCGGAAGCACAGGTGTCGGTGGCACGGCTGCCCTCGTTAGGGGAAACGACACGCCTGCTGCGAGAAGTGGGCGCAGCGCTGCAAGCTGCCCATAACGCTGGGCAAGTCCACGGGCAGCTTGAGCCGCACAGCATCTTCCTCGAAGGGCATACAGCCTTCGTCGCCGATGTCGGCTTGCTGCGCTTACAAAAGCACATCTTCCGTCTTGATGCGACCAGCTCGTTCAGCATGACGCGCTACACCGCGCCTGAGATTTGGCTGGCCGATCGCGCCATCGCTGCCAGCGATCAATACGCGCTGGCTTGCCTCGCCTATGAGCTGGTGACGGGGCTAGCCCCCTTCGAAAGCCCAGCGATCCTCGGCCTCATGAACGCCCACCTGAACGACACGCCCAAGCCGCCCCACCAAGTTCGCCCCAACTTGAACCTTCCATCCGAATTGGCCTTCGTCTTCTGGCAGGCATTGGCCAAAAACCCAGATGATCGATTCCCCTCTGTAATGGCCTTCGTAGACGCCTTCACGGTGACTTTGCGCGGGCGTGATGAGCCGCCCAAGTCGTTCGTGTGAGTAGTTGATGGGGCAATGCGAGCAGCGCTTGCGCTGTCCCTACATGGGTGTGCCTGTTCATACCACACGCGACGCGGCGCTATCGGATGGGGCCGCATCGGCGTTACACTTGTCGCATGATCAACCCCATCCGACGGAGTGCAGCGCGATGAGCGCCCCCATCCCCTCTGACCTTGAGATTGCCCAAAGCGCCCGCCTGCTGCCCATCCGCACGATTGCTGAGCAGCTCGGCCTTGACCCTGAAGACGACCTTGAACCCTATGGCCGCTACATCGCCAAGATTCGCTTGGAGGCGCTCGACCGGCTGCAAAGCCGACCGCTGGCCAAGTACGTTGACGTGACGGCTATCACACCTACCCCGCTGGGGGAGGGCAAATCGACGACGCTCGTCGGGCTGGGGCAGGCCATGCAGCACATCGGCAAGCGCGCCGTCGTGACGATTCGGCAGCCCTCGCAGGGGCCAACCTTTGGCATCAAGGGCGGGGCGGCAGGCGGCGGCTACAGCCAGATCGTCCCGATGGAGAACTTCAACCTGCACCTGACGGGCGACATCCACGCCATCGGCGCGGCGCACAATTTGATCGCTGCGATGATCGATGCGCACCTGTTCCACGGCAACGCGCTCAACCTCGACCCCCACAACATCCCGTGGCGGCGCGTGGTAGATGTAAACGACCGCGCCCTGCGCAACGTGATCGTCGGGCTGGGCAAGCGCGAGGACGGCATCCCACGGCAGACGGGGTTTGACATCACCGTTGCCTCGGAGATCATGGCGGTGCTCTCGCTGACGACCTCGCTGCAAGACCTGCGCCAGCGCATCGGGCGGATGGTGGTGGCCTATACGCGCGACAAGCGGCCCGTCACCGCCGACGACCTGCAAGCGGCGGGCGCGGCCACCGTCCTGCTGCGCGATGCCATCATGCCCAACCTGATGCAGACGCTCGAGAACACCCCCGCCATCGTCCACTGTGGGCCGTTCGCCAACATCGCCCACGGCAACTCGTCGGTGATCGCCGACTTGATCGCCGCGCGCACCTCGGAGTACGTGCTGACGGAATCCGGCTTCGGCGCAGACATCGGCGCGGAGAAATTCTTCAACATCAAGTGCCGCGCCAGCGGGATGCGCCCGGACGCGGCGGTGCTCGTTGTGACGATCCGCGCGTTGAAAGCCCACACCGGCAAGTACCGCGTCGTGCCCGGCAAGCCGCTTGACCCGCAGCTTGCGGCTGAGAACGTGGCCGATGTCGAAGCGGGCGCGGCCAACATGATCCGCCACATCGAGAACGTGCGCAAGTTCGGCGTGACGCCCGTCGTGGCGATCAACGCCTTCCACACCGACACCGCCGACGAGGTCGCCGCGGTGAAGCGCATCGCCGCGGAAGCCGGAGCCTACGGCGTGGCGCTGGCCGAACATTGGGCCAAAGGCGGCGCAGGCGCAACCGAGCTGGCCGAACTGGTCGTCAGCGCTTGCGAGACGCCCAACGACTTCCGCTTTTTGTACGAGTTGGAGCAGCCGATCAAGGCCAAGATCGAGCGCATCGCCACCGAGATCTACCGCGCGGACGGTGTGGACTACACGCCGTTGGCCGAGCGCCAGATCCGCCAGTTTGAGGCTGACGGCCTCGGCGCGCTGCCGATCTGCATGGCCAAGACACACCTGAGCTTCACCGCAGACCCGAAACGAGTCGGCGCGCCCGACGGCTTCCGCCTGCCGATCAGCGAGGTGCGGGCGATGGCCGGGGCGGGCTTCATCTACCCGCTGTGCGGCGACATCCGCACAATGCCCGGCCTCGGCGAGTCGCCGGCGGCGCAGCGCGTCGACATCGACGCACAGGGGCGCATCGTCGGCCTGTTCTAGTGCCCGCGGCGGTGGTATGGTGAAGGCGGTTCACTCACCCCGCAAACGACTATGAACAAACATCTGCTGCTCATCACTTACACGATTTACCCGCCAGAGGCCGAGCTTGAGGACATCGTGCGCACCCTCGAACGCGCCGACAGCTACGAGGTCGACGAGACGGCATGGCTGGTCTACACCGAGGACAGCGCCCGCTGGTGGTACAGCAACTTGGAGCGCTTCCTGTTTGAGGATGACGAGTTGGCCGTCTTCCAGATCGACGTGCACGACCTCGTCAGCGACCCGGGGATGGAACAGGACTTGAAGGACTGGCTGCGGGCGCGCGGCCTGATGTAGCGCGGGGCCTCATCCCCTGACAATCGCCGCTGCATGCCCTAGAATGAGGCCGACTGGGACACAGATTTGCTGGATATGCACCGCCGCTTGAACGCCTTGCGCCGCCAATCCGCTGCTCTCAAGCAGGGAGGCTTTCAGCTGCTGCTGGCCGAAGTCGAAGTTTTGGCCTTCCTGCGCGAATCGACGGACGAGAAGATCATCGTTGTCGGCAATCGCGGCACAGATCAGACCGTCTTCATCCCCTGCTGGATGGCTGGCCTAGCCGACGGCACGCGCCTCATAGACGCCCTGAGCGAGCGTGAGGTCGTCGTAGGCAGCGGCAAAGCCAGCCTGAGCCCGGCACACGGCCAAGCCGCCTATCTGCGCGTGCAAACCTAGCGGTAGCGATCGATCGGCACGAACAGCGGCGCGCCCCACCACAGAGCTTCTATGGGCGCGCTGTCTGAGGGCAGCTCCACTGTCCAGTCGACGCGCATCTGATAGGCGAAGTTGTGCTGAATGGTCACTTGGCGTTCGCCCGTCTGGACGGCAGTGCTGCGCCCGTAAGGTGTATAGGCCAGCGAAGCGTTCGGCAAGGCGCGTATGTCCACGCTGTCGCGATCATCGTCGTAGTTGACGCTGCGCAGATCAGCGCGCTGGGTACGCACTCGTCTATCTTCATCGCTATAAGCTAGGTATTCCGCCCCGCCCGTCCACAGCAGCGGGCGGCTGAGCTGTTCCTCGTTCAACATGAGGCGATGGCGCTCATTGGGGCTGATAAGCGCGTTGGGCCACGACTCATCGGAGATGCGGTCATAAGTTGTCCACCCCCGGGGCGTGCCATAAGCAACATATCGGCCATGCGCCGAGACGGCCAGCAATCGCCCATCTCCTAACGACTCGCTCGGCACGATCAGGCGCGTGCCCGCCGCTCCATACACGTCTAGCAGCCAAATACCCTGATCGTCTTGGTAAGCCAGATAGCTCCCATCACTGCTCCAGCGCGCCGCGCCAGCCCAGCGCGACGGATCATCCCCGCTCAGGCTCAGATCGTGCAGGGTTCGGATGGTGGGATAGTACGAGCCAGTGTAGTTGTCGCTGTTGATCGTGCCAATGCCCCACACGCTCAGGCGCGCCCCATCCCAGACTGCAAAGGAGTCGCTGCTCGGTGAGAATAGACCAGCTTGGCCTAGTATACGCCAATTGGCAACCACCTCTGGCCGCATGTCGATTCCTGCTAAGTTGCGGTAGTAAGGTAAGAAGCTCAAATCGAAGCGCAGGCCGTCCTCTTCTCGCCACAGGGCATAGACCTCATCGGGTGAAAGCAGCGCGCAGCCCACCTCTCGACAAGAGGGAAGTGGCGCGAACATGTTGGGAAGGCTGAAGGGCTGATAGCTCTCATCCATCGGCGGCGCGCTCAGCTCGTCGGGCTGTCCCTCCGGACGCACCGAGAAGCGGTACACAACGCCATCGCGAGTGCGGGCGAAGAGCGGCGCGAACAGCGGCATCCAGTAGTCGTATTCGCTGCGCGCAGTCTGAGGTGGTGGGCCGATGAGCGACTCGATGAGGCTGGCGAAATGCTCTGGCGACTCGATCGGAATCCAAGCGTCATCGCCTTCGTTCAGTTGGACCATTGGCTGCCAGCTGTCAGCCCCTCTTTCGTGTTTGAAGTCGTTCCATTCGCTATAGTACAGGCCTAGCTGCGTGCTGAACACGCCTCCCGGATGGGCGCGCAGGAACAGGGTATAAGCATCACCCTCCTCAACGCGGCTCACGCCGTCGTAATCGCAGCTCAAATCCAGCCCAGCGTCGTAGTAGCCGCGCGGATGAGCGCTGCTGATGCGCCGCACCAGCAGCAGGCGTGGCCCTTGGCCCTTCAGGTAACGACTCACCTTAAAGATAAGATTCTTGCCCCAGCGATCTACTTGCTCTACTCGACCTTCAACGATCAAGTCGGCTTCGGCCACGCTCTGGGCTAGGGGTGGCGGCTCACCACCACCGCTGCACGCGTGGACGGGCAAGACAGGCCATAAGGCCAGAAATGAGCATACGACTAGCAGCAGGTGGCGCATGAGAATAACCCCTTTCTTTAACTTACGACCATCATACACCCAAAGGCTTAGTACAACATAGGCGCTCAGCCTATGATAAGGCAAAAATTGGCTCTACCTGCCCGCGTACATGGCCTGCGAACGCTCAGTCTCATCACGGATATGGTCTTGCGTGTGCGCTGATTAAAGACACTGAGAGCAGCTTGGGAGTGTCTTGACAGAAATTATTT
>CALDYP010000036.1 GCA_937944445.1 uncultured Anaerolineae bacterium
TTCATGTTAACCTCATGGTCATCTAAGTCAATACCCTAAGACAGAGGTGTGCCTGAACCCGGATGTTCGGCACGCAACAGGGGAAGACCGGTGCAAGTCCGGCGCTGTCGCGCAACGGTAACTGGCCCATCCGCCAGAAGCCCGAATGCCTGCCTATGTCTTAGCTCGTGGAAACACCTTCGCAGAAAAGGGGAACGAGCGTGCCTTTGCAGATGTCGTCATTTGCCCGCCGCCCGGTGGGCTTTTTTGATCCATATGCATCTCCATCGAATAAGTCCCTCGTTCGTTGCCCGCATGGCTTGGCAGCAACCAGCGCGCATGCTTTGTCGCACGCGCTGACACGACCACATTGTGCGCTGCAACTTTTATCAACAAACGAGGGAGACGTGTCATGAAACGTGTTGTAACTGCTTTGTTTTTGTTCCTGTTGACGGGGGCACTGGCCTTGATGCCCGTGGCCGCACAAGACGCTGTCGCCACTCTGACGGCCAACCTGACCGAAGAGTGCGTGACGGACTACGATCCGACCGTGGACTACTTCCCTGAGAAAGTGACGATCACCGACGCGGTCAACTTCAGCGTGGCGTATTTCAATCACTACAAAGTTGTTGAGGTAACCAACGCGTTTGACGGCGCAGAGCCGTTCACCTACGTGCTAGTGCAGTGCGGCACGCCTGCCCCTGACGCCGCCGACTTCCCTGAAGGCACGCAGTTCATCGAAGTGCCCGCCGGGAACATCATTGCCATGTCCACCACCCAACTGCCCCACCTCACCGATCTGGGATTAGTGGACAAGCTCGTCGGGCTGGACAGCTTCTTGTTCGTCAGCTCGCCAGAGGTGCGCGAGCGGATCGACGCGGGTGAACTCGTAGAGATCGGCAGCGGCGCAGGGGTCAACGTTGAGCTAGCGCTGGACGTCGAGCCAGACATTGTGATGACCTATGGCTTCAACCCGGCGACGGACGCCCATCCCGTGCTGATCGAGGCGGGCATCTTCACCGCGCTCAACGCCGAATGGCGGGAACCGACCCCGCTGGCCCGCGCGGAGTGGATCAAGTACACCGCCCTCTTCTACAACGCCGAGGCGCGGGCGGAGGAAGTCTACAGCGAGATCGTCGCCGCCTATGAAGCCGCAAAGGAATTGGCGGCGAGCGTCCCTGAGGATGAGCGCGTGACCGTGCTGTGGAACACCTTCTCCAGCTTCAGCGGCGCGTGGAGCATCCCCGGCGCAGAGACCTACGTCGGCGCGCTCTTGCGCGACGCAGGCGCAGTGATCGCGCTGGGCGAAGAAGCGCCCCAAGACAGCGCCCTGCTCAGCTTCGAGGCGGTCTACGACGGCGCGCTGGACGCCGACGTGTGGATCACCGGGGCGTTCGGCGTCAACACGTTGGACGATCTGCTGGCGCTCGACAGCCGCTATGCTGACTTCACCGCGGTGCAGACGGGTAACGTCTGGAACAACAGCCTTGACGTCAACGAGAACGGCGGCAACAACTACTTTGAGTTGGGCGTCACCAACCCGCACCTGATCCTGCAAGACTTGGTGGCGATCTTCTACCCCGAGTTGCTGCCTGATCACCAGTTCAACTTCTACCTGCGCCTCGAGCCAGCCGCTGGCAACTAGGCCACGTCGGGGGTGGCAGCCGCGATAGACTGCCACCCCTCAAAAGTGGAGCAACGATGTCGCAAACGCTCTCCAAACCCATCCCACGCCCAGCCGATTACGCCGAAGATACGGCGCTGCCGCGCCTCAATCTAGGGCTGCGCCCTTGGCTGCTGCTCGTCCTGCTGGCAGGGCTGGCTGGGGCGTTCCTGCTGAGCTTGGCAGTTGGGTCGGTCAGCATCCCGCTCGATCAGATCGTGACCGTGCTGTTAGGCGGCGAGGCGGAACGCGCCTCGTGGACGAACATCATCCTTAAGTTTCGCCTGCCCAAAGCGACAACCGCGGTGCTAGCAGGCGCGGCGTTGGGGGTGGGCGGCCTGCTCATGCAGACGTTCTTCCGCAACCCGCTGGCCGATCCGTTCGTGTTGGGCGTCAGCTCTGGCGCGAGTTTGGGGGTGGCGCTGGTCGTCCTAGCGGCAGGAACGGTCGGCGGCACGCTGCTGGCGGGCTTCGGCCTGACGGGCGATCTGATGCTGGCGAGCGCGGCGGCGCTGGGCGCTGGGGCGACGATGCTGATCGTGATCCTGATTGCCAGCCGCCTGCCAAACAGCCTGACGCTGCTCATCCTCGGCTTGATGATGGGCTATCTCGTCTCAGCCGCGGTGAGCCTGCTGCTGTACTTCGCCATCCCGGAGCGCATCCAAGCCTACTTGAGTTGGACGTTCGGTAGCTTCGGCGGCGTCACATGGGAGCAGATGCCCATTCTGGCGGGCGGTGTGCTGATCGGGCTGTGCATCGCGCTGCTGCTCACCAAGTCGCTCAACGCCTTGTTGCTGGGCGAGGGATACGCCCGCAGCTTGGGGATGAACGTCAGCTTGACGCGAGTCGCCATCGTGAGCGCGACAGCGGTGCTCGCTGGGACGGTGACGGCCTTTTGCGGGCCGATCAGCTTCGTCGGCATCGCCGTGCCGCACCTGTGCCGCAGCCTGTTCCACACCTCTGATCATCGTGTGCTCGTGCCGGGCACGATCTTGATGGGCGCGATCGTCGCCTTGATCGCGGCGCTGATCGCCGAAGTGCCGGGGCGAAACTTGATCCTGCCGCTGAACGCCGTCACCGCGCTGATCGGCGCGCCAGTGGTGATCGTCATCATCCTGCGCCAACGCAACTTGCAGCAGTCCTTCGGAGGGTGAGCATGGCCGTTCTGCAAACGCACGCGCTTACGATTGGATACGCTGCGCCGCGCCAGCCCAAAGTTATCATCGCGCGTGACATCGACTTGACGCTGCGAGGCGGTGAGATGGTCTGCCTGCTGGGGCCAAACGGCGCGGGCAAGTCAACGCTCATGCGCACCCTTGCGGGGATGCAGAAGCCACTGGCTGGCCGCGTGACCCTCTGCGGGCAAGACATCGCCGCGCTGAAGCCGCGCCAGTTGGCCGCCCGTTTGAGCGTGGTGCTGACCGATCGGCCCAATTTGGGGCTGCTCAACGGCTACGCGCTGGTGGCCATCGGGCGACACCCCCACACCGACTGGACAGGACGCCTCTCGCGCTATGATGAGGCCGTCATCCGCTGGGCGGTGGACGCCGTGGACGCCCACGACATCGCCGAGCGCCCCGTGATGGCGCTAAGCGATGGGCAGCGGCAGAAGCTGATGATCGCGCGGGCGCTGGCGCAGGAATCAGAGCTGATCCTGCTGGACGAGCCGACCGCCTACCTCGACCTGCCACGCCGAGCGGAGATGATGCGCCTGCTGCGCCACCTCGCAGCGGAGACCGGGCGGGCGATCCTGCTCTCGACGCACGACCTCGACCTTGCGCTGCGCTCTGCCGACACGTTGTGGCTGATGGCGGGCGGTCAGGTGCGCGTGGGCGCGCCGGAAGATCTCGTCCTCAGCGGCGCGTTTGAAGCGGCGTTCCACGGCGAAGGCGTGACGTTCGACCGCGCAACGGGCGCGTTCAGCGTGGCGCGCGCGCACAGGCGCACTGTCGTGGTGCATGGGCAGGGTGTCCCCCACACGTGGACGCGGCGGGCGCTGCAACGCGCGGGGTATGCGGTGGCGTCTGTCGAACGGCTGAACGGCCACGCGCGCGTTACACCGCAGATTGCCCTCAGCGGTGACGAGTATCGCCCGACGTGGCACTTGTACCACTACGGGGATGAGCAAGTTTGTCACACCATCGCGCAACTGCTGACCGCGCTCGAACAGTTGGAGGATGCCACCACGGAGGGAAGCTATGAGCGATGACGCCCCGACACCCCATCCCGACCAAAACAACGAGGCTGAGGCGCGCCGCCGCGAGGGTCGGCCCAAGCGCACGAAGCGCGGGCTGGTGCTCGTCAACACCGGCGACGGCAAGGGCAAGACGACCGCAGCCCTCGGCGTCATCCTGCGCATGCTGGGGCGCAAGAAGAAGGTCGCGCTGATCCAGTTCTTAAAGCACGAGGGCGGCCAGTGGGGCGAAATCCGCGCGCTGGCGCAGCTTGGGCTAGAGGCCGAGAAGACCGGCGACGGCTGGACGTGGACGAGCAAAGACATCGACGAGACGCAGGCGCGCGCCCTGCACGGCTGGGAGATCGCCAAGCAGCGCATCACCAGCGGCCAGTATGACCTTGTGGTGCTGGACGAGTTCACCTACCTGCTGGACTTTGGCTGGCTGGACACGACGGAGGTGATCGGCTGGCTCAAAGAGAACAAGCCCGAAAAGCTGAACCTCATCATCACCGGGCGCAACGCGCCGCAGGCGCTTATCGACTACGCCGACACCGTCACACACATGACGAAGGTCAAACACGCCTACGACGCGGGCATCCCCGCGCGGGCAGGCATTGAGTTCTGACTTGAGCAGATCGTCACGGCGTCACGAGGGCATCGCCGCGAGGCGCAGCATCACCGCGGTCGCGTCGTCATGAGACAAGCCGAGGCAGCTTTCCTCGGCCCGCAGCGCGTCAATGTAGCCCACAAGGCCGCGCTCTGAGATCATCTGCGCCATGAGGCCGAGGCGCTCCGCCTCCGACAGCTTAGCGCCTGCCTTCGACGGCCAGAACACCCCATCCGACACAACCAACACAGCCTGAACGTCCGTCAGCGGGCGTATGGCGGTGAACATGTAATCGCGCATCTGCGGCAGCCCGTCCACGACCGACACGCCGACTGTCGGATCGAGCGCGCCATCGGGCGCAACGTAGTTGTGATAGAGGCCGTTTAAGCGGTCGATCTCGCTCGCGCGGTTCAGCCCCAACGCCCTGAAAAAGGGGTGCTGCGCGGGTTCGTCTGGCGCTGCTGCGTACACAGCTTTGAACGCCTCGTCGTGCTGCGCCATCTGATCGGGCGTGATCTGCTGCAGCGAGCCATCGGCCATGAGGAGCAGCAGCGCCGAATCTGCGCCGTGGGCAACTTCTATCTGCTCACGCGCGAAGTCGACGCGCACTGCGGTATAGGTGCAGACGGGCAGCATCAGGCGCAGGGCGCGCGGCTCTTCCGCAAGGAGCGTCAAACTCGGCTCATGCGTTAAGACGGCCTCCGCGCTGAGCTCACCATAGATCGCGCACAGCTCAGCCGCGAGGCGGGCGTTAGCCTCCACCATGATGTCTGACAGCGGCGTGAACGCTGTCTCAGGCGCGTGGCGGGCCACCGTGTCGCGCACGAGGCGCGAGGCCACGCCGGAGGGGGTCACGTCTGCGCCGTACTGGGCAGCGAATTTATCCGTCAGGGCGCGCAAGCTGGCCACTGGGCGCAGCCGCACCGGCGCGCCATCGGCTACTGCGATCATCGCGTGGTGTTCGAACAGCGCACCGAAGCACGCATCCTCCGTCAGATGGCCGCTGCCTGCGCTCTGGACGATCTGTAATGTGCGTGAAATTGCAGGCCACATCAGCGCTTACCCTTTCAAGCCAGTGGTCGAGATGCCCTCAACGATGTAGCGCTGAGCGAAGATGTAGACCACCAACAGGGGCAGAATGGTCACGACAGAGCCAGCCAGCAGCATATCCCATTGAGCGGTGTACTCGCTCTGGAACGTGGTCAGCGCGATGGGCAGCGTGCGCAGCTCTGGGCTTTTGACGTAGATCACCGGGCGCAGCAGCGCGTTCCAGTTGTTGATGAACGCCAGCAAAAACAGCGTCGTCATGGCGGGCAGCGACAGCGGCAGATAAACATGCCGATAGATGTGAAACACCGTTGCACCGTCCACGACAGCCGCTTCTTCTAGCTCGCGCGGAACCGTGCGGAAGAACTCGCGCAGCAGGAACGTGCCCGTTGTCCCGACGAAGAACGACGGCACGATCAATGGGTTGTAGGTGTCGATCCAGCGCCCACCGAAGAAGTTGAACAGCGGCTCAAACACCTGCATCGCCAGCAGGAATTCCGGAATGATCGTCACCTCGATTGGGACGAGTGCCGTCGCCAAGAGCAGCCCAAACAGCACGTTCTTCCCTCTAAACTCTAACCGAGCAAAGGCAAACCCCGCCAACGACGCGGTGATCAACTGGCCGATGGACGCCATCAGCGACACGTAGAAGCTGTTGAAGGTGTAACGGGCAAAGTTGTGCTCTGCGAAGAGGCGTTCATAACTGCTGAACATGTCGGGGGTGAACAGGCGATCCGGGATCAGCATAGGCGGCAAACTAAAGATGGCCGACTGCGTCTTGAACGTGGTGGAGAGCATCCAGAGGAAGGGGAACGCCATCAAGAAGGCCGTCACGATCAACAAAGCGTAGTTGAGCGTGTGCCGTGTAAGCGTCACCCCATGATGACGCACGTTGTCCACCTGCACGCGGAACTGCGGCGTAGCAATGCCGCGTTTGGCTTTTTCAATAAGCATCTTGCACCACCCAGCGGCTGCGCATGCGGAAGTTGATGTAGGTCAGGATCATGACGATCACCATCAGCACATAGGCCAGCGCTGAAGAAAAGCCGTAGCGGAAGAAGTTGAAGGCGTTGTTGTAGATGTAAAACGGCAGCGTTGTTGAGGCGTTGAGCGGGCCGCCGCGCGTCATCGCAAACGTAACCTCGAACGTGCTGAAGGCGTCAAACAAGGTGATGATGAGCACGAAAAAGCTCACCGGCGTCAGCATGGGCAGCGTGATGTGACGGAACTGCTGCCAGCCGTTGGCCCCGTCAATGCGCGCCGCCTCGTAGAGGTATGCAGGGATGCCCTTCAGCCCTGCCAAGTAGATCATCATCGGCAGGCCGGCCGACTTCCAGATCGAGACGATCACCAGCACAAGCAGCGCCGTATCAGGGTTGCTGAGCCAGTTAGGCGGGTTGCTGACGCCCAAATACGTCCGCAGGACGTGATTGAGCACGCCAAAACGCGCTGTAAAAATCCAGTTCCAGACGAGCGCGACCGCCACCATCGACGTGATGGCAGGCAGGTAGTAAATCCCGCGAAAGACTGCGATGCCCTTCAACTTTTGGTTGACCAGCAGCGCCAGCCCCAGCCCCAACACCATCACACCCGGCACGTAGAGCAGCGTGAAGTTGAAGGTGTTGAGCAGCACCAACCAGAACACATCCGAGTTGAACATCTCCAAGTAGTTGCCCAAGCCGACGAACACCGGTGGGCGTGTGCCGCGCCAATCGGTAAAGCTGATCAAGAAAGACGCAACAATCGGCCCAAAGCGAAACAAAATCAGCCCCAGCAGCATGGGCATGATGAACATGTAAGGGGTGATCTTGGCGTAGCGCATGGCAGGGTATCCTGTTGGCTGCAAGAGAGTGATTGAGAGGAGACGTTCGGGCGTGATGCCGCTCTGTGGCGCAAGGGGGCAGCGTCATGGGCTGCCCCCCTCGCTTACAAGTGCGATGAGTTAGTTGCTGTAGAAGCGGTTGAGGACGTTGGTAACGGTCGTGCGGACAGCGTTGAGCGCCTCTTCGATCGAGCGATTGCCGTTGAAAACCTCATCTAGTTGGCCTTGCAGCCCCGCGCCGTCCACATACCCGCGCCACTCGCCCCACCCGGGGGTGAAGGCGTTGGGGCCGATGAACTCTGCCCATTCGAGCAGCAGCGCCTTGTTGGCCGGTTGCTTGTCTAGCTCAAGCCATGCCTCGCTCTCGGCAACCGGGCGATAGACCGGAATCTTGCCCGCTTCGACCAGATCCGCTGTGCGGTTCGGGCCGGTCAAGCAGTTGATGAGCGCCCACGACTCCTCTGGGTGCTGAGTGAACGCGCCGACGGCGTACATGTCGCTCCAGCCGTGGGCGATGTCGCGCTGCCAGCTTGGGCCGCGCGGCGGGATCGCTACGCCGAAGCGGAAGGTGGCGTTGCTGCGGATGGTGTCAATCGACCACGAGCCATCCAGCCACATCGCGGCCAAACCGCTGGTGAACGGGTTCGGCAGCCCTTGCATCTCAGCAGGCGTCGGGGCCAGACCATCGTCAATGAGCGACTTGAGGAATTCGATGGTAGCAACCGCCTCTGGGGTCGGCTCGAACGCGGTCTTGTCGGCGTTCAACCAGTCGCCGTTGTTCTGGTAAACCCAAGCCTCAATGTGGGCATAGCGACCGAAGAAGTAATAGCCGTACTGATCCGTCAGGCCGTCGCCGTTTTTGTCGATCGTCAGCGCCTCGGCTGCGCTGCGGAAGTCTTCCCACGTCCAATCGGTGGTAGGAAGGGGAACACCGGCTTCTTCAAAGGCGTCGATGTTGTAGAACATCACCGTGTGAACGAAATGATTGGGGAAAGCGTACAGGTCGCCGTTGACGCGGCCAGCCTCAAACGCGCTAACGAAGTAGTTTTCCGCCTGTGGCATGATGTCGCGGTCGACGTACTCTTGGATGTTCAGAAGCAGGCCGTCTAGCACAAATTCGGCCACAAAGCCCGAACTCATCCAGAACACATCCGGCAGGCTGCCACCCGTGTTGAGCGCGCGCAGCTCGGTCATCAAGTTGTTGACCCCGCCCTGAACGAACGTTGCATCAACATTGATGCCCAGTTCAGCCGCGCAGGTTTCGATCATAGGGCGCTCGGTGGCCTCTGGCTGCGTTGTGTAAAAGCGCAGTGTGACGGTGTCTTGAGCAGACGCTGCCGCCGCTAAAGATAAGATTACCGCGGCCGACGCGATGGAAAAATATTTCTTCATTATGTGATCCCCTCGTTTAACTTCATCCCGATGTGTTGGTTAACGCGCCAAACACCTTCAACATAAACACCAGCTATGAAGTCGTTTTTAAGTCATTATTAAGGGTTCTTTCAAATTTGAGGCGAGGAATACGCGGCAAGCTTAGACCCTTTCAGCGCCCTGTGGTCAGCTTCAACAGACCATATGTGGAATGTTTCCTAAATGGTTTACTAGGTAGGCACTTTGGGGATCATTTGTGACACAACGGCTTGTTCGCCCGTTCACGTTCATCGCTTGGTTGTTTTGATCCGCTGGAATGCCTCTAGATCAAGCGGTGAGTTGAGGTTCAAGAACGAGGTGCAATCGGGGTCAAATTGGCGCAGTTCACCCTCATCGACCAACCGCACGTTGAGCGCCTCGATCACCTTGATGATCTTCAGCGTCCCCTGCTGGATGTGCCCTTGCATGACGGGCAAGCAGCGCCGATGATAAAGGGCGTGGACGCCTTGCAAGACGCCCTCCACGCGCGGGACGACCGCATCATAAGCGCCCTTGAGCGTGATTAGGTATTGCAAAAGTTCTGGATTAACCTGCGGCATGTCACAGGCCAAGCACAGCGTGTAGTCGGTGGGGCTGTGGGTTAAAGCCGTGTATAGCCCACCCAGCGACCCCGCGCCAGCGATCACGTCGGGGTACACGGGCAGGCCGAACGGTCGGTAGCGTTCCACGTCGTTGGCGATCAAGATGAGCGAGTAGCCCAGCGAACTAGCGCGTTCGATCACGTGTTGGATGAGCGGTTTGCCCTCCAACAGGACAAAGCTCTTGTCTGTGCCCATGCGGCGCGACTGCCCACCCGCGAGGATGGCGACCGTCACTGCGTCACTCATGCGTATAGTACGCCCCGTCATAGCACGATTTGCACACAGTCTGCCCGTCTACTACAATCTCGCGTTCGTTGAGGATTTCCTCGCCGCATACCGCGCACGTGACGCGCACCCCTGCCCGACTGATGAGCGCCCTCATGTCGATCGTCAGGCGCACGCGCTGCCAGCGCAGCAGTTCCTCAGCGGGCATCGTCTGGTAGGCTTTGAGCATCGTGTGCCAGCGGCTGCGCTCGTTAGGCGCGTAGGCAGCTGCTAGCTCGCGCGCTTGCGGGCTGGGCGCGATGCGGATGGCAGTCTCCGTCTGCGTGTCAACAAAGGTCGCAGCAACCTTGCCATAGTCGATCAAGCGCATCGTGCGCCGCCCCAGCCAGCAGTTCACCGCCACGCTGACGCCATCGGCAAAGCAGCCGTCCGTCTCGACGAACGTGTACAGCCGCTTGTTGGTCTGCGGCACAGGCACGCCGAGCAGCTCACCCGCCAGCACCCCCATCCGCACCCCCAACACCTGCCGCGGGCAGAGATGCCGGTGCAGCGCCGAGGTCTGTTCCAGCAAGTTGACGAACCGAAGCGAGAGACTGGGATCAAAGTAAATGCTTGGCTCTTCCATCGGGTTTTCCCTAAGTAAACCCATGGGAGGCACAGAAGGGCTGCCTCTGCGCCTCCCGTAGGAACATGTGGCAGTTAGACTTTTTCGACCCGAACCATTGTATCGTAGAAGACGGCGCTGCCGCCCACCGGGTCGACCAGCGTTGTGTTGGGCGTGTGCGGGTCGGTGCGCATGGCGGCGTTGATGTGCAGGCCGCGCCCGCGCCGTTCATCCGCCGGGATCGTCACACCGTTGATCGTAAACGGTCGGCTGCCGTAGGCCCAGTGCCCGAAGCCGAGGCTGACGGCGATCACGCCGGGGCGGATGCCCTGCGCCACCTTGACCTTGCCCACCATCGGCACAACGCTGCCGTTGCCCAAGTCCCACTCACCGGCGAGATTCGTCGGCGAGATGACGCGCACCACATCGCCATCGGCCAAGCCGCGCGCCCGCGCATCCACCGCGTTCATCAAGACGAAGTTCTCCGGCAGCACGCCCAGCAGCCAATAGTTAGACGCCGTGCGGCTCTTGGTCTGGACGATCTCGCGGTAGGTGATAAGGTGCAGGTCAAAGCCGTTCTGCTCGTCTTGGCGGCTCACTGGCTCGCCTAACAGGCTGATGCCCGGCGGCACATACGTAGCATACCCCTTGAGCCGCTCGCCCGTCATGCTGTTGCGTGTGTCGTAGGTCTTCTCCTGATAGATGTTGACCATCTTGCCGTAGCGGTTGCCGAGCTGCTGGCCGCGCGGTGTGCTGCGGTAGCCGCCGCTGTAGTTCTGGAAGCGCCCGCCGCGGTTCATCACGTAGACCACCTTCGGCCACAGCTCGCCGGCGATGGCCTGCCAGCGTTCAACGTCGAACACGCTCTTGCGCAGATGCCGCCGCGACTCAATAAAGATGCGGATTTCTTCCTCATCCGCGTCGGGCACTGGCTCGCGGTTGATCGACAAGTTGGCCACCATGCGGATGTACAGATCATCTTGGTGGACGAAGGGCTTGCCCTCGCCGAAGCCGTTGGGGCCAAAGCCGGGCAGTTGCAACTCTTCCGCTAAGCCTAGCAGCATCGCCTCCAATGAGAGCGGCATCTGCTGGCCGTACACGGTCACATCTGGCACGAGCGGGTCAATGGCTGGGTTGCGCACCGGCTGGATTCTAAAGGGGACGTTGGGGTGCGTGCCGTGGAATTCCCAGCGTTCGAGGTACATCGTATCGGGGAAGATGTAGTCGGCGTACATGGTCGTCTCGCCGATGAAGGCGTCACTGGCGACGAACAGCGGCAGCTTTTTCGGGTCGCGCAGAATGTCGATGTTGGTGTGCCCCGCGGGCAGCGCGTAGATGGGCGACCCCATGTAGAGGAACAGCGCCTTGACTGGGTACGGATAGGCGTCCCCGATGGAGGGCGCGATTTCTTGGTAAACGTCGGTGGCCAACGGATACCAGTTGCGCTTGGCGGGGTAGCCATCGCGCAGGAAGAGGGTGTTCTTCTCATAGGCCTCGCTGCGGATGATCGTCGTCCCGAACGGGGCCTGCTTCTTGTCGGCGTCGTTGATGTCGGCGTATCCGCTGGTTACGCTGTAGGTCGAAGGCCACACCAGCCCGCCGGCCCAGTCGAAGTTGCCGATGAGGGCGTTGAGGGTGTACCACGCCAGCACGTTGTAGAAGCCGTTGGTGTGCTGCGACACGCCACGATGGATGTCCGCCACCGCGCGTTTGCCGTGGCTGGTGAACTCGCGAGCCACCGTTTCGAGGTCTTGGGCGCGCACCCCGCAGATTTCCGCCCATTCGGCCAGTGTCTTCTCGTTGGCCGAGTCGGCGATGATCTGCAAGCCAGACTTGACGCGGATGCCTTCGATCTCAGTGTCCACGAGCAGATCGCCAAAGACAGCGTTTTCTGCGCCTTCCGCGTTGGGGTCAACGGCGACTGGCTGGCCATCCACCAGCGCCACGAAGTAATCAAACTTGAACGTCTTCTCGGGGTCAGTCGAGAGCGGGCGCTCTTCAACTTCCTTCAAGCCGATCTCGCTGGCGCGCAGGAACTTCGTCGGCTTGCCGTCGGCGTCGAGCTTGACGAGCCATGCCGCTTCTGTCCACGTCGGCTCGCCGATTTCAGCCGCAGCGGCTTTGTTGGTCGCAGATAGATAGCGCGCGTCGTAACGCTCGTTAGCGATGATCCACTGGATCAGCCCCATGGCCATGGCGCCCTCTGACCCCGGAACAGCGGGCAGCCACTTCCACGCTTTGGCCGCCGTCTTGGAGAAGCGCGGATCGACGACGACGAACTTCAGGCCGTTGTCAACGGTGTTCTGCGTCAGGCCGGGGGTGCGCAGCGGCGGCCCATAGCCCCCTTCGAAGATGGACGACCCGGCGATGATGGCGAAGCGCGCGTTGCCCAAGTCCGCTTGCCAGTAGGCTTTGCTGCCGCCCGTCCACTTGCCGTCCGTGTACTGATCGGACATCGCCTTGCCGGTGAAGTACAAGCTGCCCTGACAGACGGTGGTATGCCCGTGCGCGTTGACCGAGCCGAAACTTTGGTTAATCCAGCGGCGATAAAACTCGCTGCGCCCAGCCTTCAAGCGCCCCCATGCGAAAACAACTTGGTTGTTCTTGGGGCCGAGGTCGGGGTGATCGGGGTCGATGAGCGTGTCGAGATGGTCAGCGAAGGTCGTCTTGAAGTCTGCAATGAGGGCTTGCTTTTCCTCAGGCGTTTTGGCGGCCTGAATGGCTTTCACGGCGTCGGCCATCTGCTTGGCCACGGTCGGGTCAGTCAGGGCGTAGGACTCGCGCAGGCCGGGCACGGGGCCTTCCCCGAACAAGTCGCCGCCTTCGACAATCTCGCGGATGGCATCCTCAAAGCTGATCGTCACCCATTCCCCGCCGCCGCGCGGCGTGCCGGGCTTGCGCTTCACCACGCTCACCAGTCGATAGGGGTCATAGACCGACTGCAACCCAGACTGTCCCTTCGGGCACAGCGCGCCCTCAATCGGCCCTGTTTGGGCGGCCGGCACGGTGTAGTCAAGGTGTGGGTGCATCGTCATCGGGTTGTAAGGGTTGCCGTCGATCTTCACCGCCACCCCATCCAACAGCTTGACCTTGATGCCGCAGCCGGTGTTGCACTGCAAGCAGACGGAATAGATCTGATTCGCGCGATCGAGCAGCGGGTAAGTGGGGCCGCTGTCTGCGGCTTGGGCCTGCGCTTTCATCAGCTCACCGAAGCCCAGCAGCGACCCCAAGAAGGCGGCTGTGCCGCCGGTAGCCGCGCTGACCTTCAGGAACGTGCGCCGAGAAACACCGCCCGGCAGTGTCGGTTCTTCAACCGTCTCAACTGGTTCATTTGGAGCAACGTAGTGATTGGTGATTGGTTGTTCACTCATGGCTTTCCTCCGCGTGGTGGGACTGAAGCGGCAAGAAGCGCATTCCCAGTCCAAAAATGACAGCACCGATGCCGAAGATGAAGAAGAGCACCATCCACTCCATCAAATTCGGCGCATAATCTAAGCTCAACTTGGGATCGACAAACGCCGTCGCCAAGCCCTTCAACTCTTCTGTGACGAGGGTCGGGATCACGATGTTCAGCGTCACCGCGACGAAAGTTACACTGCTCAAGAACGCCGCGATACCGGCCATCACAGGTTTGCTTGGCATCGTGAACAAGATCCCCAGCGGAATCAGCACGCCCAACAGGATGTGCACAATCCAGAAGCTCCACCAGTAGGGGCCAGTCAGGATGAGGTTAAGCGCTTCCGCGCGCGTCGGGTTGCCGCCGCCCTTGTAGAGCATCGTGAAGGCGATCACCCCCGCCGCAAACACCCCCGCCAGCAGCAGCGTCCGCGTAATGACCGACACTCGCTTCACGAGGCGCACGTACTCATCAGACTGCTTGTTCTGCCAGAAGACCACGATCAAGAACAGCAGCAGGCCGCTGCCCGCCGCCAACGCCGACAGCAAGAACATGAGCGGCAAGCTGGCCGTGTTCCACAAGGGGCGCGCTGCCACCACGCCGAAGATCGACCCGCTGACGATGATCAGCGCCAACCCGACCGGCAGGCTGATGTAGGCCAGCGGCTTGAGGAAGCTCTTGAAACGGTCACCGCCCCACAGCACGATCGCCAGCTCCAGCGTCAGGATGAGCAGGTAGCTGGAGTGCAGCCAGACCATCCAAGCAATCATCGAACCGAAGTCAGGGTAGACGATCACATGCCAGAAGCGCTCAAAATGGCCGAGGTCGAGCAAGACGATCAGCAGCCCCATCGTGACGATGGTGAACCCGGTGAACAGCACGATCGGCTTGATCTTGGGCATCAAACGGTCGCCAAAGATGTAGATCATGCTGGTGAAGATGAGTAAACTGCCGACCTCCATCCAGACCAGATAATCATAAAAGCCTACCCAAACCCCCCACGGCACGTAGCTGGTGAGGTTGGTCGGCGCAAGGCCTTCGGTCAGCCGCTGCCACATGCCGGGCGCGCCCACGACGAGTAAAATGATCCCTAAAATCCAAAACACATCCGTCCAGCGCCATTCAAACCGAACGCGCGGCAGGGGCGCTTCGGTCGGCGGGACGACACTTTCTTGAGGTTGAACTGCCTGTGCCATGATTGCCTCCTTAGGTCAGATAGTAGACACGTGGCTCTGTGCCGAGTTCTTCGCGCAGGCGCATCACGTTCGGGCTGGCGATGAGTTCTGCCACCAAGCTTTCCGGGTCGTTCGCGTCGCCAAACAGCGTGGCGCGCCCGATGCAGGTCGTCACACAAGCTGGCAGCTGCCCTTCAAGGATGCGATGCTGGCAGAAGTGGCACTTGCGCGCGTTGCCGATAGGCGAGTTGCGCCCCTCACGCGGGTACTCTCTGCCGTACTCAAAATTAGACGCCCGCTCGTAGTTGTCGGCGATGTCGCTGCTGAGGATCAGCCCTTCGGCGTTGGCGTTGGCCTGTGTGTAGGTCAAGCCGAAGTCGGAAGTACGCGCCGAGTACGGGCACGCCGTGATGCAGTAGCGGCAGCCGATGCACCGGCTGTAGTTCATCTCGACGATGCCTTCTTCGTTAGTGTAGGTGGCCCCCACCGGGCACACGGGCACGCAGGGCGGGTTCTCGCACTGCATGCACGGGCGCGGCACGAAGCGCCGGGCAACGTTCGGGTACGTTCCGATCTCCTCTTCAATGACGGGGCGATAGACCACGCCGGGCGGCAGCTTGTTCTCCGCAATGCACGCAACCGTACAAGCGTGACAGCCCACGCACTTGCGCAGGTCGATCACCATGACCCAGCGGCGTTCTTCAGGTTTTTTCTGCAGGGCGCGGCGCAGCTCCACCCGCATCCGCTCCAGCACGTCTAGCGTCTCTAGGTTTGTCCCTTCTGCATAAACGAGTTCTTGAATTTGTGCCTCATAGCTGCTGATGGCCTGTTCAGGATCAAGCGATAGTTGGTCGAGCACTTGCAACGCTACTGCGGCTCCACCTACCCCAGCCAGACTGCGTAAGAAGTCTCGCCGATTGAGATCGCCCCCAGAGGGCTGAGAGCCTTTTGGTTCTGTCATACCTGCTCCCTCTTCACTAAAATCGGTGCGCGAGCACCACCACAACATAAAAGTTTGATAAGTTAAGCTTATCTGAAGCCCACCCAGCTACCATCTGACATAAGTAACAAGTAAACAATGACAAGCGTACTTTACACAAAATAAGCCGACGCAGCGGGCTGTGAACCCACCGCGTCGGCTTGAGAAACACAAATAAACGGTGATAAGCTCAGGGCTTATTCTTGCTTGCCCAGCTCATCGCTCACCCATGTATAGGCTTTGACCGTAGAGGGAAAACCCAGCGTAGTCATCGCCAGCAAGACGACGTGCTTGATCTCCTCGGGGCTGATGCCCATCTCCAGCGAGCGGCGGGCATGCGCATGGGTCGCACCTTCCATCCCCGCGCCCACCGCCAGCGCCAACTTCACCAACTGGCGCGTCTTGTCGTCTAAGGGGCCGGCCTCATGGATCGCATTGCCGAGCGCGTCATAAGCCGCCGCCACCTCTGGAAATTCCTCGCGGATGCGCTGGTATGGAATGGGTAGATCAGTCATCGTTCAGCCTCCCTGAAGGGTGCGGGGCTAGCGCACCACCAAGTTGAATAGATAGCCGGTTATGATGATACCACCAGCGACCACGCCGACGAAAATAGCGATCAACTGTGGCTTGAGCACGCGGCGCAGGATGATCATCTCCGGCAGGCTGAGCGCCACGACTGACATCATGAACGCTAGCGCCGTGCCCAACGCCGCGCCTTTCCCAAGCAGGGCGCTGATGATCGGGATGACGCCGACCGCACTCGAGTACAGCGGAATGCCCAGCGCCACCGCCACCGGCACAGACCACCACGCCCCGACCCCCATGATCTCGGTCAGCGCGTCCTCTGGCACGAAGCCATGAATGAACGCGCCGATGCCGATGCCGATGATCACGAACAGCCACACCCGTTTGATGATGTCGCGGGTGCTCTCGGCTGCCCGTTCGAAGCGGTCTGACCATGTGAGCTGCTCTTCCAGCACAGCAGACGGTCTGCCCGCTGCGTTGGCGGTCTCGTAGACCATGCCCTCAACGAAGCGCTCCAGCTTCATCCGCCCCAGCAGCCACCCCGCGACGACGCCGATCAAGATGCCCGAAATCAGATACATGAACGCCACTTGCCAGCCGAACAGCCCCAGCAGCATCACAAAGGCTACCTCGTTCATGATCGGCGAGGTGATCAAAAACGAGAACGTGATCCCCAGCGGGATGCCAGCCTGCACGAAGCCGATGAACAGCGGCACTGATGAGCACGAACAGAACGGGGTGAGCGCCCCAAACAGCGCCGCTAACAGGTTGCCTACCCCCTCGCCGCGCTTCTCAACAGCCGCGCGCACCTTGTTCGGGTTGATGAAGGTTTGCAGGACGCCGATCAAGAAAATCATGCCAGAGAGCAGCAGCAGGATTTTCGGCACATCGTAGACGAAGAAATTTAAGGCCTGCCCGATGTGGCTTTCAGCGCTCAAGCCCAACAGGCTGTACGTGAACCAATCCGCGGCGGGTTGCAGGTTGCTGTAGGCGACGATCCACACGACCGCCAAGAGGCCGACGATTAGGAACGATGTGCGATCTTCGCGGGTTGGCCGAATTTGTGCCCATTGCATGGTGGTTTCTGCTTTCTGCTAAGTATGCGGCTATGATTGTTGAAACTGGTTGGCCCAAGCCAAAATCTGTGAGCGCTTAGGGATGCGACCGGCTGAGACCAACGTCTCGTTGATGACGAGGCCGGGCGTGCTGAGGATGTTGTATGCCATGATGTCGGCGTATTCCGTCACTTTGACGATTTCGTAGTCGATGGCACTGCCTGCCAGCGCTTCACGCACTTCTTGCTCCAGCCGTTTGCAATTCGCACAGCCCGGGCCGAGAACCTTGATTTGCAGCATGATGCTTCACTCCTGTGTTATGGAATAGCAGTAAGAGAAATGATTGAGCACTGCGGACAGGAACATCCCTCGAGCGCTTCAGCGGGTGACGGCTTAGGAACCCCATAGACGAGGTTCAGCACCTGCACCACAAAATCATCGCTCAATCGATAGTAGACTTGCAGCCCATCCCTACGGGCGCAGACCAATCCAGCGTCCCGCAGTGTCATCAAATGCTGTGAGATGTACGCCTGCCGCTTGCCGAGCGCCGTTTCGATGTGGCACACGCAGACTTCCCCGTGCCGCAGCATCTCTAAGATTTGCAGCCGTACCGGATGCCCCATCACCTTGAGCCTGTTGGCCGCCTCAATCTCGCGGTTCATGCTCCACCTCACTACATTCAAAAATCTGAATATAGTGTAGCACTGCGGGCATCCGAGTTGAAGTGTCAAAAGTCATGGGTTGGAGGGGGCGCTTCTACACGGGGTCGACGGCTCAGGCCTTGCCGCTACAGGTGAGGCATTCTAGGGACGCGATCATATCGTTCAAAAATCAGACATACCCGCAGCTGAAGCCCTTGCACACGCGGCATTGTAGGGACAGGGCTTGCCCTGCCCGTCAGGTTCCCCCCCTCGACAGACGCGACAGGTCGCGTCCCTGCTCGGCGGGGGCTAGCCTTTGTCGGCTCAGCTCCGTGTTAATTCTTCAAACGGCATGAGCGCGTCCGCAGTAGAGCGGCTAAGTGGTGGAGAGCGAATCCCCCAGATGTCCTAGTGAGAAAAGCGATTAGTGGCCGATATGCGCGCGCCGCGCCTCTTGTAAAGTAAGAGTAAGTTGTAACGCTTGAGACGTTCAGATCAGATGAAGGAGTCACTACCATGTTGCGTTGGGCATTTTTCTTCTTGGTGATTGCGTTGGTGGCCGCGCTGTTCGGCTTCGGTGGGATTGCGGGCGCTGCCGCAGGGATCGCTCAGTTCTTGTTCGTGCTGTTCCTCATCCTGTTCATCGCCGCGCTGCTGTTTGGTCGCCGCATCCTCAGCTAAATAGACCAACGATGAACTTCACGACGGAGAGCCTGTATCACGGATGCAGGCTTCTTTTGTTATTGCTAGGAGACACCTCATGAGCCTTCTGGTGGAAATCAAACGCCTCAAAGATCAACTGCGCACGCACGGGCTGCGCTTAACAGCGATGGCCGGCGTCGACAAATTCGGGCGCAAACTGCTCGGGCGTCCCATCTGGCGCTACAGTTGGATCACGCCGGATATTCTGCTCGGCGGCCAGCCGGCGCGCCGCGTCTGGCCAACCCTGACGAAAATTGGCGTCAAAGGCATCATCAACCTGCGCGACGAGTACGACTACCTCGACCGGCTGGCGCGCAAGACCGATCAACTGCGTTACCTGTACCTGCCAACCGTTGACAACACCGCGCCCACGCTGGAGCATCTCGCGCAGGGCGTCGAGTTCATGCGCGAGATTTTTGCCGAAGGGGGCAAGGTCTACATCCACTGTTGGGAAGGCTTGGGGCGGGGGCCGACGATGGTCGCCGCTTACTTGGTCAGCACAGGGTTGACGCCCGATGAAGCATGGGACTACATCCGCAGCGTGCGCCCGTTCATTCGGCCAGTGCCTGCCCAGCGCGCCCAGCTTCAGACGTTCGCGGAGCAGTACGCCACCTCACAGCCAACCACGCCGACGGAAGAACAGCATTAGCAGCACCGTTGACAAAATCATGCCAATGATGATGATGGCGAACATCGCCGCGCCGCTGATCGGCAGCTCGACTGGCTCTGAGGTGGTGGCAAAGCCCAGTTCAAACCACGCGCTCAAAAACGTGAGCGGCAGAAAGATCATCGACAGAATTGTGAGGCGGTTGACCGCCTCCACCATCTTGCGCGATTCGAGGTTCTGCATCATGTCGAGCACGTTGCTCGAGAGGTCACGCTGCGAGTCGATCACGTCGTAGACGCGCAGTAGCCGCTCGTACAGGTGTCGGAACAAGTCGCGGATGTTGTCAGTTTCGCCCAAGCGCGCCTCGCCGATCACGTTCGAGAGCACTTCACGCTGCGGGGCGACCATCTGACGCAGGTTGATCAACTGCTGCTTGATGCGGTAGACGGGCTTACGCCATTTCTCGTCCGCTTGGAAGCCGCTGTCGAGCAGCTTTTCCTCCAGCGCGTTGAGCTGATTGCTCATGCGATCCAGCAGCGGGTAGTAAGCGTCCACGATGTGCTGCGCGGTGAGGTACAAGAGGTAAGCGCTGCCGCCCTCCCATGCGTCGAGGTTCTGTGCTGCCCGATCATAGGCGTCCTCGAACGCATCCGCCGCCGCAGGCCGTACCGTAATGAAGCACGTGTCGGTCATCACGCAGTGAATTTCATACCCTTGCACTTGACCCGCTTGCAGGTAAGGCTGAAAGAACGAGAGAAACAGGTGCGTCGGGTAAACCAGCAGCGACGGACGGCGGTCGGCGCGCAGCAGATCTTGCGTCACGGCGAGGCTCAGCTCAAACGTCGCGGCTAACCACTCGATTTCCTCATGGGTGGGGTTGACGACGTCCACCCACGCCATCGCACCAGCACGAACTAAGGCAGTGAGCGTATCCCGTTCGACGTTGCGGCGCAGCGTGAGGCTCGCATCATTTGGATCACGTTCAACCAGCAGCGAGCGTATCATCGGTGAATCCTGACTCATCCTAGGCAGTCCCAATACGGTGAGAGTTCAAGCAAAAAGTGTGAGCAAACTTGCCCACACTGTAAACACCCCATCAAGATTCAAAGCAGCCGCCTAACACCAGTCGGCTAGTTCGAGGCCTTCTTCAACCGGTCTTGCACTTCGTCTTGCAGCTTGTTCGTTCCCTCGCGGACGTTCTGCAGGGCCGTTTCCGCGGCAGCGCGCCCATGCTGGGTGGCCTGCTCAATCGTCTCGCCGAGCTGGCGGCGCATTTCATCGCCTGAACGTGGGGCCAACAGCAGCGCCAAGATCGCGCCGATGCCGATGCCAAAACCAGCCACAACCAGCGCCATAATCAAGCGCTCGCGGTAGGCACGCTGAGCGGCTTCATTGCTGTAGTAAATCCGTTCGCTCATCTCTCACCTCATCTTTTTCTTTCAGTTTGACTTTTTCCATTATAGTTGCTATACGTTGGTAAAAGATGAGCACGACGGGTCATCTTGTGGCGGGCATAGTGGCGGGTCGCATGGTAGGCTACTTGGGGGATGCGACCTTTGATAAAAAAACCGCCCCTTCAGGCCAGAGGCGGTTAACTGCGGTTAGCTGTCAGAAGTATGTTTAAACCGTCGCCTAGTCGAACTTCAGCTTGTCAGCCCACTCGTCGATCTGCTTGTTGGCCTCATCTTTGGTGATGCCGTAACGCTCTTGAATCTTGCCCGCGAGCTTGTCGCGCTCACCAGCCATCATCTCCAAGTCGTCGTCGGTCAGGTCACCCCAACGTGAACGAATCTCACCACGAAGTTGCTTCCACTTGCCAGCGATGCGATCCCAAGTTCCAGCAGACATTTTGACTCTCCTCTGTGTTGTCGCGGTCGATGCTCTCACTTTAGCTTGACTGCCACGTCAAGAGATGTGCCGCGTAGCCTAACTTAAAGTAGTCCAAGTGGGTAGTTAACCTCTTTGGGGCGATTCCCTAATAGGACACTTGGCCAATTAAATCACCCTGAATGTCTCATGTTGGGGGCAACTGTGCGTTTATACAATGACAAGCAGAGCACACAACGAATTGGAGAAGCCGAGATGAGACTAGACAAGCTAACTTTTCGTTTGGGGGGGCTGATGTTGGCCATCGCGCTTGTGATGATCTTGCCGATGGTGGCACATGGTCAGGATGCCACCCCTTCCCTTGATACCGCCGTCGAAACGGTGGCAGAAGCGGCTGCGTCCACGGCTGCCGCTGCCTCCAATGCGCTGGACGACCTACTGACGCGCATCTCCTCCGCGCCGCAGTCCGACGTGGCGCGGGTGCTGCTGATCGTCGGTGGCGTGCTGCTGCTGGTGCTGGGGTGGCGCATCTACAACTACATCATCATCGTGGCCGGTTTCTTGATCGGCGCAAACATCGCTGCCTCGCTCGTGGCCAACGAGGGCACGCTCATCGTGACGATCGCGCTGATCGTCGGCGGTTTGATCGGCGCGGCGCTGGCGGCAGTGTTCTACCTTGCCGCGGTGTTCTTGATCGGCGCGTATATCGGCATCGTCTTCACCAACGCGGCGGCGGCAGCGCTGGGCTTAGCGCCCGTCTCAGGGCTGGTGCTGATCGTGGCAGCCGTGCTGGGCGGCTTGGTGTTGATCGGGCTGTCGTTCGAGCTGCTGGTGGTGATCGCAGCCGTGGTAGGCGCGCAGATGCTTACGCTGGGGCTGGGCTTGGACAGCCTGTGGGTGCTGATCTTTGCTGCGGCGGGCATCGTGATCCAACTCGTGCTGATGCGCACCGGCCGCGTGTCGCTGCGTCGTCGGTATCGCCCCCGCCCTTTCCGGCTGCGCATATAAAGAATTGATTAAAACGCCTCCGGCATCGGCTGGGGGCAACTATTCTGTCACAAGTAGCAAACGTATTCGCGTACAATATGACGTAACCTTATGATGGAGACTTATCATACAGGGAGAATTGTCCACAAACACGATGAGCTAATCTGATGAGTTTACAAACATTTCGCAAGCACGAACTAATACCCTACTTAATCGCAGGCAGCGCTGCCGCTGCTGCGGTGATCGTCACCGTGCTGACGTGGGAGATGCTGCAAGGGTCGCTGTTCGTTTTCTTATTTGGAGCGGTCGTCTTTTCGGCGTGGCTGGGCGGGCTTTGGCCCGGCGTGTTTAGCATCGTTGTCTCGCTGGTGCTGCTGCACATCTTCGTGATCGGGCCTTTGACCGAGTTAGAAAGAAGTGGCGCTCAATTTGTCCGCTATGTGATGTTCATCCTCGTCTCAGGTGGGGTGTGCTGGTTGCAAGAGCAGCGCCTGCGTTTTCAGCGGTCGCTGGAAGGGCTGCGCCGTGAGCTGGAGGTAATTCTCAACAGCGTGAACGACAGCATCATCGCGCAGGATGCATCGGGGCGTTTGGTGTTCGCCAACCAGAGCGCCCACCGACTAATGGGGGCCGATGCGCTCCAACCTGACTCGCGCAGCTTGCTTGAGCGCCTCAATGACAACTACACCCTATTAGAAGTTGATCCGCCCGTATCTGAGGACAGCACGCTGCACGAGAGGGTACTGGCCTCCGCTCGCCCATTAGAGACGGTGTTGAACTTGCAAGCCCGAACAGGTGAGGTGAGAACGCTGCGCGTGCGCGGCGTGCCTGTAGTGGAACCCGACCAGCGCGTTCGACTGGTGGTCAAGGTGCTGCAAGACATCACAGATGAACGCCGCTTGCAAGAGCAGCAAGCCGCCAGCACCCGCCTGCTGCGCGAGGTCGTCAACAACCTCGCAACCTTCGTCGGAGTCGTCACGTTGGAGGGCATCCTAATTGAGGCGAACGATGCCGCGCTGCGAGCAGCCAACTTGCAGCCTCAAGACGTGCTCGGCAAACACTTCGCGGATACCTACTGGTGGTCATACGACCCCACCGTTCAGCAGCAGCTTCGGGATGCGCTCGCGCGGGCAGTCAAAGGGGAACGGGTGCGCTACGATGTCTTGGTGCGGCTCGGCCCTAACAGCGCCATCACGATTGACTTCATGCTCGCCCCCGTGTTCGACGACGCCGGCCAAGTGAAATACCTCGTTGCGTCAGGGATCGACATCACCGCCCGCATCAAGCTCACCCAACAGCTCGACACGCAGCAGCGGCGCTATCGCACCATCCTCAACAATTTGCCGGGGATCGTCTATGAGGGTGTAGGCTCCAGCAATGCCGCCGAGCAGAAGATGGTATTTGTCAGCGAATACGCTGAGACGCTGCTCGGCTACCCGATGGAGAAGTGGGTGCTGAGCGACAACTTCTGGCGCGAAATCGTGCACCCTGACGATTGGGACGCCGCCGTGCGAGCAGCAGACGAGGCCTACCAGACAGGCTGTGTGAAGCCCGTGCCGTTTCGCTGCTACACCGCGGATGGGCGCTTGCTCTACATGGAGTCGTTCAACGCGCCCATCATCGACGACGACGGCGAGTTGATCGGCACGTGCGGCGTCGTGATGGACGTGAGCGACCGACATCAACAAGAGCAGGAAATCAAACGGCTGAACGCAGCGTTGGCCGTTCAGCGTCAGCGGCTGGAACAGATCATCGCCAACGTGCCCGGCATCGTCTATGAGTCGGTTGGGAGCGTGCAAGATGACAGCTTCAAGCTCACCTACATCAGCACATACGTAGAGACCATGCTAGGCTACACGTCGGCCGAGCTGATCGCCCAGCCTGAACTGTGGCGAGGGATCATCTTCACTGAAGATTGGCCAGAGCTGATCGAACGCATCACGCGCACGCAATCGGACGGGACCTCGGCCAATTTGCGCTTTCGCGTGCTCACGCGCGATCAACGGCTGCTCTACGTCGAGCTATACGCCAGCATCCTGCGCAGCACGGGCGATACGCCGATTGGGTCAGTGGGCGTCATGATGGACGTGACCCAACGCCAGCAGCAAGAAGCCGCCATCCAGCGCTACGCCGCCGAGCTGAGGCGCTCCAACGCCGAGTTGGAGCAGTTCGCCTATGTCGCCTCGCACGACCTACAAGAGCCGCTGCGCATGGTGACGAGCTACCTTCAACTGGTCGAACAGCGCTACGCCGACAAACTCGACGACAGCGGCAAAGAGTTCATCGACTATGCGGTAGACGGTGCAGCCCGCATGAAGGAACTCATCAACGACCTGCTGACCTACTCGCGGATTCAGCGGGCGGCTGTAGAAAACACACCGGTGGCGATGGATGAAGTGTTTGAGCGCGTCGTCCACAACCTACAGCTTCAAATTGAGGACACCGGCGCAGCGGTGACGAGCGACCCGCTGCCCGTGGTGACGGCTAACCGCGTCCAGATGGTGCAGCTCTTGCAGAACCTGATCGGCAACGCGCTCAAGTTCTGCGCAGGTCGCCCGCCGCGCGTCCACGTTAGCGCCGAGCGACAGGGCGACATGTGGCGCTTTGCCGTCCGCGATAACGGCATCGGCATTGAAGCGGCTTACTTGGAACGCATCTTTGTGATCTTCCAACGGCTCCACACTCGCAGTGAATATGAAGGCACGGGCATTGGCCTCGCCATCTGTCGGCGGATCGTAGAGAAGCACGGCGGCCAGATCACCGTAGAGTCCACCCCCGGCGAGGGCAGCACATTTTACTTCACCCTACCCGTTCAGAGGCCAGAAAGGATACCTTACTACCATGCAACCCATTCAAATTCTACTCGTTGAAGACAACCCGGGCGACGTTCGACTGACGCGAGAAGCGCTCAAAGAGAGCAAGATGCACAACACGCTGCACGTCGCCGCGGATGGCGTGGAGGCGCTGCGTTTCCTGCGCGGCCAAGGGCCATACGCCGATGCACCCCGCCCGGACATCATCCTGCTTGACCTCAACCTGCCGCGCAAAGATGGCCGCGAGGTGCTGGCGGAAATCAAAGCAGACGAATCGCTGCGGCGCATCCCAGTTGTGATCTTGACGACCTCCGACGATGAGCACGACATCCTGCGCAGCTATGACCTACACGCCAACTGCTACATCACCAAGCCGCTGGATCTGCGCCAGTTTGCGATGATCGTCAAGACGATTGAAAACTTCTGGTTTCAGATCGTCAAACTGCCGCCAGTTTAGCTTGAGGCTGTCATGCTCTCTGAAGATGTGATCGACGTGCTGCTCATCGAGGACAACCCCGCCGACGCTCGCTTGATCCGTGAGATGCTGCTGGCAGACGAACGCTGGCAGTTTCGGCTGTTCAAAGCGGCCACGCTCAAAGAGGGGGTGGACGCCCTCAACCGCCTGCACTGCCGCTTGGTGCTGCTTGACCTCTCGCTGCCAGACAGCCACGGCATCGAAACCCTGATGACGATCTCACAGGCCTCGCGCGATGCAGCGATTGTCGTGCTCACTGGCAACGACGACGAAGCGATGGGGCTGCAAGCCGTCAAAGTCGGCGCACAGGATTACCTTGTCAAGTCGGAGGTGGACAGCCGCCTGCTCGTGCGGTCGATGCGCTACGCGATGGAGCGACACCGCATCGAGAGCATGGTGCGCCGCCGCGAACAAGAGTACCGCTCGCTGATCGACGATGTGTTCGACACGTCCATGGTGGCCGTCTTGATCCTCGATCACACCTACCGCATCGTGTGGTGCAACGAGGCGACTGAGATTTATTTTGGCATCAAGCGCGAACGCCTGATCGGCAGGGATAGCCGCCGCGTCATTGAGGAAGATCTGAAGTGCGTGTTCGCTGACCCAGACGACTACTCAGCGCGGCTGCTAGCCGCCTACGAAAACGGCGATTTTACCGACCGCTTTGAATGCTACGTGACCGCCGACGGTGACCGCCAAGAACGCTGGCTGGAACACTGGAGCCAGCCGATCCGTCAAGGGCTGTACGCTGGTGGCCGCATTGAGCAGTACACCGACATCACCGACCGCAAGCGACTTGAGATTGCTGAGCGTGAACAGCGCCAATTCACCGAAGCGCTGCGCGACGTGGCCACGTTGATCACCAGCACGCTGAACCTGAACGAAGTGCTAGAGCGCATCATGACCGCCCTCGTGCAGATCGTGCCGTATGATGAAGTGTGTATCGTCATCGTGGAGGAAGAAGGCTGCTCCATTGCCGAGAGCACCCAGCGTGGCGGGCAGGCGATCACGCTCAAGCCCAGCGAGCGCGACTATCGCTGGCTGCTGCAAATGATGGCTGACGCGGACGCTCCGCTGCGCCTTGACGACGTCGCGCAGCATCAACAACTGTGCGAGCTGCGCCCCCACGATGAGCTGCACGCCTACATGGGCGCGCCGATTCGACTCCAGCAGCAGACGATCGGCGTCATCAACTTGTTCAGCCGACAAAAGAATTTCTACGACAAGACCAGCGGGGAGCGGTTGATGGCCTTTGCCGAGCTGGCAGCAATCGCGATTCAGAACGCGCAGCTTTTCCAGCGCTCACAGGCGTTGGCCACGCTTGAAGAGCGCCAGCGGCTGGCCCGCGACTTGCACGATTCAGTCAGCCAGACGCTCTTCACCACGCGCACGCTGGCCGAGAGCGCCTTACGGCGTTGGGACAAAGACCCGCAGCGCGCCCGTGAACTGATGGAAGAAGTCTACCACCAGACGGCTACTGCGCTGGCCGAGATGCGCATCCTGCTGCTTGAGCTGCGGCCCGCGTCTTTGACGAAGATCAGCTTGCAGCAGTTGTTTGAGCAGTACCTCCAGCCGATCCGCGACCGGCGTCAATTTGAACTTGTGCTGGACATCCCTGAAATGCCGCCTCTGCCGCCTGAAGTCCAGCTCAGCTTGTATCGCATCGTGCAGGAAGCGTTGAACAACATCGACAAACACGCGCGCGCCTCGCGGGTCGTCGTGCGTGGGGCCGTTCAATCCGATCACATCCAAGTGGAGATCATCGACGACGGCGTAGGGTTTGAGGCGGGGGCGGCCGCGCCGTCCAGCATGGGGCTGCACATCATGCGAGAGCGCGCAGAGGGCATCGGCGCGACGCTGCACATCGACAGCGCGCCGGGCCGCGGAACCAAGATCACCATTGTTTGGCATTTTGAATAACACAGAGGACAAGCGGATGAGCCACATACGGGTATTGATCGTTGATGATCACAACATGGTTCGGAAAGGACTCCGAACGCTGCTAGAAGAATTCGAGGACATCGAGGTGATTGCTGAGGCAGGCGACGGTGAGATGGCGATTGACATTGCCCGTTCACAGTGCCCCGACGTCGTGCTGATGGACATGGTGATGCCGCGCATGAACGGCATCGAGGCCACCGCGCACATCCGCCGCCACTGCCCCGACGCGCAAATTGTCGCCTTGACCAGCTTCAGCGACGAGGACAACGTGCAGGCTGCGTTAAAGGCGGGCGTCGTGGGCTACTTGATGAAGAACGTGTCGGGCGATGAGCTGGCTAGCGCGATCCGTCGGGCGCATGCGGGCCAATCTACCCTTGCGCCTGAGGCCGCGCAGGTGCTCATCCGCGCCACCACCCGCCCCCCCGCGCTCGGCCACGATTTGACCGAACGCGAGTTGGAAGTGCTGGCGCTGATGATCGAAGGGTTGAACAACCGTGAAATCGGCGAGCGGCTCGTCATCAGCAGCTCGACTGTCAAAAACCACGTGAGCAGCATCTTGGCCAAGCTCGGCACGACCAGCCGCACACAGGCCGTAGCGCTGGCAGTAGAGCATCGCATCATCCCGTCATAGCGCGCGGCTGACGAGCCGCCTGCCGCAGGATGATGATCACCCACACGATGACCACGCCGCTGATGAGCGCATTGCCCGTTCCTTCGGCGATGGGTGAGGCGCTCACGAAGTCGAACAGCCCGTGCCACAGCGCCACGATCAGGATGCTGTGGCCGCTGCCGCGGTACATCCACGCGAGCAGGATCGACCCCATCGTGATGCTGACGAGGTAGCCGACGAATCCGCCCACGCCCAGCGCCATGAAGTTCTCTTTGTAGAAGAAGTAGGGCAAGTGCCACAGCCCCCACAGCACGCCGATGATCACCGCCGCACGCACCCATCCGCCAGCCTCCATGCGGTGGAAGGCGAAGCCGCGCCAGCCGATCTCTTCCCCAAACCCATACGTCGCAATCCACAGCGCCAGCGCCGACAAAACGCCGACAGTCCCCAAGTAATCGACCTCACCGAACAGCGCCAAGTCGGGCAGCGAGCCGCTGCTCAGCGTGTAGACGATCACCGCGGCCAGAGCCAGCGCGAGCGGCGTCCCAACGCCGATCAGCCACCAGCGCCAGCCGACGTCGAAGCGGACAACGCGCCGACCCAGCTCAGCCAGCCCAGCGCGCCCGCCGATGAAGGCCGTCACGATCAGCGCCGCGACCGTCGGCCCAAACGCGCTGACGTAGTGCAGCGCCTGCGGGGCGCTGATCAGTCCTTGATGATCGGCGATGAGCAGACCGCCGATTGCCCACGAGAAGGCGTAGGCGATGAGAAAAAATGCGACGACGGGATAGCGACCCATGAGGTTCTGCGCGCGCGCCTCAGCCATATATGTAGTCATTTCATCGTTCCTTTTAAGCCTGTGGTTTGTGCATGAGCTGATGCTCTCGCAGCCAAAAAATTAAGCGTGCGGCCAGCGTCAGCATACTGAGCGTCGCCGTCGCCGCCAGCAAGAGCATGATGTCCGGCAGATACGCAATCAGCACGGCATAGTTGAGAGCCCGTCCGATCAGCATTAGGCTGAGCGATGGCAGCAGCAGCAGGACGTACAGCGGAATCGGCAGCAGGGCCAAGCTCAGCCCGCGCCGCACCACGCTCTGACCCTGGGTGTGCGCCACCCAGCGGCGGCTGGCCAGCAGACGGCGGGTGTCGCTCACGACGACGATCACGCTGATGACGAGGATCACAAGTCCGATGACGCTCGCGCTGAGTCCGCCGCTGGCTGCTTCACCGCCGCGCAAGATCGCCATCACCCCATCGCGGATTTCGGGGTACGTCACGAAGCCCGACAGCAAGCTCTGCTGATTGTAGAGCAGGGCGAAGGCTATCCCTTCATCGGGTAGCAGCGCCATATCGGCGTGGAACGTCATCACGTCGCCCGCATGGGTGAAGACGCGCCTCCCTTCATCGTTTGCTTGGGCAAACCAGCCCATTGCGTAGGGCGTGTCGACGCCAGCGGGGATGGATAGCATCATCTCAAGGCTGTCTGCGCTGAGGATGGTCGGCTCAGCCACCACAAACTGCCGCAGGAAGGCCGCCATGTCTTCTCCGCTGGCCATGATCCCGCCGCTGGGCGCTGAGATAGGCATTGGCTCGTCGTAGGGGATAGGAAAGCCGTACAGCAGGATATGCCCCTGCGCCAACCCATCAGCGCCCATCTGCGTTTGCGTTGGATCATCGTACACCAGCGCATGGCCCATGCCCGCAGGCGTGAAGAGCCGCTCGCGCATGTAGGCGCTGTAGCGCTGCCCACTGACGACCTCGACAATCCGACCGAGCAAGTCGTAATTGCCGTTGAAGTAGGCGAACTGCCTCCCGGAGTCGGCGTCGTGGCGGGCGCTGGCAAACGAACGGATCAGCTCTTCAAGCGGGTGCGCGCCGGCCATGCTGTCGTACCCGCGATCAGACAGGCCGCTCGTCTGGTTGAGCAGGTGGCGCACGGTGATGCGGCGCGCCCAATCCGGGTTCTGTGTGGTGAAGCTCGGCAGGTAAGTTTGGATCGGCGCGTCTAGGTCGATGAGGCCTTGTTCGGCCAACTGC
>CALDYP010000037.1 GCA_937944445.1 uncultured Anaerolineae bacterium
GTTCGAACAAGTAGACTAGTAGAGGCGCGGCCTGCTGCCTAAGCCCCCTTCTCCTCCATAAGAAGGGGGTTGGGGGATGCGCCCGGGCAGCCCCAGCCGACTGCTTGAGCGCTCGGCGTTTGATCTGTTTATCTTGAGACACTTTCCGACATGAGACCCGCCTCACATACAACGTATTCTTAACAATTTGTGGCTATAATAGGAAGTGGCAATGGACAACTTGAGTGTGAGGAGTTGATTCTTCTGTGACGAGTCCTGCGTCCATCGTGCAAAGTCGGGTGTTGCTGCTGAATGGCAACACATGGGAGCCGCTTGCTGTGATCAGCGTCCAGCGGGCGATCAACCTGATCATCGCGGGCAAGGCGATTGTGGTTGAGGAGAGCGGGGCATTCCTGCGCACCGTGCGCGAGCGCTTCTCTGTGCCGTCGGTGATTGCCCTGCGCGCTTACGTCAACGTGCCGCGCCGCCATGCCCACTGGTCGCGCAAGGGCATCCTCGTTCGCGACAACTACACCTGCGTCTACTGCGGGGTGCAGCCGGGCGACGTGCAGCGTGGGCGCTTGCTCACCAAGAGCGATTTCACGATTGACCACATCGTGCCGCGCTCACGCGGGGGCAAGGACACGTGGACGAACACGGCCTGCGCCTGCGCGCTGTGCAACCACAAGAAAGGCGATCTGATGCCGAACGAGGCAGGCATGAGGCTCCGCTGGGAGCCAAAGACCCCGCGCACCAGTTATCTGGTGATCGCGCTAGGGACGGGGCCTGCCGCTTGGAAGCGCTACATCGAGATGTAGCCACCCCAACAACCGCAAGCATCGGCCAAGCGCGTTACCCCAGACAACAGCGCTCGGATCTTGTTGTCTCTACGCTTGCTCCAACCACCCATGCGACACCCGCTCCACTGTCACCATTTGCCCCACCCGCAGCACCCCTAAACTGCGATGCACCACATTCTGACCGAAGATGACCCCACCCTTCCACCGCCGAAACTCGGCCAGCGTCGCGGTTGGCTCTTTGGGGTTGGGGGCGCGGCCCGTCTGCGGATCGAGCGTCGTGATGACACAGCGCTTGCAGGGCTTCACCACGTCGAACGGCACATCCCCCAAGCGCACCTGCCGCCATGTGTCCTCTTCGAACGGGGCCGCGCCGCGCACGACGACGTTCGGGCGGAAGCGGCTCATCGGCACGGGCGCTTCCCCTTTGGCGCGCAGCCGCTCGTTGAGCGCTTCGAGCGACGCCTCGCCGATCAACAGCAGCGGGTAGCCGTCAGCAAAGCCGGTCTCGCTAGGCTGGCTGACGTACTCGGTGTTGATCACGCGGCTGAAGTCGTCCGCGATGGAGACCAAGCGCGCGGGCTGCTCGGCCACCGCGCTGAACCACGCCGCCGCCTCGTCGCCCATGTCAACGGCCGCCACGCGATCCCCCCACACTTCGACGGTCTGCCGCCGCGCGCGCACGTCCTGCGCCAGCGGCACTTGCAGCGCTGGCAGCCCGGCAGTGTGCAGCCGCAGCACGTCGTGCCCCATCTCCGGCTGCACCCGCAGCAGCTGCGGCACGTCGCGCGCGGTAAGGAACCGCCCCTGCGGCGTGACGACCATCCAACGCCGATCATCGCGCAGGCCGCGCGCGTCGAGCGCGTGATGATCGTGCGCCAGCGCCCCGCACGACTTGACAGGATAGGTGTAGAGGGCTGAGATGGTGATCATAAGAGGTTGCCTCGATAGGGTGAGTTTGATTTTATCTTCGTCTGTCGATTGTGCAAGCGCCGCACGCAACTTTTAGCAACGTGTCGCGTATAGTACAATGACCAATCAATAGCACACATTGGGATGATCGCATATGGACAACGACAGCAAGAAGAAAGTTGAAGAAGTCGTCGAAGAGATCTTCGAAGAGACGCAGCAAACCCCGATGGAGCGCTTCCTGTATCATCAACGCCGCGCCCTTGAGGAAACCGGCAAGGCGCTGGAAGCGCTGCTGCCGGCTGGCTTCCGTGAACATGGGCAGAAGGCCACCGAGGAGTTTGTGAAGGGCTTCCGCATCCTGATTGACTCGACCATCGACGAGATGAAAAAGGTCAGCGAGCGCGAAGAAGAACCCGTCCAAACCGTCGAAGCTGAGAAGAAAGACGACGACGACGATCAAAAGCCGCCCACCACAGGCAAGACCAAAGTCAAGGTCAAGGTCGACTAATCTCCGAACACCTGAAGCCCGCTTCTCTTGAAGGAGAAGCGGGGTTGGGGGATGAAGTGCGCCTCAACGTTGAAGTTTAGGCCGCTTTACGGTAGGCTAAGCGCCTACCGTGAACGCTGAGGAGCCGCTGACCCGTTGGCCACAGAGTCCCCTACCCCCACGCGGTCATCCTTGATGGATTGGTCGCTCAGGCTGTATCGGCACACCGTGAAGCGCGTGCGCCCGCTGCACCAAGCCACCCATTGGCTGATGACCCACTCGCTCATCCCGCTGCTCGAGCGGCGGCATCAGTTCCACACCCTGACGGATGACCCGTTCTGGTTTCGATTGGAGCTGCTAACCGGGCGACACGAGGCCGAAACGACACACTGGATGCAGACGCTCGCGCGCCCGGGTATGACCGTGCTCGACATTGGGGCGCACGTGGGCTACTACACGCGCATCGTCAGCGGCCTCGTGGGGGATGGCGGGCGCGTGCTGGCGTTCGAGCCGCACCCGCGCAACCTACAAACCCTGCGCCGCAACACCGCCCACCTGCGCAACGTGACCGTGCTGCCCGTCGCGCTGGCGGAGCGTGAAGGCACTGCCGAGCTGCACGACTACCTGATGATGTCTGCCAGCGGATCGCTGCACTTTGACGAGCGCATGCGCGAGGTACAGCGCGCGCAGATGAGCGATTACGACATCGCGCCGCGGGTAAAAGGCTTCCAACCGCAGACGTACACCGTCCGCACAGCGCGCGTTGATGACCTGCTGGCAGCCGAAGGCGTTGAGCGGGTCGATCTAGTCAAGATGGACATCGAAGGCGCGGAGTTGGGGGCGCTGCGCGGCATGGCCGCCACGATTGCCCGCTCTGAGGGCCTCGCGCTCATCATGGAGTACAACCCGTTGGGCTTGAAGGCGTTCGGCCACGACCCAGAGGCCGCGCTGCGCGAGGTGCTGGCGTTGGGCTTTGACCGCCTGAGCGTGATCGAGCCAGACGCCACGCTGACCGACTACACCGATCAGCCACAGGCGCTGCGCGCGCTGACCGCCTCGCTCGTGCAGCATATGGGCGTGGTCAACCTGCTGATCCAGCGTGAAGGTGTCGCCAGACGCTAACGCACATCCATTGGACAAATGTAAGCTGTCACACGAGGGTGTTATGCCGACGTATGAATTTCGCTGCAAAGCGTGTCAACACGAGTTTGAGCTGGTCTACAAGACGACCGCGGCCTACGCCGCCGCCACGCCCACCTGCCCGAACTGCGGCGCAACGACGCTCTCACGGGTGATCCGCCGCGTCGCCATCGAAGCCCCCAGCCGCGACTTCACCCGCATGAGCGCCAGCGAGATGCTCAGCGTGTTCTCCAGCGGCGACAGCAAGCAGGTCGGGCAGATGTTCGACCAAGTGGCCGGGACGCACCCGGGCCTCGCTGTCGAGTACCACGAGGCAACCAAGCGCTTGCTCAAAGGCGAGCCGATGGACAAGGTCGAGAAACACCTACAAGAGCGCGACGCTGAGAAAAAGCCGCCGTCGTCCCCCCCGCCGCCTGCTGCCCCTTCCTCGTAGCGTGGGCTAGCCCTTCTTGCGCTGAAGGCTCCACAGCGCCAAGCCGCCCCCCGCCGCCAGCATCAGCGTGCCGAGGCTGACCGCCAAGCCCCACCGCGGCGAGAGAGTCAGCGCGAAGCCGCCGACGCCGGGGCCGATGATTGCGCCGATGATCGCCATGCTGGCCATCATCGCCACAATGTCACCGAGCTGAGCCACCGGGTAGACGCGCCCCGATTGGATCACCGCCAGCGTGTAGAGGCTGCCGAAACCTGCGCCCAACAGCACCATCAAGCCCCAAGTGACCTCGCGCGGCAGCAGCGGCAGCAGCCACAGACCGATGCCGATCAGCAGCACCGCGCCGGTCATCGCCTGCCGCAGTTGGCGCAGGCTCAACCGATCCGCCAGCAGGCTGATCGGGATCTGGATCAGCACGTTCCCGACGCCGACGAGCGTCACCAGCAGGCTGGCCTCTTCAGCGCTGAGGCCGCTGCCGATCCCGTAGACAGGCAGGACGCTGTTGCTGCCGTTTTCAGCGATGCCCGAGAGCAGGGCGATCACCAGCAGGGGGGCGGCCAACGCCCACACGCGGCGGCGTGGCAGACGTTCAGCCGTGTCGGGCTGGGGTTGAGCCATCGGGTCACGCTCGTTGAACAGCAGCACCCCAGCCGTCACCAACAGAAACCCGCTCACCACCAGCGGCAGTGGGGTGTTCATCCCTAGCGCGGTCAGCACCAACGGCGCGGCCGCCACCGACATCCCACCGAGAAGTTGGTCAAAGCTCAGGGCGCGCCCGCGCTGCTCGGGCGGCACGCTGTTAACGATCATCATCTGCGCCACCACCCAATGCGCCGCGACGGACACCCCCAGCACCGCGTTCGCCGCAAACCACACCGGCAGCGCATCGCTGAGCGAGAAACCGCCCAGCGCCACCAACGACAGCAGCAGCCCCGCCTTGTAGGCGCGCGCGCTGCCGAAGCGTTTCATCAACGGGTTGGCGATGACCGTGCCGAGCAGCATCGCCGTCCACAACAACGCCGAGAACAAGCCGATGATCATCGGGCTGATGCCGCGCTCGGCCAGCGCGACCACCGTGTAGACCATCAACATCGAGGCCGCCAACAGCGCGGCCATCATCGGCGGCCACAGCCGCCACACGCGATATTCCAACAACAACGCCTGAGCAAGGCGTCTTGACAGTGAAGCCTCATCATTGGAACGGGTCGTAGACATGCTCATGGGGATTCCTCCTTGCGACACGCTTGCGACTCTATAGATGAATTGAACACAAAGCAGGCACACGCCCGCTGGATGACATGCTGACCGAAGCGTCGAAGACGGGGAATGCGATTAGAACTTGGGGGTATGTGCTGCGAGGGAACTCAGTAGTGTTGAAGCATCAAGCGGACGAACTCTTCAATCGAAAAGTGCTGCTGGGCGCGCGCCAACCCGGCTGCGCCCATGCGCGCCGCGAGGGCGTCGTCTGTCAGCAGGCGCTCGATGGCCTCCGCCAGCGCGTCGATGTTGAAGGGGTTCACCACAAAGCCCGTTTGCCCGTCGATGACTGCCTCTTGTGCGCCGCCGAAGCAGGTCGTGACAACTGGCACGCCGCAGGCCATCGCCTCGAGGTTCATCGTGGGGAAGCTGTCGAAGATGACGCTGGGGGTGACGACCAGCCGCGCCATGCGGTAAGCCGCTGCGAGCGCCCTGCCCGCCAGCCAGCCCGCCGAGCGCACGAAGTCCCGCACGGGGTCGAGCAGCGCGGGCGGCACTTGTTCCTCGATGGGCTGCGTGCCCGCCACGAGCAGCAGCGCGCGCGGCACGCGCGGGAACACCCGCGCGAGGGCTTGTAGAAGCTGCTGTGTGCCTTTTGCGTTCGTCATACGACCGCCGAACAGGATGACCTGTCGTCCTTCGATCTGTAATTGGGCTTGGAGCGCGGTGATGTCCGCCGCGTCTACCCGCCAGCTTACCACATCTATGCCGTTGTGGACAACTGAAAAATGGCTGAGGCCGTTCTCAGCGTGGGCGCGTGCCAGCGCATGGCTGACGGCGATCCGCGCGTCACACTGCGCCAGCACGCGCCGAATCCACAGGTTGCGCACGGGGTTGTAGCGCAGGCGGTTCTTGCGCAGGTTGTAGAACGGCGGCAGGCGGTAGCCTTGCGGCGGCAGCGCGCAGGTGTGCGGCTGAACGAAGTAGCTGATCTTGCCGTAGGCGAAGGGCATCACGTCGTGTGAGGTGAACACCGTGCGGATGCCCAACTGCCGCGCGAGGGCAAGGCTGTGATAGCTCAAGTCGCGGTGGATGTTGTGCGCGTGGACGACGTCTGGCTTCAGGTTTGTCAGCAGCCGCCGCAGCGGGGCGATAGTCTGCGGGTTGTAGAGCGACAAATAGGCCTGCCAGCGGTCAGGGTAACGGCTGTGCAGGTGGTAGGTCGGGATGCCCTCGCGCAGCTCGTCAAAGGGCGGCCCGTCCGTCGCGGCAATGATCGTCACCGCATGCCCCGCACGCTGCAACCCCTGCGCCAAGCGCCAGACGATCTCGCCTGCGCCGCCGCGGTTTTCCGGCGGAATGCGATCCGACAGCAGGGCGATGTGCATCAGACGCCGTAGCTTTCCCTCAAGATGGCCACCATCTGCGGGTGGAGGTGCGGGTTGGCGGCCATGTAGCGCCCGCCGGGCTGGTGCTGCGGGTTCGGGTCGCCGAAGTAATCCGTGACGACGCCGCCGGCCTCGCGCACGATGAGCATCGCCGCCACCGCGTCCCACGGGTTCAGGCCGCGCTCCCAGAAGCCGTCGAGGCGGTTGTCCGCCACGTAGCACATGTCGAGCGCGGCGCTGCCCAGCCGCCGCAGGTCGCGCACTTTGAGGATGAACGCTGACCACTGTTTGAGGTTGTTGTCGGGGTTGGTGCGTCGGTCATAGGGAAAACCGCTGCAGATGAGCGCATCGCTGAGTTGAGCGGTCGTGCTCACGTGGATTGGGCGGTCGTTGCAGAACGCGCCTTGCCCTTGCACGGCGTAGAACACTTCCTCGCGCATCGGGTCGTACACCACCCCCATGACGGGCTGCAAGTCCGGCGTCGTGAGGGCGATCACGACCGAGAAATACGGCATATTCGACGCGTAGTTCACCGTGCCGTCGAGCGGATCCACTAGCCACAAGAAGGGGGCTGCCGCGCGGTCAGCGCCATATCCCCCCCCTTCCTCGCCCACGATGTGATAATCTGGGGTGAGCGTCCGCAGCGCGTCCACGATGACCTGTTCGCTTTCGCGGTCGGCGACGGTGGCAAAGTCGATGTCACTCGATTTCTGCTGACGGTCCAGCGGCTGGCGGAAGTGCGAGCGCAGCACGACGCCCGCTTGGCGCGCGATGTCGATCGCTGGGTTCAAGAGCGGATGTAAGGTCATAGGGTGACTGCCTCGGTGGTGGGTAGAAACCGCTGATCAAACTGCCATCTGAGTGTACACCGCAGCGCGAAGTTTTTATAGGCGAATGCAGGGCGTTGATTTATAATCGAAATTGTGCAACTGAGGGAGGAAGGTCGATGATTGGAGTGGGCTTAGGCGTGATGGTGGTAGTGGCGCTGCTGACGTTCGCCACGGTGGTCGCAGTGGTGTACTTCGGAGCAAAAGAGAACCTTGCCGCCCATGTGGAAGAGAGCCGCGCACAAAAAGTGTGGCAAGAGCGCGAGCGGCGCGTGAACCAAGCGCGGCAGTCGCTGGTGGCCTTGCCAGAGGGCGCAGCCAGCAGCGGCGGCGCAGCCAGCGCGGGCGGCCAGATCGTCAACCCGGACGACGCTGAAGCGCGGCGGCAGGCGGCGTTGGCGCGCAAAGCGGCGCGAGCAGCGCGTTCCACCAGCGGGGAGTAGCTGCCTCGCGCCGTCCATCCTTATAAAACTCTTATGCTGTTCGGACAGACCGCCGCGTAATACGCTGCTGCTGCGCGGCGTCTGTCCACATGTTAAGTGCTTTAGTGGAGTCATCATGACGACGTGGACGATTGAAACAGCCTATCAAGCGTTGTGTGCGGCTGATCCAGTTGAACGCGCGGAAGCGATCAAGTACCTCGGCGACGTGGCGTATGCCCCCTCTGTGCCGCTGCTAGCCGAGCTGGTCGAAGAGAGCGACCCGGGCACGCGCTATCTGGCGGCGATTGCGCTCGGCAAGATCGGCGACGAGGCCGAGGCGGCGCTGCCGGCGCTGCTCATCGCCCTGCGCGCTGACGACATGTACCTGCGGATGGCCGTCACCGGCGCACTGATCGCCATCGGTCGGCCAGCCCTGCCCGGCTTGGTGCGGGCGCTGTTCGACAACAACGCCGCGGTACGCCGCGCCAGCGCGAAAGCGCTCGGCAAGATCGGCGACGCTGAGACGATCAAACCGCTGACGGTGGCGCTCAAAGACGGGGACGCGGGCGTGCGCAAGTTCGCTCAAGAAGCCATCCTGCGCCTGCAAGCTAGCTAGAACCCCTTCTCCTTCTGTGGGGAGTATCTAAATTCGAACAGAGGCTTCATCCAGCCCCCTGTCAGAGGGCGCGCCCTAGCCGAGTGCTTCAGCGCTCGGCGCGATTGTTTATCTTTAGACACGCCCTTCTGTGTATGGCTGTTTGTGTCGCAGCCTTTTTGTCGTATCATGAAAACAGTATTGCAAGCGAGAGCTGCCACGACATGACCACCCCCACCCGCCTGACCGCCGCCGACTTTGAGGCGTTCCTCCAGCGCCCCGAAAACGCCGACCGCCGCCTTGAACTCATCGACGGGCACATTGAGGAGCGCATGGGCACATACATCCACGGGCTGATTATCATCAACATCGGCGCGGCTTTGCTGCGCTACGTGCAATCAACCCAGTTCGGGACGGTAAGCACGGACGCGCGCTTCGCGCCCGACGAGGCCAACGACTTCCGCCCCGACGTGGTGGTGATGCCCGCGGGCGTGCCGCTCGCTGACCGCGGGCCGATGCGCGGCGTGCCGCATCTAGCTGTGGAG
>CALDYP010000038.1 GCA_937944445.1 uncultured Anaerolineae bacterium
ATAATTTTGCATGACCATGAAAAACCCTATACATTTTATTCAGCACCTGTAAAAACTTTCCGTCTGCAAATGCACCCTCAATGAATTTTTTAGGGCAACAAGGCAGATGAATGACTCGCAGACCCGCGCAGATTACACACAACCAATCTATAATATTAGCAATTGAAAAACTTCAGCGGTTGAATCATTCGGGAAAGGGTTTGGTGTCGATGTCTCAACAGGAATTTCCTGCGGTCGTCGTGATTGATGGGGATCACGCTGGCCAGTACTGGATACTCGACCGTGAACGTATGATCCTCGGGCGTGAGGAAGAGTGTGAGATCTGCATCCCCCTGCGTCAAATCTCGCGCCAGCATTTGGCCTTCATCCGCGAAGCCGCAGATCGCTACTTGATTGAGGATCTAAACAGCAAAAATGGCACATGGGTGAACGGGGTCAAGCTTGAGGGGGCGCGCCCACTCAGCGATGGGGATGAAATCTACCTCGCGCTGACCGTGCGCATGCGCTTTGTCGGGTCGGGCATCACTGCACCCGTCACCAACGATCTCCCCCGCATCCTCCCACACGACAACCACGAACGACTCCAAATCGACCCCGATTCGCGGCGTGTGTTCATCAACGGCGTTGAGATCAGCCCCCCGCTTAGCCTGCCCCAATATCGCCTGCTTGAGCTGCTGTATCAGAATCGCGGGCGCGTCTGCACTCGTGATGAAGTCGTCGCCAGCGTCTGGCCAGAGGTCGTCGGGGACGGCGTCAGCGAACAAGCCATTGACGCGCTGGTGCGCCGCTTGCGCGATCGGCTCAGCGAGATCGACCCAGATCATCAGTACGTTGTGACCGTCCGGGGGCATGGCTTTCGCATCGAATAGCCAACAGCGCTGCACGTCAATTGCGAAGAAACCGTTAAGCATTCGAACAGCCAATAGACGTAATGTGCTAATTATGTGACAATGACAAGGGCACAAGGCGTGTGCACGCGTGCCCCCACTTTCTGACCACTGTCGACATGGCCTCTCCCCTATGGAATCCACTGCAAATCTGACTGTAATCAACGACGAAGCATGGCAGCCCCTGCGCGATCAACTCGGCGACACCCTGCGCAAAGGCGCTAAAGTGCGTGGCAGCTCCATCCGTGAACAGGTGATCGCCCGCACCTACACACTGAACGGCGCGCTCAGCTTGTTTCAAATCCGCAAGCCAGCGATGGAGTCCGCCCTTGCAGCGGGCCTGCTCACCCCACTGACAGACCCTGAAGGTCAGATTCGTTTCGCTGCCAGCGAGATTGACCAGATCATGGCTGACCCACAAGCGTTGGATCGCATTCACGAGCACGAGCGCGTCTACCTTGACGACATCGCCAATTTGATGGAAGTGTCGGTCAAAGACCTGCGCCGCCGCCTGACCAACGCAGGCGTTGAGAACCCGCGCCCCACATGGGGGGAAGTCAAGCCGCACCTCGACCTGCCAACAAAAACGCTGGCTGAACTGCGCGAGGCGGTCATCCGGCGCAAAGCAGAGAAGCGCGACGCTGCCCGCGCCAGCCGTCGTGATCGGCGCGAGCGCGAAGAGCAGCGCGCCAGCCTTGAGCAAAAGCGCCTGCTGCGCCAGAAGCTGCTGGATGCGTTCCCTGCGTGGCGGCACGACAACCGCGGCGATCAACTCATCACGCTGCACGTCGGCCCGCCTAACAGCGGCAAAACACACGACGCCATCCGCGCGTTAGAAGAAGCGGGCAGCGGCTGGTATCTCGCGCCGCTGCGCCTGCTGGCCTATGAAGTGTTCGACCGTTTGAACCAGCGCGGCACGCCCTGCAACCTGCTCACTGGTGAAGAGTACATCCCCATTCCGGGGGCCACCATCACCGCCGCGACGATTGAGATGTTCAACAGCCAGCACAGCGGGGACGTCGTCGTGATCGACGAGGCGCAGATGCTGGCTGACGCAGACCGTGGCTGGGCGTGGACGCGCGCCCTGATGGACGCCAACGCCCCCGACATCCACGTAATCGCCCCCACCTACGCCCAAACCCTCATCCTGAACCTCGCCGATGCCGCTGGCATCGAACTAGAAATCATGGAACATCAGCGGCTCTCGCCGATCCGCGTGGCCGATGTGCCGTGGTCGCTGGAAGATCTACCCCCCAAGACGATCTTGATCGCCTTCTCACGCGCTGCCGTGCTCGACCTCAAGATGACCCTCGAGGACATGGGGCGCGACGTCTCGATCATCTACGGCAGCCTGCCGCCTGAGGTGCGCCGCAAACAGTCTGACCGCTTTGCCAACGGCGAAACCGACGTCTGCGTTGCCACAGACGCGGTCGGCATGGGGTTGAACCTGCCGGCGGATCACGTGTGCTTCTACGAGATGGAAAAATTCGACGGGCGCAGCGTGCGCCTGCTCACCACCGCCGAAGTCCAGCAGATCGGCGGGCGGGCGGGCCGCTTCGGCTTTGCTGAGACGGGCATCGTCGGTGCGCTGAGCAAACGCGACCTGCGCCTGCTGCGCCGCTTGTTCTACGACAGCCCACCGGAGCTGACCCATGCGCGCGTCGCCCCCACCGTAGACGACCTCGCGCTGCTGCCCGGCCACCTCTCCGAGCGGTTGATCCAGTGGGCTGAGCTGCAATCCATCCCTGAGTCGCTGCGTGACAAAGTGCGCATCGCTGACCTCTCGGAGCGCATCGAGCTGGCCAAGATGCTGAGCGACAAAGAAGTAGAGTACCTCGGCCTCGAAACAGCGCTGCGGCTCGTCAACGCCCCAACCAATCGCGTCTCGCGCGCTTACTGGCGGGACTGCGCCACCTCGATCATCACCGCGTTCAGGATGCCGCTGCCCGACTTCCCACCGACCGAGATCAACGACAGCACCGACCTCGAAGCGACCGAAGAGGCCATCGCCAAAGCCGACATCTACCTGTGGCTCTCACGCCGTGAAGAGTTCGCGCACTACGCCCCAGAGCACGTCACCGTGCGCGCGCTGCGCAACCAATGGTCAATCCGCATCGATGACGCCCTTGTCAACAAGCTAAAAGTGCGCCGCCACTGCAAACAGTGTGGGCGTCCCCTGCCGTTACAGTATCGCTTCCGCATCTGCGACCAATGCTACAACGACTCAACCAACGGCGCGCCCTGACCTTCACCGTCAGGGCGTCTCATCAGCAACGCGGTGCGCCTATGGTTCCAGTTCTAAGTAGTCCTTCGGCAGCGCCTGCGTCCGGTCGATCTTGAGGATGTCCAACATCTCATCGATGTAGTTCGCCTTGACCTGCGCATCTGACAGCGACCACGTGCGCGCCTTCAGCTCGATGTAGAAGCCGGGCATTGCGGGCTTCACGATACGATCAAGGTTGACGTAGAACAGCACCCCCTTGTAAAGGATGCGCCAGCGGCGGCGCTCTTTCTCCAATGTGCGTTCGCTGCTCGCTTGGAAGTACTCACGGTAGAAGCGCAGCGGGTTCGTCGCCGGGGCGATGAAGCGCGAGTGCGACAGCAGCACGACGTCGTTCAAGACGCGCTCTTTCTCCGGCCCTGTGTAAGTGAGCCGCATGCGCACGCTTTCCACCTCGCCTTTTGAGTCGATGCGGTCGTCCTCGCGGTAGCGCACACGCCCCTTTGCCGGGTCATCGAACTCAAAGTAGGTGTCGTATTGGCGGTAGTGCGTCGCGCGGATGACTTCTACCGCGTCGTGGCTCAGCAGTTCCTCCACCATGTCGGGGTTTTCGATGATCGCCTTGACCTGCACCTCAAAGCTCTCTGAGCGCTCGACGCCGTTGCTCACGCCGATCAACTTGCTGAGCGGGTCGTTCTCGCGCGCGCCGAGGAACGCGCCCACGCGCCGCGCATAGTCCGCTGCCTTCGCTCGCAGCGCTTGCTCGTCAACTGTCAGCAGCGCCCGATCGCGCATCAGAAAGCGCCCATGCACCATCGTATGCCTGACGTCGCTCGCTTTGGCAGCATAGACCAACTGCGAATAGACCGCGTCAGGGTTCACGTTGTAATGCGGGACATTGTGCAGCGGTTGGCTATCTACCACGATGATGTCCGCCAATTTGCCAACCTCCAGCGAACCGATTTGGTTTTCCATACGCAGGGCGCGCGCGCCGTTGCGCGTTGCCATCTTCAGCGCCGTCTTGGCAGGCAAGGCCGTCGGGTCGGCGGGGTTCACCTTTGCGATGAGCGCCGCCAGCCGCATCTCTTCGAACATGTCGAGGTCGTTGTTGCTGGCAGGGCCGTCTGTGCCGATGGCAACGTTGATCCCCATGTTGAGCATGTGCGCAATCGGGGCGATGCCGCTGGCCAGCTTGAGGTTGGCCGACGGACAGTGCGCAACCGACACATCGTACTTGTGCATGATGCGCATCTCGTGCTCATCGACGTGCACACAGTGCGCCATGATCACGCCGTCTACCTCCAGCAGGCCCGTATCCTTCACCCACGGCACGACCGTCTTGCCCGTCTCGGCGAGGTTGTCGTCTACCTCGCGGCGGGTCTCTGCGATGTGGATCATCAGCGGGCGCTCGAACTCGATCGCAATATCACGGCTCTTCTTCAGCGTCTCAACCGTGTTGGAGTAAGGCGCGTGCGGCGCAATCGTCGGCTTAATCAACGGATGATCGATCCACTCTTGGATGAACTGGCGGGTGTAGGCAAGGCTGGTCTCGTAGGTTTCAGCGTCCGGCACGGGGAACTTCAAGATCGACTGGCACAGCAGCGCCCGCATGCCTGCCTCAGCCGTGGCGCGCGCGACGTCGCTCTCGAAGTAATACATGTCGGCAAAGGTCGTCACACCGCCGCGGATCATCTCCGCGCAGGCCAGCAGCGTGCCGTCGTAGCAGAACTGTTGGTTTACGAACTCGCGCTCTGAGGGCATGATGTAGCCGAGCAGCCACACATCCAAGCGCAGGTCGTCCGCCATCCCGCGCAGCAGTGTCATCGGCACGTGGGTATGCGCGTTCACGAGGCCGGGCAGGATGTACTGCCCCTCACACGCCACCACCTCGCTTGCCTCATATGTGGCGAGGATGTCAGCGCGACGCCCCACCGCCACGATCTTCTCGGCGGCGATCGCCACCGCGCCATCGGGGATAACCGTATACTGATCGTCCATCGTGACGACCGTGCCACCGCTCAGAATGATGTCTACTTTCGGCATGCTCCCTCACTCCCTGTTGTGTGTACGGTGGATTTGCGCGATTATAGCAGGCAAGTACACTTTATGCATGACGCCTTAATCGTCATTACCATCAGGATTTCGCCTTGATTCGCCGAGTACGTGCGCTGTTCCCCCCCGTCTTGTTCGCCAGCCTTGAAGCAGCGTTGATGGGCTTGTTCTTCGTTCAGAGCCTGCGCTTGATGATCGGGCTGCTCTACAGCCGCACGTCCAGCGCTGCCCTCATCAGCACCTTTCCAGAGGGAACCGTGCCGCCCGACGTGCCGGGCTACGTCAGCGTCGATGCGTTGAGTGTGGAGCTGGGGTTCCTCGGCGTGGTGTTCGGGCTGCCGATCTTGATGGCGCTGTTCAGTCGGTTTCGCTGGGCGGCGGTGCTGATGCTGCTGATCGCCGCGGCGGCGCGGGTGCTGGTGGTGCTGCCCAACGCGCCCATCAGCCAACTGCTTGCCGCGCAGATCGTCGTCGCGGCGGGGATCGGCTACCTCGTCACTCTGATTGCGCGGCGTGCACGCCTCTTCCCAGCTTTCTTCATCCTCGGCTTCGCGCTCGATCAAACGCTGCGCGCCTTCGGCAACACCTTTGACCCCTCGATGCAGACCAGCTACCTGAACGTCCAGATCGGCCTCTCCATTGGCTTGCTGCTGGCCGCTTTTCTGAGCGGCTTCCGCGCGCGCGGCTATGTTCACGTTGAAGAGGGCACAAACCTAGACACCAACCGCGGCACGCTCAGCTTATGGGCGGGGGTGGGCGTTGGGGCGCTGCTCTACTTGCAGCTTTCGTTGTTCGCGCTGCCCAACGCGCTGGCCGCTCGCACCGCCGCCGATTACACGCTGTTCGTGCCGGTGGTGCTGGCGTGCAGCCTGCTGCCGCTCGTCCCCGCTGTGCGCACGCAGGCGCGCGCGCTGATCGCCCCCTTCGACAGCGGGGCACGCGGCTGGCTGTGGCTGGTCATCATCGCCGCGCTGATGATCGTCGGGCTGCGCATCCCGCGCATCGGCCTCGCAGGCAGCGACATCATGATCGGCGCGGTTGTGTTGTGCCTCGCTCAAATCCTCATCAGCCTGCTCTGGTGGTGGTTCGTGCGCCCTCGTGCCAACCGCGAGCGCACCTTCTCCGGCTTGTGGGTCGCCCTCGGCGGCGCAGTGCTGGCGCTGTTCGTCGGCCTCGACACGCTCACCTTTGATTACGCCTTCGTGCAGGGCTTCGCCCCGCCGCTGGACGCGCTCAACAGCGTCATCGTCCCGCTCATGCGCGGCTTCCGTGGGCTGGGCTTGGGCGTCATCCTGCTGGCGGTGTTCCTCGCCACTGTGCCGATGATCCTCTCCACGCGGCGGGTGGCGTGGGTTCCGGGCACGCGCCTTGAAACGATTGGCAGCCTGCTGGTGACCATCGTGCTGGTGGCGGTCGCTGGCTATTTCGCGCGGCCTGTGGCGGTCGTTCCCCAGCTCAACCTGCGCGAATATCGCATCGGCACGTACAACATCCACAACGGCTTCAGCGAGTTCTACGAGCACAGCTTGCGCGGCGTCGCGGCGGCCATCCAAGAGAGCGGCGTGCAAATCCTGCTCATGCAAGAGGTGGACGCGGGCCGGCTGACCAGCTTTGGGATCGATCAAGGGCTGTGGCTGGCGCGCACCCTGCGGATGGACGTGCGCTACTTCGGCACCGTCGAATCGCTTACCGGGCTGGCCGTGCTCTCGCGCGTGCCTATCGTCTACGATGACGGCTTCCTGCTCCCCAGCGTCGATCAGCAGGCAGGACTCCAGCGCGTCCAAGTGCAGCCCGATCAAAGCGTCATCAAGATCTACAACACGGCGCTAGGCGTCCTGCTGGCAGGCGACACCATCGAGGAACAAGAGGCGGGCCAGCGCGCCCAACTGAACGCCATCCTCGCCATCATCCGCGCGCACATCGAAACGGACTACGGCGGGCAGCTCGGCCGCACCGTCCTCGGCGGCACATTCAACAACATCCCAGATTCGCCGCTGCTGCAAATCCTGCGCAACACTGGCTTCGTTGACCCGTTCGCCGGCGCGCCGCGTGAACGCTCCGACACGCTCATTCGCATCGACCGCAGCGCGCGCGTCGATTACCTGTGGATCTGGCGTGAGACGCTCACCCCGCTGGGCTACAACGTCGTGCGCGACAACGCCGCCTCAGACCATCGCCTCGCCTTCGTTGGGTTGGAGGGCTAGTCTAACGTGGCGTCGGCGGCGCTTTCGTCTGATGCAGCCAAGCGCAGCGCCTCTGGCCAGCCGTCGCGGTTGAGCCGCTCCAGCGCATCGCGCGCCGCCAACTGGGACGCCACACGCTTGTTGCTCGCACGCCCCACGCCAAGCACTGTCTCGCCTACGACAACCTCAATCACGTATTCGCGCTCGTGTTCTTTGCCGATCTCTTCCGCCACCCGATAAAGTGGCGTCACTTTGAACGTCCCCTGCGCGCGCTCTTGGAGCACGCTGCGCGCGTCGCGGTGCAGGTCGTTCGCCAAAATGTAGACCAGCAGTTCTTGAAGCTGCGGCTCAAGGAACTGGCGCACCGCCTCAAGGCCGCCGTCGAGGTATACCGCACCGGCCACCGCTTCAAATGTGTCGGCGAGGATGTTCACGCGCGTTCGCCCGCCCGTCACCTCTTCCCCGTGGCCGAGGCGCACAAACTCGCCGATGTGCAGCTTCTCCGCCATGATCGCCAGCGAATCCGCCCGCACAAGCGCCGCGCGGAGCTGCGTCAGGTGGCCCTCGTCGGCGTCGGGGTACATGTTGAACAGCATCTCGCCCGCCACAAAGTCCACAATCGCATCGCCGAGGAACTCAAGCCGTTCGTTGTCGCGCCCTTCGGCCTCCGTCTCGTTAAGGTAGGAACTGTGCGTCAGCGCCTCCACCAGCAGCGCCGGGCGATAAAAATACCGCCGAATGACCGCCTCGAACTCACTAATTGGCTTCGTCATATTGCTTAAACACCAAACAGGCGTTATGCCCCCCAAAGCCGAAAGCGTTGCTCATTGCATAGCGCACCGGCATCTCGCGGGCGACATTCGGCACGTAGTCAAGGTCGCACTCTGGATCAGGCGTCTCGTAGTTGATCGTCGGCGGCACTTTCTGATCACGGATCGCCAACACGCAGAAAGCCGCCTCGATCGCCGCTGTCGCGCCCATCCCGTGGCCGGTCATGCTCTTGGTAGAGCTGATCGCCACTCGGTAGGCGTGCTCGCCCAGCGCAAGCTTGATCGCCTTCGTCTCAGTCGTGTCGTTGAGCGAGGTAGCCGTGCCATGGGCGTTGATGTAGTCGATTGCGTCGGGTTCAATGCCCGCGTCTTGAATGGCATACGTCATCGCCTGTGCCGCGCCCAAGCCTTCCGGGTGCGGCGCGGTGCGATGGTAGGCATCCGTCGTGCTGCCATAGCCGACCAGTTCCGCCAAAATGGGCGCGCCGCGCGCGCGGGCGCTCTCCAACTCTTCCAGCGCCAACACGCCGCAGCCTTCCCCAAACACCATGCCCGTGCGGTTCTTGTCGAACGGGCGGACTGCGCCAGCTGGGTTATCGTTGTCACGGCTGCACGCGCCCACGCGGTCAAACGCGGCAATCCCCAGCTTGATGATCGGGAAGTCGCCACAGCCCGCCAGCGCTTTGTCGATCCGCCCATGACGAATGAGGTCAAACGCATAGCCGATGCAGTCCGCGCCCGTCGCGCACGCGCTCACCGGCACGGGCGACGGCCCAGCTGCGCCCGTCTCAATGGCGATCACATTGCCACCCGCGTTCACCACCAACATCGGGATGGCAAACGGCGTCACCTTGCGGTAGTTATTGCCTGATTCGCGGACGATGTCCATATACTCCATGTAGCTGTGCAGCCCACCCGTCGACGAGCCGATCACAATGCTCGCGCGGTGCTTGGCGTCCTCTGCCACACGAAAGCCGCTCGCGCGGATGGCCTCTTTGGCCGCGGCGATGATGTAATGCTGGTAGGGGTCATGCCGCCGCACGTCGGGCGGGGACATATAGTCTTCCGGGTTGAAGTTCTTCACCTGCCCAGCGATCTTCACTTGGATGTTGTCGGTGTCGAAGTAGGTGATGTGTTGGATGCCGCTCACCCCTGCCGTGATGTTTCGCCACGTGTCCGCTGTGTTGTTTCCGACCGGGGTCACCAAGCCCACCCCAGTAACCACCACGCGCCGCCCCATTTCTGCTCCTTGCTGTTCAAAATTCTTGCCAGTCTTTGTACCATAGCCGCCTTGTTTTTCATAGCGATTGTGATGTGCGCGCCCTCAGCCTTTTTCAATCGTCCGCCGATTGTTGTAAAATACCATGCGCATCAACACAGGAGAAATCAACTTGTCGATCTTCAAACGCGGCCTCAGCAAAACTCGTCAAGGGCTTTTCGGGCGGATCGCCCAGTTGTTCGGCAACACCGACATCGACGAAGACACATGGAGCGACATCGAAGCGACCTTGATCCAAGCCGACCTCGGCATTGAAACTACCCAAACCGTGCTAGAGTTTTTGCAAGAAGCCGTCCGCAACGAAGGACTGACGCGCACCGACCAACTCTACAAGACGCTCAAGGAAGCCCTGCTCGCCCTGTTGGAGGAGCCGCGCCCGCTCAACATCAACGACCGCCCTCTGTCGGTGATCTTGATCGTGGGCGTCAACGGCAGCGGCAAGACGACCAGCATCGGCAAGCTGGCCCACCGCCTCAAACGCTCAGGCCGCCACGTGATGCTTGCCGCCGGCGACACCTTCCGCGCGGCAGCCATCGACCAATTGCAAAAATGGGGTGACCGCGTCGGCGTGCCGGTGATCGCCAACAAGCCGGGCGCAGACCCGGGAGCGGTCGTCTACGACGCCATCAACGCCGCCCAAGCGCGCGGCTGTGACGTGCTCATCGTGGACACGGCCGGCCGCCTCCACAACAACTACAACCTGATGCAAGAGCTAGCCAAGATCAAAGGGGTCATCGCCAAGCTCATCCCCGACGCGCCGCACGAGGTGCTGCTGGTGCTTGACGGAACCACCGGCCAGAACGCGCTCAAGCAAGGGGTCAAATTCGCTGAGGCCGCCGAAGTCACCGGTTTGATCGTCACCAAGCTGGACGGCACATCCAAAGGCGGCATGATCTTCAGCGTCATGACCGAGCTGCACGTGCCGGTGATGTTTCTCGGCCTCGGTGAAGGCATGGATGACCTTGTCTATTTCAACCCGCGCAACTTTGTTGACAGCCTCTTCGAGGATGAGTAGTGCCGCTTCACGACCGCATCACCAGCTTTCAAAACCCGCGGGTGCGACTTGCACGGCAGCTTCAAGACAAAAAAGCACGCCGCGCTGAACAGCGCTTCGTGATCGACTACAGCCGCGACCTTGAGCGCGCCCTCGCACAAGGCTATCGAGCCGACTATGTGCTGGCGGCCCCCACCCTGCTGAGCGACGCCGAACACGCCCTACTGCGCGGGCTGGACGCGCCAGTGTTCGAAGTGCCCTCGGACATCCTCGAAAAGGCTGGCTACCGTCAGCATCCGACTGGCCTCGTCGCTGTCATGCACCAGCCCGCGCCGCGCCCGCTGCCAAGCCCATCCAGTGACCGCCCCCTGCTGGTGCTCGTGGCGCTTGAGAAGCCCGGCAACATCGGCGCGCTGCTGCGCACCGCCGACGCCACCGACGTAGAGGCGGTGCTGCTTGTCGACACCGCGCTTGACCGTTACAACCCCAACATCATCCGCGCCAGCACCGGGGCGTGCTTCTTGCCGCACATTTACGAGCTGAGCACACAGGATGCCCTCTCATTCTGCTTGCAGTACGGTTACAATATCATCTCAGCCCACCTAGAAGGGACTCACAGTCTGTTCGACCTTGACTTGCGGCGTCGAACTGCCGTGGTGCTGGGCACAGAAGATGCCGGCCTGAGCGTGACTTGGCGCGATGCTTGCCACATACTGATGAAAATCCCAATGATGGGAACGCTCACGGATTCGCTCAATGTGTCCGTAGCAGGCGCTGTGATCCTGTACGAAGCGCTCCGCCAGCGCTTGCAACCCTAGACGAAAGACACCTAGTGATGATCGACACAATCGCCAACCAACTCAGCCAACATCAAAAACAGGTCAACGATCTGATGACCAACTTGCAAATTGAGGAAAAACGCGCTCGCTTGCGCACGCTGCAAGCTCAAGCCGAATCGCCCACCTTCTGGGATAACCCAGCCGAAGCCCAGAAACATATGCAAGAGATCGCCCGCCTGAACGATCAGATTGAGCCGTGGGAACAGCTCTATCGCCGCATCAACGACGCCCTTGAGCTGAGTCAACTAGGCGATGACATGGAGGCGGAGCTGGCGGCTGAACTCGACGACATCACCCGTGAAGTAGAGCGTATGTCGGTGCTGGCCATGCTCAGCGGGGAATATGACGACGCCGACGTCATCATGACAATTCACGCCGGCGCAGGCGGCGCGGACGCGCAAGATTGGGCCGAGATGCTGGAACGGATGTACCTGCGCTGGATGGAGCAAAACGGCTACAAAGCGGAAATCCTTGAACGCAGCGAAGGTGAAGAAGCGGGCATCAAAACCGTCATGATCGCCGTCAAAGGCCAGCATGCCTACGGCTACCTCAAGAGTGAGATTGGCGTGCATCGGCTCGTGCGCATCAGCCCCTTCAACGCCAACGGCAAACGGCAGACCTCGTTCGCCAAAGTCGAACTGTGGCCGGATGTGCAGGACGAGATCGACATCGAGATCAACGAAAAAGACCTCAAGATCGACACCTATCGCTCCAGCGGCGCAGGCGGCCAAAACGTTCAAAAGAACGAAACCGCCATTCGCATCACCCACCTGCCAACAGGCATCGTCGTCCAATGCCAGAACCAGCGCAGCCAGCTCCAAAACCGTGAACGCGCGATGCAAGTCCTCAAAGCGCGCTTGTTCGAGATCGAACGGCAAAAACAAAAAGCCGACTTGGCGGCCCTCAAAGGCGAAAACATCGACGCCGACTTTGGGAATGCCATCCGTTCGTATGTGCTGCACCCCTACCAGCTTGTCAAAGACACCCGCACAGGCTACGAAGTCGGCAACGCGGCTGCCGTCTTGGACGGGCGCATCACCGACTTTATGGAGAGCTACCTGCGCGCGCGCATCACCAGCACGTCAAGTTAAGGATTGACAATTTCCACAATGTGGCTTTAACATAATGTCGTGATAGAAGTTTAGGACAGACGAGCAAATCATAGAGGCAGAAAACTGACGCGTTTTCTTGCTTCTTGTTTCGTCTGTATTGCTATTTTACCACCCGACCAACCAACACACCCATACCCACGCTGGCAGCAGCGCACAGGAGGAATGCCGTGGAGGCTAAAGATTTCAGCGCACTTCGCATCAGTCTCGCGTCGCCTGAAACCATTGAGTCATGGTCTTATGGAGAGGTCACCAAACCCGAAACGATCAACTATCGACGCCTGCGGCCTGAAAAAGACGGCTTGTTCTGTGAGGCTATCTTCGGCCCCACCCGCGATTGGCAGTGCTACTGCGGCAAGTATAAGAACATCCGCTACAAGGGCATCGTATGCGACAAATGCGGCGTCGAAGTCACCAAAGCCTCTGTGCGCCGTGAGCGCATGGGCCACATCAAACTCGCGGCCCCTGTGGCCCACGTGTGGTACACCCGCCGCGTGCCCAGCTACCTCGGTCTCTTGCTCGACATCAACCGTCGCAATCTCGACCGTGTGCTGTACTTCGCTCAGTACGTCATCACATCAGTCGATGAGAACATGCGTCAGCGCGCCCTCGCCCGCATCGATAAAGAACTTGAAATCAAAGAACGCGAACTCGGTGGCGACATCGAAGCGCGCATGAAGGAGCTGAAGGGGCGGCACGACCTCGTTGTGACCGAGTACGAGGAGCGCGTCCATCAGATCAATCAACACTTCGACAGCGAATTTGAGCGTATCAGCGGCGAGTTGGAACAAGAAGCCGCCGACATCGCCGCGCGGCTGCAAGCGCTCATGGGGCAAACAGCCACAGCCGACATCGGCAGCCGTGACCTTGACATCATCCTCGTTGCAAAGGGCGAGCCAGTGACGGCTGAAGCCCTCGACCGCTTGAACGACTTGGTCGCTGCGCGCATGGCCAGCATCCAAGAAGAAATCGACCAGATGCGCCGCAACGAAATCGCCACCCTTTCTAGCGAAATGGAAGGGATGAACACCGGAACCACCCAAAGCCTCGACAATCAGCTAGAAGAGCTTGATCAGCGCCTTGCGGCCATTCGCGCCAGCGCCCAAAAGCAAAAAGACGAACTGAACGAGCTGGCGGTGCTGCAATTCCTGCAAGACAACCGCTACAACGAGCTGAAGAAGCGCTATGGCAGCGTCTTCCAAGCAGATATGGGGGCAGAGGCCTTCTACAAGATTCTCAAGAACCTCGACCTCGACAAGATGGCGGTTGAACTGTGGCGTGAGGTGCGCAACACGCGCAGCAAGCAGCGCAAGAAGAAAGCCACTAAGCGCCTGCGCGTGGTCGAAAGCCTGCGCAAGAGCAACAACCGCCCTGAGTGGATGATCCTGACGGTGCTGCCAGTCATCCCGCCTGATCTGCGCCCGATGGTGCAGCTTGACGGCGGGCGCTTCGCCACCAGCGACTTGAACGACCTCTACCGCCGTGTCATCAATCGCAACAACCGCCTCAAACACCTGATCGAGTTGGGCGCGCCCGATGTCATCGTCCGCAATGAGAAGCGCATGCTTCAAGAGGCTGTTGACAGCTTGATTGACAACAGCCAGCGCGGCAAAGCGCTGTCGCGTCGTGGACGCCGTGAACTGAAATCGTTGAGCGACATGCTCAAGGGCAAGAAAGGGCGCTTCCGCCGCAACCTGCTCGGCAAACGTGTAGACTACTCAGGCCGCTCGGTGATCGTGGTCGGCCCGCGCCTCAAGCTCAGCCAGTGCGGCCTGCCCAAGTCGATGGCGCTCGAACTCTACCGCCCGTTTGTCATCAGCAAGCTGGTGGAGAAGAACTACGCGAACAACGTGAAGGGCGCGAAGCGCTCTATCGAGCGCGAGAAGCCCGAAGTGTGGGAGATCCTCGAGGAGGTCATCAAGGATCGTCCAGTGCTGTTGAACCGCGCCCCCACCCTCCACCGCCTCGGCATCCAAGCGTTTGAGCCGATCCTCGTCGAAGGCAAAGCAATCCAGATTCACCCGCTGGTTTGCTCGGCGTTCAACGCCGACTTTGACGGCGATCAGATGGCCGTACACGTGCCGCTCAGCCGTCGCGCTGTCGAAGAAGCCCGCACGCGCATGCTCTCGACGAAGAACCTGCTCAAGCCGTCCGATGGTCAGCCCATCGTCGGCCCGGCCAAAGACATGCTGCTCGGCATCTATTACTTGACGCTCGACCCAAGCGTGGAAATCGTCACGTTGAAGCAGAACGCCAAGCGCTTCGCGCACATGACCGACCTGTACGAGACGAACGCGCGCGTCGGCATCGAATTCCGCTCAAACGGTTACTACTACATTCAGCACCGTGACTTACACAACATCGAGCTGTTCCGTGACATCGAAGAGCTGCAAGGGTCGAAGATCGTCATCAAAGAACGCGCGCAAGACTTGGCCATGCAAGCGCTGCTCAACGGCCAAATTGACGTGATTTTAGACAACGTCAACCGCGTGCGTGACTACCTGCGCAAGAACAAGCTGGAAGATCAGGTCGTCATCAGCAACCTGCACGAGCGGCGCGCGGTTGTCAACCTTGACGAGGTCGAATATCTCTACGGCATGCGGCTCGTTGACCTTCACACGCCGATCATGCTCGGCAACGTTTACGACCACCGCGCCCATCAAGGAGCGCCAATTCCAACGACCGTAGGGCGCGCCATCTTCAACCGCATCCTGCCGGATGAAATGCGCTTCGTCCAGCAAACGCTCGACAAGAAGGGGCTGGCCAAGCTTGTTGCCCGCTGCTATCAAGTGCTCGGCTCGGACACAACAACCGACGTCGTCGACGCGATCAAAGACTATGGCTTCCACTATGCCACTGTGTCCGGCACGACTATCGCTGTCAGCGACCTGACCATCCCAGAAGAGCGTGACGCGATCATGAAAGAGGCCGAATCGATCGTCGCCAGCATGGAGCGCAGCTACCGCCGCGGCATCTCGACCGATGAAGAGCGCTACCAACTCACCGTAGACACGTGGACTGCCGCCAAAGAAAAGCTTGAGGCGCTGCTGCAGAAGACACTCGACCCCTTCGGCCCGGTCGCTGTCATGGCCCTGAGCGGCTCCACTAAAGGCGGCTTCGGCCCCATCACCCAGCTTGCCGGCATGCGCGGGCTGATGGCCGATCCATCAGGCCGCATCATCGACCTGCCGATCCGCAGCCACTTCCGCGAAGGCCTCAACGCGATGGAGTACTTCATCTCTACCCACGGCACGCGCAAAGGTCTCGCCGACACAGCGCTGCGCACCGCCGACGCCGGTTACTTGACGCGCCGCCTCGTAGACGTCGCGCAGGATATGATCGTCAACCGCGCAGACTGCGGCGTCGAACATGGCCTCGTGCTGAAGCGCAGCGACGACGTGGCCGGTCAGACGCTCTATGAGCGCATCGTTGGCCGCTGCTCCACGCGCCCCATCTTCAACCCGCAAACAGGCGAATTGATCGTTGACCGCAACGGCATGATTAACGAGGAAGTCGCTGAGATCATCCAAAACATCCCACAGATCACCGAGGTCGAAGTCCGCAGCCCGATGACCTGTGCCCTTGTGCATGGGGTGTGCGCGCTGTGCTATGGCCGCGATCTCGGCACAGGCGAGATGGTCGAGATCGGCACGGCCGTCGGCATCATCGCCGCCCAATCTATCGGCGAGCCGGGCACGCAGCTCACCCTGCGTACCTTCCACACCGGCGGCACAGCGGCCTCAGGCGGTGACATCACCAGCGGTCTGCCACGCGTAGAGGAGCTGTTCGAAGCGCGGCGCAAGCCCAAAGGTGAGAGCGTCATGATCGACGACGGCGGCATCCTGCGGCTGACCATCAACGAAGACGGCATCCGTCAAGCGCGCGTCATCAACACGCAGCTCTTCCGCCAAGAGCACCACATCCCAGCTAACTTTGAAGTTGTGGTCGAAGATGGCCAGACGGTCAAGAAAGGCGAATTGATCGCGCGCCAGATCGACGGGGACGCCCAACTTTTGGCCGACATTGGCGGTGATGTGTTCATCGAGCGCAACGCCACCGCCGAGGACGGCTTCACCGGCACCATCCTTTACATCCGCTACGAAGAGCGCAGAGAGGATGTGTACGACATCCCGGCTAATGCCCGCCTGATGCCCGGCATCACCGACGGCATGGAAGTCGCCCCAGGCACCCAGCTCACTGAAGGCTCGCGTAACCCGCACCAAATCCTCAAAGTGCTGGGCGAGGAAGCCACTCAACTTTACCTGCTGACGGAAATCCAAAAGGTTTACCGCCAACAAGGCGTGAGCATCGCTGATAAGCACTTTGAAGTGATGATCCGCAAAATGCTCAACAAAGTGCAGATTACCAAGAGCGGCGACAGTGAAATGCTGCCCGGGGACTTGATCGACAAGCTGGAGCTGCTCTCGCTTAACGAAGAGTTGATCGCCGCCGGCAAAGAACCAGCCGCCGGCATCCCGATCTTGCTCGGCATCTCCAAAGCCGCCCTCAGCACAGACAGCTTCCTCTCGGCCAGCAGCTTCCAGCACACCATCAAGGTGCTCGCTGGGGCCGCCATCGAGGGCAAGAAAGACCCGCTCTACGGGCTGAAGGAGAACGTCATCATCGGCAAGCTGATCCCAGCTGGAACAGGCTTCTCGGCCTACCAAGAGCGCGAGCGCGTCGCCCCGCGTACCACGCTTCAAGAACAGGGCGCTTACGACTATGAGAGCATTGCCGAGGACGACGAAGAGGCCGAAGAGGCCGAATAGAATTGCGTCGGCTGTAAGTGGGTTGAACGGTCAAACAGGCGGCGGAGATATCTTCGCCGCCTGTTTAATTCGAGCTTGTTTTAGATGTAGGGTTTACTGCGGGCGATCGCGCAGCGCGGTATAGAGCGGGCGCACGATCAACCCCTCTTCGATCATGTTCGGGGCCAGCAAACTGAAGCCCGCCATCTCATTGCGGTTGTTGATCAAGGTCGCGTTGGCAAAGTTGAAGTTCCACAGGATCATCGGGCCGATGTCCGCGCGGGACTGGCCGATCTCAAACGCGCGCAGCGTGTACTCGGCCTGCTGCTCAGGTGAGGTATAGCCCATCCACGGCTCAGGCGGTTCGACCCCGAAGCCGTCCCACGTCGGCCAGCCGAATTCCGTCACCCACATCTGCACCCCGCTGAAGCCGTTGCGGTTCATGATGTCACGATAGGCGTCAATCGTCTCAATGAAGAAGAAGTGCGGGTTGTCGTCCCAGCCGCGGTCGCTGCTCGGGTTACAGCAGCGCGCATCGGGCGGGTTCCACCAACCGTAAGGGTGAACCCCCACCGACACATCTGGGTAGTTCCCCAAGCCCGCGTCGAACATCTGCTGCAGGAACACCCGATCATCCACGGAGCCTTCGCTGTTGCCAGTGGGCGCTAGGCCTGCTGTGATCAAGTGTACCGAGGGATAGAGCGCGCGCATCGCCTCGCGAACTGGGATGAACAATTGCATGTACCCTGCCCCAGTCAGCGGATACGCCCCGCGCCACTCGCGCACAAGGTTTGGCTCATTCCAGATTTCCAGCGCGTTGATGTTCTCTACCTTGATGTCCGTGAACAACAGCTGCAAGAAGTTGATCAAGTCCTGCGGGTTAGTGGGCGGGCCGTCGTCGCGCGTCTCGCCGCCGCGCGCCCACGACGGCGCTTTGGCCACGCTCAGCAGCACGTTAAACCCGAAGTTCTTCGTCCGCTGCACTTGCAGCACGAAGGCGTTAAAGACGTCGCTCTTCTCGCCCGGCCCGTTGGGCTGCATCGTGCTCCAGTCCACTTGCAGCTTTACCCAGCCGACGCGCGTCTGTTCTGCCAGCCACAGCGTATCAGCGAACTCGTCCCAGCCCATATTGTAGTAGAGGTGCAGCCCCATCTCCATCGGATCCAACTTCCCTGCCACGGGCACATACGGCGTTGGGCTGGGGAACACCGCCGACGGATCCAGCGTCGGGATGCGCGTGGGGGTGCTGGTGGCTGGGGGCGTGATGGTGTAATCAGGCCGCAAGATCGACCCGATGAACGAGCCATCGCCCGGAATCGGCGTGCGAGTTGGGGGGGGCGTTTGTGTCGGGATGGGTGTATCCGTCGACACAACGGCAACCGTCACTAGCTGTGTTGTGGGCGACGCGGCGCTTGTTGCTGAGGCCAACACCGCGCTGACGTCAGTTGGCGCGGGTGTCGGCGTCACCACGATGCGGATTTGACCGAATGAATCACAGGCTGCTAAAAGCAAAATCAAGAGCAGCCACAAGGTAACTTTACGCATAGGCTTCCTTTCGTCCTCGTTCATCCTAGCACAGGCGTGCCGCGGTGAAAACGACGGGTTCGCTATGTTCACCCTCTGATCCTACTTTCACTTTCTGCTATACTAGAACAGATATTCTTCAACGTTGACAGCAGGGTGTAAAGCTCTACAATACGGCAGTTACTCGCACAAGGACACACTATGGCGCTTGGATCCATTCAACCGATCACCATCGAACAAGAAATGCGCACCGCCTACCTTGACTATGCGATGAGCACCATCGTCGCCCGCGCGCTGCCCGATGCCCGCGACGGCCTCAAGCCCGTCCATCGGCGCATCTTGTACGCCATGTACGACATGGGCATCCGCCCCGACAGCGCCTACAAGAAAAGCGCGCGCATCGTCGGTGAGGTGTTGGGCAAGTACCACCCACACGGGGACAGCGCGGTCTACGATGCGATGGTGCGCCTCGCGCAGGATTTTTCCATGCGCTACTGCCTCATCGACGGGCAGGGCAACTTCGGCAGCATCGACGGCGACAGCGCCGCCGCCATGCGCTACACCGAGGCTCGTATGGCCGCGCTCGGGGCACAACTGCTTACGGACATCGAAAAAGACACTGTCAACTTTGCTGACAACTTCGACGGCTCACTGACCGAGCCGCAAGTGCTGCCTGCCGCGCTCCCGAACCTGCTCGTTAACGGGGCTTCGGGCATTGCAGTCGGCATGTCCACCAACATCCCCCCGCACAACCTCGGCGAGATTGTGGACGCGCTCGTCTACATGCTCTCACACTGGAACCGCATCGAGGAAATCACCGTCGAGGAACTCATGCAGTTCGTCAAAGGGCCAGACTTCCCCACCGGCGGCGTGATCTACAGCCACCACGAAAACGAAACCGGCGATAACCCCGTGCTGCAAGCCTACGCCACCGTGCGCGGCAAGGTGACCGTGCGCGCGAAGGTGCACATCGAAGAGATGGGGCGTGGCAAGTCGCGCATCATCGTCAGCGAGCTGCCCTACCAAGTCAACAAGACCTCGCTCATCGAGCGCATCGCCCACCTTGTAGGCGTCGGCAAACTTGAAGGCCTCTCAGACTTGCGCGACGAATCCGACCGTCAGAACCCTGTCCGCCTTGTGATTGAGCTTCAGCGCGGGGCAGACGCTTCTGAGGTGTTGGCCAACCTGTTCAAGCTCACGCCGCTGCAAGAGACGTTCAGCATCATCATGCTCGCGCTCGTTGACCAGCAGCCGCGCCTCTTGTCGCTCAAGCAGGCACTGCGCGTCTTCGTGGAGCACCGCCTTGAGATCGTCCGCCGCCGCAGCGAGTTTGACCTTGCCCGCGCCCGTGAGCGCGCCCACATCCTCGAAGGCCTGCTCAAAGCGCTCGACCGCCTCGATGAGGTCATCGCCCTCATCCGTCGCAGCAAAAACGCCGACGCCGCCCGTACCGCCTTGATGACGCTGCTCGACATTACTGAGGTACAGGCGCAGGCCATCCTCGACATGCAGCTTCGCCGCCTTGCCGCGCTCGAAGCGCAAAAAATCCTCGACGAGTACAAAGAAAAAATTGCGCTCATCGCACAGCTAGAAGGGCTGCTGGCTGACCCAAAGAAGATGCGCATCGTCATCGCCGAGGAACTGGCACAGCTCAAACTGACCTATGCCGACAAGCGTCGCACCATCATCGCCGACAGCTTCGCCAGCAACGACGCCAGCAGCTACCTCATTCCTGAGGAAGCGACGTGGGTGGTGCTCACTACAGACGGAACGCTGACCCGCACCCAAGACAACGTGCCGCCCAAAGTGCCAGCCACAACCAAACAGCCACCGCGCTTCATCCTCAACAGCACCACCGCGCAGGTGTTGTACTTGTTCACAGCGCGCGGCCTGTGCGCCACTGTGCCCGTGCAGCAGATCCCGCAGTCCAACGACTTCAACGCGGGCATCGCCTACTACGATCTAACCCCTCTTACGGCACAAGATCAGATCGTTGGGGTGCTCGGCTTAGACCTATCGCCCGGCAGCGGGTTTTTGTTCTTCGCCACACGCGGCGGCAAGGTGAAACGGCTGCGGCTGGAAGAGCTGCCCGGCATCGTCGCGAAGCCATTTGTCGTGATGAACGTCGCTGAAGACGACGAACTGAACAGCGTCTTTGTCACCAACGGCGCGCAAGAGGTGATCTTGGTGACCGCGCAAGCCCAAGCCATCCGCTTCCGTGAGGATGAGGTCAGGCCGACCGGGTTGCCATCCGGTGGCATGATCGGGATCAAACTCACTAGCTTGAAAGATCGCGTGGTGGCCGCGCTGCTCGCACATGACAATCAATTCGTGTGGAACATCACCGACGACGGCATCGCTAAGATCAGCGCAGTCGAAGACTACCCCACGCAGGGGCGCGCAGGGGGCGGCGTCATCAGCATGCGCCTGCCTCGCACCAGCCACGAGCTAGCAGCCGCCACCATCGGGCGACAAGACGATAACATCATCGTGCTGACTGACCGCAAGAAGCCGCTCTACATGCGCATTGGTCGCGCCCCCCTGCTCAAGCGCGGGCGCACAGGTGGTGAGTCTATCTTGACGCTGCGTGAGGGCGAGCGGGCAGAGGCGGTGGTGTCGTATCAGGCGCGGGTAGAACTGCCGCAGGCGGCAGCCGCAAACGAGGCATCGGCCCCCTAAGAAGCGTTCAGCAGGTGCATTACTGCCTCAGCATAGCGCGGATCATGCGGGTTGTGGCGGAAGGCGCGCAGGAAAAACGTCTCGGCTAGCGCCTTCTCGCCTTGTGATTCATACAGCATCCCAATCGCGTAGAGGGCGCTGCCATACGCTTGGCGCATCTCATAGCGCCGACGCAGAACCCAATCGGCGTCGCTCGTCGCCAAGAAGTCCCCTTGATATAGGCGGATCGTGTCGCGTAACAGCGGCTCGACTTCAAACGTGTCCGAAACTTCGGTGTTTTGCAGCGTGCGGTTGAACTGCATCACGTCGTAGAGCAGCGTTACACGATCGGTTAATCGGTAATAGCCCGATTGATACACGGTCAAATCAAGGCCTAGCACCTCGTTCACTTTGCGCTTGGTCACATGGAACACGTTGGTGGCCTCTTTCACGCTCATGCTGGGCCAAAACGTGCGGAAGATCTCATCGCGGGTGACCATGCCTTTGTCGATGAAGTAGAAGAACAACAAGCGCGGCAGGACGCCGTCCCAGTTATCGATGTGTTGGCCGTTGAGATAAACCCGCCCCACCCCGAACGATTTGACCTCCAATAACGGGCGCTCAGAGTCATAGCGCGTGTAGTCGTACAGTTCACTCGCGTCATCCACAGGGACGAACTCCACCAGCGGGCGCAAGGTCGGATGCTGCAAAACCTGCACGGGCAGAGAGCGCCCCGCCAACGTCACGCGCAGGTTGGGGTTGGCCTCCAACAATGCCCCACACGCGGCTGCCAGCTCTGCCATCTGCACCCGATCAGACTCGTCCAGCACCAACCACGATGAGGCTTCCCCAGCGGCCTTCACCTGTTCCAGCACGTCATGGCTTGTGAGATTGCTGCCGTCGAGGCGCACATACAACGACCCTTCCGCGCTCAACGGCTCCCACATGTAACCATGTTGATGGATGGCGTTCGGGTGCAGCACAATCACACGTGTTGTAGGACGTAGACTTTCCACCCAGCGGTTCATTTTTTTTCTTTCGACATACCTGTACACCAAGAAAACAACTTGATAGCGGCTTTCACCACTATGAAGTTATTATACATCAGATTGTCATGACCGTTAAGAGTTACTGCTATTAGGGAGTGTTTATATTTGAACAGAGGCCTCATCCAGCCCCCTTCAGGGGGCGCGCCCTAGCCGAGTGCTTCAGCGCTCGGCGCGACTGTCTGTTTATCTTTAGGCACTCCCTGCTATTATGCATTAAGCCAAGATGAATGCGGCAAGAACAACTCTTGCCGCGTTGTCACGTCTGTAGGCGTCGGCGTGTTTCAACCACACTGGGGATGTTCTCGATCTTGGCCAGCGTCTTGGTCAACTGCTGTGGGGATCCGATCTCTAAACTGATGAAAATCGACGCGATGGCCTGCTTGGTGTGCACCTCTACCGATGAGATGTTGATCCCACTTTCAGAGATCACGGTGGTGATGTCGCGCAGCAGGCCGGTGCGGTCATGGGCGACGATCTCTACGGGGACATTGAAGCGCTGCTGCGTCGGCATCGTCCCCCAACTGACTTCAATCAGCCGTTCGGGGTCGGGGATGTTTTGGACGTTCGAACAGGATGCGCGGTGCACTGTGATGCCGCGGCCACGAGTGGTATAGCCGATGATGTCCTCGCCGGGCAACGGCGAGCAGCACCGCGCCAGCGTCACCAACATGCCGCCCGTGCCATCAATGAAGATGGACGACGACACATCTTGAGAGGCTGGCGCCCTCAACCGCGAGCGCAGCAGATCCAGATCGTTCTCTTGCGCTTCGCGCCGCTTGCGCTCATCCTCCAGCACCGTCTGCGCAATTTCAGAGCCAGTGATGTTGCCCACGCCAATTTCGTAGAGGAAGTCATCCAGCTTGCTGTAGTCGAACAGCGCGGCAATGGCTTCCAGCGGGACGCGCTCCAACAAGCCCAGTTTCTTCAGCTCATGTTCCAACACCTGCCGACCACTGCTGATATTGCTCTCACGCTGCTGCCGACGGAAGTAATGCTTGATCTTGGACTTGGCGCGCGACGTGATGGCGTAGCCGTTATCGGGGTTCAGCCAGTCGAGGCTCGGCCCGCCGCGGTTCGACGTGAGGATTTCTACTTGGTCGCCCATTTTGAGCTGATAGTTCAGCGGCACGAGCTTCCCCCGCACTTTCGCGCCACGGCAGCGGTTGCCGATTTCAGTGTGAATGCTGTACGCGAAGTCCAGTGGCGTTGCCCCGCGTGGCAGGTCGATGATCTTCCCTTTGGGCGTGAACACGAAGATACGGTTTGCGAGGAAGTCATGTTCAACCGCCTCCATGAAGTTAGCGCCGCTCTCAACCTCATTGCCGAATTCCATCAGCCGGCGCAGGTAGGTGATGTACTTTTCAAACCGCTCATCCCCTGCGTCACGCCCTTCTTTGTAGCGCCAATGTGCTGCGATGCCGTATTCAGCGTGCTCGTGCATCTCCCATGTACGGATTTGCACTTCCAACGTGCGGCCACGGTTATCCATCACAGCAGTGTGCAGGCTGCGGTAGAAATTATCCTTTGGGTTGCCGATGTAGTCGTCAAACTCGCCCGGGATGGGCTTCCACAAATCGTGGACGATGCCCAGCACTATGTAGCACTGCGAGTTGTCTTGAACGATGACGCGCATCGCGCGCACGTCGTACACCTGCTCCAGCGGAATGCCCTTGCGCTCCATCTTGCGCCAGATGCTGGTGATGTGCTTCGGGCGCGCGGAGATGTTCGCGTTGGTGATGCCGTGTTTCTCTAACGCTTTGCGCAAGGTCTCGGCCACCTCCGCCATGTACGCTTCACGGTCAGCCCGCCGCTCTGCCAGCGCGTTCGCAATCTTCTTGTAGGCTTCTGGCTCTAGATAGCGCAGCGCAAGGTCTTCGAGTTCCCATTTCATCTGCCAGATACCAAGTCGATTGGCAAGCGGCGCGTAGATTTCCATCGTCTCTTGTGCAATCTCTAGCTGCTTCTCGGGCTTCATATAGCCCAGCGTGCGCATGTTGTGCAAGCGGTCGGCCAGCTTCACAATGACTACGCGAATATCTTTATCAGCCGTCAGCATCATGCGCCGCAAGTACTCGATATCGCGCTTCGACATCGAAGAACGCTTGATGCCGTTTTTTTCGTCCTCACCTGCCATCTTTTTGAGCTTCGTCAGGCCGCTCACCAGTCGGCACACAACGCTGCCAAATTCGGCTTCCACCATCGCTTCTGTCACTTCGTTAGGCGTGCCGCGTGTGTCCTCGACTACGTCATGCAGCAGCCCAGCCGCGATCGTCTCCGCATCCATGTGCAGCTCAGCCAAGATGGTTGCCACCGCAACGCAGTGGGTGAAGTATGGCTCGCCTGAGTTGCGCACCATGCCCTGATGAGCGTTCTCAGCGTAGTAATACGCTTTTTCGATCAACTGCTGATCGCTGACGGACAAGTTTTTCAGCGCGCTGAGAAGGCTTTGTAGATCACGCGGGATCGAGCTTACAGTGGTTACCATAGGGCCTTGACAGGAACTTTTCGTTGACTATAGATTTTTAACATTGTACTCCAATTTTGCTGCGTTTGTGCAAGCACCCGATTAGAACCGCGTTTGATATACTACATAAGAAGGAAAAGTTTCTTAGGGAGATATCGATGTTGTCAGTCGCGGATGCGCTAACGAACGTACAAAAGGCCACGCACACCTTGCCCACTGAGATGGTCGGGCTGCTTGAAGCGTTTGACCGTGTGCTAGCAGAGGACATCCTCAGCGCGGAAGATTTGCCGCCCTTCGACAACAGCAGCATGGACGGCTTCGCTGTGCGCGCTGAGGACACCGCAGATGTGCCCGTTGTGCTGCGCATCGTCAGCGACATTTTGGCCGGCTCTGCCCCTGACTATAGCCTCCAAACTGGCGAGGCCGCGCGCATCATGACCGGCGCACCCATCCCCCCCGGCGCGGATGCCGTCGTCCCCATCGAAAACACCGACGCCACATGGGACACCAGCAGCGTTGGCCACACTGTAACGATCCGCAAATCTGCCAGCAGCGGCGCGAACATCCGTCGTCGTGGCGAGAACATCACACGCGGCAGCGTCGTCATCCGCCGCGGCGCGGTGCTCAGCCCTGCGGATATCGGCATGTTGGCGTCGCTAGGCTATGCGCAAGTGCCCGTCATACGGCAGCCGCGCGTGGCCATCGTCACCAGCGGCGATGAAATTGTGCGGTTTGACGCTACCCCGGCTGTGGGCCAAATCCGCGACGGCAACACCCCAGCGCTGGCCGCGATGGTCAAGCGCTGCGGTGGGCTGCCCAGCCTCATCCCCCCAGCCCGTGACACGCTGGAGGACATGCACCGCATGATCGATGACGCGCTAGCCACCCAGCCAGACTTGATCCTCAGCACAGCAGGCGTCAGCGTCGGCGCAGCCGATTTCACCCGTCAGGCGCTCGAACAACGCGGCCAGCTCGAATTCTGGAAGATCAACATCCGTCCGGGCAAGCCGTTAGCGTTCGGTAACATCGACGGGATACCCTTTTATGGGCTGCCGGGCAACCCCGTCTCAGCGCTGGTCACGTTCGAAATTTTGGTGCAGCCAGCCCTGCTGAAGATGGCTGGTCGTCCCTATCGCCCCACTGTAATTGAAGCGCTCACTGCCCACGACTTCACATCCGATGGGCGCGAGTCCTACCTGCGAGTTCGGCTTCACCGCGCAGGGGAACAATGGTATGCTACAGAGACAGGCACACAAAGCTCCGGCGCGCTCATGTCGCTCGTGCAAGCTGACGGCCTGTTGATCGTGCCCGCAGGGGTGACATTTGTCCCCCGCGACACCTTAATGAAAGTACGCTTGTTGAGAACACCGCGCGAACAGGAGGATGCATGACCGCGCCCAACGTTGCTTTGAACGACCCACCGCATGGCATCAGCCGTCTGCTGACGCTGAAAGCCTTTCAGCTCGTGTCGATTCTCGCCGGGATCGTCGTCAGCGGCTACCTCACTTATGTCAAAGCTGCAAACGTTGCGATGGCCTGTGTGCAGGGCAGCGCGTTCAATTGTGATCGCGTGCAGAACAGCGCCTACTCAGAGATGTTCGGCATCCCCGTTGCTTACATGGGCTTGGCGCTCTACTTGGTGTTGGGGGCGATCATCTTACTTGAAGAGCGTGTGAGCTTGCTTGCGGAGCACGGCCAGATCATCGTGCTCGGGCTGTCCGTCTTCGGCTGGATTTTCTCGATGTACTTGGTCTACGTCCAGTTCTTCGTCATCGAAGCGCTCTGCCCGTGGTGTCTCGCCCATGAAGCGATCTTCACCGTCTTCTTCGGGGTAACCATCCTACGCTACATTCGGTATCAGCGCAGCTTGGAATGAAAAGAGGGGGTGAATGCCCCCTCTGACCGTTACTTGTTGTGCGATTTCAGCGTGCGCTTGATGATGTCGTCTGCGTCGTAGTCGTTGTAACGGTTGCGACGGTTGGCGTCGTTGCGGCTGGCCCCACGGCGCGGCTGACTCTGCTGCGCCTTGCGCATGGCCAGCTCAAACGCCGTCGGCAGATCTTCATCGCTCTCGTCCGCTGTGATCGACACAGAGGAGGGTGTGCTCTCTTTCATCGTCAGATCGATCTGACGGCGCTTGCGGTTGTACTTCAACACCCGTACCTCGATCACATCGCCAACGCGCACCACCTCATCCGGCGACTGGACGTAATCATCGCCCATCTCCGACACGTGCACCATGCCCGGGCGCTCCGCGCCGATGTCCACAAATGCGCCGTACTTTTCAATGCGGATGACCGTGCCGCGGAACACGTCGCCCTCGCGGATCGTGTCCCATGAGACGGCGGGCGGCTTTTGTGTCGTCAAAGCTACGCGATCACCGTCCACCTTCAGCACGAACGCATCGACTGTGTCGCCGACTTTGATCAGCTCTTCGACGTTCTTCAGCGGCACTTTGCCCATCTGTGACAAGTGCAGCAGCCCTTCACGCCCGTCACCCAGCGCCACAAACGCCCCAGACAGCACAAGGCGCGTCACCGTGCCGCTTACGGCGTCGCCTGTGTTGATGGTGATCGTACCCTCTGACATAAAACCTCTATCCTTCTCGTCGTATGCTCGTATTGTAGCCGCTAATTGTCGGTTTGTGCAGTCGCTTCTGCCGACGGAGTGGCGTCAAAGCGCAGTTCTTCTGGCACGGGCGTCGTGGCGAAGTCGCCGCTCGTCATGAGCGCCACGGGGCCGTACCCCTGCCACGCATAGAGCGAACTCGCTTCCAACGCGCGCCGCATGTTGTCCGGCGTCAGATACACATGCGCGAAGACCTCGCTCGACTCTGACAGGACGCCGTTCTGCAAGCCCGCCGCAAACGCATATACAATCATTGGCACATCCGGGAACACCAGCGCCATTGACGCTTGATCGTCGCCGATGCCTTCACCTGTCAAGTAGGAAGGTTCCCCAAACCGCTCAATCACCTGCCCCAGCGTCATTTGCGGGGCCACCAGCGCAAAGACCGACGTCACCACCCGACCATCGTCGCTAAACACCGCACAGCAGCGTTTGTTAGTTGCCGCTGCGTTAAATTCCAACGCGCGCGCGCTCGTGTTTTCCAAAACGGGCTGCTCAAAGCCGCTGAACAGTCGGTTATCCTCCACAAGGGTTACTGCGACGTTCCACGGCGTTTCGCCGGGCGTGATGCCTTGAAAGCACGGCGCTTCACACGGGTCACCGGTTACAAGGCTGGTATCGCGCAGCACGTCAGGGTCACGCAGCACCGGCGCAGGCGCACACGCCGCCGCCACCAGCACCACCACCGCCACCAGCAGAATTAGCTTCACTCGCATTCAAGGCGCTTTCTCAATTCATGCAGAAACGTCGCAAGTATACGCAAGCTTGCGACGTTTCACCAGTAACAAGTTTAGAGACGACGTAGAAAACTGCCCCGTGCCGCAGCGCCTAGTTCAGTGTCACCGACAGCGAATAGCCGCCCACCGTGTTGCCGAAGATCATCGCGTAGCGCGTTGACACCACGGTATACGTGCCGTTCTCCGGCAGCAGCACATTGGCGATGATCGCGTCCGTCCGACGCACCGTCGGGCTGACGACGCCGCTGTCGTCGTTCTCAGCCAACTGCAAGCCGTTCGGCCCGATCAAGAACAGCTTCGTGTCCAACGTCGGCGACGTGGCGAGGCTCGAGATCGTCACCCGCTGGCCAGCCGTGCCCTCAAAGGCGTAGACGTTGAACGGGTTCGTATCGGTGATTTGACCGAACACCGGCACATTGATCGTGATCGGCTGCGCAGCACGCTGCTGCCACGGCAGCAGCGTCACATCTGTTGAGGAGAAGCCACCCTGCCGCGCCTGCGCCGAGCCGTCCGGCGCGACGTTGAACCCGATCACGTAGTGCTGGTTGAGCGGCATCCGCAAGTTCTCCACGGTGACGAGCTGTCCGCGCACGATGATCGTCAGCGTCACATCGACCACAGCCGCATCGTTGCACTGGTTTTGATACCACACGTCGATCTCGTAGTTGCCCGGGCGCAGCAGCCCCGTCGGCCAGTAGATGTATGAAACGGGGTTGCCGGGGGCGCGGTTGCAGTTGATGTTGCCCTGAAGCGTCATCTGTCCGCCGCTGGCCACCCGCAGTTGATCGTCAAAGACCGAGTCGCCCGCAGGGTCGCGCACGAGAAGCTGCACGTCTGCCCCCGACTGCCACGTGAGGAACACCTGCACATCCCCAGACGGAACGTTCAGCGCGAGCACCTCCGGCGGCACTTGCGCCACCGCCCCTTCCAATTCAAAGCGGAAGTCGCCTTCCGTGCCGCCCACTTCCTTGCCGTAGCGCGTTACGATGAAGAAGTACGTCCCCGCGTTGCCAAGACGCAGGCCGAGCAGTTCGCTGTTGGTGCTGTTGTTGCTGTCGTCGTTGACCGCGACAAGGTTGCCGCTGGCGTCCGTCACTTGCAGCAGCGTGTCAAGGCTGCCGTTGAGCGCTGTCGCGCGCGCGCTCACAACTTCGTTTGCTGCGGCCTCATAACTGAACACACGGAAGTAGTTAGCCTGTGTGATCGACCCTGTCACAGTCGTATCACGCGTGATCGGCTGCGCGGCGCTCGCCAATTCCGACGGCGGGGCCACCACCACGTTCAAGCTGCTGTCTGGATAGACCCCGCCGGCGTTGAACTGCGCCGTGCCGTCTTCGTTGACGCGGAAGCTCGTCAAGTAGGTGCTGTTCTGGCCCGGCAGCGGCGGCGTGAGCGTGGCCGTCTGCACCGGCAGATCGACGCCGTTCACGCTGGCTGTGATGGTAAACTCGACAGGCTCAGGCGTCTGGCACGGTTGGCGGTAGAACACCAAGATCTCGTAGTTGCCGGTGGGCAAGAAGCCGGGCTGCCACGTCGCCGTTTCGACTGGATTTGGCGAGATAATCTGGCAGAAGCCGTTGGCGTCAAACCCGAATGAGCCGCCAATCGGGCTGGTGCGCGAGTCAAAGAACAACGTGTTGCCAACCGGGTCGCGCACCTCAAGGTTGAGGTCGGCCGGGGCCTCCCACGCCAACGCCACTTGCAGCCCATTCCCCAACAGGACTTGCCGCGGCTCTTGGAACCCGGTGTCGCTCGGCGTGGTGGCGGGCGTCTCGGATGGCGTCTCAGCGGTGGACTCGGCAGCCTCGCTTGGGACATCTGTTGTCTCAGGAGCCGTGACGGCAGGCAAGTCACCCTCGCCGTTCAACACCAGCGAGAAGCTTCCCTCACCGCGCTCGCCGATGGCGAACACCGTCACAAAGTAGGTCGCGGTCGTCGGGATGACCACACGAGCGGCCAGCGCTTCCTGCTCACCTTCGATTTCGCGCGCCTGCGCCAAGATCGTGCCGTCCGCCGCGGTGACGATGAACCCAATCGCCAGATCGTCCTCGCCCACCGCGGACACATTCACTTCTTCGCCGGTCACCGCGACGAAGAAGAACACCCGCGCTACGTTCTCTGCGCTGAGCGTGCTCGTGGCAGGCGTGCCGCGCGTCAGGATGAGCGCGCCTTCCTGCGCGTGGCTGGCCACTGCCACTGTCAGCAGCAGGCTGAGGACCGTTATCAACTTTCGCATGAGCATTTCTCCTTGAGTGTATTGCGTTGATGACTGCGCCGCGTCATTCGATCTCATCATACCCGACGCATCAAATGATGTGCATGGCGCTTACCCACCGCTCGTCGGCGTGGCGGGCGGCGACGGGCGGAAGTCGACAAACGCGGTCGTCCCCTCTACCACAGTAACCTGTCGGACGATCCGTTCCCCGTCAATTGTGACGATCACATTGTAGCGCCCCACAGGAATATCCGTCACCGCGAAGTTTTCCTGCCACACCGGGTCAGAGTTGACGTCAAAGCCGCTGTTGTTGAACACGTAGGTAGTGGTCGTCGTCTGGACTTGGCCGGTGGCGTAGTTGCGGATCGTGATGTCAGCGTCGTTGATGAAGCGCCCGCTGGCGTCGCGCACCGCCCCGGCGATCACTCCCGTGCCCACGTATGGAACCATCCACAGCACCGGGTTGTAGGTGCTGCCGTAGCGGTTATCTGCTTCGGTGCGCCCCAAGCGCACCTCAAAGTGCAGGTGCGGCCCCGTCACGCGCCCCGTCTGCCCCACTTGGCCGATGGGCTGGCCGGCCGTTACCGTCTCCCCCGCGCGGACGAACGCGCTGGAAAGGTGCGCGTAGAGCGTCCAGATGAACATCCCGTTGTAGCCAAAGTCGTGCTGGATGACGATCACGTTGCCGTAGCTTGGCGAGTTCTGGAAGATGTCGGTCTGCGCCAGCCGACCGTCTGCGCTGTAGATCACTGTGCCGCTGCCTGCCGCACGCACCACTGTCCCGACAGGGTTCGGCATGTCTACGCCGTGGTGCACGCGCAGCGGGTTAGACAGGTCGTTGCCGTCCGAGCCGTAGGGATAAACGCTCAACACCCAGTTCTGGGCGTTGCTGTCGATCGGGCGCATCAGCCAGTAGTGATCGCGCCCCAACGGGTCACGCGAGAGCGGCGGAACGAGCGGCGGCCTTTGAAAGTTCGTCGGGGCTTGCGTGACGGCAATCGCCGTTGCAGGGGCACGCTCTTCGGCCAGCGTCGGGGTGGGTAAAATCGGCGTCGGCAAGATGCCCTCCGCTACGATGTCCGGCGTGCCGGCGATCAAGTCCGAGGCGCTCACCGGCGCTAGGGTCACCACAGCGGGGGCTGCTAGCGGCACAGTGGGCTGCACTGCTGGAATCGCTACTGTGGGCAGCGCCGTGCTGCGCCCCATGCTCAGCAGCGCCCCAAGCGGGTTCTCCGGCGGCGTCGCGGAAGGCTGGGTCGGAATGCCTAACGGCGTCACGATGAGCGTTGACTCCGCGTTGCGCAGCGCCAGCGCCACAAACGTTCCGATCATGACCAGCAGAACCAACAGCACCGGCAGCGTTTGGCGACCGAGCATGATCTACGTTCCTTGACCGCAGAAGTTGACCATCTCGCCGCGCGTGTAGATGCGCAGCATTGCCCCGCACCAGTCCAGCCCTTCCGGCTTGTAGAACATCCAGAAATTGCGCTGCGCCACGTTCGCCCGCCAGTCTGATCCAGCCGGCATCGGCAGCCAGCCGTAATCTTCGGCGAGCTGCGTCAAGTCGATGTAGTAGCCTGTGGGAACCTCCGCGCGGAAGCGCCCACCCTGATTGTACGCCTCGACGTCAGTGCCGCTGGCGCTCAAAAAGTCCCACGGGATCGCCCGCAGCGGCTCCCCTAGCTGGCCAGACTGCGCGTTGTCGGCCACGCGCAGCATGATCCGCCACACCGTGTCCACGCCGCGCTGCTCGCGGAGGATCTCCACGTCCGGCGGGAAGCCGAGGATGGCCGTCCGCCGCAGCGCAAACGCCCGCCCCGTCATGTGCCAACTGCGGCGCGGCTCACCCGGGTTCGGCAGCCGCTGCAAGTCCCAGAAGGCATCGTCCAACACTGACAAAAAGTCGCGCCCAGACAGCTCAAACACCCGCTGACGCAGCGCGTTGAACGACTCATTCACCTCATCGCTCAGCACAGCGCTAGGGGCCTGCACGTCTAGCAGCGGGCTGAGGCGGAAGGGCGCGCCCACGCTGCTGCGCTCAGAGCGCTCAACGAACAGCGGTTCAGGGTTGCCCGGCGGCAGGCCTGAGTTCAACAGCGCCGGCGGGATCGGGCGCTCTGACCACGTGGGGCTGCTCGCGCCGCGCGGCACGTTGAGGATGTCCGCGGGGATCCCTCCCCCCGCCCCCAACGGCAGCGCGTAGAGGAAACTCTGCTGACCGTCCACGCTGTCCGCGGCGAACGTCAAGCTCAGCCCATCAGGTGACCAAGCAGGCGTGCGCCCAAACGCTACCGCAGACGCTTCCCCGCCTGTGGAGGGCATCACGAACACCTTTTCTACTCCGTTGTCCCACGCGCTGAAGGCAATCTGACGATCATCGCGCGACCAAACCGGGTTGTCCTCGTCGCGCAGCGGGGTATTTGTCAAGTTGGTGACTTCTAACGTGTCGAGGTTGAACACGTAGATGTCGCGGTTGCCGTCACGCAAGCTCACGAACGCGATGCGCCGCCCATCGTTTGACCACGCGGGCGAAAAATCCGGCGCAGGGTGATCGGTGATGCGCGTCGCGGGGGCGCTGCCGTCCACCGGCACAGCGTAGATGTCCAAGTTGTTCCCTTGATAGCTCTCATACACGAGAAAGAGGCCATCCGGCGACCACTTCGGCTTGCCCTGATATGACAGGTCAAACGTGATGCGCGTGGTCTCTTGCGTTAGCATGTCGAAGACGTAGATTTCCCAGTTGCCATCGCGCCGCGAGGCATACGCGAGGCGCGTGCCATCCGGGCTCCACGCCGGGTCACGCTCATCTGTGAGGTCGTTGGTGATGCGGATCGCCTGACGATTGGCCACCGCCACCAGCCAAATATCCGTCTGGCCATTCTCGCGCACCGTGTAGGCAATCGTCCCACCGCCGCGCAGCGCCACCGGAACCTGCGTCGCCACCGGGATCGGCGTGGGCAGCCCCAACACGCTGGCAGGCGATTCTGGAGTGATCGGCGCCGGCGCATTCGCCAGCGGGTCTGCTGCCAACCCGCCTGAAGCGACCACAGGCGCGGGGGAACTGCGAGCCGGGTCAGTCGCCCACAGCAGCACGCCCACCATCGCAAAGCCTAACACCACCACCGCCGCGCTCAACCGCCGATTCTGCGCCCGCAGCGGATCCTCGACCACTTTGATTGAGGCCGATTCCCGTGCAGCAGCGCGGCGCGCCATCGAGCCGCCAGCCGAGCTTGTGCTGCGGACAGCCGCTCGAACGCCGGACTTCATGCCGCGCGCCACAGGCCGAGCAACGCGCCCACTCAAGCCTACCACTGCGCGGATGAGCACGCTCATCAAACGGACGAGCGCGCGAACAGACCCACTCAACACCGCGAGTAAGCCTAAAATAATCGCCCAAAACAGACCTGCCACCCCGCGCACCACCCACCAGAGCAGCGCCACCAGTTCAACAATCAACTTAATCAGAACTAGACCGAGGCGATCAGAAATGCGATAAGCACGCAGCAGCATGTTGGTGTACTTCCCCCGTGACAGCTTGTTTGGATTCTACAGGCAAAAAAAACCTCACGCAATTCTAAGCGCTGACAGCCACTGATGAGCACCCTGAACCCAATTCAACAAGTTAGTTGCCCGATGATGTAACAAAGATATAATCAAAAATAATTGAGAACTCATGCACATCGCTCCGTGATGACGAAAGGAAGTTAGTAAAATGAAATTGGCAGCCCTCTGGCTTTTGGTGCTCTGCCTCGGCGCGTTCTCTGCGCTAGCACAGGAACAGACAACGTACACGATCCAACGCGGGGACACCCTTTTCCGCATCGCTCAGCGCTACAACGTCAGCATGGAAGCGCTCATGGCTGTCAACAACATCAGCAACCCATCGCGCATCTTCGCCGGAACCGTGCTCATCATTCCGGGGGCTGCGCCTCAACCTGTCGTAGAATCTCAGCCTGTTGTGGAGGTTGAAGCCCCCGCTGCCGCAGATATCCCCACCCAAACTGTGACGCACGTCGTCGGGCGGGGCGAATCGCTCAGCATGATCGCCCGCAGCTACGGGGTGAGCATGAACGCGATCATCAGCGCCAACAACATCCGCAACGCTAACAGGATTTTCGCCGGTCAGCGCTTGATCATTCCGGGGGCAAACCCGGCTGTGATGGAAGCCGTGGCTGCCGCTTCGCCCGCGCCTGCCGCCCAGAGCGCGCCTGCTGCCCCCGCCGGTTACATCGGCTCGCACGTCGTGCGCCCGGGGGAAACGCTCTCGCTCATCGCCCGCCGCTACAACGTGAGCTGGACGGCGCTCGCGCTTGCCAACGGCATCGCCGACCCAAACCGCATCGAAGCCGGTACGACCCTGCGCATCCCTAGCAGCGATGGACGGATTGTCGCCGCGCAGGGCGACCCGGGGCCGCGCGTCGGTGTGGGGCGCGAGATCGTTGTGATCCTCAGCACCCAGATGACCTACGCCTATGAGAACGGTGTGCTCATGCGCGCGGTGCTCTCCAGCACAGGGCTGCCCGCCACGCCCACTGTTCAGGGTGATTACCGCGTCTACGCCAAGTACGCCTCAGCGCCGATGTCCGGCCCGGGCTATTACCTGCCTAACGTGCCCTACATCCTCTACTTCTATCAAGGCTATGCCCTGCACGGGACGTACTGGCACAGCAACTTCGGCCGACCGATGAGCCGCGGCTGCGTCAACCTGCCGACGGACGAAGCCCGCTGGTTCTTCGAGTTTGCGTCCATCGGCACACCGGTTCACGTGCGCTGGGCTTAGGCCAACCCCAACTCAGCAGCGTTCGAGCGCATCGCCTCTAACACAACGGTGATGTGCTCGTCCAGCGGCACGCCCAGCCGCGCCGCCGCGTCCGCGATGGCCTGACGATCCACCGGCGCGGCGAACGCTTTGTCCTTCCACTTCTTCTTGATGCTGCTCACCTCAAGGTCGAGCAGGCTCTTCGAGGGGCGCACCAGCGCCACGGCGATGATGAAGCCAGTCAGCTCATCGACGGCCACGAGCGCCTTCTCCATCGTCGATTCAGGCGCGACGCCTGTGATCTCCTCGGCATGCGCGAGGATCGCGCGCACGATCGTCTCGTCCACGCCACGCTCACGCAGCACCTTCGAGCCAACTACCGGATGCCCCTCTACCGCGACATCAGGGTAGCGCTCATAGTCGAAATCGTGCAGCAGCCCGACCACGCCCCACAGGTCTTCATCCTCACCGTAGCGGCGGGCATAGGCGCGCATGGCCGCTTCCACCGCCAGCATGTGCCGCCGCAAACTCTCCGACTCGGTGTACTCCGTCACCAACTGCCATGCATCGTCTCGTTTCATCGGTTTAACTCTTTCGTGAAGTCCTGATATAAAAAGGGCTGGTCACCCAGCCCTCTTAAATTTGATCAACAATCAGCGAGACGATCAACCACCGCCGCCACCGCCGCCCGCCTGAATGCCGCCCTCGGTCATCTTCATCGGGTCAAGCGCTTTGTCGAGTTCCTCAGCGCTCATCAAGCCCATCTCCAACACCACCTCGCGGACGCTCTTGCCCTCCTTGAGCGCCTTCTTGGCGACCGCTGCCCCATTTTCGTAGCCGATGATCGGGTTCAGCGCGGTGACGAGGATCGGATTGCGCGCCAGCCAAGCCGTCGCCTGCTCACGGTTCAGCTCAAGGCCGACCATCAGCTTGTCCGTGAAGGCCCGCACCGAGCCGATCATGACCTGCATCATCTCGTTCAAGTTGTGGGCGATCATCGGCATCATGACGTTGAGTTCAAGCTGCCCCGCCTGTGCGCAGAGCGTTACCGCGTGATCGTTGCCCATGATGTGGAACATCGCCTGATTCAACATCTCGGCCAGCACAGGGTTCACCTTGCCGGGCATGATCGACGAGCCGGGCTGCACCGGCGGGCAGGTCATCTCCGCAAGGCCGGTCGTCGGGCCGCTGCTCAACAGGCGGATGTCGTTGGCGATCCGCGTGAAGTCCTGCGCCACCGTGCGCATCGCCCCGCTGAAGAACACCGCATCCTGCATCGACTGCATCGACTCGAACAAGTCATCCGACGTGTAAAGCTTGATGCCGGTGATGCGCTCCAGCACCTCAACCATCTTCGCGTGGTACTGCGGATGAGCGTTCAAGCCCGTCCCAGCCGCCGTACCGCCGATCCCGAGCCGCCGCAGCCCCTCCGCCGCCAGCTTAAGCTTCTCAATGTCGCGCTCAATGGCTTTTGCCCACGCGCCGACCTCTTGATCCACGCGCACCGGCACAGCATCTTGTAAGTGGGTCCGCCCCGACTTGACGACGCCCTGCCACTCCTGTGCTTTGGCGCGCGTCACGTCTACGAAGTGCTGAAGCGTGTCGATCAGCTCGTCAAAGCGCCACAGCACCCCCAAGCGGATGGCCGTCGGGATCGTGTCGTTGGTGCTCTGCGCCATGTTCACGTGGTCGTTCGCACCGACGGGCTTCTTGCCCGGGCTGCCCAGCGGATAACCTAGAATCTCGTTCGCACGGTTGGCGATCACCTCGTTCGTGTTCATGTTGTGGCTCGTGCCGGCCCCCGCTTGGAACGGGTCCACCACAAAATGCTCGTTGAACTTGCCAGCGATCACCTCATCCGCCGCTTGGATGATCGCATCCGCCAATTTTGCGTCCAACACACCCAGATCGCGGTTAACTTCCGCCGCGGCGCGCTTGATCGTCGCCATGCTCCAGATGAAGGCTGGCCACGGCTTCATGCCGCTCACGGGGAAGTTCTCAACCGCACGCTGGGTTTGCGCAGCGTAATAAGCCCCGACCGGCACGCGCACTACGCCCAGAGTGTCTTTCTCTTCACGAAACTCAGTCATTACAAGTGCTCCTTTAAAAATAGTCACTCAAACTGCCCCATTATGCCAAATTCGCGCTCGATAGGGACATGCCAAATGTCACAAAAAAAGGCGCACCTCGTGGATTAGTGCGCCCATTAGACAGCTTGAGAAGCGGTTTCTCTCTCGCTGGCGTCTAGCTGACGATCTGCTTGCTCTTGAAGACCTGTTCGCCGAGCTGTGACAGAACTTCCAAGCCTTTGATCTCATACGGAAACAGCGGCAGATGAACAACTGGCACATCAAAGCGCTTGGCAATCTCCGCCAGATAGTGTTCTTGCATGGCGCGACGAGCGCGGCTGAACGGCGTCGTACAGGCCGCAGCAGGCAGCACGTAGTTAGCGAAGACAAGTCCCGTCGGGATGCCAAGCGCAGCTAGTTCTTGGCTGGCCCGATGCGCCTCAAGGATGGGCGTCGCCTCAGGATACATCACAAAGGCGAAGGTGCTCTTGTTTGGGTCGCGCATCATATCGATGACTCGTTCAAACCGCTGACGAGCAACATCATCCACGGTGGCCGTTTCCGTCGAGGCGAACACTTTCACGTCCAGTTGAGCGCTCCAGTCGAGAGGCAGTTCCAGCAGGCGCAGCGTGTGGCCTGTCGGGGCCGTGTCAAACACGACAACATCCCAATCGCTCTCCGTGGCACACTCGATGAAGCGGTCAAAAGCGGCCATTTCCTCTGTGCAGGGCGAGTTCAGCTCCTCTTCCATCATTTGGATGGCCTCAGGCGAGCGGCCACGCGCGCGCGCATCTGTCAAAATGCGCTCAACGTAAATCGTCGCAGCGGCTTTGGGGTCGATGTTGGCTGCCCACAAATTCGGAACCTCTTTAACAGGGGCCACCTCGCTGCCGACAGTCACCCCCAACACGTCGCCGAGGTGGGCCGCCGGGTCAGTCGTCAGAAGCAGGGTTTTGTAACCCTGTTCCGCCAACCAAAACGCCGTCGCGCACGAGGCAACCGTTTTGCCAACCCCACCTTTGCCCGCAAAGAACAAAGTGCGCGGGTGATCGGCCTGTGGCAAGAGGCGCTCAAAAATTCGAGCTGTGTCCGCGGGCGTCTCAGTGATTGTCGTAGGCGCTGCCGCGTGATTCAGCGCAGAGGCAACCGGCAGGTGGTCGAAGAGCACGCCAGCCACCGCCCGCAGCCGTTCCACGCCTTTCACCTCGCCATCCAGCAGGTACATCCGCTGTGTTTTCAGCGGCAGTTCGCGCTCAATCTGGGACAGATAGCCGTTCTGCATGGCGATGCGCGAGGCAAACAGCGGGTTCACCGCTTCCTCTGGCGGCAGAACGCCGTTGATGATGATCTCCTGCGATGTGATGCCTAACTTCTCCAACTCACCAACGGCGCGTTTCGTCTCCTTGATGGAGGTGGCCTCTGGTTGTAGGACGAAGATGAAGCGGGTTTGCTCAGGGTCGCGCATCGTAGCGATTGCCCGCTCATACTTGAGCTTAGACTCTTGGATGGCCGCCACCGGCCCAATGCAGGTTTGGCCGCTGCCCTGCGCTGCGTCGTCAATCGACCGGCTCCACTCAAAAGGCAGCTCAATCAGGCGCAGCGTGTGGCCAGTCGGCGCGGTGTCGAAGATCACCACGTCGAAACGAACGCCATCCACTGCGGGTTGATCTAGAAAGTCGGTGAAGCGGTCAAAAGCGGCAATCTCAACCGTGCATGGGCCGCTCATCTGCTCTTCCATCACCGCGACCATCGCTTCTGGGAACACGCCGCGCACTGGGGCCAATGCCCGATCTTTGTACTCGTCCGTGGCGCGGTCAGCGTCAATTTCCATCGCCCACAAGTTCGGCACAGCCGCAATCGGTGTAATTTGATGGCCGATGGGCTGTTCAAACACATCTGACAAATTAGAGGCTGGGTCAGTCGTGACGATCAGAACGCGCTTGCCGCTGTCTGCGGCGCGAACGGCTGTCGTACAAGCCATCGTTGTCTTGCCAACGCCCCCCTTGCCAGAGAAAAAGATAAATTCAGTCACTAGATTTGCTCCTTGTTCAAAGCTTGCTGCACCTCTTCTAGCGTTGGATATTCGCCAACCTTGATCACCTTGCCGCGCACCAACGTAACTGGCAGCGCCTCCATCTGTTTCTCACGCACAAGGCGCATCACGTCCACGTTGCGTATGAAAACGTTGGGGTGGCTGCTCATCTGATACCGTTCCAGCCTAACGCCCTCCTGCTTCAGCTTGAGAATCATCTCATTCACATCCAACAGCGTTTGGTCAAGGGCTGGCCCACACAGACCAGTCGGGCAGCACATCGGCGGATCAAAAAATTCGACATCAGCAGATGTGGGCTGAGCGGATGGCGGCGCGTCGAACATCGTGATGTTAGTAGTCACAGTATGGAACTCCTCACTCAATAGGTGTACGGGGATAGAGGATGACAGTCAAAGCATGCTTCATCCTCCAGCGTGAAAAGCAGTTGCCTTGTCCTTCTAATCCGCTAAGGACAATACTAACACATAAAGCCTCTCACTTGTAGGCATAATGATGAAGAACGTCTTTTTAAATTCCTGCGCTAGCGGTGCTCGCATCGTTTACAAATCATTTTTAAAATCGTTGTCCTGTCACACGTCCTCTGAGGCGCGCGACTTCACGAACGACTTGATCTGATCGAGCACCCGTTCAGCTTCACGGTCGGTGTCGTAAGTGTAGTCAAATTTAACAGTTCTGCCGTCTTTCGTGATGACTCGCAAATAGTAGAGAAGCCCTCCCTCGGAGGCGCTCTTCGATTCAACTTCAACCGTCCTGAGATCTTTGAACGGGTATCGCTCGACTTTCATCGGCTGCATGAACGGATACTTTTTCACCAAAAAAACACGATCACGCCGATCAAAGATGTAGGTCGACGCTTTGGAGGAGGTTCCAAGCATCACCACGACGCCGAACAACACAAAGGGCGCAGCACACGTTAACGAGGCAGTGAGCTGATCGGCTGTGGCAAAGTTCAACTGCGTCAAGCCAATGCAGATGAACACCGAACCAATTGCCAGCATGCCGTATGAGATTGGTTCGTTAATCACGAGCTGATCTCCCTTGATTTTCATCCCTTTTGGCTTACGCTTCATTGGGCTTCCTCTTTCACTCGATCTCTCGTTCTGCCCGATATGACGAGTGAAGCCACAGCAACACTCACCATACCTTTCATTATATGATTTTACATATACAATAATTGAAAATGGTCTAGTTCACCGCGTGACTTTTGTAACTTCGCGTGATGACGAAAGTAATGAATGGAGAAATAACGATGTCGCTCACACACGCAATTCTAGGCTTGCTCACCATCACGCCGATGACGGGGTATGAACTCAAAACACAGGCGTTCGACAACACCATTAAGTATTTCTGGCAAGCTGATCAAGCGCAGATTTACCGCACATTGAGCGCAATGGCAGAACAAGGTTGGGTAGAAAGCACGCTGGAAATTCAGGAAGATCGCCCGAATCGTAAGGTGTATCACATCACCGAGGCAGGACTCGAAGAGCTGCGCCGCTGGCTGCATACAGAGCAGCCGCTGCCCGTCCATCGTGATCCGTTCCTCGTGCAGATGTTTTTCGCTGGTCAACTGGACAGCGCTACCGTGCTCAACCACATCGCCCGCCAGCGCGCAGCGCATCAGGCACTATTGGAACAGTACAAGCAGCTTCCAGTGCCGCCGCTGAACGACCCTGACCTTGACCACAGCCGCCTGTTCTGGCGATTGACGTTGGAGATGGGAATCACAACAGAAAAGACATATCTCGATTGGTTGGATCAGTGCGAGGCGGCTGTGCGAGAGATGATCGAAGCGAACGCTCAAAACCCCAGCGCCAACCCGTGGCTCAAGGACAGCAAGGCCTGATAAGCGCGCTCCAGCACATAAGTTTGCACACTTGAAACTCAGCAGATCCGTCATGTATTGCTGAGTCACCATATGCCGCAGATGAACCATGCAGGCGCTGCTGTGGCTCATGTGCAGCGCTCATTTTCTTTTGCAATCTACAAACGAATGACAATTGTCATAATCGGCTCATGACAATGTGTGATAAAAATCACTTTTGTCACATCAGCAATCTATAGTAATTTATTATCACCTATGTTGAGGTCAATAGTATAGTTTAAGTTTTTTGTTAGGAGATACTCATGTCAGGCACAATGAAGGCGGCTGTTGTCCACAGTTTCGGCGCACCTCTTACTATCGATGAGCGCCCAATCCCGACTCCATCAGACAATCAAGTGCTCGTCAAAATTCAAGCGTCGGGGGTATGTCACACAGATCTGCACGCCGCTGAAGGTGATTGGCCAGTCAAGCCTATCCTGCCGTTGATCCCGGGCCATGAAGGCGTGGGGTATGTGGCTGGGGTCGGCAAGGGGGTCACGCATCTGAAAGAAGGGGATCGCATCGGCATCCCGTGGCTTTACAGCGCCTGTGGAAGCTGCGAGTACTGTGTGACAGGTTGGGAAACGCTCTGCCCTAACCAGAAAAACACCGGCTACTCGATTGACGGTGGTTACGCTGAATACACTGTCGCAGATGCTCGGTACATCGGTCGCCTGCCTGACAACGCCGACTTCATCGAAATTGCGCCCATTCTGTGCGCAGGCGTCACGACCTACAAAGGGTTGAAGGAAACCGAGGTCAGACCCGGCCAGTGGGTTGCCATCATCGGCATCGGCGGCCTCGGGCATGTCGCCGTGCAATACGCCAAAGCGATGGGCATGAACGTCGTTGCAATGGACATTGCCGATGATAAACTAGAGCTAGCTAAGTCGCTTGGTGCTGATCTCACCGTTAACTCAGCACAGGTTGACCCCGCTGAAGAACTGATGAAGACCGTCGGTGGTGTGCATGGCGTGCTGGTCACTGCGGTTGCTACGAAGCCGTTCCGTCAAGCTCTGTCAATCGTCCGTCCGCGAGGAACGGTTGCGATGGTCGGCCTGCCCCCCGGTGAATTCCCAATGCCGATTTTTGACATCGTCCTGCGCCGCATCACAGTACGGGGTTCCATCGTTGGCACGCGCAAAGATCTAGAAGAAGCGCTCATGTTTGCCGGTGCGGGTAAGGTGCACGCCAACGTTTCTGTGCGACCATTGGAAGACATCAACGCGGTCTTTGGTGAGATGAAGCAAGGAAAGATTCAAGGGCGCGTCGTAATCGACTTAACCCTGTAAAACCCTATGAAGCGAAAAACTCACCCCATCCGGGGTGAGTTCGCTTTGAGCAACTTTTACAGCGCGCTTACTTAGCCGCCGCGTACAGCTCCGCCACTTTGTCCCAGTCGATGACGTTGAAGAACGCCGCGATGTAGTCCGGCCGGCGGTTCTGATACTTGAGGTAGTAAGCGTGCTCCCACACGTCCAAGCCGAGGATCGGCGTGCCGCCGCCGGTCATCAGCGGGTTGTCTTGGTTGGGCGTGCTGGTGATCGACAGGCTGCCATCTTTGCTGACGACGAGCCACGCCCAGCCGCTGCCAAAGCGGCCCTTTGCCGCGTTCGTGAACTGCTCCTTGAAGGCTTCATAGCTGCCAAAGGCGTTGTTGATCGCCTCAGCCAGTTCACCCGTTGGCGCGCCGCCCTTGTTCGGCCCCATGATCCCCCAGAACAGCGTGTGGTTGTAGTGGCCGCCGCCGTTGTTCTGGATGGCGGCCTTCTTCTCGCCCGGCACTTGGTCTAGGTGCGTAATGATCTCCTCAATCGTCTTGGATTCCCACTCCGTCCCCGCAATGGCGGCGTTGAGGTTGTCGATGTAGGTCTTGTGGTGCTTGCCGTGGTGGATCTCCATCGTCTGCTGGTCGATGTGCGGCTCCAACGCATCCGACGGGTACGGCAGGGGCGCAAGTTCGAAAGCCATAATTCTCTCCTCGTTGGTGATGAACAAAATGTTCTCTGTGCTGCATACAACCTTTTCAATCCTAACCGCTGTGCATAAGAAAGCTGTTAAAGAATGGACTATTTGTTGGCATTAAGTCCTCACTGGTGACGAAACACCAACAAGGCTATACTCACTTTCGACACCTTTGGGAGCTTTTTATGTCACAACAAGCGTCTGGTTCACTGGCGCGGCCTCGCTACCCGGCCAACTTGCTGTTCGTGTTGACTGCTGGCGTGTTCGCCATGGCCTCATCGTCGATTTTCATCCGCTATGCCCAAGCAGAAGGCGTGTCCTCCATCGTCATCGGCGGCGCGCGCCTGCTGATTGCTGCCGCCCTGCTCACGCCGTTCGTGCTCAGCCGCCATCGCCTTGACCTGCGCGAACTGAACCGACGCGACTTGCTGCAAGCGCTGGCCGCTGGCTTCTTCCTCGCGCTGCACTTCGCCGCGTGGATCTCCTCGCTGGAACACACCTCAATCCTCGTCAGCACGGTGATCGTCACGGCCTCGCCCATTTGGGTGGCTATCCTTGAGTTTATGGCTTTCCGCGTGCAGCCCGGTCGAACCGTGCTAGCTGGGCTGGTGATTGCCATCAGCGCTGGGGTTCTGATTGCGCTGGCTAGCGGTGGCGCAGACACCCCCACGGAAGGCGGCAGCCAACTGCTGGGGATTTTGCTGGCAGTCGTCGGCTCGGTTGCCGTGGCGATCTACTTGGTGCTGGGGCGTTCGGTGCGCGCCAAGCTCTCTGTCATCCCCTACATCTGGTTGGTGTACGGCTGTGCTGGCTTGTTCATGGCGCTGACCATCGCTGTCTCTGGGCTGCCAGTCGCGGGCTTCTCAGTTGAAGCCTACGTGTGGCTGCTGTGCTGCGCCATCTTCCCGCAGTTGATCGGTCACAGCTCGCTCAACTACGCGGTTGGCTACCTGCCCGCCACTATCGTGAGCATGATCACCCAGCTTGAGCCAGTCGGCAGCGCTGTTCTCGCGTTCGTGTTGTTTCAAGAGCTGCCGCTGCCGCTGCAAATCGTCGGCAGCGCGCTGCTGCTGTTCGGCGTCATGCTTGCCAGCTTAGGCCAACGCACCCCACCCAAAACCAAAGGCGCTTAGCACATTATGCCCACCCTCTCATGGCCTCACGTTGCCCTCGTCGTTGCACTGGTGGGTTTCACGTTTGGCGCGCCCACCCTCCGCCTCACTCAGATGAACGGTATGCCCACTGAAGTGATGATCTTCATCCGCCTAACGCTGGCAACGCTGGTGCTGACGCCGTTCGTGTGGGTGCGCCACGGCCATGAGCTGCGCACCCTGACGCGCCGCGACATCGGGCGAACGCTGATAGCGGGCGTCTTCATGACCTGTCATCTGTTATTTGTCGTAGAGTCGCTGCGGCACACAACAGTTGTCTTTAACCAAGTGCTGGTGAACACCGGGCCGGTGTGGGTGGCGCTGTTGGAGGTGTTCGCGTTGCGGGTGCGCTTCGCGCCGCAGGTATGGTGGGGGTTAGGGATTGCGCTGGCGGGCAGCGGCGTCCTGCTGCTCTACAGCGCCGCGCAAGGCACAGCCATCGGCGGCCCGAATATGCTGCTCGGCAACGTGATGGCGGTCATCAGCGCTGGCCTCGCCGCTGTGTACATCGTAATTGGGCGCTCGACGCGGCAGAAAGTGTCGTTTTTGCCGTATATCTGGCTGCTGTTCGGCGTGGGCGCGCTGGTTGCGCTGATGGTGGTGATCGTGCGCGGCCTCCCCGTGACCGGCTACAGCAGCGCGGCCTACTTCTGGATCGTCATGGTGACCATCTTCCCCACGCTGATCGGTCACGCCTCGTTCAACTTCGCGCTCGTGGGCGTCTCAGCAACGCTGGCCGCTGTCAGCGGGCAAGTCGGCGTGTTGACCACAGCCATCTTGGCCTACCTCATCTTTCACGAAGTGCCTACGCTCGGTACAGTCGTCGGCGGGGCGATCATCGTGTTGGGCGTGGTGGTCGTCAGCACGACGCGCAGCCAACCAGCAGCTAACTCACAGCAACTAGCGTGGCATCAGCGGCTGAGCTTGAGGCCGAAGTATTCATCCCGTCCGGGCAGCATCAAGAACTGAGGCATTTCACTACCCGGCGGCATCAGCGGCGCGATGAGCGTGTTGAGCGCCCCCTCTTCAACAAGTTCTTGCAGCGTGTAGTCGATCAGCAGGCGCTTGTCGATGTCGTTACGCGGCACAGCAAACCCCAAATAGCGGCGGCTGTACCAACGGTCGGTCAAGCGCAGATCGTCCGGGTTGGCAGCCAAATGCTGGAGCAGCTTGAGGCTCGTGCCGTAGATCACGTCGGCGTTGTTCTCGCGCAGCATGGCGTCCGCTGCGCTTTGCTCGGTCGTCGTGTAGAAGCGCACGGTAGCGTTGATGCTGCTCGCCCACGCCTGCGCGCGCTCTTGCGCCCCGGTATCGCCGCTCATGATGCCCACCCAGCGCCCGCGCAGCTCATTGAACCCGCTGATCGTGCTGCGCGCTTTGACCATCAGCCGATCCCCGAAGAAGGCATAAGGCTGGCTGAAGTCAACGCGGCTGGCGTAGTTCCAGTCCAGCGTGACGCCCACGGCCATATCCGCCAGCCCAAGCTCCAACAGTTCAAACACGTCGCCCCCTTCGACGAGTTCCACGCGCATCCCCCAGCGTTCTGCCAATGCCTCAACAAGCTGGCGGTTCACCTCGTACAGGCGCCGATCTGCGTCTGATGCGCCCTCGGACGGTGGGAACAGCCCCGCCACACGCACAACTCGCTCTTCCAGCATCCGCGGCAGCGCATACTGCGCTGGGAAGCGAATATCTTGCCCGAACTGTTCGGGGCGTGGCGCACTGTCGCCGATGTTGTCGTAGATCGGCAGCGTGTCAACGGCAATCGCCTGACCGCTAAAGTACGTCGCGTAGAGGCTCTCTAAGAACGTCCCGCTGCCCGGCGCGGACGCCGACGTGTTCAAGTATTGCAGCGTGCGATCCACCAAATTCCGCAGGTTCACGTCCTGCCGCTGCATGGCGATGGCAAACGGCTCCGGCTCGATCACATCTTCCAGCACGCGCGCGCTGAACACCTGATCCGCCGCCACCCGCAGCAGATCCTCAGCACGGCCTACTACGCCGTCCACTTCGCCCGCAAACAGCGCGCTCAACGCAAGGTCAAGTGTCAAAAAGGACTGCGTGTTGAGCGTGATGCCCGTGCGCGCCTGCCACTGGCGCAGCGCCCCTTCGCTCGGCGTCCCTAACACATAGCTCAACTTGCGGTTGGTCAGGTTGAAGAGGGTCTCCGCCGGGTCGTCGTTGCGCACCATCACCGCTTGGCGGCTGATGCGATACGGCAGGCTGAACTCCACCAGTGCGTCCAGTTCACGGCGGCGCACCTGCGCGCCGATGAGCAGGTCAATCGCGCCGCTGCGCACCATGTCCAGCCCGTTCTGGCGCGTGACCTGCACGAACACAACCTCAACACCCCACAGCTCGGCCATCTTGCGCGCAAGGTCGGCGTCAAAGCCGCGCACCTCGTCGCGCACGGTCAGCTCACCGAACGGCGGCTCGTTGAAGAGCACCCCCACACGCACCTGCCCACTGCGCAAGATGCGCGCAATGGCCGATTCTGTCGGCACGGTGTCCAACACCGAGCGAACGGGCGTCGGGACGAGGGTCGGCGGAACCAGCGTCGGCGCAGGCTGCTGTGCCCACAGCGTGCCCCATCCCACTAATAAACAGGTCACAATTAAAGACAATCGCTTCTTCAAGGTTGGTAAATCCCATGCTCACGAATGTAGTGCAGAACTGCATCCGGCACGAGGTAGCGCACGCTGCGCCCCTGTCGGATGCGTTCAACGACACTTGTAGAGGACAACCACACGCTCAACAAGGGTGGATCGATCAAATCGATCTTCCCAGACAAGCCGGGCAGCAGGTGATCGTGCATGTCCGCTTTGATGTCCTCGCCTTCCCGACGCATGACCGCCAGCCGACAGCTTTGATAGAACTCCACGACGCGCGTCCACGTCGGCAGGCTGCGCAAGTTGTCCGCCCCCATCACAAAGTGCAGTGACGCCTGCGGATACTGCGACTGGATGATAGCGACAGTGTCGGCGCTGTAATGCGGCCCCGGGCGGTCAACATCAACGGTGGACACTTCAAACTTGTCGTTGTCCTGCACCGCCAACCGCAGCATCGCCACGCGCGGGTGAACTTCGTTGCGGGTGCGGGCTGCCTTGTGTGGATGATCCCCTACTGGCACGAACAGCACGCGGTCAAGCTCAAGCGCCTCCAACGTGTACTCAGCAAGGATGAGATGGCCAATGTGTGGGGGGTCGAAAGTTCCGCCCAGAATGCCGATGCGCTGCACTTAATCCGACCATTCCAATTCAAAATCGCCGATAAAGACTGTGTCGCCCACCTTCACCCCAGCCTGCTGAAGCGCCTCCGTGATGCCCAGCACTTCTAGGATCTTCTGGAACCGCATGATCGACTCGTCATGATCCCAGTAGGTCATACGAGCCGCACGCTCAATGCGTTTGCCCTTGACGATAAAATTGCCGCTCGAGTCGCGCTCAATCGTGAAGATCGGCTCAGCGGTTGGCAGCTCATAGACGGGCAGTTCTTCGTTGAGCGGGTCTTGCACAGCAGGAAGCTGTGCCACCGCCTCAAACGCCCGCTGCACCACCTGCTGCACGCCCTGCCGCGTCATCGCGCTGATGGCCAACGCCTGCACGCCGCGCTGGGATAGCGCCGCTTCGATCTGCGGCCAGCGCTCAGCCACTTGGGGCAAATCCAGCTTGTTCAGCACCACGATCTGCGGCTTCTGCGCCAGCGCCTCATCGTAAAGCGTCAGTTCAGTGTTGATCTGATTGTAATCCGCCACCGGGTCGTCTGATTCGCCGTTGAGCAGGTGGATCAACACGCGGGTGCGCGCCACGTGCCGCAAGAACGAATGCCCCAGCCCCACCCCCATATGCGCCCCCTCGATCAAACCCGGAATGTCCGCAAACACCAAATCCCGAGCATCGTAGATCACTACGCCGAGGTTCGGCTCCAACGTGGTAAACGGATAGGGCGCAATCTTGGGGCGCGCGTTGCTGACGACCGACAAAAACGTAGACTTGCCCGCGTTGGGCACACCGACGATCCCTACATCAGCGATCAGCTTCAACTCCAGTTTGAGCCAGCGCTCTTCGCCGGGCGCGCCCTTCTCAGCGATGCGCGGCGCGCGATTGGCCGACGTCACAAAGCGCGAATTGCCCTTGCCGCCGCGTCCGCCTTTCGCTGCTATGAAGCGTTCGCCGGCCTGCGTCAAATCTGCCAGCAGTTCACCGCTGTCGGCGTCGCGCACGACCGTTCCCGCTGGCACTTCAATCTCAAGGTCAGGAGCGTTCGCGCCCGTTTTGTTGGAGGAACCGCCCTTGCCGCCGCGCTCCGCCCGAAAGCGGTTCTGGTTGTAGAAAAAGGCCAACGTGTTGAGGTTCGGGTTCACTTTGAGGATCACATCCCCGCCCTTGCCGCCGTCGCCGCCCGCTGGCCCCCCATGAGGCACGTACTTCTCACGACGAAAGGCGATCATGCCGTCGCCGCCGTCGCCGCTTTTGACCAAGATTTTTGCTTCATCGACAAACATAGGATGACCTGTTCAAGGTGACCATCGTGCCCACAAGCATACCTGATGCCGCCTTGAATTTACAGATCAGCCATCGCAGCGCACTTCATCAATATCAGACGGGCGACCGGCGCGATACCATGCCAGCGTGCGGCGCACCCCCTCCACGAACGGTGTCGGCAGGAAGCCCAGCTCGCGCTCGGCTTTGGCGCTGCTCACCATCCAATCGTTGAACACATACGACTTCAACCCAATCGGGTAGAACGGCTCACGCTGTGTGATCTGCGCGATGCTCGTGAGCAGCCGCGCGAAGCCCAACCCGACCACACGGGGGATGTTCAACCGCGGGAAGCGCAGCCGCGCTTCACGTACCACAATGTCGAACGCGGCACGATGGCTGAGGCATTCGCCGCACAAGTTGTACACCTCGCCGATCCGCCCCTTTTCCAGCGCCAGCACGATGCCCTCTGCCACGTCTTGGATGTAAGCTGGAAAGATCACATAGCGCCCGCCGTCCATCTGCATGATGATGCCGCGCATTGGATCGACGAAGAACAGGCGGTTGAAAGCGTAATTGCCCAACGGCCCGTAGAACGCCCCGGGGCGCACCACCACCGCGGGCAGCCCACGAGCCGCCGCTTGCAGCACCAGCCGTTCAGCCTCCAGCTTGCTCTTTTGATAGTCATCCTGCGGGTCAGTCGGGTGCTGCTCGTCGATGACCCTGCCCGGCAACGGCTTACCGATGACCGCCACGGTCGAGACGTGCACGAAGCGCGCTACCCCCGCGCGCAAGCTCTCCTCAATGATCTCCGCTGTCCCTTGCACGTTGGTCGCGTAAAAGTTCCCGGCTCCGCTCCACATGCTGAACAAGCCGGCCGCGTGTATCACGCTCTGACAGCCCTCAGCCACGCCGCGCAGCGTCTCCGGGCGCTGAAGGTCGCCCACGGCTGCCGTCACCCGCGGGTACTGGCGCAGCCATGCGGCGCGCTGTGGGTCGCGCGTCAGCACTCGCAAGCTGTGGCCGCGGCGGCACAGCGCTGCCACCAAGTGCCGCCCCAGAAAGCCCGTCCCGCCCGTGACAAGGATCATCGCCCCGCCTCACCGCTTAAACGGCACACTCGCGGATAATTTGCTTCAGCGTCGTCGTCGAAACAGGCCGCACAACCAGCCGCACGAACTGCTGCGGCGCGGTAATCGGCTCATCCGACAAGACGATGATCGCAGGCTGAGGGTTCGGGCGCAGCTCGGCAATCGACGCGAGCAGCCGCCAAGCGTGGACGTCCGGCAGGCGAACGTCCACAATCAGCAGGCGCGGCATATGATCCTCGATCATGTGGATCACCTCACGGCCTGTTGACGCTTGGTATACCGTCAAACCCTCAGCGTGCAGCAGCGCCGTCAGCGCGATACGTTCCGCAGCTTCTGACACCGCCAGCACTGCATCCTCGCCATATAACGAACAGTTCATCCCTCACACGCTTTGCTACAACTCGACAAAGTATGAGGCGGCTGCACGATCCAGCAGTTCTTTGTTGCCCATCGTCGGCGCGATGCCCATATAGTCGGCGATGTCGCGCATCTGGCTGATGAGGTCGCGTGGGTGCACGAAGCGCAGGTCACGGTTGTACTTCTGATACCACTCGCGAATCAAATATGCAAAGCCTTGCTCGTTGAACGGCACGTTGCGCAGGCGGCACATCAGCTCAAACAAGGAACGAAACTGCTCCGGCGTGGGGTTGCCTACCTCAATCTTGTACTTGATGCGGCGCAAGAAGGCGTCATCTACCAAGTCGCGCGGGTCCATGTTCGTCGAGAAGATGATCATCACGTTAAACGGGATTTCAATCTTGCGCCCGTTAGCCAGCGTCAGATAGTCGTACTTCTTCTCTAACGGGACGATCCAGCGGTTGAGAAGCTGCTTGGGGCTGACCTGCTGGCGGCCAAAGTCGTCAATCAGGAACATGCCCCCATTGGCCTTGACCTGATACGGCGCTTCATAGAACTTGTTGACCGGATCATACGTCAAGTCCAGCCCTTCCATCGTCAGCTCACCGCCGACGATGATGATCGGGCGTTTGATGCGAATCCAGCGCTGATCAGCGTATGCCCCCGTCCCGTACTTGATCGGCGTTTGATCGTCGGAAAGCTGATGGTTGACCGGGTCATAAATCTGAATCACCTGCCCATCAACATCCACTGCATACGGGATCCACATGTCATCACCGAGGATGACGCGGCCAATGGCCTCGCTCAGGGTGGTCTTGCCGTTGCCGGGCGGCCCATACAAGAAGATTGACGTGCCAGAGTTGGCCGCCGGGCCGATCTTGTCGAGCATCTCTTTGTCCACGATCAAGTTTTCCAACACGCGCAGCATATCCTCCTCACGGATTTTGCGGCGCGCTTTGTTCTGCTCTTTGATCGACGAAATGTAGCTGTCCAACGGAACCGGGCAGGGGCCAGCATACGTGCCACGGTCGAGCTGTTCTTGGGCGCGTTCGTTGCCCTTGCTGGTGATGACGTAGCGATACTGCGATTCGGTGTAACCTGCGGAGGCCATCACATCGAGACATTTATCACGGCGCAAAGTCTCCAGCACGTTTTCCACGATCCCCGCGAACGGCAGCTTAATCGTCTCAGCGATGTCCCGCCCGATCATCTCGGTGCGGAAGAACATCAGCTTGAGCACCAAGCCTTCCAACTGAGAGCGCGTCAGGCCGGTGTCTTCCAACTTGGCCAACGGCGGCGGCAGCCACGGCGTATCAGCAGTGGGTGTCGCAATCCGCGCGCGATTCTCCACACCTGATCGCGCGTTGGGGTCGTTCGGTTGGCTGCTCGGTGGTTTTAACGGCTTTAAGTTGCCCATGCTTGTTGAACCCTCCAAAGGTATCAGTTGCATTCACAAGGAACGTCACTCATAATAATCGATAATAACACAACTCAACTGCTTCATGCGAAAGATTATCCAACTCCTGTAAAGCCTGCCCGATGATTGAAAACATCCGCCATTTGGGGCACGGCGGCATTCTCATCGCCGGCCCACAGATCATCTTTATCGACCCGTGGCGCATACCCAAAGTTTCATTCTTAGCGGATATTTTGCTCATCAGCCACGACCACTACGATCATTTCTCCCCCGCGGATGTAGAGCGCGTCACGGGGCCACAGACGCGCCTCTTCAGCAACGAACGGGTGGCGTCACAGCTTGGCCGTGTTGAGGTGCTGCGCGTGTGGCAGTCTGTCGGCATTGAACGCACGACCATTCGCGCTATCCCTGCCTACTCGCGCGATCACATCCACCCACGCGAGGACGGCGGGCTAGGCTTCTACATCTCTACCAATTTATACGACATCTACTACACCGGCGACACCCACCTCATCCCTGAGATGGAGATGCTGCGCCCGGACATCCTCATCTTGCCCATTGACGGCGACGGGACGATGACCGTCGAAGACGCTGTACAGGCGGTCGCGCTCATGCAGCCGCGCTACGTTATTCCGATCAATTGGGGCTTCTCTGACCACGGAACCACTCTGCGCGAGGCTGAGTCCTTCCAACAGTTGGTAGGCAGCCTCGCGCAGGTTGTGTTGAAGTAAGGTCAAGTTTAGAATAAAAAACGCCTTTCCACTTTGGAAAGGCGCTCGTCGTAAAGTTGATCTAGGCGGCTGGTTTGACTGGGTCGAGCGTTGTGCCGTTCCAGCGCAGTTCGTTGCCGTCGCCATCATAGAGGCGCGCCGTGCTCTCCCCGCGGATCGTCGCCGCGTCCACCACCACGCGGCGGATGACGTTCGAGCCGGGCACGTTGAACATGACATCGAGCAGCGTCTTTTCGATGATCGAGCGCAAGCCGCGCGCGCCCGTCCCACGCGCCAACGCGATCTCAGCTGCTGCCTCAAGCGCGCTGTCCTCAAACTCAAGCTCAACGTTGTCGAGCGCGAGCATGTAGCGATACTGCTTGACGAGCGAGTTTTTCGGCTCAACGAGGATGCGCATCAGCGCGGCTTTGTCGAGCGGATCGACGCTCACCACAATCGGCAGACGCCCCACCAGCTCAGGGATCATCCCCCGCGCGATGAGATCCTCTGGCCCAACGTTTTTGAGCAGTTCGGATCGCTCACGCTTGACGCGCGCTGCGTCTGGCGCGCCGAAGCCTAATGCCCCCTTCTCACCGAGGCGGCGGCTGATGACCTGTTCGATGCCGTCGAACATGCCCCCACAGATGAACAAGATGTTGCGCGTGTCGATCTGGAGGAACTCTTGATGTGGGTGTTTGCGCCCGCCCTGAGGCGGCACATTGGCCACCGTCCCTTCGATGATCTTCAGCAGGGCCTGCTGCACCCCCTCCCCCGACACGTCCCGCGTGATCGACGGGTTATCCGCGCCCTTGCGCGCGATCTTGTCGATCTCGTCGATGTAGATGATGCCGCGCTCAGCGCGCGGGATGTCACCATCGGCGGCCTGAATCAAGCGCAGCAGGATGTTCTCAACATCCTCGCCCACATAGCCCGCCTCCGTCAGCGAGGTGGCATCGGCAATGCAGAACGGCACGTCGAGGATGCGCGCCAGCGTCTGCGCCAGCAGCGTTTTGCCGCTGCCAGTCGGCCCCAAGATCAAGATGTTGCTCTTGTCGATCTCAACATCGCCCTTCTTGGCGTTGAACTGAATGCGCTTATAGTGGTTGTAGACCGCCACACTTAGCACGCGCTTGGCGTAGTCTTGACCGATCACATACTCGTTGAGCTTATCCATGATCTCACGCGGGGACAGTGCGTGACCAAACGTCGCCAATTCTTCATTCGCAGGCGCGCGCTGATTGCTCTCCTCCTCAAGCAGGTTGTAGCACAAGTGCACGCAAAAGTTGCAGATGAAGACGCCATCTGGCCCCTGAATGAGTCGATCCGCTTCTCGTTCTGAACGCGAGCAGAACGAACAGCGGTGTTCAATTCCAAAGGTCACGCGGTTTTGCTTTCTTCTCTCGGTTGCATGATTGCATCGACAAGGCCGTATTCAACTGCCTCTTGAGCGCTCTTGTAAACGTCCCGTTCGAGGTCACGTTCAATCGTCGCCAAGTCTTGGCCGGTGTGGCGCACAAAGATATTGTTGAGCAGCGTCTTCAGGCGGATGCCCTCGTTCACGGCAATCAACATCTCGGTAATTTGGCCTTGAGCGCCGCTCAACGGCTGATGCATGTGGATCGTTGAGTGCGGCAGCGCGTAACGCATCCCTTTGCGCCCGCCCGTCAGCAGCACCGTGCCAAAGCTGGCCGCCAAGCCCACCGCGACCGTGCTCACGGGCGCGCTGATCTGCTGCATGGCGTCATACATCGCAAGGCCGCTGTAAACCTGCCCGCCGGGCGAGTTGATGTACATTTGGATGCGACGATCTGGATCTTCACGGTCGAGGAACAAAAGCTGCGCTACCACCAAGTTTGCCACTTGGTCGTTGATGCCCGTCCCAACGAACACAATCCGTTCCTTCAGCAGAAGCGAGTAGATGTCGTAAGCCCGCTCGCCACGGCTGCCCTGTTCAATGACCATCGGAATGACATTAGAAGGTATCATAAGTGGTTAGCGCGTAAACCGCGCCCGACTCCTTTCAGAGCAAATGTGGTTGATTGGTGACATCTGGTGCAGGCTCAACCTGCGCACGATGCAGCCAGCTAGCTCAACGCTGCTGGCTACCCTCTGAAATCGCTTAAGCATCCTCGGCGGCAGGGTTCGTCACTGTGTCTAGCTCACCCTTGCCCAAAGCGTTGAAGAAATCGAACATCTTCCGCGTCACCAAATTCCGCGCGATCTCTTCGCGCTGCTCACGCCGGTTGAAATGGCTGCGTAGGCGCGCGGCGTCCTTCGGCGCTTGGCCAGCCAGCATCGCGTTGATCTCAGCGTCGATGTCTTGGTTAGACACCTTTAGCCCTTCGGCATCAACAACCTCGCTAGCCACCACCGAGCGGCGCACAAACTGCTCCGCTTCGTCACGGTAGCGTTCACGGATTCGCTCGTCGGTCAATTGGAACATCTGCTTGTAGAAGTCGTAGCTGATGCCTTGCTGCGCCATGCTGTTCTTCAGATCCTCGACCATCGCATCAATGCGCTCTTCGATCAGCTTGTTCGGAATGCGCACGGTTGACTGCGCCACGATCTCATCCAGCACTCGCGTCGTGTAGTTTTCGGCATACTCGCGGCTCTTACGGATGAGAATGTTTTGACGGACGCGCTCACGAAGCTGCTCAAGGTTAAGCGGTGGCGTCTCGTTCTTCGTCAGCTCGGCGGCCAGCTCGTCGTTCAGCTCAACAGGGATTTCGCGCTCAGCCTTCTTGATCGTCACCTCAAAGTGAACCTTACGCCCTGCAATCAGCTCGTCGTCTTCATCCGCTGTCAGCTCAAACTCAATCGTGTCGCCCACTTTTTGGCCGACCATCTGATCGACAAAGCCGTTCATGAACGGCTCGTTGTCGCGGTCGAGCTTGACTGTCTGATCGTGCGTGTGAATCCATTCATCGCCGCGGTAGAGGATCGGCTGCCCATCCTCTGTTTCGGCGTTCTCCGGCGCATCCTCCGGGCGTTCCTCGCCATCCGCCAGCTTGCTGTGCAAGTCCACCGTGACGAACAAATCCGCCTCGAGGGCGTCCCCCTCAAACGGCACGCGGGTCGGCCGGCGTGCGCCGCGGATCGCCGCGTCAACCTCATCATCCGTGACAGTCGGCTCAACGTAATTCACGCGCACCGAGCGGTAGTCACCCAACTCGACTTCAGGCTGAAGCACTACGCGGAAGCGATAAACCACCACTGGCTCCAAATCTATCTTTTCCAAGACGCCCGGGGCATACGGAGACAGCCCACTCTGCTTGAGCGCCTTCGGATAAATTTCGTCAGCAAGCTGATCAACGGCCAGCTCTAAGATTGCTCCCTCGCCCAGCATGGTTTGCACAACGTTGTACGGCGCTTTGCCCTTACGAAACCCCGGGATCCGATACTTGCTGGAGAGCGTAGTGGCCGCTTTGCGCTTCGCCTGCTCAAGCTGCTTCTCATCCAACTCAACTGTGATGAGAGCCTCTTGATTGTCAAGGCGTTCAACTTGAATATTCAACGTGACCTCACTTCATGACATCATTCGAAATTATACCGAAGCAAAACTGCGTTGCACGTCAGATGTTCGTTAGAAACAACGTGGTAAACGCAAAGAAGCGCTACATAGCGCGCCTCTCAGGCTGTTCTGCTGTGGGAGAGGTGGGACTTGAACCCACACCTCGTAAGAGACATGATCCTAAGTCATGCGCGTCTGCCAATTTCGCCACTCCCCCAAGATTGCCCATCATTATATCCAGCTAAAACCGCTTGATACAGGGCGAATACTACGGTTTTTCCCGCGAGTGCAGCGCGTTCAGCAGTTCATCCATGTTCTGGCCAGACTGAGCAAGAACGTTGGCGATCAACACCTGCGCAAACCGAAACATCACCTGAAGCTGCGCCATGCGCTGCACGTAGAGCCGCGCCGTCTCTTGTTCTGCTTCAGTCATCTCAGGCATCGCGCGGAACAAGCGCTGGCTGTTGTCGTCGAGCACCTCGATGGTGCGCGCAATGTCGCGCATCTCCCGCCCGCTGATGACGTTCGTGAGGATCTTCCAGAAGTCCGTTTCTGCCTCGTAGTACTTGCGCCGCCCATTGCCACCACGCACCCACACTTGGCGCACGAAGCCCAGCAGCTCCAGCGAGCGGATGTTCATGCTCACGTTCGCTTTGGAGATGTTCAGCCGCTGCATGATGTCGTCTAACGAAAGCGGCCCATCGTTCAGCAGCAGCGTCCCGTATAGCTGCCCCATCACCTTGCTGAAGCCGAAATAGTCCGCTAACTGCCCCAACCCGTCAAGCATCGAATCGTGAACGGCGCGCAGGTCTTTCTGCTGCGGCACGCTGCCAGAGTCTTGACTACCAATACTATCTTGTGTATCCATTACAATAACCTAATTCCTCTTCACAGTTTACGTCTCAATCACATCCACAAACGCGATGACACAATCGCCAAACAGCGTCGGCAGCGCCTCGCTCAGCTCGCGTTGAGCGCTTTCTGCCGCTTCCTCATCAGAGAAGGCAGCCCCTTTTGCGCCACGGATCACCAAGAATTGATCTCGCACGCGCACCGCAAACTGCTGATGCAGCCCAGCTTCTTCTAGCTGCTGCTCTACCTCGCGCACACGCTGTTTGGGCAGGCGCGTGTAGAGGTAGTACGAACGCTGCGCTTCGCCCCGCTGCCAATTTGGCACACGCTGTAGCCATACAAACGCCTCATCAAACGATTCCACGACACCCCAATTGCGCAGTTGATGCAGTTCCCAATCTGTCACTGGCGCGTCGAATTGTTTCTCGGTAAACGTGAGATACCGACCAGAGAGCAGGTCTTGTACGCGGTTTTCCTCCCAATGGACGACGAACAAGCCGTCAACCGTCACAAAGACACGCGAACGCGGGACGGCCACTGAACCATTGATGTCTTCTTCTACCATGACAAGGCTACCTGCCATCCTCCGCTGCGTCAGGCTTTGATCGTCAGTGTATCTTTAACTTACTCATAGCGCAACGCATCAATCGGGTTGAGGCTGGCCGCGCGATTGGCCGGGTAGATGCCGCTCAAGATGCCCACTGCCACCGAGATCGCCACCGCCAGCACCACGCTCGTCACTTGCACGCTCACCTGCAAGTCCGGCACGAGCACGCTCACAAAGTTAGCGAGCACAACAGCAATCGTCACCCCGATTGTGCCGCCCACTACCGACAGCACGACCGCCTCCGTCAGGAACTGAATCAGAATCACCGAACGCTGCGCCCCGACAGCCTTCCGCAGGCCGATCTCGCGGGTGCGTTCTGTCACTGTGACGAGCATGATGTTCATGATGCCGATCCCGCCCACCACCAGCGAGATGCTGGCGAGCAGCGCAAGGAACACCGTCAGCAGGCCGGTGATGTTCCCCAACGTGTCGAGGATCTCTGACTGGGTGAACACGATGAAGTTGTCCTCATCGCGGAAGCCCACATCGCGCGTTTGGCGCAGCGCCTGCCGAATCTGCGTCACGACCTCCTCGACGGATTCCGCGTCGCGCGCTTGCAGCGTGATGAAGCTCACCGGACGGTCACCGCTCAAGACGCGCTCGCCTGTGAGGCGCGTTTGGGCCGTCGTAATCGGGACGATCACGCCGTCATCGCTGCCGAACGTGCCCGCGCCGCTTGTCCCCAACACCCCGATGATCGTGAAGCGCACATCCGCAATGCGAATCGTCTGGCCGATGGGGAACGTATCCGGGAACAGCGTATCCACCAACCCCTGCTCGACCACCGCCACCCGCGCCTGCGAGTCCATATCCCGCTGATCGAAAAAGCGCCCAACGACCACCTCACGGTTGAACAGCTCAAGGTAGATCGGCGTCACCCCTTGAATCGTCGCGCTGATTTCACGGCTGCCTGCCTTGACCGTGCGATTGTTGAGGTTGCGCTGCGGCATCACGATGAGCGCGTCCGGCACGCGCGCGGGGTCGCTCAGCGTGTTGACGTCAACGCGCGTGAGCGGGCGAAACGTCCCACGGGCGTCTGTCCCGCCGATCACAAACACGAGGTTCACCCCCACGCTGGAAAACTGCGCTTTGACGAACGTCTCGAACGCCTGCCCGACGCTCACCAGAATGATGACCGCGGCCACGCCAATCGTCACCCCCAGCATCGTGAGGCCGCTGCGGAGTTTGTTGCTCGCTAAGTTGACAAATGCCACCCGCAGGTTATCAAGCATCTCGTTTTACTCAAACCGCAGCGCGTCGATCGGGCGCATGTTGGCCGCCCGCCGCGCTGGATAGTAGCCGAAAAACACGCCCACGAACGTGCTCACCACCGTCGCCAGCACGACCGCATCGGCTGACAGCGTGATCGTGAGCTGCGGGATCAACGCAGTGCCGATGGCCGCGGCTACCCCGCCCAGCACGATCCCAAAGAAGCCGCCGACCAACGACAGCAGCACGCTCTCGATCAAGAACTGGTTGAGGATGTCGCTGGCGCGCGCCCCCAGCGCCTTGCGCAGGCCGATCTCGCGGGTGCGCTCCGTCACGCTCACCAGCATGATGTTCATGATGCCGATCCCGCCCACTAGCAGCGAGATGCCCGCGATCATCGCAAGGAACACCGTCAGCACCCCGCTCACTTGGTTCACGATCCCTAAGATGTCGCTCGGCGTCGTGATGCGGAAGTCCTGCTCATCAGCAAAGACGACGCCGTGCGCCTCGCTCAGGAACTGCGTGATTTCTTCAACCGCGCTGGGCAGTTCGGCCTCGCTGCGCGCTTGAGCGTAGATAGTCGTGACGCGGAAGCTGCCGTCCGGCGTGCGCGCGTTGTCGAGGCGGCTTTGCGCCGTCGTGATCGGCACGAGCACCACGTTGTCCTCGCTGATGAACGTCCCGCCGCGCTCCGTCAGCACGCCGATCACGGTAAAGCTGCGCTGGTTTAAGCGGATCGTCTCACCCACGGGGTTGAAGTCGCGGCTGCCATACAGACGCTCGACAACGTCAAGGCCGAGCAAGGCCACACGCGCTGCGTCCGCTACGTGCTGCGGCGTGATGAACTCGCCCACGCTCACCGCCCAATTGCGCACCGTGCCGTAGTTGTCGCTCACCCCGCGGATGGTGGTCGTCGTGTTGTTCGTGCGCGCCACCACCTGCCCAAACAACTGATATTCCGCAGCGACGGCTACAACGCTGGGCGCGACGCCCGGGCGCAGCAGCGTTTGCGCCTCGCGGCTGGTCAGCGGGGCGATTCGGTCGCGCGTTGGACTGCGCGGCGCAGCCGACGTCACTTGCAGGATGTTCGACCCCAGCGCGTTGAACTCACTGGCGATGAAGGCCTCCACCGCGCGCCCCAAGCTCACGAGGCCGATCACCGCGCCCACGCCGATGATGATCCCTAACGTCGTCAGCACCGAGCGCAGGCGATTGATCAACAAGCTTTCAACCGCCACGCGGAAGGTCTGTGCCAAGTCCACTAGTTATATTCCTCGCGCTTGCCGCCGTAGTAAACCTCTTCAAACACGCCTTGCAGTTCTTCCGCCTCGCTCGGGCGCTCGGCCTCGCCAGCGTTCAGCGGCGCTTTTACCTTTTGATCTGCAACCACTCGCCCATCGCGCAGCATCACCACACGGTTTGTGTGGCGCGCAATCCACGGATCATGGGTCACAAAAATCGTCGTGATGTGCTTTTCGCGGTTCAGGCGCTGGAAGATCTGCATCACCTCAGTTCCACTGCGCGAGTCGAGGTTGCCGGTTGGCTCATCCGCGAGGATCACCGCTGGCTCGGTCACGATCGCACGGGCGATGGCCACGCGCTGCTGCTGGCCGCCGGAAAGCTCGCTCGGCAGGTGATCGAGCCGCGCCCCCAAGCCCACCGCTTCCAGCGCGGCTTTGGCGCGCTTGGTGCGGTTCGGCACGCCCGCGTACATCAACGGCAGCTCCACTTGGCGGATCGCCTCAGTGCGCTTGAGCAGGTTGAAGCTCTGAAAGACGAACCCGATCTTACGATTGCGCACCCGCGCCAGCTCAGCTTCGCTCATCTTGCTCACGTCCACCCCGTCGAGGAAGTACTGGCCGCTGGTGGGCTGATCAAGCGCGCCGAGGATGTTCATCAAGGTGCTCTTGCCGCTGCCCGACGGCCCCATGATCGAGATGAACTCGCCCTTGGCCACACGCAGGTCAATCCCGCGCAGCACTTGCAGTTTGACATCCCCCATCTGGTACGTCTTGGTGATCTGACGAACGTCGATCACCCACTTGGCGGGCTTTTTCTCTGACATTTAGTTGAAGAATCCCCCTATGCCCTCTGTGCCGCGCGGCAGCAGCACGACGACATCGCCCGGGGTCACCCCACTGACGATCTCCGATTCAACGTCGTTGCGCCGCCCCAACAGCACCAACGTCTCTACGAGGCGGCCATCTGGCTGCCGCACCACGACAAAGGCATTTTGTGTCAGCGGGTCGATGCGGATGAAGCGGTTCGGCACGAGCATCACCTCTGGCCGCTGGTCGATGATGATGTTGGCTGTCACGCTCATTCCGGCGCGGATGGGCGCATCCGTTGGGTCGAGACGGATGCGCACGGTGTACGTCACTAGTTGGCCAATGCGCACCGGCGTAAACGCCACGCGCTCCACAACGCCCGTGACCACCGCATCGGGCAGCGCGTCGACGAGGACTTCAACGCGCTGCCCCGCCGCCACGTTGACAACGTCGGTCTCATCAAGCGGCAGATCGATCAAAAACTGTTCGTTATCCACCAAGAGCACTGCCACCCCCTGCGGCGGCACATCGCCCACGCGCAGGTTGTTCTGCGCGATGACCCCATCAAACGGCGCGCGCAGCTCAGCATTCGCCAGCGATTGACGCGCCTGCTTCAGCGCGTTCTCCGCCAGCCGCACGCTCAACTCTGCTTGGGCCAGATCCATCTCAGACGCGCCGTTCAACAGCCGATCCAACGCTATCTGCGCCTGCACGATGGAGGCGTTGGCCGCCGCAATCGCGCCGCTGTCCGGGCCGCGGTTGAGGGTCGCTTGATAGCGCAGCTCAGCCACTTCGGCGTTAGTCTCTGCTGCACCCAAACGGCCCTCGATGGCCTGCCGCTGCTGCTCGATCTGCGCAATCGACGCCTGCGCCTGCTGAAGGGTAATCTGCGAGATGTTGCTGCTCAGTTGAGCGTTGAACTGGTCGATGCCGCGGTTGATGTCGCCGGCAATGTCGCGCAGCTCGTCTGGCAGCGCCGACGGGTCTACGTTGGGCAGGATGTTCAAGTTCAGCACAAAATCGCCCAAGTCGGGCGGCGTCAAGGCGTCGCGCTGAAGCTGAAGCTGGTAGAACTGGTTGCGCGCCAGCTCAGACTGCATCCGCGCGATCTCACGCTGCTGAGCAGTCGGTGCGGTCGACGCTGCCGCAAAGTACTGTGCGCGCGCCGCCGCCAGCGCCGCCTCCGCCGCGGCAATGTCCACCTCGCGCGCCGGGGTCAGCAGCGCCTCATACGCCGACTGCTGAACTTGCAGCGCAATCTCGGCGTTGTCGATGATCTGCTGGAAGTCGCTCGTGTCCAGCCGCGCGATGAGGTCCCCCGCACTCACGCGCTGCCCCGCTGTCGCGTAGATCTCCGCCACAGGGCCGAAGCTGCCAAACGTCAGCGGCACTTGGCGCACGGGCTGGATCGCCCCCGACCCCGTAACGGTCACAGTCAGATCGTCCACGCGCACCGTCGTTTGATCGACGATCAACGCTTGGAGGCGCTCTTCAGTGCGCTGCTGCGGGTTATCACTGACCACCTCACCCACGCGGATCCCCAGCGCCACCAGCACCAAAATCGGCACGTACAGCAAAAAGCGCACCGCTCGCCAGCGAATCCGAGCGATAAGCAGACGGTACATCACATATCCCACAACGACGAAAATCAGCGCGTTCATGCTCAGCTCAGCCCCCGATAAACTCATTGAGGCCGCGCCCACCCAGCGTCAGCGCGATCAAGTCGCCTTCGCTCAGCCCAGCCACGACCTCGCTCATGTCCTGCCCTTGCAAACCCAGCCTGATCGGAACCTCACGGATGGTCAAGTCTGGTTGAATGAGGTTGACGAACGCTTGCCCAGTGAAACGATCCAACCGAATGTAAGCGTTCGGGATGGCCAGCGTATCGGTGCGCTCTCGGACGATGATCGTCGCATCTGCCGTCATCCCCACGCGCGCCCGCGGGTCGTCGCTCACGAGTTCGATCTCCACGTCGTATGAGACGATCCCGCCTGTGGTGACGCCCACATCAGCAATGCGCGTCACTCGCGCCTCAAGCAGGTTGTCCGGCAGCGCGTCCAACCGCACACGAACGAGCATCCCGACTTCAATCAAGCGGATGTCAATTTCATCCACCTGCACCACCAAGCTCAACGGCGACACGTCCACAAGCGTTGCCACCGGGAAGTTGGGCGCGACCACCGCCCCCACTTCAGCGTTGAGCGCACCGATCACCCCGTCAAACGGCGCGAACAAGTTCGTGCGCTGGAGGGCCAGCTCCGCTTGGCGCACCTGCGCCTCGGCGCGGTCGATCTGTGCCTGCGCGCCCTCGATCTGAACCTGCGACGGGCCAGCCAGCACGCGCTCTAGCTCGCGCTCCGCCTGCACCAAGCGCGCAAACGCTGCGCCGGACTGCGCCCGTGTCGCGCTGCCGCTGGTGAGCGCTTCGAGCTGTAGGCGGGCGATTTCTAAATTGAAAGAGGCTTCGCCTGCCCGTGCCGCGAGGATGTCATATTGGCCGGGGGGCGCGGTGTCGCGCGCGGCGATCGCGTCGTTGTACGTGCGCTGCGCCTGCTCATAGGCCAACTGCGCGGCTGTGATGTCCTGCGGCTGAACCGCGTTCCCCACGCTGAAGTAAGCCCCGCGCGCGCTGGCAACCGCCGCCTCCGCTAATCGGATCTGATCCTCACTAGGTTGAAGCAGCGTTTGCAGCGCCATCTCAGCCTGTTCCAGCGCCAGCAGCGCCTGTTCGTAGGCCAGCTCTTGCGCAGTGCTGTCCAGCTTCATGAGCAAGTCGCCCGCCAGCACGTAATCATCACGTTGGACGAACACCTGCGCGACTCGCCCTGACTGCAAAAAGCTGAGGCTGGCCTCTTGATCCGCCGCCAGCGCGCCAATCGCGCTGACCGTGAGCGCCACCGTGCCGCGCTGCACCTGATACACTTGCAAATTGTTGAGAAGCTGCTCCGAGATGCCGCTTGGGGCTGGGCGCGCGCTCAAAAACACCGCCAGCGGTAGGCCTATGACGAGCAGCAGTTGAATGAAAAGCGTGCGACGAACTGACATGTTTTCAAAGGCTTGTGTCTTTTTTAACAATATACATTATAGTAGAATTCATTAGCTGGGGAGCATACGCTCAATAAATGTTCATTCGACTCGCTCTCATTGTAAGGGTTGCGTTATGCCGTTAAAGCAGACCAACAGCATTCCTGATATTGTTATTGGGCGCTTGCCACTCTACCTCAGAGCGTTGACGCGCCTTCAGCAAGAAGGGCGCGAGGTCACGTCATCGCACGAGCTGGGGCGCAAACTCGGCATCAGTTCCGCGCAAATTCGCAAAGACCTATCGCACTTTGGCGGCTTCGGCAAGCAAGGAACTGGCTATCAAATCGAATACCTTGTGAACAAGCTGCGAACGGTGATGCAGGTCAACCAAGAGTGGCACGTGGCGTTGGTCGGCGCGGGCAACCTCGGCAGCGCCATTCTGCACTATCGCGGCTTTGCAGATCGCGGCTTTCGCATCGCATGGGTGTTCGACAGCGATCCAGCCAAGATCGGGGCGCACATCGGCGGCCTGACCGTTCAGCCCCTTGAAGAGCTAGCGCAAACGATCAAAGAGAACCAAGCCAAGCTCGCCATGATCGCCGTGCCCGCTGAACACGCGCAATCTGTCGCGAACATGCTAGTGGAGGCCGGCGTGCAGGCCATCCTCAACTACGCTCCGATCAACATCAACGTGCCCGATCATGTCATGGTGCAGTACATCGACCCAGTCGTGCACCTCCAGCACATGACTTTTTACTTGAAGGATTAGCCCCAAGAACGGCACCCTGCGCAAGCCCAATGACTGCGGGCTACCCCTTCAGGATGCTGGCCTGCGCCATGCGCCGCAGCAGCGCCGGGTTGTCCAGCGAGCGGCCCGCCCCTGTCGCCACAGCGATCATCGGGTTGTCTGCGCGGTACACGTGCACGCCGGTCTCGCGCGTCAGGTAGGTGTCGATGCCGCGCAGCAGCGCCCCGCCCCCCGTGAGCATGATCCCGCGGTCGTAGATGTCCGAGGCCAGCTCAGGCGGCGTGTTTGCGAGCACGTTCTTGGCCACTTTTGCAATCTGCTTCAGCACATCCTCCAGCGCTTCTACCACTTCACTCGTCGTAATCGGCACGCTCTGCGGCAGCCCGTTGGCGATGTTGCGCCCCTGCACCTCGGTTGTCAGTTCCTGCGCCTGTGGCACAGCCGCCCCCACCTGAATCTTGACCGACTCGGCGCTAGGCAGGCCAATCGCAAGGTTGTACTTGGCGCGCACGTAGGCTTGAATGGCTTCATCAAGGCGAATGCCACCCACGCGCCCACTCTCAGCGCGGATGATGTTACTCATCGTGATGACGGCTGCCTCGGTGATGCCGCCGCCGATGTTCACCACCATGTCCCCGGCGGGGGTGTTCACAGGCACACCCGCGCCGATGGCCGCCGCCAACGGCTCGTAGATCAAGAACACCTCGCGCGCGCCTGCGGCCAGCGCCGCCTCGTGCACCGCGCGCTTCTCCACGCTCGTCACGCCATACGGCACGCTGATCATCACCGTGGGCTTGAAGAAGTTCAAGCGGCTGGCGACTTTGCTGAAGAAGTACTCCAACATCTTCTCAGTGATTTCATAGTCGGCGATCACGCCGTTTTGCAGCGGGCGGACGATCTGAATCGCTTCATCGTCCACGCGGCCCATCATCTCGCGCGCGGGCTGCCCCAGTTCAATGATGCGCTCGTCGCCGTCCTCGCCTATCTCAACCGCCACCAGCGACGGCTCTTGCAGCACGATCTGTCCGTTCTCGTAGATCAGCACGTTCACCGTGCCTAGATCGACGCCCAACCTCTTTGAAAACAACCCCATAACGACTTTCCACCGTTTGATCTCTCGGCTGCCGCGTTCAGTTATACACCAGTTGAGGGCAAATGAACATGATGGCCGCCCTGTGCCAACAACAAAAAGGCGCTCCTTATAGAGCGCCCTCGTCGATTCGCTGCGGTTAGGTTTGCTTGTTGTTTATTCCTCCTCGTCCAAAATGCGCAGTTTGACGCCGCCCTGCTGCATTTTGCGCGAGAGTTTGAGCGCCAGCTCAGCCTTGCGCAGCTCCAGCGCGGCCTCACGGTTGCGCTCTTTGACGCCAGACGCCATCAGAGCCAACGCGCGCTTGCGGGCTTCCTCCGCCGCCGCAACGCTGATGTTCTTCTCGTTCTCAGCCGTGTCGGCCAAGACGACGACTTTATCCGGCCGCACATCTACCACGCCACCGTAGATGGCAAAACGCTCTTCAGCGTTGCCCTTGCGCACGACCATCTCACCAAAGCCAAGCGTCGTCAGCACTGGCGCGTGCCGTGGCAAGATGCCCATCTCACCCTCCACTGCCGGCACGATCACGATGTCCGCTTCTGGTTCCTCAAACAGCTTACGCTCTTGTGATACCAGCTCCACATGAATTGGCATCGCTGGCCTCCTTTAGTTGTTCTTGCTCTGCTCGTAGCGCTCCAGCACATCCTCAATCGGCCCGGCCATGTAGAACATGCCTTCAGGGATCATATCGACTTCGCCGTCCAAGATCATACGGAAGCCGCGCACGGTGTCCTTAATCTTGACGTAGCGCCCCTCACGACCCGTGAACTGCGCGGCCACCACCATCGGCTGGCTCAAGAAGTTTTCGATCTTGCGCGCGCGCGCCACCAACAGCTTGTCGTCGTCGCTCAGCTCTTCCACGCCCAAGATGGCGATGATGTCTTGCAAGTCCTTGTAGCGCTGGAGCACCTTCTGCACCTCGCGCGCGGTGTAGTAGTGATCTTCACCGACGATGTTGGGATCCAGCATCTTGGACGTGCTGCCGAGCGGATCAACCGCGGGGAACAGGCCGCGCGCGGCAATGCTGCGCTCAAGGGCAATCGTGCTGTCAAGGTGGGTGAACACCGCCACCGGCGCTGGATCCGAGTAGTCATCCGCGGGCACGTAGACCGCCTGCATCGACGTGATCGAGCCGCGGTTAGTGGACGTGATGCGCTCTTGCAGCATGCCCATCTCTTCCGCGAGGTTGGGCTGATACCCTACTGCGCTCGGCATACGGCCCAACAGCGCCGACACTTCCGCCCCCGCAAGGCTGTAGCGGAAGATGTTGTCGATGAAGATGAGCACGTCTTTGCCTTGATCGCGGAAGTATTCCGCCATCGTGAGGCCGGTCAGCGCCACGCGCAGGCGCACGCCCGGCGGCTCGTTCATCTGGCCGAACACCATCGCCAGCTTGTCCAACACGCCGCCCTCTTCCATCTCGCGGTAGAGGTCCGTACCCTCACGGGTGCGCTCGCCTACGCCAGCAAACACCGACAGACCGTCATGCTGCGTGGCAATCGAGTTGATCAACTCAAGGATCGTGACCGTCTTGCCGACGCCTGCGCCGCCGAAGATGCCCGTTTTGCCGCCTTTGATCATCGGGGCGACGAGGTCGATCACCTTCATGCCCGTCTCGAAGATTTCGACTTTGGGCGCTTGCTCTTCAAAAGATGGAGCCGTCGCGTGGATCGGGCGGCGCGGCGCGTCATCGGGGATGCCTGCGCCCATGTCGATCGGGCGGCCCAACACGTTGAAGATGCGCCCCAACGACACATCGCCCACTGGAACCGAGATCGGCGCGCCCGTCGCGTAAGCCGCCACGCCGCGCGCGAGGCCGTCTGTGCTGTCCATCGCCACGCAGCGCACTTCGCCACCGCCCAGCAGCAGCTCTACTTCGAGGATCAAATCCTCCTGCCCTTCGCGCTCAATGCGGATCGCCTCGAAAATGTCCGGGAGTTCTCCTTCTGAGAAGGCGACGTCCACCACATTCCCGAGCACCTGCACCACTTTTCCCTTAGTTTCTGCCATCTGCTTTCTCCTCAAGGGCCGCATCGCGGCCTGATGTCTAAGTCCCTATAAAGCGTTGAACCGTTACGATTCGCCCACTGCCGAAAGCGCAGCGCTGCTCTTCAACAGGTTGTCTGCGGCGCTCTCAATGGCGCTTTGCAGCGCGTTCGCGCCGCCCACGATGTCCAAAATTTCGCTAGTGATCGCCGCTTGGCGCGCTTTGTTGTAGTCCAACGTCAGATCCGCCACAAGCTGCGTCGCGTTGTCGGTCGCGTTGCGCATGGCGGCCATGCGCGCAGCGTGCTCGCTTGACTGGCTCTCGAGCAGCGCCTGATACAGCTGCAGCTCAGTGAAGCGCGGCACAATCTCGTCCAGCACCGCTGCCGCGTTCGGCTCGTACTCGTAGCTCAGCACGCCTTCGGTGACCTCTGGCATCTCTTTCACGAGGTCACTGGCGACGCGGTTCGCGTGGGCGTCGGTGCTCAACGGCAGCCACACGCGCACGACTGGGCGCTGTGTCAACAAATTGATGAAGTCCGTGTAGGCGATCACCACCTCATCGACTTCGCCGCTCATGAAAGCGTCAATCGCCAAGTTGGAGATAGGCGCAATCGTGCCGATGGTCGGCTCAGCCGGCAGGTCGCTGAACTCGGCCACGACGTTCGCGCGGCTGCGGATGAGCGAATCGCGCCCCTTGCGCCCGACAGCGATGTACTGCACCGGCTTGCCGATGCGGTCTTCAAAGCGCTCGGCCACGCGCAGCACGTTCGTGTTGTAAGAGCCTGCCAAACCGCGATCCGAGGTGATGACGACGATCATCACCTGACGGATTTCTTGACGGGCGGTCAGCAGTGGGTGCGAGGTCGTTCCGGCGCGCTGCAAGTTGACGAGGATTTCCCACGCCTTGTCAGCGTAGGCGCGGCTGGCGAGCGTGCGCGCTTGGGCGCGGCGCACGCGCGACGCCGACACAGCTTCCAGCGCGCGCGTGATCTGCGAGATGTTCTTCACGCTTTTGATGCGATTGCGTACTTCTTTCAACGGTGGCATGTCACGTCTCCTTTATGAATGCGCAGACGCTAGTTCCACGTTTCGTTGAACGACTTGATCGCCTCTTCCAGCTTCGCTTTGGTCTCATCACCGAGGCCTTTCTTGGCCGTTTCGGCAATCTCACGGCCGATTGCCGCAAACTGGCCGCGCATCGCCCGCAAGAAGTCGTTCTTCCACGCGCCGACCCGATCCACCGGAATCTGATCCAGCAGGCCGTTCGTGCCAGCGTAGATGAGCGCGATCTGCTCCTCCAGCGCCAGCGTGAGGTACTGCGGCTGCTTGAACAGTTCGTTCAACCGCAGACCGCGATCCAACTGTGACTGCGTGTTCTTGTCGAGGTTAGAGCCGAACTGGGCGAACGCCGCCAGCGAACGGAACTGGGCCATCTGCAAGCGCAACCCGCCTGCCGTCTTGTTCATGGCTTTGGTCTGCGCCGCACCACCCACGCGGCTCACGCTGATCCCGGTGTTGAGCGCCGGGCGCTGGCCGCTGTAGAACAGCTCGCTTTCAAGGTAGATCTGGCCGTCGGTGATCGAGATCACGTTGGTGGGCACGAACGCCGACACGTCGCCGAGCAGCGTCTCGATGATCGGCAGGGCGGTCAAGCTGCCGCCGCCGCGCTCGTCGCTGAGCTGCGCGGCGCGCTCCAGCAGGCGGCTGTGCAGGTAGAACACGTCGCCGGGGTAGGCTTCGCGGCCCGGCGGGCGGCGCAGCAGCAGCGACACCTGACGGTAAGCCGCCGCGTGCTTCGAAAGGTCGTCGTAGATGATGAGCGCGTCCTTGCCGTTCTCCATGAACCACTCGCCGATGGCGCAGCCGCTGAACGGGGCGATGTACTGCAGCGCCGCCGCATCCGAGGCCGAGGCGACCACCAGCGTGGTGTAATCCATCGCGCCGCGCTCTTCGAGGGTGTTCACGATGCGCGCCAGCTCGCCACGCCGCTTGCCCACCGCGACGTAGATGCAGTACATGTCTTGGCCTTTTTGGTTGATGATCGTGTCGATCGCCACGGCAGTTTTGCCCGTCTGGCGGTCGCCGATGATCAGCTCACGCTGGCCGCGGCCAATCGGGATCATCGCGTCAATGGCGAGGATGCCAGTCTGCACGGGGCGGTTAACAGGCTTGCGCTCCATCACGCCGGGGGCAATACGCTCAATCGGGTAAAACTCCGTGCTGGAGATGGGGCCTTTGCCGTCCAGCGGGTTGCCCAGCGCGTCCACCACGCGCCCAACTAAGCCCATCCCAACCGGCACAGACGCGATACGCCCCAGCGACGTGACTTCATCGCCCTCTTGGATGCCCTCGTATGCGCCCATGATCGTGACACCGACGTTGTCCTTCTCAAGGTTGAAGGCGATGCCGATCGTCCCGTTCTGAAAGCGCACCAACTCGTTATAACGGACGTTGTCCAAGCCGACCACGCGGGCGATGCCGTCACCGACTTCTTCCACGTAGCCAACCTCTACCGCCTGCAACGTCGGCTGATAGTCAGCAATTTGTTTCAGAATTGCATCGTAAATATTATCTGCCATCTGTGGCTCCTTTGTGATAATTGACTGCGTGTGTTACGGTGTCTCTCAATTATAGCGCACAAGCCATGCCACGCTGCGCCAATCGTGGCACGCCATCGCCGTGTGACCGAGTGTCAGCAGCACAAGTTAACAGGCACATCAAAACGACGATATTGTACCCAACGGACTTATGAATGTCCAATTTTTCACAAGACACTCAGCCCCTCAGTGACTTACAAGCGCGTTAAGCAACTTCCTATCCGTTACGGGCAGCAGTGATGGTTATAATTTAATCTTGTGAAGGGTCACTTTAACGTTATGCTCGTTATGCAATTTGGGGTAAGGTCAAACACATGATCAAGCAATTTCTCTTGTACCTATCAACCGCAGGCTGGGCGCGCAGCATCGTCACCAATTGGGGCATCGCGCGGCGGATGGCGCGCCGTTTCGTCGCCGGGGAACAGCTCGAAGAGGCCATCCAAGCAACAAAAACGCTCAACGAGCGCGGCATCCTCGTCACGTTGGACTACTTGGGCGAAAGCGTGACAAACGCCAAAGACACCGAGGACGTCGTGGCGATGTACCAACTCGTGCTCGACCGCATCCATCAGCACCAGCTTCAGAGCGGCATCTCCGTCAAGCTCACGCACCTCGGCCTCGACCTGAGCGAAGAACTGTGCGTCACCAACCTGCGCCACATCCTGAGCCGCGCCAAGCAGTACGGCATCCCCGTCACCATCGACATGGAGAGCACCGCCTACACCGATACCACGCTGCGCATCTACCGCACCATGCGCGATGAATACGACTTCGACAACGTCGGCACGGTCATCCAAGCCTATCTCTACCGCTCTGAGAGCGACATGGTGGCCCTAGCGAACGAAAACGCCCACATCCGCCTGTGCAAAGGCGCATACCTCGAGCCTGCCGACCGCGCCTTCCCTAACAAAGCCGACGTAGACAAGAACTACGTGAAGCTGCTGGAGACGTACCTCGGCACGCCCGGCAGCGCCTATCTGTGCATCGCCACTCACGACGAGAACATGATCCACGCTGCGGAGCAGTACATCGCCGCGCGGAACGTCCCCCAATCGCGCTATGAGTTCCAGATGCTTTACGGCGTGCGCGGCGAACGACAGGGCGAACTCGCCAAAAAGCACAAGATGCGCGTTTACGTGCCGTTCGGTGAGGCATGGTATCCCTACTTCATGCGCCGCCTTGCCGAGCGCCCCGCCAACATGTGGTTCTTCATCCGCAGCTTCGTTGGCACATAACCAACCCTACACCACAAGGAGATCGCTATGCTTCCCCCTTATCGGCCAGAACCGTTCACAGACTTCACCCAGCCCGCCAATCGGCAGGCGTTCGAGCAAGCGCTGGCCAAGGTGACGGCCAGCCTCGGCCAGACCTACCCGCTGGTGATCGGCGGCGAGCGCATCCCCCTCAGCGACGTGTTCCCCAGCGTCAACCCGGCCCGCCCATCGCAGGTGCTGGGTTACTTCGCCAACGGAACCGCTGAACACGCCGACCGCGCCACAGAGGCCGCCTACGAGGCGTTCAAAACGTGGCAGTACACCCCACCCGCCGAGCGCGCTCGCTACTTGCTCAACGCCGCCGCCGAGATGCGCCGCCGCAAGCACGAATTCAGCGCCCTGCTCGTGCTGGAGGTTGGCAAGAGTTGGGCCGAGGCCGACGCCGACACCGCTGAAGCGATCGACTTCATGGAGTACTACGCGCGCCAGATGCTGCGCCTCGCCGACAGCAGCCATCTGCTCACCCACTGGGCAGGCGAGCAGCTCCAGCTTGCGTACATTCCGCTGGGCGTGGGCGCGGTCATCCCGCCGTGGAACTTTGCCAACGCCATCCTTGCCGGTATGACCGCTGCCACGCTCGTAGCGGGCAACACCTGCGTCCTCAAACCCGCCGAGCAAAGCCCCCTCATCGGCTATCACGTGGCAGAACTGTTCTGGCGGATGGGACTGCCTGCGGGCGTGCTCAACTTCCTCACCGGCCCCGGCGAGGTCGTCGGCGCGCGCATGGTCGAACACCCGCTGACGCGCTTCATCGCCTTCACTGGCAGCCGCGCCGTCGGGGTGCAGATTTATGAGGTGGCCAGCCGCGTTCAGCCCGGCCAGAAGTGGCTCAAGCGCTCGATCCTTGAGATGGGCGGCAAGGATGCCGTCGTCGTCGATGAAACAGCTGACCTTGCTGAGGCGGCCAAGGGCATCGTCGCCAGCGCGTTCGGCTTCGGTGGGCAGAAGTGCAGCGCTGGCTCACGGGCGATCTTGGTGCAAGACGTCTACGACGCGGTGACCAAACAAGTCGTAGAGCTGACGGAAGCGCTCACCGTCGGCGACACGTCCATCAGCCCTGAGGTCTACATGGGGCCAGTGATCGACCAAGAGAGCTACGATCGCATCCGTCGCTACATCGACATCGGCGCGACAGAAGGTGAGCTGCTCACTGGCGGGCACATCATCGAGACTGACGAGAACGGTTACTTCATCCAGCCGACGATCTTCGGCGGCGTTGATCCGCGCGCGCGCATCGCTCAAGAAGAGATCTTCGGGCCGGTGCTGGCGCTCATCCGCGCCCAAGACTTCGATCATGCGCTGCACATCGCCAACGACACCGAGTACGGCCTCACCGGGGCGCTCTACAGCCAGAGCCGCGCCCACATCGAACGCGCCATGCGCGAGTTCCACGTGGGCAACCTCTACTTCAATCGCAAGTGCACGGGAGCGCTCGTCGGTGTGAACCCGTTCGGCGGCTTCAACATGAGCGGAACCGACAGCAAAGCTGGCGGGCCGGACTATCTGCTGCTGTTCACGCAAGCTAAGAGCATCGCCGAGAAGCTGTAGATCACCCTGCAGGGGGCGTGGCGCGTCATGCCCCTTGCGCTGGCTGCGGCGCGGCTTCCTGAGGCGGCAGCAAGGCGCTGACCGCCACCGCCACGCCCAGCGCGGCGCTGTAGAAAGCTTCCTCGCGCCCATACACCCCGCGATGGGCGAAGCGCTCCCCCTCTCGCACGAACACCTCTGCATGCTCCGCGTCCGGGTCAACCAGCCAATACTCCCCCACCCCACAGCGCTCGTACACGCGGAACTTGCGCCGCTTGTCCGCGTCCCGCGTCGAGGGCGACAGCACTTCCACCACCAGCTCCGGCGCGCCGATCACCCGCTGCGCCGTCACCGCCGTTTGCGTCCCCTCGCTCAACCAGATCACATCCGGCTGCGCCACGTTCTGCGCGTCTAACTCCACGTCCAGCGGCGCAAGCAGCGTCATGCCGCGCTGCAAGGCGTTCAGAAAGACGGCAATCAACAACACAATCTGCTGATGCTTGACGGACGGCGACGGCACGACGATTACCTCCCCCTCGATCAGCTCCAGCCGATCCGCAGCCGCCTCCGCCTGAGCGTAAAACTCGGCAAGGCTCGATTGTTCTACCGCGCGTTCAGTCATCACAAACTACCCTCAACAGCTTCAAGCCTAGCCTACCACAGGTTCGGCCTCGCCGCGCAAGATGTCGGCCATCGTCGCGCCGTCCACGTTGCCGCCGCTGATGATCGCCCCGATGCGCCGCCCTTTGACCTTGCCCGTCAGCAGCGCCGCCAGCGCCAGCGCGCCACTCGGCTCGACGACCATCTTGAGCGTGTAGAAGCTGAAGCGCACGGCCTCGCGGATCTCTTCTTCCGAGATCGTCACCAAGTCGTCTACGTGCTGGCGGAAGATCGGCCACGTCAGCGTGCCGAGCGAGGGCGTGCGCGCGCCGTCAGCGATGGTCTGCGGGTTGTGGACGACGTGCAGCACCCCCGTCCGAAAGGTGAGCGTCGCGTCACAGCCCAGCTCTGGCTCTGCGCCCACCACACGGCACGACGGCAGCCGCCCTTTCGTCGCCAGCGCGGTTCCGCTCAGCAGGCCGCCGCCGCCGACGCACGCCACCATCACATCCAACTCGCCCACCTCGTCGATCAGCTCGTAGGCCGCCGTCCCCTGCCCAGCGATCACGTGGGGGTGGTTGTAAGGCGGGATCACCGTGTAGCCGTGTTCCTCAGCCAGCGCGCGCCCGACCTCTTCACGGTTCTGCGTGGACGGGTCGTAGAGGACGACCGCCGCGCCGTAACCCTCGGTCGCCTGCCGTTTGATCGCGGGGGCGTCGGTCGGCATCACAATCGTGGTGCGCACGCCCATCAGTTGGCCGCTCAGCGCGATGGCCTGCGCATGGTTGCCGGACGAGAACGCCAGCACGCCGCGCCGCTTCTGCTCAGCGCTGAGCAGGCGCATCGCGTTCCACGCCCCGCGGAACTTGAACGCCCCCACCCGCTGGAAATTCTCGCATTTGAGGAACACCTCTGCGCCCACCCGCGCATTGAGGCGGCGAGAGGTCATCACAGGCGTGTTGTGAGCCGCCTCACGCACCCGCTGTGCCGCGGCTTCTACGTCGGCAAAGGCGACCGCCAGCGGCTCACTCATCGCGCCCGCCCAGCTCCACCGCCCGCTGATAGGCCGCCCAGATGCCTTCCGCCACCGCCGTGCGGAACTGCAAGCGCTCCAGTTGATACAAGGCGGCGGCGGTCGTCCCGCCCGGGCTGGTCACTTGGTTGCGCAAGATCGCCGGGTGCTGGCCGCTGCGCTGGATGTAGTCCGCAGAGCCTTTGATCGTCTGCATCACCAGCTTGCTGGCGTCCCGATGGGTGAAGCCCATGCGCACACCCGCGTCGATCATCGCCTCCATGAACAGGAACACATAGGCTGGCCCACTGCCGGACAGCGCCGTGGCCATGTCCAACAGGCGCTCATCGTCCACGTAAAGCTGCTCGCCCAGCGCCCCTAGCAGCGTGGCCGCCTGCTCGCGCTGCTTCTCCTCGACTTCCTGCGTGGCGCACCACACCGTCATCCCCTCGCCGATTTGGGCGGGCGTGTTGGGCATCGAGCGCACCACGCGGCTGTTCAACACCTGCGTGACGATCGTCCGCATCTTCACGCTGGCCACAATCGACAGCACGAGTTCCACGCTGTCGATGCGCCCACGAAGCTGCGACAGCACCCGCTCCATCACCTGCGGCTTGACCGCCAAGATGAGGATGTCCGCATGGCGCGCAGCCTCAAGGTTGTCCGTCGTGAAGCGCACGCCGTACTGAGTCATCAGGTCGTGCCCCTTTTCGGCGTGGGGGTCGGCTGCGATGATCTGGTCGCCATGCAGCAGCCCTTGATTGAGCATCCCCGCGATCATGGCGGTTCCCATTGCCCCCGCCCCGATAAACGCGACTGTCGATTCCTTGAAAAGTTCTGCGCTCATGTCTCACCCAATCGGATAGTAATTCTGCTCGTACCAGCGGGCGACGGCCTGTTCCAGCCGCGCGCGCACCACCTCCACACCGATGCCGTGACCATTCGGGACGCTCAAAGTGCTGTCCGCGTTGAGGACGAACGGCGGCTCCGTGATGTCCTCTGTGAAGTAGCGATCGGTCGCGCTGATGTCGCACGGCAGCGTCACGCCCGGCAGCGACGCAAACGCTACGTTTTGCGCCCGCCCGACGCCCGTCTCCAACATCCCACCGATCCACAGCGGCAGCTTGTGTTCCACCGCCACGCGATACACGTCCAGCGCCTCCGCAAAGCCACCCACGCGCGCCGGCTTCAGGTTCAAGATGCCAATCGCTCCCACCTGAATCGCCAGCCGCAGATCGTTGGCCGATTTGACGCTCTCATCTAGGCAGATGGGTGTCTTCAACTGCGGCTGAAGCTGGCTGTGCTCGTAGATGTCATCGTGTGCCAGCGGCTGCTCGATCATCAGCAGGTTGAACTCGTCCAACTGTTTGAGGTGCTCGGCATCTTGGAGCGTGTAGGCGCTGTTCGCGTCCAGCATGATCATCGTGTCAGGGAAGGCGGCGCGCACGCCCCGCGCCAGTGCCACATCCCAGCCGGGCGCAATTTTGAGCTTGATCCGCTGGTAGCCTTGATCGAGGCGCTTGCGGATGATGGCGACGGTCGCTTCAACGCTGGGCTGAATGCCAATGCTCACGCCGACCACCGCGCGGTTCGTCGAGGCGTGCTCTGGTGGCAAATATGACGCGAACAAGTCGGCCAAGCGCGCGGCGTTCGTCTTGGCGAAGGCGTCCCAGATCGCCCCCTCGATCCCAGCGCGCGTGTGCTTGTTGTCCCGCAGGTGATGCAGCAGCGTTCGCCCCTCAAACGGGTCAGCCAGCGTCTTGCCGATTAAGCTAGGCACAAGGAAGTGCTTCATCAGGTGATACGCCGTGCCGACCGTCTCACCGCAGTAGCCCGGCTCAGGCGCAACGGCTGCCTCGCCCCAGCCAGTCACCCCCTCGCTGGTGACGAGTTCGACGATGATCGCCGCTTTGAACGGCTCCATGCCGAAGCTGGTGCGCAGCGGCTCCACAAACGGGATCGCCACGGGGTGCAGATGAATCGCTGCAATTGTGATGGGCTTCATTCAAAACTCCTCAAAAGGTAAACGTGCCGTCGTCCGGCGTGAACACGTAAAACGTTTGCTCGCCGCGGCGGATGACATCCGTGGCCAGATAGCCTGCTGCGAACAGCGCGGGGAACGCCTCGCGCGCGTAGGCCCGCCACGCGCCCGCCAGCGGCGCATCGGACTTTTCAAGGGCTTGAACGTCCGGCGGGATCTCCAACAGCAGCGCAGGCGCGCCAAGCGACACCCCCAGAAAGCGCGGCTGCCCCGCCTCCACCGCGCCAACGCAGACCCCATCGGCGTGCTCGCGCGCGGAACGATCGGCAACGTGCGGGTGCGCCACCCACCAGTTGGCCACCAAACGATCACCGCTCAGCGTCGGGTTGGCGGCGTCCACTCCGAAGAAGTCCATCTGGTACGCCTGCCCGACTGCGCCCAGCTTGTGCAGGTTCAAGTAGGCGTTGCGCGCGATGAGCGGGTCAAACGTCCACGTGACCAATGGCACACCGTGATCAAGCGCGAACTGCCGCTGTGCCTGTTTGAGGTGCTCGCCGATCTTGTAGTTGCGATACTCCGGCAGCACGACCATCCGCTTGCTCATGACGAGCAGCGCATCCCGCGCCGGGGTGCGATCTGCTGGCGTGATCTTCGCGCCGAGGAAGCCCATCAACAGCCCGACCAGCTTACCATCGACGAATGCCCCGAACACGTGCCCGCCGTAGTTAGCCATGCTCAACAGCATGTGCAGCGGCACGATGTCGCTCATGTCGCTGCCCCAATAAATCTTCTGAAGTTCAACGGCTTGCTGCAGCTCATCTGGTGTGCGCAGCGCGCGAATCTCAACCGGGGGTGTGGCCATAGGCGATTGCATCCTAGATTAAACCGACACGTTGGCGCGAGGCCGCCGCTGAAACACGTAGCGCAAGGCGCGGCGCGCGCTGGCCTGCCGCGGCAGGTACGTCACAAGCGTGTCCTCAAGGCGGCGCGGCTGAAACCCAAAATATTCGTACATGTTGCCGAGCTGTGTCGTCCGATTTGTGGCGAGGACGTCCAGCCACTGCGACGTCATCAGCGTGCGGCGGTAGATCCGCTCATACAGCCACACGATCACCCGCATCAGGTAGGGCGGCACAGGGATCACCACCCGACGCCGACGACACACCCGCTGCACCGTGCTGATCAAGTCCGCCAGCGTCGTGTATTCGATGCCGCCGATCTCCATCGTGCGATCCACCGCGTCAAGCGATTCAAGGCTGGCCACGATCGCGCGCGTCAAATCGTCGATGTGCAGCGGGTGCAGCACGACCTCACCCCGACCGGGCATCAAGAAGAACAGCGGGTTGATGCTCAACATCATAGCGATGTGGTTGATGAACGCATCCTCCGGCCCGAACACCAGCCCTGAGCGGAGGATGGTGTAGGCCAGCCCCGAGCCGCGCACTAACTCTTCCTCTAGGCCTTTGACGCGGTGCAGCACATACCCCGCCGAGGACGCCGCGCCGAGGTGGCTCAGCAGGATGATCCGCCCCACGCGCGCGCTGCGCGCCACCGCAATCAGCGACTGCGTGCCCGCCAGTTCCACCAGCTCAAGGTCGCGCTGACTGCCCCACCACATCGCGCTTGCCAGATGAATGATCGTGTGCACGCCCGTGCATGCCTTCAGCAGCACTTCGTCGTCGTTCAATCGCCCGGCAAACACCTCTGGCTGCGGCAGATCCGCCCAGAGCGCGGGCGGCAATTCCTCCGGCGCGAGCAGCACCCGCACTGGAAGCTGCTGGCGCAGCAGTTCAGCCACCACATGCCGCCCGATGAAACCAGCCGCCCCTGTGACCAAAATCATAACTTGCGTGCCACCTTCGTGTTCATTACGCTAAGATAAGCTTGCTGCTCCGGTGGTGGATTATAGCGTATGGCGCGCATTTCCGCGTCTCACAACGCACCGGAGCGTTCGTTTAAGGGATACCACGGGAGTACAACCATGAGCAGAAAGCGCGTCGTTGTCACAGGGATGGGCGCGATCGGCCCCACTGGCAACAACGTCAAAACAGCGTGGCAAAACGTCGTCAACGGCATCAGCGGGATCGACCTCATCACGCTGTTCGACAGCAGCGTCATCGAGAACAAGATCGCTGGAGAGGTGAAGAACTTCGACGCCGACGCGCTGCTGGGCAAGAAGGAAGCCAAACGCACCGACCGCGCCACTCACTTTGCTGTCGCTGCTACCAAAGAAGCCATCGAAGACAGCGGCCTCACGGTAGACGACAGCAACCGCTACCGCGTCGGCTGCATCGTCGGCAGCGGCATCGGCGGCATCAACTCGCTCATCGAGGCGGTCATTGGCTTCACCACGAAGGGGCATCACGGCGTCAGCCCGCTGGTCGTGCCCCGCCTGTTGATCGACGGCAGCAGCGGGCGCGTCTCGATGGAGTTCGGGCTGCGCGGCCCCAACTTCTGCATCACCACTGCCTGCGCCACCGGCAACAACTGCATCGGCGAAGGCGCGGAGATCATCCGCCGCGGCCAAGCCACCGTGATGATCGTCGGCAGCACCGAGGCCGCTATCACCCCAATGACCATCGCCGGGTTCAACAACATGAAGACCCTCTCCAACCGCGATGACGACCCCAAAGGGGCCAGCCGCCCATTTGACCTACACCGTGATGGCTTCGTCCCCGGCGAGGGGGCGGCGATGCTCGTCCTAGAAGACCTTGAACACGCCCAAGCCCGCGGCGCGAAGATCTACGCCGAAGTGCTGGGCTACGGCCACACGAGCGACGCCTACCACCCCACCGCCCCGCTTGAGACGGGCGAAGGTGCGGCCTACGCGATGCTCTTCGCGCTCGAAGACGCCGGCCTAGCCGCCAAAGACATCGACTACATCAACGCGCACGGCACAGGCACGCCGCTCAACGACGCCGCCGAGACCGCCGCCATCAAGCGCGCGCTGGGCGAGGAGGCCTACAACATCAGCATCAGCTCGACCAAGAGCATGACTGGCCACCTGCTGGGGGCGGCGGGCGCGCTAGAGGCGGTGTTCAGCATCATGGCCATTCAAGACAACGTTATCCCACCCACCATCAACTTGACGACACCTGACCCCGCCTGCGACTTGAATTACACCCCCAACGTCGCCGTTCGTAAACCGGTGAACGTCGTCATGAGCAACGGCTTTGGCTTTGGCGGCCACAACGCGACGATCATTCTTGGGCGATATAGATAGCTAAGGGCAGTTATGCAAAAAGAGAAGAAACCAGCCTTGCCACGGCGTGAGACCGGCATCTACGCCCACATCGTCGGCTGGGGCATGGCCGTTCCAGATACGGTCATGACCAACCATGACTTGTCGGCCATCGTCGAAACGTCTGATGAGTGGATCGTCACGCGCACGGGGATCAAAGAGCGCCGCATCGCCAGCGACCGTGAGAGCACCACGACGCTGGCCATCCGCGCCGCCCAGCGCGCCCTTGAAGTTGCTGACCTGCTGCCGCGCCAGCTTGACCTCATCATCGTGGCCACCTCTACCCCAGAGCACGTGTTCCCCAGCACCGCCAGCCTCGTACAGGACGCGCTGGGGGCCAGCAACGCCGGCGCGTTCGACCTGTCCGCGGCTTGTTCGGGCTTCGTTTACGCGCTGGACATGGCCGCGCACGCCATCCGCATCGGCAGCATCACCCACGCGCTCATCATCGGCGCGGAGACGATGAGCCGCGTGCTGGATTGGCGCGACCGCTCGACCTGCATCCTGTTCGGCGATGGCGCGGGCGCGGTCGTGCTGAGCGCCAGCCTCGAGCACGGCGGCGTGCTGTCCAGCGTGCTGCGCTCAGACGGGGCGGGCGGCCAACTGCTTGCCATTCCAACGCACAACCACGCGGCACTAGGCGAGTTGAAGGTGCAGAAGATGGTCATGGCCGGCAGCGAGGTGTTCAAGTTTGCCACCCGCGTCGTCGACGAGAGCATCCGTCAAGTGGCCGATCGCGCAGGCATCACCCTAGACGATGTCAAGCTGATCGTGCCGCACCAAGCCAACCTGCGCATCCTAGACGCCGTCGCGCGCAAGCTCAAAATCGACCTAGACCGCTTCTTCATCAACCTCAACCGCTACGGCAACACCAGCGCCGCCAGCATCCCGATTGCGCTGTGCGAGGCGATCGAGCAGAAGCGGCTCAATGAAGGGGATTACGTCGTGTTTGTGGGCTTCGGGGGCGGCTTGTCGTGGGCCGCGGCCTGCATCAAGTGGGGCGCGCCCGCACTGGAGAGCAGCCGCAGCCTCTTGAACACGCGCCGCCGTCAGCTGCGCTACCTGCTGGCGCGCTGGCGCAGCCGCATCTTGGGCTGGCAGCGCACGATCAGCGGCTTCTTCAAGATCTTCGCGCCGCGCCGCATCCGCGCCTCATTTCGTAAAGACAGCAAGCTGCCTAAAGATCCAGATTAGCCACCCAGCCGCGGCGCTCGTGTTATGTCCCGGGGCGCGGGGTCGGCGTGGGCGTCACCGGCGGCTCGGTGATGTAGATCGTCACCATGCAGCTTGCCACCAACTGCTGCGTGATGTCGAACACCGTCAGCCGGAACGAGTATTGGCCGGGCGGGTAAGCCGCAGGGGCAAACTGGCTGAAGGGGGCCACCTCGCGCGTCTCTTGGCGTCGGTCGTCGATCACAACGTAGGTGTTGTCCGTCCCCGGCCCGCTGATCTCCAGCTTAGCCACAGCAAACGAGTCGGTGTACGCCGTGCCAACGACGCTGATCGGCTGAAAGACGCGCATCCCGTTAGCAGGGATTTGCAGCGTCGCGCGCGGGTCTTGGCAGCCCTCAGCGGATGGCGCATTCGGCACGATCGTCCCGACGGGGGTCGGCGTCAGCGTGGGCGTCAGCAGGATGATCGTGTTGTTCTCGCCCAGCGGGGCCACCGGCTGGATGTTGAGGCCGCCGTCAAGCGGCGCGGGCGTGGCCGTGCGGAAGTCGCCGTCTTGGGCAATCAGGCTCACGCTGATGATCTCGCGCTGCTCAAGCTCCGTCCGCAAGAAGGGGGCCACCGTTTCTTGAATGCCCAGTACCCCCACCATCATCAGCACAAACGCCAGCATCCAACCGATAGACGTGCCAAACCGCTGTCGTGCCAGATCACGCTCTAACTCATAGTACGTGCTGCTGAGCTGCCAGCGCGCGTGCAGGCTGCGCCAGAAGCTCAGCGCGGCCAGCGCCGCAAGGATGATGTAGAGTGGCACGGCCACTTGGTCGATCAGAAACACCAAGTTCATTCAACTGCCCTCACCACCCCGCGCAGCAGAGCCATCATGCGCGGCACGATCAACCGGCCCGCCTCCAACACTTCCTCATGGTTGGCGTCCGCCTCGCCGTCGACTTGGTCGATGGCCTCATTCGTCACCCCAGAGAAGGCCGCCACGCGCAGCCCCATATGGCGCGCCACGATCACCTCGTGCACCGTTGACATGCCGACCGTGTCGCCGCCGATCATCCGCAGGAAGCGCACCTCAGCGGGCGATTCAAAAAACGGCCCCGACACGCACACGTACACCCCCTCATGCAGCGGCAGACCGTACTCAGCCGCCACGGCCCGCGCCGCCTGTCGCAGAGGCAGGTCATACGTCCGCGACATGCCGGGGAAGCGCGGCCCGAGTGTGTCGTCGTTCGGCCCCATCAACGGGTTGGCCCCACTCAGGCCAGCCAAGTAGATATGGTCGTTGAACATCATGATATCGCCCACGCGATAGGTCGGGTTCAAGCCGCCCGCGGCGTTGGTCAGCAGGATCGTCTTCACCCCCAGCAGCCCCATCACGCGGATCGGCAGCGTCACCTGCTGCAAGCTGTACCCCTCGTAGAAGTGCGCGCGCCCCTGCTGGCAGATCACCGTCTGCCCTTCCAGTGTGCCGATCACCAAGCGCCCCGCGTGGCCGTGCACGGTTGACTGCGGCCAATTCGGGATGTCACGATAGGAAATGCTGATCGGGTCTTCGATCAAATCCGCTAGGCCGCCCATGCCAGACCCTAACACAATCCCAACGCGCGGTTGCAGCGTCGTTCGCGTTTGAATGTACTGCGCCGCCTCCACATACGGTTGTCGTGTGATGGTAGTCATGGGTTGAACTGCCTTTCGTCGAATGAACCGCCCACATTATACGACGCCTGCCGCGCGACTTTAAGTAGAGGTTACTTACGGAGAGGGGCAAACGCGGCGGCGTCACTCAGCGTCACGCTGGCGCAGCGACAAGTTGAGCGTCTCAAGGCCGGCGCGCAGCCGCTCTTGGTTGTATTCAAAGGGGGTGTCTACGTCGCGCAGGACGCTGTCCGTGTTGACGTCAACGTAGAGGATCTCTGACTGGTAAGCGTTCAAAAAATCGCGCAGCGACCCTTCCAACGGCAGATCGAGGATCTCCGGCCAGTGCACGCGGTTGATGAGGATGGGATGACCACGGCGGCGGTTGTAGCTCGGGGCGGCAATCGTGCGCGTGCTCTCGGCGTAGGTCTTCATCAGCTTGTGCAGCACCCCCGCCTCCAAGCGCGGCTGATCGCCCAGCACCACCATCGCCGACGAGACCGACGCCGGCAGCGCTTGCAGCCCCACCTTCAACGACGAGAGCATCTCGCCGCTGCGGTACTGCCGATTGTAGACGATGGGCACGTCCAGCGGCCTCAGCACGCGGCGGATGTCATCGGAGCGGTGGCCGGTTACCACCACGATATGATCCAAGCGCGAGCGAATCAACTGCTCAACGATGCTTTCGATGATCGTCTTGCCGTCGGCCCACGGCAGCAGCATCTTGTGCTCGCCCATGCGCGACGACAAGCCCGCCGCCAGCACCACCGCCCCCAGCGAACGCTGCACCTCATACACCGGCTGAGACGCGCGCACCGCGCCAATCGCCACGCCGTTGATGCGCGAGCCTTTGAGCGCCGTCCGCGCGATCAGCCGCGCCCGCTGGCGGCTGTAGCCGCGCTCGCTCGTCTGGTTGAGCAGCGCCACCACACGCGCCCCGAGCGGCACGTGCTTCATGCCCAGTTCCTCATCGCGCAGCACTTGGCCGATCCACGGCGCATGGATGCGCTGGCCCAGCACAAAGCCGTAGCGCTCGCTGATAGCTGCTGGGTTGTAGACGCTGACCTCGTCAAAGGGGCGTTCAAGGACGTTCAGCGCCACCATCGGCACAACGAGCGTCGTCACCTCTGGGATGCGCGGCTCATCGGCCAGCGGCGCTTTAAAGCTGCGCCCATCGGCTTTGTCTGCCTCCAGCAACAGCAGGTCGCTGTCCACGTTGTCCAACAGCGCCGACCACTCCAACGCTGGTGGCAGCACTCGCCCCTCCCACACGCCGCCGTGCAGGAAGACGAACTTGTGATCGTTCAAGGCGCTGTTGACAGCCATAAAGTCGCCTGTGAAGCGCAGCGCGGCGGGCATCAACCCGAGCTGCTCTTCGTCGATGTAGGTGGTCGTGCTGGCGAGCGCGCGCCAGCCAAGTTCGATCACCTCATAACCGAGGCCGACGAGCGCTGACGTTTTGCCGCCGCCCCCCACGAACGAGACGACCTCCCCGCGTGCGATCCCCAGCGCTTCGAACAGTTTCATGCCGCTTAGATCGCCCCGATGCCCTGCGCACGCAGCGCGGCCACCACTTTGTCCGGCGTGAACGGCTGCGAGGTCAGCCAGACGCCCGTTGCATCGTGCACCGCCGAGGCAATCGCGGGCAAGAGCGGCAGCATCGGCATCTCTGCCATGCCGCGCGCGCCCCACGGCCCAATCGGGTCAGGATACTCCAACACCACCGAGCGCACTTCTTCAGGCACGTCCAACACCGTCGGGATCAGGTACGTCGACAAGTAGGGGTTCAAGATGCGCCCTTCCTTGCTCACGAGATACTCCATCAGCGCGTAGCCCTGCGCTTGGACGACCCCTCCTTCGATCTGCCCCTGCACGAGGTTCGGGTTGATCGCCTTGCCCACGTCGTTCACCGCGATCACCCGCACCAAGCGGATGAGGCCAGTCTCGATGTCGACTTCCACTTCGACCACCTGCGCTGTGTAGCCGTAGGCGAAGTTCGGCTCGCTGCGGCCGGTCATCGGGTCATAGGGCGTGGTGCGCGGCGGGCGATAGAGGAACTCCGCTTTAGCCGGGCGCTCCTCTGCGCGCCACAGCTCTAGCGCTTTCTCGGCTGCGCCACGGATCGCGTTACCCGCCATGAAGGTCAAGCGTGAGGCCGACGCGCTGCCCGACGTGCCGTGCTCTGCCGTGTCGCCCGTCTTCAACGCGACGCGCTCCAACGGCACACCGACGGCCTCCGCGGCCATCTGCATGAAGACGGTGTGCGCCCCTTGGCCGACGTCTGCGCCGCCCGCGCGCACGATCACCTGTTCAATCTCGCGCCCGCCGTGCAGCTCGATGCCCGCCCAACTGCGCTCTGGGAAGCCAAAGCTGTAGCCGATGTTCTTGTAGCCGCAGGCCACGCCGATCCCACGTCGTTTGGTGGGATCGGTCGGTTGGGGCGTCGGCGGGCGGCGCACCCCATCCTCCGTGTGCTGCCAACCGCCTTCACGGGCTGCCGCCTCCAGCACTTGGCCGATGCTCACCCCAGCGGGCAGCGGCGTGCCCGTCGATTGGATGCTGCCCTCGCGGAAGCAGTTGCGCCGTCGAATCTCCAAGCGATCCATCCCCAGCGCGTCTGCTAGGCGATCCATCTGCCCCTCTGCCGCGAACAACCCCTGCGGCGCGCCAAACCCACGAAACGCCCCGCACGGGATGTTGTTGGTGTAGACCGCGTAGGTGTCGATGTGGATGTTGGGGATCTCATACGCGCCGGTCACCGTCAAATTGGTGTTGCCCAGCACCTTGTTAGAGGTGTAGTTGTACGCGCCGGCGTCGCCAATCACGCGGCACTCCGCCGCCACGACGCGCCCTTCGGCGTCCGCGCCCCACTTGGCGTAGACCTTAATCGGGTGACGCTTGTGATGGTAGAGGATCGACTCCTCGCGCGTCCACTGCGTTTTGACGGGGCGGCCCAGTTTGAGCGCCGCCAGCGCCAAGACGATCTGGACGGACATATCTTCACGCCCGCCGAACGCGCCGCCGATCGCAGGGTAGATCACCCGCACCTGCTCCTGCGGCAGCCCTAGCGCGTGGGCGATCTGTTCTTGATCCTCGTGCGTCCACTGCCCGGCCACAACCACTGTCACGCGGCCTTGATCGTCGATGTAGGCCAGCCCCGCCTCTGGCTGCAAGTAAGCATGTTCCTGCCAGCCCGTTTCGTAAACGCCCTCGACCACTACTGCCGCCTGTGCCCAGCCCGCGGCCATGTCCCCTTTGCGCACGCGGATGTGCGTCACGACGTTGTTGGGCGTGTCGTAGTGGAGCTGCGGCGCGCCCGCGCGCATCGCCTCTTCGGCGTTGAACACCGCGGGCAGGTCTTCGTATGTGACATCTACCAACGCGGCAGCCTGCGCGGCGATCTCGTCCGTCTCCGCCACCACCACCGCCACGTAGTCCATGTAGCAGCGCACCTTGTCCGTGTCAGGCTTGCTGCCGCCCGGCCCACAGATCACCGGCTGATCTTTGATGACGAGGCCGTACTCATTGTGCGGAATATCCTGCGAGGTGAAAACGGCCACCACGCCCGGCAGGGCCAGCGCGCGCGCTGTGTCCACGTGGACGACGCGCGCATGCGCCCGCGCGCTGAACACGATGCGCAGCCACAGTTGGCCCTCGATGTCAATGTCACCGGGGTAGGCAGCAGCGCCCGTCACTTTGCTGACAGCGTCGATGCGCCGAACGGACTTACCAATAACCACTGTATCCTTGCTCATCGAGACTTCCCCGAGACTGCTTGCTTCAGCGTTCGTTGATCGATTTGTTCTTCGCGCGCATCTTGGCCATCATCTCCTTCTTGCGACGGTTGGCGGCCTGCTGCTCTTTGAGCATCTCGCGCTTCTCGCGGTCAAGCTCCCGCTCGGTGACGCCTTTCGGCCCCTTCGGCTGGAACACGGCATAGATCATCGCCACGAAGAACACCTGCACGATGAAGATGGCAATCCCGCTGATGATCGTCATCTCCCGCAAGGGCAGCGCGCGCTGCGTCACCAGCACATCGACTTGGCGCGCGACCGGCTCCGCCAGCACGAACGCCACCGCGCCAAAAACGACCAACAGCAGCAGCCCAAACAGCGGCAAGAACGGCTTCCACCACGGCGGTTTTTTCGGTGCGTACTTGCCCCCAAACTCTTGATTGCTCATTGCCCTGCGCCTCCTGCGGATTCACCCGCCTTCATAAATGCTTCCAATATCTTATAATACCCCGTGCAGCGGCATAAGTTGCCGCTGATGCTCTGTTCGATCTGCTCGCGCGTTGGCGATGGATGCTCCTCCAAGAGCTTTGCGCCGGCCATCAGCAGTCCGGGGGTGCAAAAGCCGCACTGCACCGCGCCACTCGCCACAAACGCCTCTTGCAGCGGGTGCAGTTGATCGCCCGCCGCCAACCCCTCCACCGTCACGATGTCTGCGCCGTGGGCGCGGGGCGCAGCCACCATGCAGGCCATCACCGCCGCCCCGTCGAGGAACACTGTGCACGCGCCGCATTCGCCCTCGCCGCAGCCCTCTTTCGTGCCCTTCAGCCCGACATCATCGCGCAGCCAGTCGAGCAGCGTCTTGTGCGCGCCGCTCGCCACGCTGACCCGCTGGCCGTTGATCGTCGCCTCGATGGGCAGCCCGCTGCCGTTGTGAACGGTCGTCGCGGCGCTGCGTTCGACGCGCGCTTCACGCTCGCCCCAAAGCTGCGCCGGCCGCTCTGGCAGCGTCGGGATCGCGTCATCTCGAATTTGGCGCAGCGCCCGCGCCACCAACACCTTGACCATCTCTGCGCGATACTCCGCGGTGCTGCGCACGTCGGTGATGGGCGTCGGCGTGGCGGCAGCGATGCGCGCGGCGCTGCGGATCACTTCATCGCTGAGCGGTTGACCCACCAGCGCGGCCTCTGCGCCCGGAACGCGAATCACCGTCGGTGCGACGCTGCCCAGCGCGAGCGCTGCGCGCGTGACCATCCCATCCTCCACGCGCACCACCGCCGCCACGTTGTTCACGCTGATGGCTTGTGCCCGCCGCAGCCCCAGCTTGATGAACGTGCCGCGCTCGGTCTCCGCCAGCAGCGGGAAGTGAATCGCCGTCAGCATCTCATCGGGGCGCATCACCGTTTGGCGCAGCCCCGTGTAGAAGGCGCTGAGCGGCACGGTTCGTTCCCCGTCGAGCGACGCCAGCACCACCTCCGCGCCCAGCACAAGCAGCGGCGTGATCGTGTCGTTGGCGCTGCTGGCGGTGATGAGGTTGCCCGCAATCGTCGCGCGGTTGCGGATTTGCGGCGCGCCCACCTCCCAAGCGGCCTGCGCCAACGGCAGCGCCCGCTGACGGATCAAGGGGTGCGCCACCACATGATTATGGGTGACGAGCGGCCCCAAGCGCAGCGTATCCCCCTCGCGCGTGATCGCGTCTAGCCCTGCGATCCGCGTGATGTCGATCAGGACGTGCACGTCCGGGCGTTTGCCGCGTTCCATCTCTAGCAGCAAATCCGTGCCACCCGCGATGACGCGCGCCGCCCCCTGATGTTCGGCTAGCAGCGTCAAAACGTCTTCCACACTCCCAGCGGTGATATACTTCTGCCACATACCCCACTTACTCACTCTACAGGCTCAACGGTCAACACATAGTATGGGTTAATATTCAAAATTCGCGTGTGTTTGTACTGCGTGTCAACGACTTTGCGCCGATCCCACGTGTGGACGTGCCCATGAATCATATAACGCGGGCGATACCATGCTAGGAAGTCGAGAAACGCATCAAAGCCTTGATGCGGCAGATCCTCCGCGTCGTGGATGCCTTTGGGCGGCGAGTGGGTGACGAACACATCGACCCCGTAACCGCGTCTCCATCGATTATAGCGTAAGCGCGGCGCAAGTTGTAAAACTTTCATCCGCATCTCGTTTTGCGTGTACTGAATCGGGCCGCCGTTGTATTGAATGCTGCCTTCCAGCCCGATGAAGCTCACGCCTTTGTACTCGAACAAGTTGTTGTGCAGGTCGATCCCGCCGGGCGGCTCCGTCGCATACATCTCGTCGTGGTTGCCGCGCACGTACAGCAGCGGCTTACCGAGGATCGACGAGATGTAGTCCAGATACGCTGCTGGCATGTCGCCGCAGCTTACAATCAGTTCAACATCGCTGTAACGCCGTCGCAGGTTCGAAGCGCTTTCCAGTTGGGGCATGACCGTATCGCTCACACACAGCAGCTTCACGTGCCCGCCGCCCCCTGCTCCAGCGACGGATCCCAGCGCATCGGCTGGCCATCGCCGCCGCGCCGCACCTGCACGATCTCCGCTAGGATGCTAATGGCGATCTCGCGCGGCGTCTCCGCGCCGATCTCCAGCCCAATCGGGGAACGCACCCGCTGCAGCTGCGCCTCGCTGACGCCTTGCTCTAACAGCGCTTTGCGCGTCAGCGCCCAGCGGCGGCGGCTGCCGATCAGCCCGATGTAGGCCGCGTCCGTCGCCAGCAAAGCCGGGATCAACCCCAAGTCGACCGGCAGCCCGCGCGTCACCGCGCACACGTAGCTCGTGCGGCCCAGCGCGATGCGCTGTGGCAGCTCATGCCCAGCGCAGACGATGTAGCGGTTCAGACCGGGGACGAGCTGCGGCGTGGCGAACTCCGGACGGTCATCGGTCAGCACGACGTAGAAGCCCATCCACTTGCCCAACTCAGCTAGCGCCTGCCCCACGTGCCCGCCGCCGACCACGATCAACTGTGGCGCGGTCTGCACCGGCTCGATGAAGATCTGCGCCGATCCGCCGCACACGCCCGGGTCGCCATCGTCGAGGCTGTTGAGCACAAACGTCTCTGTGCGGGCGCTGCCGCTGTGGATGACCTCGCGCGCTGCCGCGATGACGCGCGCCTCCATCGCGCCGCCGCCCACCGTCCCGACGATGCGGCCATCGCTGTAAACCAACATCTTTGACCCCGCATGACGCGGCATCGACCCCTGTGTAGCGATTACCGTCGCCAGCGCGGCCTCTGTGCCATCTGCGCTGGCCTGCGCCAAAGCAGCATACACCGCTGCCATGTCATCCATCTCTTACCGTCCACTGCACCACTATCAGCCGTTGATCGCGCACTGCCAGCGCCTCAGCCTGCGCCGGCACGCGCTCACCCGACCACGCATCATAGAAGCCGACCGCCAGCGCGTACTCGCCCGTCGGCAGATCGTCGAAGTTGAGCGAAATTGTAGCGGAAAGCTCGCCGCGTAACCAATTGCCCAGCGGCAGCCCCAGCAGATAGCCGTCCCATTGGGCAATGGGCGGCTGGTCTAGGTCAGCGTAGATGTGGGCGAAGAAGCGCGCATCGCGCGGCAGCGGGGCAAGCGCCTGCCACTTCAACGTGAGTTGGCCGCTGGACTCGTCAAACGCCGCCGCGAGCAGCCGCGCCTCGTCTGCGCCGAAGGTGGCCAGCGCGTCGCCCGATTCGTCAGGCGGCGCTCCCAGCGCGTATACGAAGTGGCTGGCGGGCGCGTACTCGCCGCTCTCCAGCGCCGCTGAGGTCTCAATCAGCAGCGTCTCAGCGCCCATCAGCGGCGTGGCGAATTCCTGCCAGAAGCCGGGCGCTTCCACCAGCACGCGCTCAGCGGTCAGCTGGCCGTTGACGCGGATCGTCAGCAGGCCGCGCCCTGCCGCGTGAACGCGCGTCACCAGCAGCAGCGGCTCGCCCTCAACAGCGTGGATCGTAAAGCGCTCGCCACCAGTCAAGCGCCGCACGCCGTCGATCAAGACGACGTCCTCGCCCAGCAGCGGCTGTTGGAGCACGTCGGTGAGGAAGCCCGCCTGCGGCGCGCCGTGCCACGTGTAGCCTACCGCCTGTTCTGAAGCTAACTCCGCCACGTTGACCCACGTCAGCAGGGCATCGCCGCCGCTCACGCCGTAAGCCGCCATCCCCGCCGAGGCCGCCCCAGCGCGCCGCGTCACCGCTGAGGCCGCATAGTTCGGCTGCGCGATGTGCTGGACGGGCGCAGCTAGCGCGACGTTGGCCGCTTGATCGACTACGACGGGAAAGCTCGCCAGCGGCTGATCGAGCAGCAGCGTTCCCTCCAAGCGCGCGAGGCCGTACCCGTGGCCTGCCCCGTAACTTGCGACGAACGGCGGCTGCTCGCGCAGCAGCAGCTCCGCCACGCTGCCCACGCCGTTCCGCCAGTAGCTGGCCGCGCCGGGGGTGGTCAGCCCCACCATGTCGAGCGTGGCGCGTTCCCCCACGTAGCGCATCAGCCCCACGTCGTGCACCGCCACCCGCGCATCCGCGGGGGTGTTCGCGCGCAGCCACTCCGCCATCGCCAGCGGCTGCTGTGCCACGTAGCTTAGGTTCAGGGCTTGATAGCGCGCAAACGTCACCGACGCTGCCAGTTGCAGCGCGAGCAGCCCCACGCCCAGCCCAACGCGCGGCCAGCGCGGCAGCGCTTGCAGCAGCGCCAGCGCCAGCGCCAACAGCAGCACCAGCAGGGGCATATGATAGCGCTGGAAGTGCCAAAAGGCGTTGTCTAAGGTGCTGATCGCCAACGACACGCCCAGCAGCCAGCCCGCGATCAACAAGGCCACCCGCCGCTGCTGCCGCCACAGCGCCGCCAAGCCCAAGGCCCCCAACAGCCCAATCGGCAGGCCGGTCGTCGCGCCGGTCAGCGCCTCTTGCCACACGCGCAGCCAATTCTCTGCCACGCGCGCAGCGATCACCGCAGCGTCTGCGGGCAGCATGGCGAGGATCGACTTGCTCTGGTTGCCCGTCGCGTTGACGCTGCCCGTTACCAGCAGGTTGACCAGCGGCTGCACCCCGCACGCCAACAGCGGCAGCGCCATCCACACTCGATCACGCCAGCCAGCCCCTCGGCCATCGAACGCCAGCGCCAGCAGCGCCGCCAGCGCCGCCATTGCGCTGCCTTCCGGGCGCATCAGCGCCAGCAGGCTGCCCCACAGCGCGAACGCCGTCCAGCGCCGCGCGCTGAACGCCCACAGCGCCCACACGACAGCTAGCATGACGAGGCCGGTCTCCATCCCGCTGTTGAAGTGCCACGCGAACACGCCGCCCGTCAGCAGCAGCGCGCCCAGCCCGCGCAGCCCCAGATCGACGCCCCAAACCGCCCCCAAACGCCACAGTCCGATCAGCGCCCCCGCCAGCGCCCCCCAGCCGACGATCACCGCCCACTCGCCCAGCGCGCGCCCAGTGAACCCTAACGCATACCCTGCCGCCAGCACGTAGGGGTACAAGAAGCTGGTCGCGCCGCTGGTGGCTGGCTCGCTTGGGTTGTAGACGTAGGGCTGCCCTGACGCAAGCTGCCGCGCGTACTGGAAGTGGATGTAGACATCGTCGAGCGGCATGAGCATCTCCCCGCCGCCGACCGCGCGCCCCAGCACGACGCTCAGCAGCGCGCCCAACGTGCACCACGCCACCAGCGCCCCCCACAGCAGACGGTTACGGCGCGCCGCGCTCATGCGCCGCCCTCGTTCCAGCCGCGCAGGAAGCCCTCACGGTAGCCCTGCGAGAAGGCGTCCACCACCGGGCGCGCGTCCGCGTTGAGCGGCACGAGCACCGGCAGCGTCGCCCCCGCCGCTACGTAATCGCGCACGCGCTGGCGCACCTGCGCCTCCGTTCCGAACGCCACCACCTGCCGCACCAAGTCGGGCGTCAGCAGCTTGTAGGCCGCCTCGGGCAGTTCGCCGAGGCCGACCTGCGACCACTGCTGGCACTCAGCCAACACTTCTTGCGGGAAGCCGTTGGCGCGCATCCAATCCGGGCGCTGGAGCACCGCTTGCAGCACAGCCTGCTGCGCCCGCTGGAAGGCCGCCGCCTCGCTGTCGCGCTCGGTCTGCACGCTGCACAAGATCAACTGCGCCACTTCAAACCGCGTGGAATCGCGCCGCGCCTTGCGCAGCCCGACGCCGGCTTCTTCTGCGGCGTGAGCGGTGTAAGCCGGGGTCACCATTGCGTTGAGCAGGATTCCATCGGCAATCTCGCCCGCCAGCGCGTGAAACGCCCCCGTCCCCGCCAGCAAGAACGACACCGCGCGCGCTTCAGGCCGCTCGCACGGCTGCGCCTGCACATCAACGAGTTGGAGCGTCTCGCCGCCCATCGTGACGCGCTCCAGCGCGAGCAAGCGCCGCAGCGCCGAGAGCGCCTCGCGCATCGCCAGCAGCGGCTTAGGCCGCACCATGCCTGCGCGCGCTGCTTCTTGGTCGTTCCACGGCCCCAGCGCACAGCGCACGCGGCGCGGCGCAAGGTCGTCGAGCGTCATGAGCGCCGCGCTCAACGCCGCCAGCGAGCGCGTCGGCAGGTGAACCACCCCCGCCCCTAAACCGATGCGCCGCGTCGCGGGGGCATAGCTGGCCATCGTCAAGAACGGGTCGCGGCTGAAGGCCACCTCCGCCTGCCAGACGCTGTCGATGCCGCGCGCCTCGGCATACTTCACCGCGCTCAGGCACTCCAGCAGCGTCCAGTGATGCGGCAGAAACAACCCGACCGCGTCACGCATGGCGGCTGAGGCGGTCAAACTGCGGTAAGTCGGGCGCGCCTCCCAACACGACGCGCTGATGATACAGCGCGAGGTCGTCCAGCGTGTCGACGTCAAGCGCGAGCGTGTCACTTTCAACGATGTGGAGCGACAGCCCCGCCTCGCGCGCGCTGTGCACGTGGCGCTGGAAGCTGTTCAGGCCGTACTGAGGGTGGAACGGCAGCGGCAGCGGCGCAAGCAGCGCGTTCGTGCCGCTGTGTTCGGCATCTGGCGCAATGACTACGCTGGCAGGCGCTGCACAGTCGAGCAGCGTCATCACATCGCGCTCGGTGATGAACGGCAGGTCACCGGGCAGCATCAGCACTTGGGCCGCGCCCTGCTGTTCGAGCGCCGCCGCGCCCATGCGCAGCGCCGCGTTCAAGCCGCTCTGCGTCGGCTCGTGCAGGATTGCCGCGCCCATCGACTGAGCCAGCGCCAGCACATCCGCGTCACGGCTAATGACCAACGTCCCACATAGGCGGCGCTGCGAAACCACCACCCGCAGCACCTGTCGCAGCATAGCCGCCGCCAGCGCCGCCCGCTCTGGCTCGGTCAGCACCGCGCTCAGGCGCGTCTTAGCCTGTGAGAAGGGCTTCATCGGGATCATCGCCCACACGTTCATCAAACCATCTCACTCAACGCCAGCACCTCGCGTGCAAGGCGAACTTTGCTCGCTTCATCTGTCATAATCGTGTCCAGCGCCACCAAGCGCGGCGCGTCCAGCTCGCGCAGCGGGTCGCGCTTATCATACACAAACACCCTTACAAAATCCGCGTAGAACCGCGCGACGGACGCATAGCTGACCTCATAGCCCATCTCGGCCATCATTTTGGCGGCTGGCCCCTTGATCGCCCGTCCTTCCACAATCGGCGTCACAGCGATTGACGGCGCGGCAGACTGCGCGATCGCCGCGCGCATGCCGGGCACGTGCAGCATCGGCATGATCGACAGCCACGGGTTAGACGGCGCGAACACGATCAAATCAGCCGTGTGCAGCGCCTGCGCAACCTGTGGCGTCACTGCGGCCTGCTCTGCGCCCTCATAACGCACATCAAGCACCGTCGGCTGGCAGCGGTGGCGCACGAAGTACTCTTGAAAGTCCAACCAGCCGTGTTCCCGCGTCTGCACGCGCGTCTCAACGAATTGATCGCTCATCGGCAGCACGCGGCAGGTGACGCCCTGCGCCTGCGCCAAGTGCGCGGCGATCTGCGTCAGGGTGTGGCCGCGGCGCAGCATCTCCGTCCGCAGCAGGTGGGTGGCGATGTCGCGGTCTTTGATGTTGAACCACGGCGTTTCGCCCAGCGCGCGCAGCGCGTCGAGCGTCACGGTCGTATCCCCCGCAATGCCCCACCCGTTGACCGGGTCAACTCGCCCCGCCAGCGTGTAGAGCACCGTGTCTGTGTCCGGGCAGACGCGCAAGCCGTAGTGCCAGAAGTCATCGCCGGTGTTGACGACAATCGTCAGCGCGTCTGGCGGCAGCACGCGATACATCCCCAGCGCGAGTTTGGCCCCCCCCACCCCGCCAACGAACAACACCACGCGCTTCATCGCCACACCACCTTGTCTGTCATCGGCTGGCGCGTCTTGTCGCGCGTCTGCGCCGGGTATCCTAACGTGATTAAACCCTGCGGCTGCCAGTCCGTCGGCAGGTCGAGCGCGGCCTGCACCACGTCCGGGCAGAACAGCGGCGCGCACATCCAGCACGCGCCGAGGCCGTGGGCGTGCGCGGCCAGCAGCAGGTTTTGCCCAGCCATCGCCACGCTCTGCACAGCCATCGTCCACTCGTGCTGCTGCCGCCGCACGTCGGGGTACGTGTCCATGTCCGCCATCGTCAAGCACAGCACGATCACCGCCGGCGCAGATGTCAACCGCTCATACGAACGCGCGACGTCCGCCGCGACGACGTCTGGCGGCGCGCCATCACGCTCCAAGTCTGATCGCAGCCGCGCGCCCATCGCCAGCGCGAGCCGCTCCCGACTCGCCCCGCGCACCACAGCGAAGCGCCACGGCTGCCGATTGTGCGCCGAGGGCGCCCAAATGGCCGCCTCTAGCAGCATCTCAAGCGTTGACTGAGGAACCTCGCGCGGCTCATAACGTCGAATCGAGCGACGACCGCGCGCCAAACTCAAAAAATCGTCCATGATCCTAGCGATACAAGTCTTTCTCTGGTGGGCGGTTGAGGTCAGCGGCGCGCCCTTCGCCACGGGGGAAGTTCAGCCCGCGCAGGACGACCACCGGGTAGCCTTCATCGGCTTCCCCGCACAACAAATGCGCCGCCGACGCGACCAGATCGGCGTAGCCCTGCTGCGCGATGAGCATCGCACGCCCGAACAAGTCGGGACGGCCTCGCAAGTCCACCAGCGCCTGCATGCCGCTCACCCCGATGGCCACGCCCACGTTGCCAAAGCGAAACGGCCGCCCGTGCGTGTCGCTGATGACCACCGCCACCTCGCAGCCGGTCAGCATTTTCAACTGCGCGCGCAGCGCGTCCGCGCTGGCGTCTGGGTCGAGCGGCAGCAGCAGCACCCGCTCATCGCTGTGTTCGACGTTGCTCTGGTCGATGCCGGCGTTGGCGCTCACGAAGCCCAGCCGATGCTCTGTCACCAACACGCCGAAGGCCGCCCGCGAGACGCCGCGGCTCTCGTCCAAGATGAGCTGCACCACGCGCGGGTCTTTGCCGCTGATCTGTGCGAAGTGTTCGGCTTCAGCGCTCACCTGCACATCGGCCAAGCGCGCATAGCGCCCCTCGGCCTTGCTCACCACTTTCGACGAGACGACCACCACATCCCCATCTGCCAGCGGCGCATGAGCCGCCGCCGCTTGGGCGATCCACTCCGCGAGCGAATCGCCCACGTCGATCAACGGGATGCCGGGCAGCGCAAACGCCGTGAAGGACGGCGCGTTCACGCCTCGTTCACCCCCGTGATGCGGATGCCCGCGCCTTTGACCTTGTAGCGCTTGTTGATGTACAGCAGCACCGGCGTGAGCGCCTCCGCCGCGATGGCGTTTTGCAGCGGCCCGGCGTCAATCGGGCGCAGCCCCGCCGCCCGCACCAGCTTCATCGCGTTCTCTTTGGCTTCTTCGTGGTCGGCGCACACCAACACGTCGCAGTCTACTTCGGCGTGCACGTCCTTCAGCTTGACCGCGCTCACGTTCTGGAAAGCCGCGACAACGGGCGTCTCTGGCCCTAGGATCTCTTGCGCTTCCAAACACGCCGCCTTGCCAGACGGAATGTTAACAGTGGTAATGGCCGGTGGAGCCAGCGGGACGGTGAGATCGATCACCATTGCATCTTTCAGGTAGGGCTTGATCGCTTCCAACGTGGCGCGGTGCGCGTCATACGGCACGCTCAGCACGACCGTTTGAGCGGCAGCGGCGGCCTGCTCGTTGCTCATCCCCGTCAAGTAGTCCGCCCCCAGCGTCTGATTTAGCTCAGCGGCTGCGTTCAGCGCCTTGTCTGCGCTGCGCGAACCGATGATGACCTTGTAGCCGTTCAGCGCCCAACGCATGGCCAGCGCTGACCCTTCCTTCCCAGTGCCACCGATCACCGCCACCACTGGAACTAATGAGCCGCTCATAAATAGCCTACCTTAAAATTGTCTCAATTAAACGTGGGATTATTCTAGCGAAATACCCGCCGTTGTGTAAGGCATGCTCGCGTTTCGCGGCGCGTACACACGGCGCACGTAGTAGGGGCTGTCGCGGTACAAGTCGTCCAGCGTGAGCGCGTCCGCGAAGCGATCCCATGTGGTGTGGACGAAAGCAAACGCGCGGCGGCTGGCGTTGACGATGGGCGGGCGCGTTTCGCGCACAGGACCAAGCTGGCACAGCCAGTAGAGCGCCTCCGCGCGTGGATGCTGCGGCTCATTCGGCAGCAGGTCGCGCCGACGCACCAGCTCCACCCCGCGCAGCGCCGCGTAATAGTAGACCGCCCCGCGCAGGAAGAAGCCCAACACCTCAGCGTTGACCCCGTCGGGCAGCGGCGCCACCGGAACCCGATAGCGCCGCTGGTCGAGCAGCCAACGCAGGTCGCGCCGCCGTTTCACCACGCCAACCAGCACCCGATCTTCTGGAAAGAGTGTCATTCGTCCAGCCTCATGCCCTGTTCGAGCGTGCGCATCTCGCTGATGACCTCGTCGCGCTCGCTGGCCAGCGCCCGATAGCGCGGAAGCTGGTCGGCGCGCCCGCTGTCTGGCCCGCTCAGCAGTTGACTGATCTCCTTCTCCAGCGCGATGCGGCGCTCTGACAAGGCTTGATAGCGCTGAAGCGACTCTCTGTCCGACGATTCACTGAAGCTCTGGCTGTCGGTCATCCGGAACCTCCATTGAGCTAACATGGGTAGGGGGAAGCACGCCCGTATCGGCTAAATGACGCCGCGAAGCCACCACATACAGCGGTCGATTGCGCGTCTCGTCGTAAATTCGCGCCACGTACTGGCCGATGATGAACATGAAGAACATTTGAAACGCCCCCACCGCCAGCAGCAGCACAATCGTCGTCGCTTGGCCGCCGAAAAACGCTTCCCCCATGAACAGCCGCAAGAAGACGATCACCGTCCCAGCCACCACAGCCAGCACGGCCAGCAGCAGGCTCCCGTAGATCATCAGCTGCAGCGGAAAGTAGGAAAAACTGGTGATCGCGTCCCCGGCGAAGGAAAGCATCTTCTTCAAGGGGTACTTCGTCTGCCCTGCGGCGCGCGCGCGCCGCACGTAACCGACCCCCGTCTGTTTGAAGCCCGCCCAACTCGTCATCCCCCGCACGAAGCGGTTATGCTCGCGCATGGCGCGCAGCACATCCGCCACCCGCCGATCCATCAAGCGAAAGTCGCCCGTGTCCAGCGGAATGTCAACGTCTGTGATGCGGTAGACAAACCTGTAGAAGAGCTTGGCCGTCGCCAGCTTGAACAGGCTCTCGCCCTCGCGCGCAGTGCGCACGGCGTAGACGACGTCAAAGCCTTCGCGCCACTTGGCCACCAGCTCCGGGATGACTTCTGGCGGGTCTTGCAGGTCGCTGTCGATCAAGATCACCGCGTCGCCGCTCGCGTGGTCGATGCCGGCGGTCACCGCCACTTGATGGCCAAAATTGCGTGCAAAGTTCACCACGCGCACATGAGGATCCACGTCCGCCAGTTGATTCATCACGGCGAGCGAGCCATCGCGGCTGCCGTCGTTGACGAGCAGGATCTCATATGGCTCGCCGAGGCCACGCATGACCGCCGTCAGCCGCTCGTAAAACTGCGGCAGCACTTCTTCCTCGTTGTAGACAGGCGCAACAATCGAAAAGACGGGTTTCACCATAGACTTGCTCAAGTGTGGACGCATTTCTTACCTGTATTGTAACGCAAGAACGCGCTGAACGTTACGCGCGACCGCTCTCTTGCTTATATACACGCGGATCGCCCGTCTGACGCACCCAATCGGCGAGATCCTGCCACCAGTGAATGTCCCAATAGCTGATCGCGGCTCCGCTCGGCGACGGCAGCACGTACGCCGCCAGCCCTGCGCTGGGCTGCCACCCGTAGGCGATTTGCTGCGTGGGGCGCTGCAAATAGACCGACGCCGCTTTCTTGCTGGTGAAAGCCACTGCGCGCGGCTCATAACGGCGCATCGCCGCAGCAAACCGCTCTCGATCAAAGTCTGTGTGGCGCAAGTCGCTGTCGTTGCCGATGGCTTGCTTGGCCATGTCGGTGAGACCCAAGCCGTATTGGGGCAGCTGTCGGAAGTCCGCAGCGGCAAAGTCGGGCGGGATGAGTCCGATCTGCCGCAGCGTCGGCCAGAAGCGGTTGGCAGGGTTGCCGTAATAAGCCCCCTGCTGCGCTGAGATGCGGCTGGGGGCCGTCCCACAGAACACCAGCACCAGCCCACGCTCCAACACGTCCGGCAGCACATCGCCCGTCATCTGCGCGCTTGCTGCGCCGCGCGCACAGCGGCAGCGGCTGATCTGACACCTGTCTTACTCATCGTTCGTCGATCGGTTCTGCTTCAGCGCTTGTGACAAGCGCTCGCTCATGATGAAGATAGCAGTTGCATCCGCGATGAGCTGGCCATCGTGGTTGGTCAGCGCGGCCCATGTGAACGTCTTGCGGCCTTCGGTGCGTTCCACGCTGGCGGCCACCCGCAGCGGCTGGTTGAGCGGCGCGCCCGCTCGATAGTTCACCGTCATCGTGACTGTGAAGCCGACGCGCCCCGCCTCAAAACAGGCAGTGCCCATCGCCTCATCGAGCACCGCCGCCACAGCTCCACCGTGCGCAAAGCCGGGCGGACCTTCTTTGCTCGCGTCGAACGTAAAATGCGCTTCAACCGCCCCATCCCCCGTCCGTAGAAAGCTGACGCCGTAGCCGCTTGGCGCAGGGCTGCGCATCATATGCGAGCCGACAAATTGTGATTCCCCCATAGTTGGCTCAATCCTTTTGCTGCTCCGATCATGTGTTGGGGCGGCTCATCAAGATGAACAGCCCCTCTGCCTCAACACACAGCGCGTCGGCCTCATCGCGAATTTCCGCGCGCAGCCAGCGCTTGCGCCCCTCTCGCCCTGTCAACCAGCCGCGCACGCGCACCGCACCGCCCACGCGCACCGGCTGCCGATAGCTGATGTTGAGCTGCGCAGTAAAGGCCGGCTCTTGATGGTGGAACACCGTGGCGGTCATCGCTTCGTCCAGCGCCGCCGCCAGCGCCCCACCGTGGACGATCCCGGGCGGCCCCATATAGCGCTCATCGAACGTCATCGCCGCGCACAGCACGCCGTCAGCGTCTGCCGCAAAGCGCAGCCCGAACCCACGCCCCACAAAATTTGACCCAACGAACGTCATAGCGGCTCCAAGAGGTTCACCACACGGTTGACCGGGCCACGCAGCGCCCGCCGATAGCCCACCAGCCAACGCTCGCTGTCGGGCAGCGTCCACGCGATGCCGCGCTCGCTGATGCGCGAGGCGGGCGCAATCTCAGTGTGGAAGATGAACTCCATCACGCCGCGCGCCACGTGCTGATAGAGGCCGATCCAGCGCAGTTCCGCCGTGCGCAGCTCATACACTCCGTACTGATCGCGCACGTAGGCACGCACCTGCTCCCACGGGGCAGACGCGCCGCCAACGCGACAGCCGGGCAAGCTGCGCGTGCCGTCTGGCAAGTCGTTGGCCAGCACCGTCCCTGTCAAGCGATCCAGCACGGCAAGGCTCGCGTGGACTTCAAAGCGCGGCCAGCGCGGCTCCGGTCGACCCGTCAGCAGGTTCTTCACATAGCGCCACGCCAACTGCCGCTGCACGCGCCGCAGCACCGCCGGGGGCGTCACCAGCACGTGCAGCCGCGACACTCCCGCCAGCGCATCTTTGGCCATGAAGTCGCCGAAGAAGTCTTTGGGCAGCGTCTCAGCGCTGAAGAAGCGATTTTCCGTGCTCTCAGCGGTTGCCGTCTGAAGCGCGCCGCCAACTGCCTCCGCCAGAAACAACACGTTTAAACGGCTGCGGCCTTGCTGATAGTACAGCCCCAGCGGGCGCGTCACCTCGCACACGATGCCGGTTTCTTCCTGCACCTCGCGCTGAGCCGCAGCCGCCAGCGCCTCGCCCGGATCCAAGCGCCCGGTGGGCAAATTCCACACGCCCAGATCACCCCGCCGCGAGAGCAGGATCTCGTCCTGATCGTTCAGCACCGCCACTGCGACACCAATCCGTAGAGGGTTCATCAGTCGTCTCCACGCAGCAACTCGAACGCCGCGCGATTGTGCGCTTCCACGACGCGCGGCACGTCTGCCGTCAGCAGATCTCCATCCTCAACCACCACCCGCCCATGGATCATCGAGAACGCCACCCCGACGCTGCTGCACAGCACCAACGCCGCCACCGGATCGTGCTGCGCGCCCGCAAACGTGAGGGCCTCCAAGTCATACCCAATGATGTCAGCCGCCATGTCTGGCGCGATGCGCCCGATGTCGTCGCGCCCCAACACCTGCGCCCCGCCTACCGTCGCCAGCCGCAGCGCCTCCCGCGCAGACATGGCCGCCGGGTCTTGATGCGCCACACGCTGGAGCAGCATCGCCTGCCGCGCCTCGTTGAGCAGGTGACCGCCGTCGTTCGAGGCCGAGCCGTCCACCCCCAGCCCCACCTTGACCCCGCGCTGCAGCATCGCCCGCACCGGCGCAATCCCCGAGGCTAGGCGCATGTTCGAACAGGGGCAGTGCGCCACCCCCGTGCCCGTCTGCGCGAACAGGTCAATCTCGCGCGCGTCTAACTGCACGCAGTGGGCATGCCACACGTCCTCCCCCACCCAGCCGATGCTCTCCGCATAATCGCCCGGGCGCTGGCCGAACACCTCTAGGCTGTAGTCGATGTCGGACTGATTCTCAGCGAGGTGGGTGTGCAGCCGCACGCCGTAAGCGCGCGCCAACCGCGCCGACTCGCGCATCAGATCTTGTGAGACGTTGAAGGGCGCGCACGGCGCAACGACGATTTGAGTCATCGCGTAGCGCCCTGCGTCGTGGTAGGTTTCGATCAGGCGGCGCGTGTCGTGCAAGACGAACGCCTCATCCTCCACCAGCGCATCCGGCGGCAGGCCGCCCTTGCTCTCGCCGAGCGTCATGCTGCCGCGCGCCGCATGGAAACGCAGCCCCAACTCGCGTGCCACCTCGATCTGCCCGTCCAGCTGCGCCCCGTTCGGGAAGGTGTAGGTGTGATCGCTGCTGGTCGTGCAGCCGCTCAACAGCAGTTCAACCATCGAGGTGCGCGTGGCCGCGTAAAGCTGTTCGGGCTTCAACCGCCGCCAGATCGGGTAGAGCGCGCGCAGCCAGCCGAACAGCTCGTCCTGCTGCGCCATGACGCGCGTGATCGACTGGAACATATGATGATGGGTGTTCACCAAGCCGGGCAGCATCACCCAACGCGACGCATCCACCACGCGATCCGCGGTCGTGTGCGGGCACTCAGCCTGCGGCCCGACCCACTCGATCACGTGGTCACGCACGAACACCGCCGCGTCGCGCAGCTCGCGCCCCTGCTCGTCCATCGTCAGCAGCGTGTGAATCCGCTTCAGCAGCAGCGTTGCCATCTCAACTCGCCTGACCCAGCGCCCGCTGCGCCGCTTTGACGCAGTTGCTCAACAGCATGGTGATCGTCATCGGGCCGACGCCGCCGGGCACTTTGCTGATCGCGCCTGCCACCTGCGCCGCGCTGTCAAAATCCACATCGCCCACGATGCGATAGCCGCGCTCGGTCGTAGGGTCGTCCACGCGGTTCGTCCCCACGTCGATGACCACTGCGCCCGGCTTCAGCCACTCGCCTTTGACGAAAAACGGCTGGCCAATGGCGGCGATCACTACGTCCGCGCTGCGCACGATCTCAGGGATGTTGCGCGTTCGGCTGTGGCAGACGGTGACAGTCGCGTTGGCTTTCATCAGCATCAGCGCCATCGGCAGGCCGACGATGTTGCTGCGCCCGATCACGACCGCGTTCGCCCCGCTCAGCGGCACGCCGTGCGCCTCCAGCAGCGCCATGCAGCCGGTTGGCGTGGCCGGTGTGAAAGACGGCTCGCGCCCCTTCATCGCCAGCGCGCCGATGTTGACCGGGTGGAACCCGTCTACATCTTTCTCAAGGCTGACTGCGCTCAAGATGGTAGCCTCGTCTACGTGTGCAGGCAGTGGAAGCTGCACGAGGATGCCGTGAATAGCTGGGTCAGCGTTCATCTGCTCGACCAGCGCGCGCACCCGATCCTGCGGGGTAGAGGCGTCAACGATTTCTACCACCGAGTGAATGCCGACGCGCTCGCAAGCACGGCGTTTCATGCGCACGTACTGCTGCGAGGCCGGGTTGTCCCCCGCCATCACCACCCCCAGACCGGGCGTCACCCCTTGCGCGCGCAGTCGGCTCACCTGTTCGGCAATTTGGGCTTGCAGGCGGTCTGCTACGGCTTGCCCATCAATGACTACAGCCCCCATCTCATTTACCTACTTTCGTGGGATTGCACGAGGTGATTATCTACGTCTGCAAGTGGTGATTATCTAAATGTAAATAGGTTTTTACAAGACATGACAAGACTCACACCTTGTTCTCAAGCAACATCAGGTAGACTTGTAGTGGAGTCAACAGACCTGCAACGTTGTGCTGCCCAGAGATCTGACACGGGGTTTGCTATGAAACTGATGAAAAAGCAGTATCGCCTCAACATAGAAAGCGGCCAATCGCTGGTTGAGTACACGCTGATCGTGACGCTTGTGATCCTTGCCTTTGGCTTTGCGCTCGCAGCGACCGGCCCAGCCATCGGAAACGTGTTCAGCAACACGATTTTCAACCTCGTCGGCCAAGACGGGGAGATTATCGAGAACATCCCAGACCGCGCAGGTTTCTGGGGCACGGTGACGTGGGTCGCACAGCAAACGCCCGAACAAACGCCACTGGCCACACGTACCACCGTGCCGCCTACGCAGACCAGCACCCCGGGGCCATCGCCCACGCCAACTGAGACGATCGTCCCTGCCACCCCAACCAACACTTACACGCCGGTTCCATCGCCCACGCCTTTTGACCGTGGCTTTGTCGCCCCGTGGACAGACAGCGCCAACCCTGACACGTTCGTCAACTGGCGGCTCGACAACGTCAACAGCTACTTCGGCAGCGGCGACTGGTACGGCACGTACTTCCCCACCAACAACTTCACCGGCACAGCCTTCGCTAATGGGGAAAACCAAAACGTCATCGACCCCAACGCCTATCAGATCATCAACCAAAATTACGGCGGCGGCAGCCCCGCGGCTGGCGGCCCCGTTGACAACTTCAGCATCCGCTGGCGGCGCACCATCCTGTTAACCAGCCCGACCACGCTTTCGTTCGACGTGACCAACGTCCAAAACGGCGGCGTGCGCGTTTTCATCGTCGGCGGCAGCTTCGGCGGCAACCCTGACCAAGTCAACGGCGAGCCGGGCAGTTGTTCGCAGGTCGTGCGGCGCGGGGGCAGCGCTAGCCAGTTCGTCCGTTCGAGCGACCCTATGCGCACGATTGACCTGTCCACCGTCGCCGGGACGACCAGCCCGAACCAAGTCAACCGCAGCAACGGCTTCCACGTCATCGACGATGGTGAAGTGTCCGCTGGCCGCGCCTCACAGTTTGAGTGCCTTGTGATCGACCGCTGGCGCACTGGCGACAACGAGAGCCGCAGCATCTTCGGCGTGCAGCGCACCGTGCCCGCCGGTGAGTACACGATCATCGTGGAATACGCCCACACCACTGGCAACGCCCGCATCGGCGTCAACGTGAGCAACCGCCAACGTCGGATCAACCCCGATGATGTAGCCATCGACGGCAGCGGCAATCCGGACTCTGGCGGCTTTGCTAACTGCAACTTCGCCAACGTCGAGACCGAGCGTTCCGACACGCGCACGTTCATGTGGAAAGAATTCAGCACCAATTTAAGCACAGGCTTCCCAAGCCGCATGCGCTGCTACCTTGAACTGCGCGGCTACGTCGAAGTGCCCGCCGCCATGACTGACCCCAAATTTACCTTCTGGGACGCATGGGACATCCGCAACAACGTCGATCAATGGGTCGAAATTGCCGATTATGACCCCGACAACGACGGCATCTTCCGCCGCCAAGATCTCGTCTGGCAGCGCGTCTTCCTGCATCGCAACGACACCTTCAACTACAACTGGACGTACAACGTCATCGACCTTGAGCCGTATCTGGCCACGTCAGCCAGCCGCCGCCTCGCCATCCGCTTCGGCATGGAGCGCCGCGACACCTCCGGCAGCCGCATGCTCTGGTACATCGACTCGATGACCATCGACAGTATGCCCACCCAGACGCTCTACATGAACAAGTCGTGGGACCTCAACTCGATGGATCAGCTCAAAGACTTCATCACGAGCGGCAACTGGAACCTCACCAGCGAGCTGACGGTGGGCGGCGGCATGTCCTTCCACGAAAGCCCGACCGGCAACACCGCCCGCATGAACACCAGCCGCGGCGACAACGGTTCGCTGGCTGATGGCGACCAGCGCATGCACACCATCGAGTTCAACGGCTTCATCGACCTCGACGACCCACGCGGCCTAACCGACGACGAAGGCGATCAAGGCGACCCCATCCTGACCTTCTTCCACCGTTACAACATCGGCGCGCGCACCGGCCTCGAAGTCCAGTACACAACCGCGCCCTACGGCGTCGGCGGCGCTACGTGGACGCTCGTCCCCAACGGCGGGCAGCTCGTCGCGCGCAACACCACCAGCAACCAAAACCTGAACTCGTTCGAACAAGTCATCGTCAACCTGAACGACATCCCTGCACGGCGCTTCCGCCTGCGCTTGGCGATGGTCGTGCGCGCCGATGCGCCCCAGCTCGCCGGCTGGTGGATCGACAACATCAAACTCGAACGCTCAGGGCGCATCCGCTACATCAACTACCCCTTCATCGACGACGCCGAGAACCCCGCCGCCATCCTCGACAACTACAACCTGCTCGGCGCATGGGGCCGCGTCACAGGGGGGCATCGCCCGCCCATCAACGAAGCTGGCTGGTCATACACCGACTCGCCTGAGGCCAACTTCACCCCCATCATCGGCGATTACACGATGACCTTCCGCAAGACGTTTGACCTCTACAACAACTCGCCGCAGAACGTGTACTCGCCTGCCTGCGACCTCGGCACGCTGTGCGAAACGCCGCAGAACCCGACCCCCGTCAACCCCGTTCTGTCCTTCTGGCACAAGCGCTACATGAACCAGAACACGCAGCTCGCGGTTGACTGGAAGCGCCTGACGGAACCGCAGTCGCAGTGGCGCCCGCTGTGGGTCTACAACGCCAACGACAATCAAAGCTTCGTCGTCAGCATACCGGGCAGCCAGAGCACCAACACGCCGCGCACCCGCGTCAACAACGCATGGGAACGAGTTCAAGTCGACCTCGCGCCCGTGCTCGCCCAGATCGCGGCAAACAACCCAACCTTGCCCACCGATGACGACATCGTGCTGCGCATCCGCTTCTCGGTGACAGCCAACCCGGGCACGCCGCGCGACGGCGTCTACATCGACGACATCCGCCTCGACGAGCGCGAAGAACTGGTCTGGGCGCTGTGGCCCACCAACGAGACGCGCAACGACAGGAACGGCAACCCGATCCGCACCAACAGCACAAACGTCCTCGGCAACGGCATCACCTACCAAGACACGCTCGACAATCGCCCATGGTTCAACATCTGGCACGTCGGCGGCGGCTGGGATGCCGTGTCGTTCGAACAGCGCGATGGCCTGCTGGCTTTCCACGACAGCACAACCGTCGTGAATCAGCCCGGCAACCGCGCCCCTAACTTCAGCACCCCAGAGGGCAACAACGGCGTCGTCCGCACGCAGACCTTCAACGTGCTCGAGATGAAGACCATCATGGATTTGCGCGGCACGCTCGCCAGCGATCGTCCGCTGCTCTACTTCTGGACGCGCCACTACGCCGGCAACGACCGTGAGTTCCTGAGCGTGCAGATCTCGCGCGAGGACCCGACCAACACCCAAAACGCCTGCCCCAACCGTCAAACGCCGATCGCCGGCATCACCCAGTGCTACGAGAAAGAGCACGGCTGGCGTCAATGGGAAACGGTCTGGTCGACCACGAACAGCCGCAACTACACGTGGACGCGCGCTCAGATCGACCTGTCGCCCTACGCACAGTCGGCCACGCAAGATGGCACACGCATCCGCATCCGCTTTGTGACTGACGCGATGCGCACGTCACCAGCGGGCGATCACCGTGACGGCTGGTATATCGACAACCTCATCTTCACCTACTTCGACCCGCAGGTGACCTTCATCGGGCGCACTATCGGCGGCGTGTTCACCGACAACACGCGCAGCATGGACAACTGGGTAGCTGAAGGTGGTTGGGGCCTGACGCCCGCCATCTGGAAGGGCGCGGGCGGCGGCGTCACGAGCCTCGGCGGCAACCCGTGGGCCTTCAGCATCTGGCGGCGCGCCGAAGTGCAAGCGGTGACTCCAAGCTGTGGCGACTGGCGCGACTGCACGAATCGCTTCCTGAACAACCATCGGACGGTCGCCCCGCCCACGCCGTGGCACAGCGGCTTCGTCTCCGACATCCGCGAGAACTGGGGTAACGGTGGCCCGCGCAACGCCGCCAGCCAACAAGTGACCGATGAATTCGTCATCCGTTGGGAGATGACCACCCCGGCCACCCTCATCCCGAACCGCTACATCTTCATCACCGCGGCAGATGACGGCGTGCGCCTGCGCTACGACACCGTGCCGCCGGGCAACCTGCCACCCGCCACCTCAGATGATCCGCCCGCCTACAGCGGCTTCTGGAACATCGTCGACAACTGGGCCTATCAGGGTCGCACGACCACGGTCAGCTCGGCGCGCATTCAAGGTGGCACGTCCTACCGCTTCACGATGGAGTACTTCGAAGCCACAGGCAGCGCCTCGGTGCAGCTCACGATCGGTACGTTCAGCTTCTCGCTGGCGGCGCAAGTGCCGAACGGATCTGGCCGCCTTGAGAGCGAGCAAGTGCCGGTCATGCGCAACAGCAGCTCGTCGCTGATCTACCGCGGCGTGTTCGACCTGACACAAGCCGTTAACCCCATCCTGTCGTTCTCGACGTACTATGAGCTGGGCGGCACGGCCCTCGTGGAGGTGAGCATCGACGGCGGCTTCACATGGACGACCCAGTTCCTCGACGGCGTCCCGAACCCTGAAGGCATCTGGGCTGGGCCGTGGTGGGGTTACTACTGGAACAACTCCAACACGAGCTACCCGGGGGACAACAACAACACGCTGGACTTCCCGCACGGCGGTTGGCCGAACCCTGCGCCGACCTTCGCCACGCAGCCAGTCACGTTCCGCGGGCCGAGCGGCTTCCCGAAGACGCGCAACGAGGGCAACGTGCTCAACTACGTTTGGTGGGGCAGCCCGAACGGCGGCACCGTCACTGGCATCAACGACGACTACTGGAGCGCGCGCTTCGTGCGGCGCTTGGCCACCACCGACTTCACCACGCTGACCTTCACCATCCGCGGTGACGATGGCTTCCGCTTGTGGGTCAACTATGAGCCGGGCTGCGCCCTCGTCGACAACAACCCCAGCCGCCCCGTCATCAGCGGCGGGCGCAACTGGGGCCGTCGCAACGCAGAGTTTGGCGATCCGAGCGCAAGCTGCCTCATCATTGACGACTGGGAAAACCAAGACCAAACGCGCACCGTCACCCGCACCGTGCCAGCCGGGGCCGTCATCATGATCGACATGTACGAGGCCACCGGCACCGCCCGCATGGAAGTCACCGTGCGGCAGGGCAACTTCAGCAGCCCAAGCTGGAGCGGAACCTACACGCCCGACTTCACGCCGAACCCGCAAACCGGCTGGCAAGATCGCCTCTACGACCTGAGTTCCTACGCCGGCCCCGGCCGCCCGCCGATCATGCTGCGCTTCCGCGTCGATCGCTTGAACACCGACTCGACCAGCGTCGACACCAACTGGCGCAACAGCAACAACTTCAACTGGCCGGTGGGGTTGTGGCTGGCTGACATCAGCATCTTCGAGCCATAAAACCCCGCCCCGAACTGTGATCAACAGAAGGGCTTCTCGAATCTCAGAGAAGCCCTTCTTCATTTTCGGCTCTATGCCGCATAATAGAACGAAACACAAAGCCAGAACTGGACTCTCATTCATGACATCATCACCAGCAGTGGGCAAGTTCATCGTCGTAGTGGGGCCGGGCGGCGTGGGCAAAGACACGCTCATGAAATGCGCGCTGGACGAGCTGGCAAACAGCCGCGTGCCCGTACATCCGCTCGTCACCGCGACCACCCGCCTCCCCCGTTCAGGTGAAGTAGACGGCGTGTCCTACCACTTCAAGACGCACGACGAATTCCGCCGCATGATCGACCAAGATGAATTGATCGAACATCAAGAGGTGACCAGCGGCAACTTCTACGGCATCCCGCGCGCCAGCGTCGACGACATCATCCAGCGCGGTGAGCACGTCATGGGCGACATCGACATCTACGGCGCGATGTACGTCCGCGAGCACTACCCCAACGCCATCCTGATCTTCATCTCAGTCGGCACGCCTGAGATGAGCGATGACGAGCGGCTCGCCATCATGCGCGAGCGCATGACCCGCCGCGGCGACCCGCCCGCCGCCATCGAAGAACGCATCCGCCGCGCCCGCGACCTTGAGCTGGGCTTTGCGGCGCAGTGCGACAAGATCATCTACAACAACGACCTGACTCAAGCCACCCAAGACTTCGTCAACGTCATCCACGCTTTGACAGGACAGACAGTACAGGACTGAAGCATGACCACCCTAGCCGACTTACACCGCGCACACGGCGCGTCCCTCGCGCCAGACCACATCCCGCTGCACTACGGCGACCAAGCCCGCGAGTATCGCGCTGCGCTAGAGGCCGCCGTGCTGCTCGACCGTTCCCACGAAGGGCGCCTCCGCCTCGTCGGGCGCGACGCGCTGGCGCTCGTCAATCGCATGTCCACCAATCGCGCTGACGCGCTCGCAGTGGGCGAGGGCTGCGCTACGCTCTTCACCACTGCCACCGCTCGCATCATCGAACGGGTAGAAGCCCTACGCCGACCAGACGACGTGCTGCTCATCACGCACCCACCGCGCAGCCAATCAGTCACGGAGTACCTTCAGCGCCACATCTTCTTCAACGACCAAGTAGCCGTGACGAACGTCACCGCGCAGACCGCTAGCTTTGCCCTGCACGGCCCAACCGCGGACGCCGTGGCCGCACAGCTCACGCCCAACGCGCCCGACCTGCCGCTTTACAGCTCGGTGGCGCTCGTGCTGGGCAGCCACCCTGTGACGCTCGCACGGCGCAAGCCGCTCGTCGGCGCGCATTGGCTGGTCATCTGTGAGGCAGAGGCCGCCGCTGCGGTCTACCAACATCTGCTCGCGTTGGGCCAGCCTCACGGCCTCACACCAGCCGGGTCGCTCGTCTACAACGTGCTGCGCATCCGCGCGGGGATGCCCTCCCTGCCGGAGCTGAACGAGCAGTACATCCCGCTGGAACTAGGGTTGTGGGACGAAGTGAGCTTTCACAAGGGCTGCTACACCGGCCAAGAAATCATCGCCCGCATGGACAGCCGTGAGCGGCTGGCGCGCGTGCTCGTGCGCTTGCAGGTCAGTGCCCCGCTCAGTGCGCCTCAGCCGCTGACGAACAGCGGCACGCACGTGGGCGAGGTGACGAGCGCGGTCACGTCACCGCTGGGTGAACAGTTTGCGATGGGGGTCGTCAAGACGGCGCACGCCGCCGCAGGCACAGCGCTGAAGGCAGGCGACGCTGATGTCATCGTCGGGGATCTGCTCGGCACGCAGCCAGAGTGGTTACAGGGGGCGTCTGGAGCTTAAGAGCCGGGCGGCGGCGCGTCGAAGAACAGCGCCCACCACGAATGCCACGTGGGCGGAGCCTCAGTCGCTAGCGGCGACGGCGTGGCGAAGATGACTGCCTCAGGCGCTGGTTGAGCGTCGGCCCGCATCATCGGAAACAGCACCAACAGCACCTCGCCCTCGCGCACCATGCGGCCTTGACTGCGCGCCCACTGCTCGATGAACGCATCGCTCTGCACGAAGTTCAACCGGTCGATCAGCTCGGCTTGCTCGCGGCGGAGCTGTTCGATCTCGTTCTGCACGGCGTCGCGCACGCGCCGCAGCTCACGATCCGCTGTGACGCGGCTGCTGAAGTTGACCGCCAGCATCAGCGCAATCGCCACAATCACCGCGAACATCACTTGTGTGCCGTTGAGCAAGCGCGGGCGGCGCGGCGCGGGGGCGCTCGGTTCTAGCGTCGGGTCGTCAAAAACAGTGGCCATAGATCTCGAAAAGCAGCTGTCATCTTGGCTCAATCATACACCATTCAGAAACAAAAATGCTCAGCGCTGCTGAGCATTCTGTGTGCCGTCGGTGGGAGTCGAACCCACACCCCGTTAAGGACTACGCCCTGAACGTAGCGCGTCTGCCAATTTCGCCACGACGGCTAACTGTGCTCTAGTATAGCGGATCGTCGCTCGCTGTCAATTGTCAACCCGTGCCCGGG
>CALDYP010000039.1 GCA_937944445.1 uncultured Anaerolineae bacterium
ACCTCCCGACGGACGCGACAGGTCGCGTCCCGACACGCGGCATTTACAGCGTGAGGTGGCTTCGATATGCTCAAAGGGTGGTGTCAGAGCATAGTAAGGACGAGCAGTTGAACGTACTCATCACAGGCGGGGCGGGGTTCATCGGCAGCACGCTGGCGCAGGCGCTACTCGACCAAGATGAGACGGTCGTGCTGCTGGACAACTTCAACGACTACTACGATCCAGCCCTCAAGCGCGCCAACGCCGCGCGGCTGCGCCCCGCAGCGCGCGTCCACCTCGTTGAGGGGGATGTGCGCCAGCCGGCCGACGTGGCGCGCGCGTTTGCGACCCTGCCCATCCACCGCGTGGCGCACATGGCCGCCATGGCCGGCGTGCGCAGCGCTACCCCGCCTGAGGTCTACGCGGCGGTCAACATCATGGGCACGCTGCACCTGCTGGAGGCAGCGCGCCGCCACGACGTAGAGCTGTTCGTCATGGCCAGCACCTCTTCCGTCTATGGCGAGACGCCCATCCTGCCCTTCGTGGAGACCGACGCCGCCGACCGCCCGCTGACGCCCTACGCCGCCACCAAACGCGCCGCCGAGCTGCTCGGCCACACCTACCACCACCTGCACGGGATGCAGGTCACGGTGCTGCGGCTCTTCAACGTCTATGGGCCGCATGGCCGCCCGGACATGATGCCGATGAAGCTGCTGCACGCCAGCCAGACTGGCGCAGAGGTAACCCTCTTCAACGGCGGCGAGCTAGCCCGCGACTGGACATACGTTGACGACACCGTAGCGGGCATCGTCCAAGCGCTGCGCACGCCGTTGGGCTATGAGATCATCAACTTGGGGCTGGGCAGCCCGATCCGCCTGCGGGCGTTCGTGGAGATCATCGAGGAACTGACCGGCCAGCGCCTGAACACGCGCGCCGTCCCCACCCCGCCCAGCGACCCGCCCATCACCTTCTGCAACAACGAGAAGGCGCGCCGCCTGTTGGGCTTCAACCCGCGTGTGCCCGTAGCCGACGGCCTCGCGCGCACGTGGGACTGGTTCCAGCGTCGTCAGGCAGGCCTCGCCCCTCATCCCCCGACCCCCTTCTCCCGCGGGAGAAGGGGATGAAGCACAGCACGCCCAGACCCTTCATCTAATTTCAAGCCATTCCGTATTGTAACAAGCATTTCACAATTGAAACTGATGCTATAATGCGTAATGGAGGTTTAAATATCCTCCATTCTGTTGTGTAAGCAGAAAGGATCATTTGATGACGTTACGGGCCTTGTTGTTAGGCATCTTTCTCTCCATGAGCTTGGTTGGCAGTTTGCAAGCTCAGTCGCTTTCCTCTGAAGATATTGACCGAATTGCTGCCAGCGTGGTGATGATCGTCGGGTTGCAAAATGGCGAGCCGTTCTCACAAGGCACAGGGACGATCGTTGACAGCCGCGGCATCATCTACACCAACCGTCATGTGATTGAAGGGGCTGAAGACCTAGCCATCTTCATGTTGGAAGATATCAATGAGCGCCCGGCACTGCGTTATTACGCCAGCGAGGTGGCCACCTTTCAAGACCTCGACTTCTCCATCTTACAGATTGACCGCGACGCGCGCGGAGCCATCGTGCTGCCGACTCAGCTCAACCTGCCCGCCATTACCCTGACTCAACGGGATGCGCGGCGCGGCGAACGCATCTACACCTTTGGCTACCCCGGCACAGGCGACGGCTACCTTGTCGTCACCAGCGGGTTGATCACGACGATCCAAAACGGCGACATCGGCGGGACGCGCCAGCCGGTCTGGTATCAGACCGACGCTGAAATCTCGCCCGGCAACAGCGGCGGCTTGGCCGTCAGCTTGGAGGGCGAGCTGATCGGCATCCCGACCTCCGTCAACGCCGAGGATCGCACCCTCGGGCGGCTGGGCGGCATCTTGCCCTTCCGCGCGGTGCAGGCCCTCGCCGAGGCCGGGGCGAACACGATCCGCGTCACAGGCCGCGGCAGCGCGCCGTCTGGCGGGGGCACTCAACAAACGACCCCACCGCAGCCCAGCGGCCCGCAGCCGACGACTGGGGGTCCCACTGGTTTTGTCTTTACCTGTGACAACGTCGAAGTGACCAACGGCGTTGAAATCGTCGTCAACCAGATGCGGCCCGGCTTCACCTACGTCGCCACGGTCATCGGCTTGGCCAATTTTGACCCTGTCTTGTACGTCGGCGAGACGAACCGGCCTGATCAAGGCCTGTGCAACGACGACAGCCCCGACGCGGCCAACGTAGCGGTCAACCTGCCGATCATCAGCGGAACCTTCCAAGCGAACAACCGGTCTTCGTATCTGTCTTTCACCCATAACAACCGCGACCTGACAGACATCTCGTTCATCATCGGCAGCTACGGCAGCACCCCCGGTGAGTTCATTCTCGTCCTAGAGGGCATGGCCGTCACCGAGGGCGACGGAGCCGGCGACCCCTTCAGTGTCTACGTGACGCCCGGCATGCTCGCCACCGGTGATCCCTTCATGGTGGCCATGATCGGCATGGAACAGCAGCTTGACCCCTACTTCTTTGCCGTAGACAACAGCGGCAACAACGTCATCGGCCCCAATGGCCGCCCGCTGGCCTGCGATGATGGGGGCACACAGTATTGCAGCGGCGATTCCTTCAGCATGCGCGGCGTGCAAGTGCGCACCGCAGATGGCCGCCTCTACAATGCCGACGAGTACGACGCAGTGTTGGTGATCGATCCGTCAACCATCCCCAACCCGACGACGTTCTTCTTCTCCAGCGTCGAACGCCGCACTTTCGGCAAGTATCTGCTGGTGTTCTTGTTCAGCACACGCTAAGCGCGCACAGGGCGGCGTTGTGCCGCCCTGACGCATGCTGCACAGGTTAGCGCGCTGGCGAGGTGATCGGCAGGGTGAACTTGAAATCGCTGTATTGGCCGACCTCGGATTCTACCCAGATCTGCCCGCCGTGCAGCAGCACCAGCTCTTTGGAGATGGCCAGCCCTAAGCCCGTCCCACGGAAGCGGCTGTCCGTCTCTTGCTCGCCTTGATGAAAGCGCTCAAAGATCGTCTCGCGCTGGTGCGGCGAGACGCCAATGCCCGAGTCACGCACGCCGATCAGCAGGTCATTTTCACGAGCCTGAGCGTACAGCACCACTTTCCCATCGACGGTGAAGCGCTGCGCGTTCGACAGCAGGTTGAACACCACCTGCTGAATGCGCGTCGCGTCGATCGTCAGCCGCGGCAGATTGGGCGGGATGCGCGTCTCAAACGTGACGTTCGGGGCCCAGTCGATCCCTTCCCCAAGCTGGCTGAGGTGCACCATGAAGCGCGACATGTCGATGGGTTCAAAGTTGAGCTGTAGGCCGGACAGCTCGGCTTTGGTCAAGTCGAACACGTCACCCGTGAGGCTGATCGCGTGGTCGAGCGACTCTAACACGCGGTCGATCCACGTGATCTGACGATCGGTGAGCGCGCCAAACGCCCCTTCGCGGATGGTCTGCAAGGCGCTGATCGATAAGCCGATGGGCGAGCGGATGTCGTGCGCGATGTTGGCGAGGATCATCGTGCGGATGCGGTTGGCCTCGACGGCGTCCAACCATGCCCGCTCAAGCTGTTTGACCGCCAGTTCTAGCTCAGTCGTGCGCTGGCGGATGCGCTCCTCCAGCGAGTTGGCCAGCAGCACGTGCTCCAGCGAGAGGGCCACTTGGTTGGCGAACATCATCAACGGCTCGAGGTCTTTCTGCTGGAACACGCCGCGCGTGCTGCGGCTTTCGAGGTAGATCGCCCCCAGCAGTTGGCCTTGCGAGAGCAGCGGCGCGCACATCACCGAGCGCAGCCCCATTGCGCGCACGCTGGCCGCCTCTGCCAGCCGCGGGTCGGTCACCGCGTCGTAGATGATGAGGGGATCGTGGGTTTGCCACACATGGTTGAGGATGGCCGCGCTGACCTCTTCTTGCGGCACGCTGCCATCGCGGTTGAGCTTCACGCGGAAGTCGCGCTTGCCTTGTGGATCGACCAGCATCAAGTAGCCGCGCTCGGCGTTCAGCAGCTCCAACGCCGAGCGGATCGCATACTCCAGCAGTGGGTCAAGGTCGCGCGTGCGCGCCATCTGCTGGCTGATGCTCAGAAGGCGCTCAAAAAAACTGACGTTGATAGGCTCTTGCTTAGACATCGTTATGCCTATCTCGCGCCGACCGCGAACGGCTCAGCGCATTTTTAAGGGTTGTTATATTGTAGACGATCACCCAAACAGGGGACAGTGGTCACTTAGTACTGCTGACGCGCTGCCACAGCGTTGCCAATGGCAGGCGGCGCACCCGCACCCGCCAGTAGACCAGCAGCCACAAGTGCAAGCGCGCCGCGAACAGCAGCAGCGTCCAGCAATGTTCGCGCACGGTGCGCCCATACGTCAGCGCGAACCACGTGCCATCGCGGATCTCCAACCACGCCGAGCGCATCTTGACCGGCGACTGCGTGATGTACGGCTGAGCATAGCCGCCCGCCGAGCGCACCTTTTGCAGCAGCCAATCGCGGTAGGTGTTGGGATATTTGACGTGGACGACGGCCTGCGGCGCGTAGGCGATGCGGTAGCCCTGCTCAGCGATGCGGTGCGAGATGACCGCGTCCTCAGCGAGGGCGTCGGGTGGGATGTGCGGCATGAGCGCGCGGCGATAGGCGAACAAATACCCCGTGCACAGCAGGAAGCCCCCCCGCGCGGCGCGGCGCTGGCGCGTTTCGTGCGCGGCGTCCACCAGCAGATGCGACCAGTAGCCGAACAGCGTCCCGCGCGGGCTGACGCTCACCACCCGCCCGCTGACCGCCCCCACCTGCGGATCGGCCAGCGCGGCGACCAGCGCGGCAATCGCCCCGGCCTGCACGGTCACATCGCCATCGGTCAGCACGACGATCTCATGCTTGGCCGCGGCCAACCCCACGTTGAGCGCGGCCGGCTTGCCCTGCTGCGCGTCTTGCAGGTGGCGCACGCGCCCATCGCGCGCCATCCACGCGCGGACGACGGCAGTCGTCGGCTCGTCGGGCGCGATGACCAGCAGCTCGCCATCAGGCGGGAGCTGCGGCAGCAGCGCGGCAATCGCGTTCCCCACTGTGTCTGGCTCACGGTAGGACGTGAGCAGCACGCTAAGCACCGCTCACCTCAGCGAACACGTCGAGGAACTGCTGCGCGATGCGCGGCCACTCGAACAGGCCCCGCGCCGCGCGCGCGTGCTGGCGCAGGCGCGCCCGCAGCGCTTCATCGCGCCCCACGCGCAGCAGCGCCGCCGCGATGCTCGCCGCGTCCGCCGGGGGCACACAGAGCAGATGCTGGCCGTCCACCAAGCCGGCCATCGGCGCGGCGGGCTGTGTGGTGAGGATGGCGCAGCCGTGCGCGATGGCAGCGATGAGGCTGCCGCGCCGATACGACGCCCCATCGCGGAAGGGCAGCACGACCCAATCGGCGGTTTGCAGCCACGCGCTCACCTGCGCGTCGTCGGCGTAGCCCGTCCACGTGATGCAGTCGTGCAGGCCGAGCGCGGCGCTCAGCGCGTCCAGATGGGCGACGTAGGCCGCGTCGGTGGGGCCGCCCGCCCGCCCGCCGACCATCACCAAGCGGGCGCGCTCCCCGGCTTGGCGCAGCGCGTGCAGCGCGTGGAACACGTCCTCGACGCCGCGGTTGGGATATAAGAAGCCGAAGTGCAGCAGCAGCAGCTCATCGGGCGCGGCCACAGAGGCGCGCAGCGCGGCGCGCTGATCGTCGCTCAGGGGGGTCACGGCGATGTTGCTGCCAATCGGGATGAGGCGGCGCTGTGGCAGGCTGGCCAAGCGCGCGTAGTCGCCCTCGTTGGTGGTGACGGCGACGGCGGACGCCCGCGCCAGCGTGTGGACGATCCACTCGCGCAGGCGGCCCGCTTTGGGGAAGAGGTACGGCACGAGCAGATCGTGAAAGGTCGTCACGACGGGGACGGGCGACACGCGCGGCGTGAAGTGCATCCAGCCGCTCATGTCGTAGATCGCCGTCTGATACTGCAAGTTGACGACGTCGAGCTGCTGCTGCTGCGCCCAATGGCGGATGAGCGCCAGCGCGGGCAGGCCCCACCCGGGGGCGACGTTGTGCATCACCACGCCCTCACGCGCGTCTTGCGCCGCAGGCCGCGCCAAGATCGACACGCGATGCCCCGCCGCGGCCCACTCCCCCACCAAGCAGGCCGTGTACGCCCCCACCCCGCCCGGCATCGGCGGGTACTCGCCTGTGATCACCCCGATGTGCATCCGCCGCGCTACATCCCTTGAATGAGCAGCGTCGGCACGAGCGAGCCGCCCCCCGCCGTGACGTTCAGCAGCGAGAGCGACGAGAGCCGCGTCATGCAGCCTTCCACCGCCGCCCCGTTGAACACATACGGATCGGCGTCCACGTAGCGCGGCTCTACCTCCAATTGGCCGCCGATCCACGCGGGGAAGTTGCGCTGCACGATCGTCACGCGCTCTTGGGCCACATAGGGGCGCTCCAGCGCCACCTTGAGCGCCGCCTCCCACGCATCCTGCGAGCACTCCCACCCCAAGACGACGCCGCTGCCGCCGTATTCGTCGTTGGGCTTGACCACGAAACGATCTTTGTGCTGCGCCAAGAAGGGCAGCAGATCGACCGTTTGGCCGTTGTACTCGGTGGCGCGCTCCGCGACGACGCGCGTCCACGGGATGTGGGCGGCAATCGCGCGGCACTGCTCGGCGTTGAAGAGGTGAGCGTTGCGCTCGTCGCTCAAGAAGGCGAGGCTGGCCTTTTTGGCCAGCATCTTGGCGCTGATGCTGTTGGTGATGAAGACGTTGCCGTCTCGATAGGCGCGAAAGACCGGGTTCTCGCTGCCCATGCGCTGGTGCAGCTCGCTGAAGAGCACGCGCTTGTAGATGAGCTGGATGTGGAAGCCGTCCTCGGTCAGCAGCCGCCCGTTGACGTACTCCAGCGCGCGCGGGTCAACGAGACGGGCCGGCATCCCCTGCTGTTCGAAGTACTCGCGGGTGATCTCGTGTTCGTTGAGGGTGGGAACCTCGCGCCAGTCCAAGATGCCGACGTTGGGCATCCCCTGCCCGCCCGCCTTGCGGTACGCCCCCACCAGCGCATCGCTCAGCTTTTGCAGCGAGGGCAGCTTGCGCAGCGGGTAGCGCGCCATGAAGCGCTTCATCGGCTCCAGCCCGGCGAAGACCTCCGTCAGCACGTCGGCATAGCCGATGCCGGCGGGCGTCTCGGCGTTGTATTCGACGCATTTGAGGGCGTTCTCCTCCACCACGTAGAACGTGTCCAAACGCGAGCTGGTCCACGGGGGGATGTCGGGGCGATCGAGCCGCACCATCTGCTCTTCAAAGTCCTCTAGGCGCAGTTGGGCGCGCGCGGCGGCGTCCGCCAAGCAAACCTCGTGCGCGCGCTGGAAGGCGGTCAGCAGCACGTCGAGCGCGCTCTTCATGAAGCGCCAATGGCTCTCGCCGTAGAAGTGTGGGCGCAGCACCACGCACAACGGGCGATCCCCGAAGTAGAGGCCGCGCTCGCGCAGGCGCTGGCGCAGCATGGCATCGGCTTCCTCAGCCACGCCGTCCTCGTGTAGGATGTCGTGATAGTGGCGGATGGCGTCGCTCAACATGGCTTAGCCTCCTCTGGCGCGGCTGGGGGCGTTCACTTGCGGCTGCGGGCGGATGAGCGCGCCCCATTTGTAGTTGTCAGCGGTGCTCGTTGGCCCCAACGCCAGCGCGATCATCTGGTCAGCCATCGTGCGGACGATCCAATCGAAGTGGCCGCGCCCCAAGCTGTTCACGTCCATATCGGGCGCGGGGTTCATGAAGTCAATGGCATACGGGACGCCGCCGCGCACGGCAAACTCAGCGGTGTTCATGTCGTAGCCGAAGGCTTGGCAGATGCGCAGCGTGTAGTCGTGCAGCGTCTGCGCAAGCTGCGGGTCGAAGCCGTGTTCTGGGTAGTAGTAGCGCTGCTTGGGGTCGTAGCGCATGACGCGCACCGCCTCTTGGCCGATGCCCATGCAGCGGGCGTACAGCCCCTCATCCCACGCGATGAACTCCTGAATGATCATCGTCAGCAGGCCGCTGTGGTTGTAGTGATGCCACAGCTCTTCCATGCTGTGGATCACGTAGACATCGCGCCAGCCGCCGCCGTGGGCGTCTTTGAGGATCAGCGGGAAGCCGCCCACGCTGTTCACCAAGTCCCACCAATCGAGCGGGAAGATGAGGTTGCGCAGGCTTTCGTCGTGTTTGATGCCCGGCACGTAGTCCTTGTTGGGCAGCACGACCGTCTTGGGCGATGGAATGCCGAGCTTGGTCAGCAGCGACGCGCCGAAGAACTTGTCGTCGGCCGTCCACATGAACGGGTCGTTGACGACGCGCACCCCTTGAAGGGCGGCGTTCTTGAGGTACGAACGGTAGTAAGGAACCTCATGCGAGATGCGATCGACGATCACGCGGTAAGGAACCGGCTCGTTCATCATCGTGCCGCCGAGCTTGACGTACTCGGCGATGACGCCGGTAGACGCCGCGCGGCGGTTCACTTCCTCGATGAACGCCGGTGGAAACGACCATTCACGCCCCACCAACAGACCAATGCGAATCGGTTCTTGTGCCATGTTGTCGTTTCCTCCTGTGAACCATTGCGTTACAAAACTCAAAGCGGCCCCAACTCGTTCAATCGTGCCCGCCGATGTAAGCGAGCATCATGCGCGTCCAGTAGGGCCAATCGTGCGACCAGCCGTCCCACTCGCGCAGCGCGTTGCCGATGCCTTTCGCCCACAGCGTGCCGCTCATGGCGCGGGCGCTCTCGATCAAGCGGTCATCGCGCCCGGTGGCCATGATGATGTCCACGTGGCGCAGCGCCCGCAGCCGCGCCGGGTCGTGCTCGTTGGGGATGAACTGCATCGGGTTGTAGCGGTAGACCATGTCATCGCTGTAGCCGCCGGTGAAGGTGCGGATGTCGTACAGCCCGCTGAAGCCCAAGATGCGATCGACCGTCTCGGGGAAGTGCAGGCCGAAGGACATGGCGTGGAACGCCCCGAAGCTCGCGCCCATCGTCATCAGGAAGGGGTTGCCGTTCTTGTGCGTGCTCAGCGGCAGCACCTCATCGTAGACGTAGCGCATGTACTGATGATGCCGCCACGCGCGCGCCCCCGGGTGGATGTGCCACGCATACCAGCTTTCGGCGTCGACGCTGTCGATGCAGTAGAGCTGCAAGTGGCCGCGGATGAGGCTGTCGCTCAAGGCGGCCACCATGCCGCGGTCTTCCCATTCGAAGAAGCGCCCTTTGCTCGTCGGGAAGATGATGACGCGCGCGCCCGCGTACCCGAAGATCAACAGCTCCATGTCGCGGCCTAGGGATGGGCTAAACCAGCGGTGATACTCTCGATTCATGCGGTGTGCTCCTGAGGGTGAGGTAGAGAAGCGGTAAAGTGCCGCGCCATCGTCACTGCGGCGGCCGGCTGGATGCGGCCTGCGCCCTGCTTGTGGGGCGGCACGTCGGGCAGCGGCTGCGCAGTCGCTGTCAAGATGTGCTTGACGTCGTCGGGCGTCAGCGCGGGGTTGACCTCCAACATTTGGGCAATCACGGATGACACGATCGGCGCGGCGACGGATGTGCCGTCCACGTGCTGGTAGTGCTCGTTGATGACCTTGTGTTCGTAGATGCGGGCTTGCAGCCGCGTGATGACCTCGTCGGTCAAGGTGTGCGCCTCGTCGTGTGTCAGCCCCAGCGTGTGCCAGCCGTGCTTGAGCACCTCCAACACGTCGGCGGCGCTGCGCGCGTCTAGCAGCCGCCCCAACAGCATCACCTCGCGCGCCGTGTCGCTGTCGGGCAGCAGCGGCGACGCGATCCACGCCGCGGAGGCCAACACCTCCGGCTTCTCTTTCCACTCGTGGGTGCGGGCGAAGTTATGATGAAACAGCTTCCATTGGCGCTCGTCCGTCGTGTTTTGGTCGTCATAGCCGCCGACCGTCAGCGCGTGGGGCGCAGACGCCGGCGGAACCATGTACTCGGCGTTGGCGTTGCCCGCCGACACCACCACCACGATCCCCGCCGCGTGCAGCCGCCGCACCACCGCATAGAGGGGGTGGTTGGGGTCGTCGCTGACGTAGTCCCCACCCACCGACACGTTGACGATGCGCACGCCGTAGCGGTGGCGCGTGTCGTAGATCCAGCGCAGCCCGCGCAGGATGTCCGGCTCTTTGATGCGGCCGTCGGGCGTGCTGACCTTGACGAGCACCAGCTTAGAGCGCGGCGCAGCGCTGGTGAAGCGCCCGCCGCTGCTGCGCCCATCCCCGCTGCCGATGACGCTCGTCATCTGCCCGTGCCAGCTCAGCGGCGACGTCTGAGCGACGTGGGGCGTCTCCACCACGTGATGGGTGCTGGCGTCGGCGTGGACGATCACGCGCCCCTCGATGTCCGGGTGGCGCGAGAAGCCGCTGTCCACATAGGCGATGACCACCCCCTCGCCGTGCACATCAGTCAGCGCGCCGATGCGCTGCGGCGTGGGCAGCACCGTCACTTGGTGCGGCACGAACTGCGGGTAATTCGAACGAAACGGCGTAAACGTCACACCCACTCCTCAATCATCTACACAAAGACCGCGACGGTTAGCCGGTTAAGCCGGTGCGCTGGGCGTCCATCGGGGCGACGCTGGTCATAAAATCGCGCGAGAAGCGCAGCATGTACTCGTTCAGCAGGGTTTCGACCCGCGCGGCGTCCTCTGAGACCAGCACGACGCCCGCATGATACGGCTTGTCGATGCGGTAGGCGATTTCAGCGTCCGTGTAGGCGCTCAAGTCGGGGTGTTCGGTGCGCGCCAGCGTGATCAGCACTGCGCCGTAGTGGGGTCGGCTGGTGGGCGGGGTGTAGGCGGTGTCGGTGAGCAGCGCGTGCTCGATCTTCATCCACTCGCGCCACGGGTTGACGCCGGTGGCGTGCTCGAGCAGGTCGCTGATGTACGCGCCGCCGACGCGCGCCGCCACCTCCAAGAAGTAAAGCTGCCCGTCGGCCTCGGCCTTGATGAACTCGGCATGCGTCACGCCGTTGGCCAGCCCCAGCGCCTTGATCACCTTCTGGTTGAGCTTGGCCATCGCTTTAACGTCGGGGTGGCTGCGCGGCAGGATGCGCGTGGCGAACACCCCGCCGCCCTGATAGACGTCAATCGGCGGGCGCGCGTAGCCCTGCACGCTGGTGTAGACGACCTTGCCCCTGTAGATGACCGAATCGACGTGGTAGACGCGGCCGGGCACGAACTGCTCCAGCAGGTAGTAGGACTGACGATCGCCTAATTCGTCGAGGGCGCGCCACACCTGTTCGCTGTCGTAGACCTTGCGGATGCCCATGCTGCCGGCGTCCATGCGGGGCTTGAGCATGTAGGGCGGCTGCACGGCGTTGAAGTAGGCGCGCAGCTCGTCGTAGTTGAGGATGCGCGTGAAGGCGGGCACGAGGATGCCCGCAGCCTCGGCCATCTGGCGCATGGTCAGCTTGTCGCGGAAGTGGCGGATGGCGCTCACGCCTGTGCCGGGCAGCCGCATGTGCTCACGCAGGATGGCCACCAGCTCCACCTCAAACTCGTCCAGCGGCAGCAGCAGGTCGATCCGTCGCCCGCGCGCGAGGTACGTGACCGTGTTGATGACGTCTTGATAGCGGCGAAAGTCCGGGGTGATGAAGAACTCATCGATCAGGTGGTACGGCCAGTTTTCGCCGCGCTGGCTCTCCTCTGTCATAAGCAGGACGCGATAGCCCAGCTCCCGCGCCTGCTCAATCATCAGGTCGCCCTTGTGGGTGCTGGACAGAAACAGTACCGTGGGTTGCCCGCTCATGGTTGCCGCCACTTTCACTTGCCTTAAAATTCCGCAGACTATACCGAACAAGGGCGCGCTTGCGCAAGTTATCGGGCAGGCTGGGAGTGTCTAGATTCGAGCAGAGGCCTCACCCCTAAATCCCCTCTCCCGTGGAGAGGGGACTTCATCCTCCCTTCAGGGGGCGCATAGGGGTTAGGCGCTATGGGGTTGGGGGGGTATCGTCCGGGAAGTGGAGTTTTTCGGCGGCCTCTTTGCGGATCGTCTCCGGTCGGCGGTCATAGCGGCGGGTCGTCTCCACGCTGCTGTGGCCGGCCATGTTGGCCACCGTCGCAATGTCCACGCCGCGATCAAGCAAATCGCCGACGAACGTCCGACGGAAGTCATGGGGCGAGAAGTTCTTGACGCCCGCCTGTTTGGCCCGCCGCTGAAGCATATCGTAGACCGTCTGTGAGACGATCCCGCCGCGCTGGATGCGCCCGTTCTTCAAGACCGGGTGAAAGATCGGCCCGCTGTCGTAGGGCAAGAGGGCCAACCAGCGATCCAGCGCGCGCTTGGCGCTGCCCGTGATGTAGACCGTGCGCTGCTTGCGCCCCTTGCCCGCTAGGATGCGAATCTGGCCGCTGTCGGGGTTGTAGTCCTCCAAACACACGTTGACCAACTCCGAGCGGCGCAGCCCACACACGTACAGCATCCCGATGATCGCTAGGTCGCGCGCGCCGGCGGGGCTGTCGTCGCTGCGGCAGACCTCGGCGAGGCGCGCGATCTCCTCGGCTTGCAGGTCGCGCCCTTTGATGAGGGTGCGCGCCCGCACGTGGCGCACGTCCGCCGCGCGCTGATACGCCTCGGCTGTCATCAACCCCAGCCGCCACGCCTCTTTGAGGACGCCGCGCAGCGCCGAGATGATGCGGTTGGCGTTGGCCGGGGCGTAGCGCTCTGCCAGCCGCGCGCGGGCATACGCCGTGTGCTGGTAGCTCAGCCGCGCCCACGGGAAGCCCAGCATCGCCTCGCGCGTGACGTGCGCCACGTCGCGGTTGGTGAAGATCGCCACCAGCGTGCGCAGGGCGTTCTCCATCGTGTAGCGCGACTGCGCTGAGGTCAGCGTGGCCAAGTAGACCGCGGCCGGGTTTTGATCCAGCGCGTCCACATACGGGGTGAGGCGGTTTTCAAATGGCACGAGGTCGTCGCTCATCGGGCAGCCTAAACGGCAGTTGAACCAATCTCGTTACAGGGTATCACAAAGATCCGACTAACGCGATTCGGCCGCCGCGGCGCGCCTCACCCCACCCGTTCAGCGTGGGCGTAGAGCAGGTGATCCACCTCCACGAGGGACATCGGCTGTGTGTCGGCGCGGTCTTTGATGAGCTGCGTCACGCGGCGGATCACGTCGTCGGGCAGGTCGAGGCCCAGCGTGTGGGCGCGGCTGCGGACGGCGTTCCAGCCCGTCAGGCGGTGGCCGATGGCGATCTCGCGCACGACGCCGAAATCATCGGGGTTGAGCGCCTCATACGTCGAGGGGTCGGCCAGCACGGCTTTGGCGTGGATGCCCGCTTTGTGGATGAACGCGCTGCTGCCGGTGATGTAGTTGTTGAACGGGATCTCGATGTGGCACATGCGCGCGATCATCGCGTCCAGCTCCGGCAGCAGCGTTAGCTGATACTTGCGCACGTAGGCGCGGTTGAGGGTGTAGAGCCGCGCGATCAGCCCGCCCAGCGGGGTGATGCCGTTGCGCTCGCCGATGCCCAAGATCGTCGTGTCGACGTGGGTCGCGCCGGCCTCCAGCGCGGCGCAGGCGTTGGCAACCGCGCAGCCGCTGTCGTTGTGGCCGTGGAACTCGATGTCTAGCCCCGTCAAGCGCACGAGCTGGCTCACGAGCGCCGCCACCTGCGAGGGCAGCGCCACGCCGACCGTGTCGGCTACGCCCAAGCGGTTCACAAGGCCGGTGTCGGCCACCGCGAGGTACACGCGCAGCAGGTCGGCCTCGCGGCTGCGGAAGCTGTCCTCGGTGCTGAAGCGCAGGATCACCTCTGGGGCCTGCTCGCGGATGTAGGCCATCACGTCGCAGGCGGCGTCGATCACCTGCGGGATGCTCTTGCCGTGGCTGTGCTGCATCAACTGCGGCGACGTGCCGATGACGACGTCCACGCCGTGCACGCCGGTGTCGAGCGCGCGCGCGGCGTCCTCGCGCTTGCAGCGGATGTGGGTCAGGATGCGCGCCTTCAGCCCCAGCCGCGTGATCGCGCGGAGGTCGGCCTCGCTCTGTGGGCTGGCCAGCGGCGAGGTCATCTCGATCATCTCTACGCCGAACTCGTCCAGCTTGGCGGCAATCTCGATCTTCTGCGCGGTGGTGAAGGTGGCCGTGCTGAACTGCTCCCCCTCGCGCAGGGTCGATTCAATGATGGAAAATTGATCAAACGGCATAGAACGTCCTTTCAGATCAACACGTCGAATGTGAAGCATTTGCCACGGGCGCGGTCGGCTGCGTCTCTATACGCCCCCCTCTTGGGCTGGCCTGCCCCCTGCTGCCCTGCACGGTTGGGGGGGGAGTCCGCGCAGCGCCCCCTCCAAGACCTTGATCGCCCGCAGGTACTCGTCGAGGTCAAGGTGTTCGTCGGGGGTGTGGTCAAGGGCGCTGTCGCCCGGCCCATAGGCGACGATCGGGCAGCCCCACGCCGGGCCAACGATGTTCATGTCGCTCGTGCCCGTCTTGAGCACGAACGCCGGCTGGCCGCCCTGCGCGCGGATCGCGCCGCGCAGCGCCCGCGTGAGGAAGTTGTCTTTGGGGGCGACAAAGGCCACCTCTTGGCCGTAGGGGGTGAGGTCTGCGCCGTCGGCGGCGGGCAGCGCCGCGCACAGCGCGTCCGGCGTCAGGTCAGGCGGCAGCCGAAAGCCCACCGTCATCGTCGCCTGCCCGAACGCCCCATCCTGCGCGGTGTTGAGGTCTTGCAGCGTGGCGTCTAGGCGGTCGAACAGCCCGCGCCGCCCTGCGTTGACCGCCGCCGCATACGCCCGCACCTGCTCCCAGTAGGCGACGGCGCGTTCTGCCGCGGTGGGGACGTCGGCGGCGCTGTGGGCCAGCGCCCCGCGCCACGCCCATCGGAGCACCAGCCGCCCTTTGTAGCCCAACGTCAGGCGATCCCACTGCGACGGCTCGCCGATGATGCAGGCGTCGGCGCGGTAGGCCTGCCCAGCGTGGCGCGCGCCCGCGCTGGTGGGGGCTTCTTCCTCCACCGCGCCAACCACGACCAAGCGCAGCCCGTCCGGCAGCGTCGCCCGCGTCCCCGCCGCCGCGAACGCTGCCAGCGCCCCTTTGGCGTCCACTGCGCCGCGCCCGTAGAGCTTGCCATCGGCCACGCGCACCGGCGGGAAGCCGCCGAACGTGTCGATGTGCCCCAGCAGCACCAGCGTGAACGGCCCCTCCCCGCGGACGCCGACTGCGTTCCCGGCCTCGTCACGGAAGGCCTGTTCATAGCCGTGCGCGCCCATCCAGCGGGCAAGGAACTCGACCGCCTCGCGCTCGGCGTAGGACGGGCTAGGGATCGCCACTAGATCGCGCAGCAGGTCAATCGCTTGGTCGTCGGTTACAGCGTGTTCGGCCATACAGATTCCTCGTTTTGATGACTCTTCATGCGGGGTTGGCATGCCAACCCCCTGCTGGGCGCCCCCTTCGCCGCCGGGGGATGAGGCCCTCGACGGACGCGACAGGTCGCGTCCCTACGCACGTGGCCTCGTAGGGGCACGGCGCTCCGTGCCCACACACGCCGCCGCGTAGGGACAGGGCCTGCCCTGTCCCCGGCGAAGGGGATTGGGGGATGAGGCCTGTTTGGCTTGAGGGATGAGGCCTCCTACCGCCCATTGCTCACGTCCTCCAGCGCTTGCACGGCCTGTGCGAGCTGTTCCTGCGTGACGATCAGCGGGGGCAGCAGGCGCAGCGTCGTCTTGCCCGCCGGGACGGCGAGGAGGCCGCGCGCTTGCAGGGCTTGCAGCGTCGGCGTGACGCGCTCGCGCAGCTCCACCCCCACCATCAAGCCCAGCCCGCGCACCTCGCGCACGGCGGGCAGGTGGCGCGCGCGCAGCTCGCCCAGCAGCCACGCGCCCAGTTGAGCGCTGCGAGCCGGCGCGTCGAGCGCGCGCAGGGCGTTCAGCGCGGCAATCGCGGCGGCGCAGCTCAACGGGTTGCCGCCGAACGTGCTGCCGTGGACGCCGCTCTCGATCTGACCTAGCTCTGTGCGCCACGCCACCGCCCCCATCGGCAGGCCGCCCGCGAGGCCTTTGCCCAGCGTCACCATGTCGGGGACGATCTCGGCGTGTTCGAACGCGAACCAGCGCCCCGTTCGCCCCAACCCGCACTGAATCTCATCGGCGATCAGCAGCGCGCCGCGCTCGGTGCACAGCCGTCGCAGCCCACGCAGGTAGTCCGCATCCAGCGGGTAGACCCCGCCCTCGCCCTGCACCGCCTCGACGAACACCGCGGCGGTCTCGTCGGTGATGAGCGCCTCGGCGCTGGCGAGGTCGTTCGGGCTGGCGAACGCGCTCTCTGGAACCCAGCCCGCGAACGGCTGGCGATACGGCGGGTTCCACGTGGTGGCGAGCGCCCCCAACGTCCGCCCGTGGAAGCCGCGCTTGAGGCTGACGATGCCGCGCCGCCCGGTCAGCAGGCGAGCGACCTTGAGCGCCGCCTCCACCGCCTCCGTGCCGCTGTTGCACAGGAAGAAGCGACCGATCTCGGCGGGCAGCAGCGCGCGCAACGCGGCGTACAGCTCGGCGCGGCGGTCGTTGTAGAAGGCCTCCGGGCAGGTGATGAGCGTCTGCGCCTGCTCGGCGACGGCTTGCGCCACAGCGGGATGCCCATGCCCCAACAGCGCCACGCCGATGCCGCTGCCCATGTCGAGGTAGGCGCGGCCCGTCTCATCGTAGAGCGTGCAGCCCTCGCCGCGGACGATCGTCAGCGGGCGCTTGGCATACGCCCCCGACGTGTGTTGATCCTCCACCGCGCGCACGTCCATCGTGGTTGTTAGCATGCTCGCCCCCTTCAACAGAAGACCGTGCCAGCGCCGTTGAGCGCGGCGCTGACCGGCTGCGGCGCGCGGCCATCGGCGACGATCACCCGGCGCACCCCACCGCGCAGCGCCTCTTGCGCGCCCAGCACCTTGCGCTTCATGCGGCCTTGCGCGGCGTCTAGGGCGGTTTCGATCTGCGCGGCGGGCACGTGGTCGATCAAGCTGCTCTCGTCAGGGTAGCGGCGGTAGAGGCCGCGCACGTTGCTCAAGATCACCAAGTCAGCGGCCCCCAACGCGGCGGCCACGCTGGCGCTGGCGCGGTCGCCGTCCACGTTCAGCCAGCCGTCGGGTGAGGTCGCCAGCGGGGCCACCACCGGAACCAGCCCCTGCGCCAGCGCGTCGCGGATCGGCGCGGGGTCGGTGTGGGTGATCGTGCCGCTGTAGTCGTCGCGGATCATCACCACGCGCCCGTTGACCACCGCGCGGATGGCCGCTTTGCGCGCGCCGTGGATCGCGCCCGACACGACCGCCGCCCTAACGCCGTGCGCCGCCAGCGCCCGCACGATCTGCGCGCCGACGAGGCCGGTCGCCTCCACGAACAGATCGCGCGTGGCGGGGTCGGTGTAGCGGCTCTCGTGGCCGCTGGGCGAGGTCAGCGTGCGGACGGGCACGCCCCGCTCGGCGCACAGGCGGTTCATCGTGTCGCTCACGCCGTGGACGATCACAACGGGGCGCTGACGGGCCACCTGCGCGAGGTCGGCGAGGCAGCGCTCAAGGTCTAGCCCGGCCCCGCCGCCGATCTTGACTACCAACACATCCAGCACATTCGTTGAAGCACGGCGCGCCGTGTCCATCGCATCAAGCATCACAGTCATGGGTACACTCCACAGAAGGTTAAATTGGTCGTCTCGTCAACGCCTAACATCAAATTCATGCACTGGACGGCGCTGCCGGCCGCCCCCTTGCCCAAGTTGTCCAGCGCGGCCACGATCACCGCGTGCGTGCCGTCGGCGTCCAGCTCAAAGCCCACATCGCAGTAGTTCGTCCCCGCGACGACGCGCGGCTCTGGCAGGCGGTGCAGGCCGGCCTTGCTGGCGACGATGCGCACGAACGGCTCGCCCTTGTAGGCCTGCCGATACATGCGCCACAGGTCTTTTTCTTGCAGCGGCGCGTGGAAGTAGACGTGCCCCGTCAGGTGGACGCCGCGCACCATCTCAATGGCGGTGACGGCGAAATCGACGCGCGCCGCCGCGCCCAAGATCAGCGCCACTTCAGCGCTGTGGCGGTGCTGGGTGGGCTTGTAGACGCGCACCGCGCCGCTGCGGATCGGGTGATGGCTGCCGTCGTTGGCTTGGTTGCCGCCCTCGCTGCTGCCCACCTTGACCTCGATGGCCGCGTGAGAGAGCACGCCCGCGCGCGCCAGCGGCAGCAGCGCCAAGTTGACCGCCGTCGCGTTGCAGCCGACCCCGCTGGCGTAGTGCGCCCCGCGCAGCGCCTCGCGGCTGACCTCCGGCAGGCCGTAGACGAACCGCCCCAACCACTGCGGCGCGGGGTGCGGCTCGCCGTACCAGCGTTCATAGGCCGCCGCGTCCGGCAGGCGAAAGTCCGCCGATAGGTCGATCAAGCGGGGGGCCAGCGCTGCGTAGCGCTCGATCTGGCGGGCGGCTGTGCCGTGCGGCAGGCACAAGAACAGCAGATCGCACGGCTGGAGCGCGTCGGGGTGGATGAACTGAAGCGCGGTCGCGCTGCGCAGGTGCGGGTGCACGCTGTAGACGTAGTGCCCGACGTGCTCGCGGCTGGTGACTTGGGTCACGGTCACGTGCGGGTGATCGTGCAGCAGCCGCAACAGTTCCCCGCCGGTGTAGCCGCTGCCGCCGACGATGCCAACGGTGATCGTCATGCGGTCACCCTCGCTTGTGCCAGCACGTAGGCCGCGACTTCCGCCGCGATGTTCACGCCGGTCGGGGCGCTGCTGTTGCGGAACTCCATCGTGTGGTTGATCTCGTTCACCAGCAGGCCGCGCTCAGGGTCTTCGAAGACGTCCAGCGCCAACACGCCGCCGCCTACGGCCTGCGCCGCCCGTTGGCACAGCGCGTCTAGCTCCGGCGTGACGGGGCAGTTGCTGGCCGCGCCGCCGCGCGCCGTGTTAGTGATCCAGTGCGCCGACGTGCGGTAGATCGCGCAGATCGTGCGCTCGCCCACGACGAACGCGCGGATGTCGCGCTGCGGCTTGCGGACGTATTCCTGCGCGTAGTAGATGTGCTGCTCGTAGCCGCCCAGCGTCTGGCGGTGCTCGAGGATGGCCTCGGCGCTGTCACGATCCGAGACGCGGGCCAGCAGCCGCCCCCAACTGCCGGTGATCGGCTTGAGCACAGCGGGGTACGTCAGCGCGTCCAGCGCAGTCAGCGCCGCCTCGGGCGTGAAGGCGACGCGCGCTTCGGGCTGCGGCACGCCGGCCTGCGCCAGCGCCAGCGTGGTGAGCAGCTTGTTCTCGCACAGGCGCGCTGTGTGGAACGTGTTCACCGTGCGGACGCCCCACGTGTTCAGGATGGCCAGCGCATACGTGCCGCGGCTGGTGCTGACGCAGCGCTCCAGCACCACGTCGTAAGCGCCCCACGGGACGCCCGACGGCGCGAGCTGTTCGGCGCTGCCGGTCAAGTCAAAGTTGAAATCACGGTCGAGGATGACATCCGTCTGCACGCCGAGGGCTTGCAGCTCCGCGATGAGCAGCTTCTCCTCCGGGCGGATGTGGGTGACGAGGACGGCGACGCGCGGCATACGGCTTACTCTCCCCAGTCTTCTTCGGTCTCAGGCGCTTCGACGAGCTGCAGCGGGTCAAGCGAGAGGACTTCCAACTCGCTGCCGCAGTCTTGGCACGTGATGAGTTCGTTCTCCATCACGTCGGCGGGCAGGCGCACGTCGGCGTCACAAACGGGACAAGTGGCGGTGGCGGTGATCATGGTTGGTATCTCCTTACGTGAACAAATTCGACGAACACACAAAAAAACCGCCGCGCGGTATCTTCCGGCGGCGGTCAGCTTCCTCAACACTCAGGCAGCACAGACTAGCCAGACGATACCCCTCGTGCGGCGCGGCGCTTCTTGCTCTGCTTCTTGCTGATGTGAACGACGATCATTTGACTCAATCCCTGTTCAACAAAAAACCGCCCGATGTTCGGGCGGTTGTGGTTGGCTTGTGTGTGCGTCTGCAAGCGGCAACGACCCGAACTAGCGCGTTGGGTGGTGCTTCTTGGCCTTCTTGCTGACGACGACGTTGAACATGCGATGCCTCAATCTGTAACAACACTGAAGATTATAACGAGCGCCCACTCCCTCCGCAAGCAGTTAGCCATTAGGCAGGTTGTATCAATTTTGCGCCGTTTCTTTGTGCGGGTTGTTGGGGGTTGAGGCCCCCGACGGACGCGACAGGTTGGGGCCTCACGGACGCGACAGGTCGCGTCCCTACAGGGCCTGCCCTGTCCTCGGAGAAGGGGGTTGG
>CALDYP010000040.1 GCA_937944445.1 uncultured Anaerolineae bacterium
CCTGCCCTGTCCGTTTTTCTGTGGTCTTTCTCGACGGCGAAAGGGATGGGGGATGAGGCTCCCCAACGGACGCGACAGGTCGCGTCCCTGCCCGACGGAGAGGACGCCCGCGTGCCGTTAACATCAACCTTACAAAATTGACGCTAACCCACTCTCTCCGTTACAATAGCCCGCGTACCTTAAGCGATGGAATTTAAACCATGAAGTATCACATTTGGACGATGGGCTGCCAGATGAACGCGGCAGACTCGCAGCGGCTGGCCAGCGAATTGGAACGGTTGGGGCATCACGCCACCGACGACCCCGACGCCGCGGACATCATGGTGGTCAACACCTGCGTGGTGCGCCAGCAGGCCGAGGACAAAGCATATGGCCGACTTGGGCAGATGGCCAAGCTGAAAGAAAAAGACCCCCACCGTATTATTGGGGTGATGGGCTGCCTCGTAGGGGTCAAAGACCCGCTGCACCTGCGCAAGCGCCTGCCCTACGTGGACGTGTTTATGGCCCCCTCTGAGCCGCAGCCGATGGTAGACTTCTTGCTCTCTCGCGAGGAGGAGCTGGCCTACGTCGCCGCTGACCGCCAGCAGCGCGAACGCCGCGACGCTCTTCAGGACGGGGAAATTCTGCTGCCGCTGCACGAGCAGGGGCGGCTGGTGAGCGCGCATGTGCCCGTCGTGTACGGCTGCTCGCACGCTTGCACGTTCTGCATCATCCCTTTTCGCCGCGGGGTGGAGCGCAGCCGCAGCGTCGGCGAGATCGTGGCGCACGTGCGCAGCCTCGCGCAGCAAGGGGTCAAAGAGGTGACGCTGCTCGGCCAGATCGTTGACCGCTACGGCAAGGACATCCCTGATGGGCCGGATTTGGCCGATCTGCTGCGGATCGTCCACGATGTGGCGGAAGAGCACGGCGTGCAGCGCGTGCGCTTCTTGACGAGCCACCCGAACTGGATGTCTGAGCGCATCCTGCGCACCGTGGCTGAGCTGCCGCGCCTGATGCCGCAGATCGAAGTGCCGATCCAAGCGGGCGATGACGAGGTGTTGGCGCGGATGAAGCGCGGCTACACGGTCGATGAATACCGCCGCTTGATCGACCGCATTCGCCAGATCATCCCGGATGTGGCGATCCACACGGATGTAATCGTCGGTTTCTGTGGCGAGACCGAGGCACAGTTCATGGGGACGTATCGCATCTTGGAGGAATTGAAGCTCGACAAGGTGCATCTGGCCAAGTACAGCCCGCGCCCGAACACCGTCAGCGAGCGGCGCATGGCTGACGATGTTCCGCAAGAGGAAAAAGAGCGCCGCCACGCGATGATCGAAGCTCTGCAGGAACAAGTGTCGCTCAAGATCAACGAGCGCTGGTTGGGCACGACAGTGGAAGTGCTGGTAGAGGAGCAGAACAGGGGCAAGTGGGCGGGGCGCACGCCGCAGAATAAGCTGGTGTTCTTTGAAGCGGAGGGCGACCTGCGCGGCCAGCTCGTGCCGGTCGAGATCGTGGCCACCACCGCATGGAGCATGCGCGGTCGGCTGCCACAAACGCAGCCCGCAGACGAGTTCCCTGTGCCGGTGATGCCCGCATGAGGGACGTTTGACATTTGCTAGAACGACTGCTTGTGGCTACAATTGCCACTGTTGCGTTTACTTCTACTGCGCGATGCCTGCTTGCATCGCACCTGTGCGCTGAATGATCGGAGGCGGGGCAAATGCCTGCAGAGAGAAAAAAGTCAGGTTTTTACTACCCGAACAAATTTGCTCGCATCACGCTGGAGGCGATGCAAGATGTCATGGGTGACAACGGTCTGCGGGCGATTCTGCACCTAGCAGGCTTGTCAGAACTCATCGACAATTTCCCACCTGACAATCTCGATAAAGAATTCGACTTTGCCGATTATACGGCGATCAATGTGGCGTTGGATGAGATGTATGGGCCGCGCGGGGCACGTGGGTTGGCGCTGCGGGCGGGCCGCGCGACGTTTGCGCAGGGCTTGCGGGCGTTCGGGGCGCTGGCTGGCGTGGGGGATCTAGCCTTCAAAGTGCTGCCGCTCAACGCCAAGCTGCGCATCGGCGTGCCAGCGATGGCCAACATCTTCATGCAATTTAGCGATCAAATCTCCCACGTGACGGAAGAAGGCTCCGACCGCATCATCTACACGCTGGAGCGCTGCCCGATGTGCTGGGAACGCAAGGCGGATCGCGCGGTGTGTTACGTAGGGCAGGGCCTGCTGCAAGAAGGCCTGCGCTGGGTGTCTGGTGGGCAGGAGTTCAAGGTAGATATGGAAACCTGCATCGCAAAAGGCGACGATATGGGTCGCTACATCATCTACAAAGAGCCGATTAGCAGCTAATCATGCGTGGCGCAATTCTGCGGTTGATCTATGTGGTGATGATCGGGGCGGCGTGCAACTTGGGCGCTGCGCCCGCACAGCCGACGCGAATTCCGCCGACGCCCACAGTGTTCGCCGGCGCGGCCAATCCGCCAGAGGTGACGATTCTCTCACCGCAGAACGGCGCACAGTTCCCCGTCAATCAACCGCTGTTCGTAGAAGCGCGCGCCACCAGCCCAGAAGGCGTGACGCGGATTCAGTTGTTCGCCAACGGCAGCCCCGTCAAGACCGTTTCCTCGACATCGCCCGCGGGCGACACGACGTTCACCGCCACGCTCGACTTCACGCCGCGCGCGGTTGGCCCCGTCAACTTGCGCGTGCAGGCCTTCCGTGGGGTGGTGGCCAGCGCGCCGGCGGATTTGCAGATCGTCGTCGTCAACCAAGCTGCCCAGCCGACGCCGCTGCCGCTGCCGGGCGGGGGTGGGGGCAGCGCTGGTGGGGGTGGCGGCGGACTGGTCATCCCGCCGGATGGCGTGTGCCGCATCGTGACCAACTCCGGCGTCAACCTGCGCAGCACGCCCACCACCACCCAGAACAACATCCTGACGACGCTGCCCGCGAGCACGCTTGCGCCGGTGATCGCCCGCCTGCCGGATAACTCGTGGTGGAAGGTCAGCGTGGGGTCGCGCATCGGCTGGGTCTCTAACACCGTTGTGACGATCACAGGCAACTGTTTTAACGTGCCGATTGAACAGGCTGCTACGCCGACGCCCAACATCCCGCCGCCTACGCCAGCCCCTACGCTGACGCCGTTCGTGCCGACGAACACGCCGGCCATCCCCGCGGCAACCGTGCCGCCCCCGCTGCCGGATCTAGTTGTGACCAGCATCTTCGCGCGTACGCCCCTCACGTTGAGCGGCGGCAGCGTGACCGAGACGTTCTCCGTCACGGTAACAAATGCTGGACTGGGGCCAGCCGGCGCGTTCAACGCGACGATTCGCATCGACAACGGCGCGCCGCTCGATCTGGGCGCGGTGAGCGGCCTACAGCAAGGGCAGAGCGTGGTGCTTCAGCGGCAGCTTACCTTCAGCGGGCCGGGCACGTACAACATCCGCGTGGACGTCGACCCCAACAACCAAGTGCCCGAAATCAGTGAGGTGAACAACCGCGGCGACATCACGATTGTCGTCACAAATTAGCTGGGCAGTGCGCCGCCCGCCACCAGCGCGAGGATGAGCAGCCCCAGCCCGATGCGGTAGACGCCGAACGGGATGAATGTGTTGCGGCTCACGTAGCGCAGCAGCCACGCGATCGACACATACGACACGATCCCCGCGATCACCGCCCCGACGAACAGATACACTAGATCGCTGCTTGGGATGCGGCTCAGCCCGCGCACCAGCGAGTACACGGTAGCAATTCCCAACGTCGGGATGGCAAGGTAGAAGGTGAAGAGGGTGGCAGTGGCGCGCTGGAGGCCGCTGAGCAGCCCGCCGATGATCGTCATGCCAGAGCGCGACATGCCCGGAAACAGCGCCAAAATCTGCCACAGCCCGACGATCAGCGCTTGGCGGTAGGTGACCGTCCGTAGGTCGGCCATGATCGCGTCGCGCGCGCGCGCATCGTTCGGCGAGGGCCGCAGTCGCTCCACGACGATGAAGAGCGCCCCCCCTACGATAAGCGCCAGCGCGACGTTGCGGCTGTTGAACAAATTCGCTTCGATCCAATCGGCGAACAGCAGGCCGATGCCCGCCGCCGGGACGAACGCGATGAGCAGCTTCACCCACAGGGCGCGCACGCTGGCGTCACGGTGGACGGTGCGTGCCTGCTGCCACAGCTCCGCCCAGTAGAACAGCACCACCGCGACCACAGACCCGACTTGGATGAAGATCTCGAACGTGCCGCTGTAGGCGTCGCTGAGGGCTACGACGCGCCCCAGCACAATCAGATGGCCAGTGGATGAAATCGGCAGGAACTCCGTGATGCCTTGCACCACGGCCAGCAGCAGCACGCGCAGCAGTTCTTCTAGCATGTGTGTTCCTTATGGTTGATGGCACAGGCGGAAAGCCCTCTAGCTGGCTTCCTGAGGCCTTGAGCTGCCCGAATATAGCCCATTGTACGAGGTTGGGCTATACTTGGTTCAAACCTTTTGCGATTGCGTGAATGATGAGACGATACGGGGCAGTGCTGCGGGGCAACCCACAATATGCGAAGCTGTGGCTGGCGCAGGTCGTCAGCTTGACGGGCGATTGGTTCGGGACGGTGGTGCTGTCTACGTTGGTGGCCGCGTTGAGCGGCGGCTCTGGGCTGGCGTTGAGCTTGTTCTTTTTGTCGCGCTTTGTGCCGCCGCTGCTGCTCTCGGCGCAGGTGGGCGTCATCACGGATCGCTACAACCGCAAGCATGTGCTGGTGGTCAGCAACTTGTCGCGCGCGTTGATCATCCCGCTGTTCTTGCTAGTGGACACGCCTGATCTGCTGTGGTTGGTGTACGTCGTGTCGACTGCGCAAGCGGTGATGTCCGCGCTGTTTGAGCCGGCCCAGAGCGCCATCTTGCCCAGCCTGCTGCGCGATGAGGACTTGATCTACGGCAACACGCTGCTAAACGTCACGTGGTCGGCTATGTTGGCGATTGGCGCGGCAGCGGGCGGCCTCTTCACGGCGAGCTTTGGCCCCACCGCGGCGCTGACGGTCAACGCGCTGACTTTCCTGCTGGCGGGCGTGCTCACGTCGTCGATCGTGTACGACCCGATGCGCCGCCGCGCCGCTACCGACAAGCCCAAAGAACAGACCACCTTCGCCGATGGAGTGCGCTTCTTGCGGCGGCATCCTTCGCTCATCTGGACGCTGCTCGTCAAGGGGGCCACCTCGCTGGGCAACGTAGACACACTGCTCGCGGTGCTCGCAACGCAAGTGTTCATCGTGGGCAACCGCGGCGAGCTGTCCCTGAGCATCCTCTACGCCGTGTTCGGGGTGGGGGCGTTCTTCGGCCCGTTGATCATCAACCGCTGGAACAACGGCAGCATCGCGCGGATGCGCTGGTTCGTGCTGATGGGCTTTGTCTTCTCGTTCAGCGCGTGGTGGCTGATGGGCGTGGCGGGGTCGCTGGCGTTCTTGGCCTTCGCCGTGCTGATTCGCGGGGTGGGCGGCTCGATCAACTGGACGTTCAGCTCGGTCATGGTGCAGCGGCAGACGCCCGACGCCTATCTCGGGCGAATGTTCTCGATCGACTACGCCTTCTTCTACGCCGCGACGATCCTCAGCACGCTGGCGCACGGGGCGTTGGTGGATGTGCTCGGGATCGACGGGATGCAAACGATCTTGTTCGGCACGGCGCTGGTGGCAGGCCTGCCGCTGCTGGTGTGGGCCGTGCAGATGCCGCGGCTCAACCGCTTGAAAGCTGTGGGCGCGGGGGACTAGCGGATGCGTCGGCTGGGGTGGGCGCTGCTGCTGAGCTATGTGCTGGCGCTGCCGTTCTGGGCGCAAGACCTCACAGCAGTGACGCTCACAACGCCGCGCTTCAACACCGGCCTGTTCGCGGGGCCGGGCTACAGCTTCGAGCGCATCGGCACGTTGCTGCCCGGCCAGCTCGTCAACATCATGGAGCGAAACCGGCTGGGCAACTGGCTGCACGTGTGGCAGGTGCGCGATGACGGCTTGATCGTGATTGACGGCTGGGTTGAGGCGCATGCCATGCACTTCCGCCCCGGGCTGGACGTGTTCACGATGGTGTCTGAAAACTGGTGGACGCTGGACGGCGACCCGGCGCGCATCGTCAACCCAGAGGAAGCGCGCCTCTATGGGCTGCCGATCATGCCGCGCTTAAGCGACGCCATGCGCGAGGTGTATGAGCGTGGGCGCACCCGCGGGCGCAACCCTGCCGCTGTGACGCGCGTCGGCGACAGCTTGCTGAACAGCGAATGGTACTTGCTGCCGATGCGCCAGACCAACTACCGGCTGGGGGCGTTTGACTTTTTAGAGCCGGACATCCGTTTCTTTGGGCCAAACATGCGCTGGAGCATCGCCGTGCAGCGCGGCCTGAGCACCTACGGCGTGCACGATTCGCTGCTGGCAGGGCGCGGCTGTGCCGCCAACGAGACGCCGCTGCTGTGTGAATACCGCACCGCGAACCCGATTGCCGCCTTCATCATGTTCGGGCCGAACGACCTCATCATCAACGCGCCCAACGACTACCGCGAGAACGTCGCCCGCATCGTTCAGATCAGCATCGATCAAGGCGTGATCCCGGTGCTGATGACCTTTAGCAGCCACCCGCGTCATCGCTTTTACGCGCGCAGCTTGCAGTACAACAACATCATCGCCGACGTTGCAGAGGCGTATCAAGCGCCGCTCATCAACGTGTGGCTGGCGGCGCGTCACCTGCCAGAGTATGGCCTTGAGGGCGATCTCGTCCACCTGCGCAACAGCGGTTACCGCTTCATCAACTTTGAGAACAACCTCGTGAACCGCAGCGGCGTTGCGCTGCTGAACCTGCTCAGCCTGCGCTTCATGCACGAGCTGCGAGTGACCTTCAACCTCGGCCTGCCGCAGCAGGTGACGCGCGGGGGATAAAAACACACGGGGCGACTCAACGAGAGCCGCCCCACAGTGTGCCCGCGCGTTGATTGCTACGATGGGCGGCCGGTCAGCGTCACGTCGAGCGTGAGCGTCTCGCTGCCGTTGCGCAGCACCGTGAGCGTCACGCGGTCGCCGGGGCGCGTTTCAGTCGCCAGATACTTGATCAAGTCGGCGATGCTCGTCAGGCGGGTGTCGTTGATGTGGGTGATGATGTCTGCCGTCTCAGGGACGAGCAGCCCATCCGCGAGGACGAGCTGACCCGATGGGCGTAGGCCGGCAGCGTCGGCAGGGCTGTTGTTGGTCACCTCGCGCACGACCACGCCGCGGAAGTTGGCCGGCAGGTTGAACTGTTCGATGATCGCAAGGCTGACGTCCGTCCCGCTGATGCCCAAGAAGCTGTACTCGACGCGCCCATCCTCAATCAAGCGCTCGGCCACGCTGCGGACGAGGTTCGACGGCACGGCGTAGCCGATCCCTGAGAACGCGCCCGAACGGGTGCTGATCTGCGAGTTGACGCCGATCACCTGCCCCTGCATGTTGAGCAGCGGGCCGCCGCTGTTGCCGGGGTTGATGGCCGCGTCGGTCTGGATGACGCCGCCGATGGAGAACTGCGTCAAGCTGGAGATCGAGCGATCCAGCGCGCTGATGATGCCCTCGGTCAGCGTCCAGCGCTGGCCGAAGGGGCTGCCGATGGCCAGCACGCGCTCGCCGATGAGCAGTTGGTCGCTGTTGGCGAAGGTGACGGGTTGCAGCAGCGCCGGGTCAACGTTCACGCGCAGGACGGCAATATCGGATGACTCATCCACGCCGACCACCTCCGCACGGGCGATGGTTCCATCGAGGAAGTTCACCTCGATCCGCTGTGCGCCGTCGATCACATGGGCGTTGGTGACGATGTGGCCGTCCGTAGTGACGACGAAGCCGCTGCCCGCGCCCAACGGCACGAGGTCAGGGGTTGGCCCTTGGTTGCCGCGCGAGGGGGGCGTTTGAGGGAAGGGGAAGAAGAAGTTATCCGGGAAGCCGAACGGGATGCCCTGCTCCATCATGTTGACGCTGCGTCGATTGCCATAGGTCGAGATGGCCACGACAGAGGGCGCAACGCGCTGGTAGACCTCGCCGGCGGCGGTCATGATGGGCGTGGGGGTGTCTTCAGCGGTCTGAAGTTGAATGTCTGCTTGGGCGGGCGTGTCCGTTAGCGCTTGGCTGGCAAATGGCCAACCGACCGCCAGTCCGACCATGAACACTGCCACGAATGCGAGCACTGCAAACGGTTTACGCAGCATGTGAACCTCCTCATCTCTCAGTTGTGCTGTGTTTTTACACATACTAAGATGCGCAGGAGGTGTAAGAGGAGTATAGCCGCAGCGTAAGTTCTGCGTAAGCAGTTGTAAACAGAGTGTAATCTATATAGGGGCATGGCACGCCATGCCCCTTACGGTGTGCCCTGCCCCGCTGTTCACCCCCACAGCACGGGGCGGATGGCTGGGTAGAGCGCGACGTATTCGCGGTAGGGCTGCTCGTAGGCGGCGGCCTCGGCGCTCGGTTCGACGACCTCGGTTGTGGTGATGCACGCCGCGCACGCGCTGGCTGCGTCGGGGTAAAGGCCGACGCCCACCGCGGCCAGCAGCGCCGCCCCGAACGCCGCGCCTTCTGTCGTGTTGACGCTGGTCACCGGCATGCCGATCACATCCGCGATGATCTGCCGCCACAGCAGCGAGCGCGCGCCGCCGCCGCCGATGCGCGCGACGGCGTTCGCCGGGATGCCCACCGCGCGGATCAGTTCAAAGCAGTCGCGCAGGCCGAACGCCACCCCCTCCAACACGGCGCGGGTGAGGTGGGCGCGGGTGTGGCGGGCCGTCAAGCCGATGAAGCCGCCGCGTGCCAGCGGGTCAGGGTGGGGGGTGCGCTCACCGGTCAGGTAGGGCAAGAAGCGCAGCCCCTCGCAGCCAGCAGGAGCTTGGGCGGCTTCTTGCATCAGCGCGTCGAACGACACGTCCGGCGTGAGCGTGTCGTGATACCACTGGAGGCTGCCCGCAGCACTCAGCATGACGCCCATGAAGTGCCATGCGTTGGGCAGCGCGTGGCAGAAAGCGTGCAAGCGCCCTTCTGGCTCGTAGGCGTACTGGCTGAGCGGGGCGAACACGACGCCCGACGTGCCGACGGAGAGGCCGATCACGTCTGGGCGCACCGCCCCCACGCCGACTGCGCCCGCGGCTTGGTCGCCCCCACCGCCCACGACGGGCGTGCCTGCTGGCAGGCCGGTCAGGTTGGCCGCCTCGTCGGTGATCGCGCCGGTGACCTCTGTCCCTTCGTAGAGCTGTGGCAGCCACGCGCGCGGAATGTCGAGCGCGTCGAGCACCTCCTGCGACCAGCGACGGTTGGCGACGTCCAGCAGGGACGTCCCCGCGGAGTCAGACATCTCGCTGGCGGTTTGGCCGGTCAGCTTGTAGCGCAGGTAGTCCTTCGGCAGCAGGATGTGGGCGATGCGGCGGTAGACCTCTGGCTCGTGCTCGCGCACCCACAGGATCTTGGGGGCGGTGAAGCCGGTCAGGGCGCGGTTGCCCGTCAGCTGGATGAGGCGCTCAAAGCCGACCTTAGCCGTAATTTCATCGCATTGAGCCTGCGTGCGCTGATCGTTCCACAGGATGGCCGGGCGCAGCACCTGCCCCTCTGAGTCCAGCAAGGTGAGGCCGTGCATCTGCCCCGTGAGGCCGACGGCGGCGATGGGCTTGTCTGGGTGGCGCTGGGTGACGGCGCGGATCGACGCCACCGCCCCTTGCCACCACTCATCAGGGTTCTGTTCGCTCCACAGCGGCTGCGGCTGTTGGAGCGTCAGCGCGGTGTTCTGCGCGTCGATCACCGCCCCGCGCTCGTCGATCAGCAGGGCTTTCGCCCCGGTCGTGCTGACGTCAACGCCCAATACGTAGCGCATCTTAAGCTCCTTTGTGGGCGCTAGCGCACGCCGAGCAGCAGCTCAACCGTCAGTTGGTCGAGGTGCTCGTAAGGCAGGCCGCGCTGGCCGATGCCCACGCGGTCGAACGCCTCGGCTTTTAGGCGGTTGGCGGTCTCGCGGCTGTAGCCTTGCGCGAGGTAGTCCAACGACGGATCCGCCGCGTTGATCTCGGCCAGCAGCGCTTGAATTTCAGGGTCTTGGTTGAAGCGCTGGGCTTTCTCCTTGAGGATCAAGTACGTGCGCATGCAGCCGCGCGCGAACCACTTCACGCCCTCGTAGTCCTCGGTGCGGTAGGCGTGCGCGTCAAAGTGGCGCATCCCTTGATAGCCGACGTCTTCTAGGAACTTGACGACGAAGAAGGCCTGCTTGAGCATGGCCGAGCCGAAGCGGAAGTCTTGGTCGTAGCGGCCAAACATCTGATCGTTCAAGTCGATATGGAAGAGCTTGCCCGCGTCCCATGCTTGGGCGATGGCGTGCAGGAAGTTCAGCCCGGCCATGTGCTCGTGGGCCACTTCAGGGTTGAGGCCGACCATCTCCGGGTGATCGAGCGTTTCGATGAAGGCCAGCATGTGCCCCACCGTCGGCTGGAAGATGTCGCCGCGCGGCTCGTTGGGCTTCGGCTCCAGCGCGAACTTGAGGTTATAGCCGTTGTCGATGACGTACTCACAGAGGAAGTTGAGCGCCTCGCGGAAGCGCTTGATGGCGTCGAGCGGGTTCTTGCTCGCGTCGGTCTCTGTGCCTTCGCGCCCGCCCCAGAAGACGTAGACTTCCGCCCCCAACTCTACGCCGAGGTCGATGCTGCGCATGACCTTCTGCAGGGCATAGGCGCGGACTTTGGGGTTGTTCGAGGTGAACGCGCCGTCTTTGAAGACTGGATCAGCGAACAGGTTCGTGGTGGCCATCGGGACTTTGAGGCCGGTATCGCTCAGCGCTTGTTTGAACTCGCGGGTGATCTGGGCGGCTTGGGCTTCGTCAGCGTCGATGGGGATCAGATCGTTGTCGTGGTAGTTGACGCCATACGCTCCGACCTCGCCCAGCAGCCGAACGATCTGCGCAGGGCTGAGCGCGTCACGGGTGGGCTGACCGAAGGGGTCGCGCCCGATGTTGCCCACCGTCCACAAGCCAAACGTGAATTTGTGTTCTGGTTTTGGATCGTACATGATGTAGGTCTCCTGTGTGACTAACGAATGCCAGAGCGTTCACGGGTGCGGCGCGAGAGCGCGTCCACGATCACCGCAGCGATCAACACAATCGCGGTGAGGATCAAGCGCTGGCCAGCCCCTAGCCCCAGCAGGAACATGCCGTTGTCGACAGCGGCGATGACCAACGCGCCGAAGAACGCGCTGGAGATGCGCCCGCTGCCGCCGTAGAGGCTCGTCCCGCCGATGACCGGGGCCGCCAGCGAGTTCAGCAGCAGTTGGCCGCCGCCCGCATCCGGCGCGACCGAGCCGAGCCGCGAGACGAGGATCAAACCGCCCATGCCCGCCAACAGGCTGCACATGACGAAGCCCATCAGACGGATGCGCTCCACCGAGATGCCGGCGCGGCGCGCGGCTTCACGGTTGCCGCCCACTGCGAACAAGTAGCGCCCGAACTTGGTCTGCGTCGTGAGGTAGGTCAGGACGGCCATCAACACCAGCACCAGCACGCCGACGAAGGGCAGGCCGCGGTCTTGGTTGCAGACGTAGATGAACGCGAACACCATCACCCCCAGCGCCAGCCCTTGCAGCGCAACAATCGGGATGGGCTTCACGCTCAGCCCCGCGCGTGACCGTGAGCGGTACTGGTAGGCCTCAAAGAGCACGTAGACGATGACGACAATCGCCCCCAGCGCGTAACCCCACTCTGCGGGGAAGAAGGACTGCGTAATGCCGCGAATGGTGGGGTTGCGCATGTTGACCGTGCCTGCGCCGCCCATCAGCAGCAGCACGACGCCGTTCCACGCGAGCTGCCCGCCCACCGTGACGATGAACGACGGCAGTTGAAACAGGGTGATGAGGCCGCCTTGCAGCAGCCCGATGAGCGTCGCCACCCCCAACGAACAGGCCACCGCCAAGTACCACGGCACTTCATACGACAAGCTGCCGCCGTTGATCAGGTCAGCCAGCGCTTGCAGCTCAGGCGGAATGAGGATCGGACGGGCCAAAAGCTGCCCCGTCACCACAGCGGACACCCCCGCCACGTAGCCAACGGACAAGTCGATCTCGCCCAGCAGCAGCACGAACACGACCCCGTAGCCGATGACCGTGAAGATCGACATCTGCACGAAGAGGTTCACGAGGTTGCGCGGCGTGAGGAAGTTGCTGTTGGCCGATTGGAAGAGGATCGCGATGATGATCAAGCCGATGATGATCGGCAGGCTGCCGAGGTCGCCGCTGCGCACGCGCTGGAAGTAGCTGCTGATGTATTCGCTGGCGGTGAGGGTGCGCTTGCTCTTCTGTAAGGCGCTTTCAACTGTGATGTCTTCAGGGGTCGTCATGATTCTTTCATCCCCGGCACATGGCTGAGTTTGCCCGCTGTCATCTCTTTGACGACTTCTTCATAGGAGGTCTCTTTGACGGCCATCTCGCGCACGAGGTAACCGAGCCGCAGCACGGTAATGCGGTCGGCTACTTCGAAGATGTCGTGTAGGTTGTGCGAGATGAGGATGACGGCAAGGCCTTTGTCGGCGAGGCGGCGCACAAGGTCGAGCACTTGGCGCGTCTGCGCGACGCCTAGCGCGGCGGTCGGCTCGTCAAGGATGACCACTTTCGAGTTCCACATGACGGCTTTGGCTACAGCAATGGATTGGCGCTGCCCGCCAGAGAGCGAGCGCACCGGCAGGCGCACGCTGCGCAGTGTCGTCACCGCCAGCGAGGAGAGCGTGTCGATGCAGGCCTGTTCCATGCTGATCTCGTCGAGGCGACCCAAGCGGTCGAGCCGTTCGCGCCCCAAGAACATATTGGCGACGACGTCCAAATTGTCTGCCAGCGCCAAATCTTGGTAGACGACTTCGATCCCTAGCGCGGCAGCGTCGCGCGGGCCATGCACGTTGACCTTGCGCCCTTCGAAGATGTAATCCCCGCTGTCGAACGGGTAGATGCCCGCCACACCCTTGATGAGCGTGGACTTGCCCGCGCCGTTGTCGCCCACCAGCGCCATCACCTCGCCGAGGTTGGCGCGAAAGTCTACGTTGTTGAGCGCTTGAACAGCCCCGAAGCTCTTCGAAACGCCTTTCAGTTCAAGGATGGTCTCCACGATGCTGATTGCCTCCAATCTGCTGCTATTGAAGGGGGCGCAGCGACTGCTGCGCCCCGCAAACTCAGATGACAAGCTGATGAGCCGCCCCGCGCCTAGCGATCCGCTGGACAGAACTGGGCGAACTCGCCGACGCAGATTTCTTCCCACGTGCGGAAGCCATCGGCGATGACGGTCTCAGCGATGTTGTCTTTGGTGACGGCGACGGGGGTGAGGAGGATGGAGGGGATGTCGTTGGTGCCGTTGAAGGTG
>CALDYP010000041.1 GCA_937944445.1 uncultured Anaerolineae bacterium
TACCAGCATTTATATAAAAGGCGGTAGACACCAGCATCGGAGAGACGTTAGAAATTCATCAAGAGCTGAGGAAGATCGCCAGAGGCCGAGGTGACGACCGTTGCCCCGCTCCACGGGTGACCGCGGGGCAGGTCACTTCGAAGGGGGATTTAGGGGTGAGGCCTATCACTTCTGCTTATCTTCAGACACTCGCATGCCGCCAAAACAGTTGACAAAGCATTGATTCTTATTTATGATATTTTTAACGGATTAAGCAATTCAACAGCAGCGCGGGTCGGGGCGTTTTGATAGGAAAGCCTATTTATTGTTTATTTTGGCATCGCAGTATGTTTCATCCCTAAGAAATACAAAGATTATTTTGGTCAGTGAGGTGCATTGATGTATCCCTCAGATTTTTCCCTAGTGAAAGAATATCCTGACGGAACGCGTTGGTACAATTCAGACAACAACATACCAGTTCAGATCTTTTCGGGGGTTGTCTCGCGCGAGGCGTTGAGGCACGCCGAGCAAGCCACGGATGACATCTTCGCAGCGCATGCGAACGATGACCCTTTCTGTCTGCTCGCTGACCTTCGGAACCTGCAAGGCCTCACAAGCCACATTCGCCAAGACACGAAAAATCGATTTAGTTCTTTCCCCAAAACTCGAAAGTACTACTTCGCGCTTCTCGTCAACAACACGCTGCCCAACCGCTTAATGGCGCTCTTCTTGAGCAACCTCGTGCGGTTTCAGAGAAATAACATCACGCTCCAATTCTTCCACGACCCGCAGCTGGCGCTTGCGTGGTTGGAAAGCCAGCGCGCTGCGGCTTCCATCACAGGGTGACAAAAAATGTGGGGCACGGCGCGCCGTGCCCCGCGTTTGATTGCTGATCGAATGGGCAGCTAGCGCCCCAGCGCCTGCGCCACGAGGCCGCCGATTTCGGTCGGGTTTTGCGCCACGCGTGCGCCGACCGCTTCTAGCGCGGCCATCTTGCCTTTGGCCGTCCCCTTGTTGCCGCTGACGATCGCGCCCGCGTGACCCATCTTCTTGCCGGGCGGGGCCGTCACCCCGGCGATGTAGGCCACAACGGGCTTCGTCACGTGCTCACGGATGTAGTCCGCGGCCTCTTCTTCAGCCGTCCCGCCGATCTCGCCGATCATCACGATGGCTTCCGTCTCAGGGTCTGCTTGGAAGGCCTCCAGCGCGTCGATGAAGCTCGTGCCCGGGACGGGGTCGCCGCCGATGCCGACACACGTCGTCTGGCCGATGCCCGCCACCGTCAGCTCATACAGCGCCTGATAGGCCAGCGTGCCGCTGCGGCTGACGATGCCCACCGGCCCGCCCGGCAGCGCCACCTCAGACGGCGTGAAGCCGATGTTGGCCTTGCCCGGGCTGAGGATGCCCGCGCAGTTCGGCCCCAGCAGGCGCGTAGTCGGGTAGTGGCGCTTCAGGATGTTGTAGACGCGGGCTTGCTCATGCGCGGGGATGTGCTCCGTCACGCAGACGATGAAGCCGATGCCCGCCTCCGCCGCCTCAAGGATGCTTGCGGCGGCCACGCTGGCCGGGACGATGATGAAGGCGGTGTCGGCCTGTTCTTTCTCAACAGCTTCCTTCATCGTGGCGTAAACCGGAATGCCCTCAACCGTCGTGCCTGCTTTGTTCGGGCTGGTTCCAGCGACGATGTTCGTCCCATAGGCGCGGTTGCGCAGGCCGTAGAACGTGCCCTGCTTGCCCGTCAACCCGGCCACCGCAACGCGGTTCTTCTCAGTCAGAAATACAGCCATCTCTCACGCTCCTGCCATCTCTACAGCGGTTTTCGCAGCGGTCAGCATATCAGGAATCATGCGCAGTCGGTCGCTCTGGTGGGCTTCGAGGATCGCGCGGCCTTCAGCGGCGTTCGTGCCATCCAAGCGGACGACCAGCGGCGCGCTCATCTGCACGCGGCTGAGCGCCTGAATGATGCCGTTGGCCACCTCATCGCAGCGGGTGATGCCGCCAAAGATGTTGATGAAGATTACCTTGACGTTTGGGTCGCCGTTGATAACGGTCAGCGCGTCGACCATGCGGTCAGCGTTCGCGCCGCCGCCGATGTCGAGGAAGTTGGCAGGCGCACCGCCCACTTGGTTGACGATGTCAACCGTGCTCATGGCGAGGCCTGCGCCGTTGGCGATGATCCCGACCGTGCCTTCCAACCCCACGTATTGCAGGTCTTTCTCCTGCGCGGCGCGCTCGCGCTCGTCGAGGCTCTCCATGCCTTCGAACTCCGCCCATTCGGGATGGCGATAGGCAGCAGCTTCGTCAAGGCTGACTTTTGCATCCAGCGCGTGGACGCGCCCCTGCGGCGTCAAGATCAGCGGGTTGATCTCCGCTAGGGTGCAGTCGCCTTCGATGTAGCAGGTGTAGAGCTTTTGCAGCAGCGCCACCGCCCCCTCTTCGGCGATGGGGTTCAGCTTGGCCGCCTTCACCCATGCGCGGGTGGTCGCTTCGTCCAGCCCGTCCACCGGGTCAACGTGGATCGTGGCGATGGCCTCGGGGTTCTTGGCGGCCACCTCTTCGATGTCCACGCCGCCCTGCGCCGAGAGCATCCCTAAGTGCTGCTTCTTGCTGCGATCCAGCGTGAACGAGGCATAATACTCCTCGGCGATATTGCTGGCTTGTTCGATCCACAGGCGGCGCACGATGTGACCTTTGATGTCCATGCCGAGGATGTTGCCGGCGTGGTGGCGCACCTCAGCGGCGTCTTTGGCGATCTGAATGCCGCCGGCTTTGCCGCGCCCGCCCACGCGCACCTGCGCCTTGACCACCACCGGGTAGCCGATCCGCTCGGCGATGGCCACCGCGCCCTCCACAGTGGTCGTCACATCCCCATCAGACACAGGGATGCCATATCGGGCAAAGTACTGCTTGCCCTGATATTCGAATAAATCCATTGGGTGTCTCCTTGAAAGAAAAGCGAACGATGCCCTGAACGCGCCAATCATAGCGCTAAACCCCACGCGGCACAATTTGCAGCAGATGAGTGTGGCTGCCTGAGCGTTCTTTGTAACACTTACGCTTTTATACGAATTTTCTAACACATTCTATTAGAATTTTGTGACACAGCGCAATTTAATAGGCTTGCTATAATTTTGAGTATGATTCTCAACGTTTGGAGTGACATGCTGAGCAGGTTTTGGAGAGCCATACCGCGCTGGCTGCGCCCACCGAACTTCTCTGATGAGTATGAACAATTCGCCGGGGGGGTTTTACACTACACGCTCCTCATGCTGTTCGCAGCAGTCATTGTGTTTGAGGTCGTCATCTCTGCGCGGGGGGCGTTCCCGTACTTCATCGCGCTGTTCGGCGCGTCGTTCGCCCTGCTGCGGCTGAAGCAGCTCAAGCTGTCGATCAGCATCCTGATGTTCTCGCTGTGGTTCACCTTCACGCTGGTCGGGGTGTACCTCAACGGCGTCTTCAACAGCAGCATGCTCGGCTACTTCATCTTGATCATCCTTGCGGCGCTGTTGTTCAAGCCGCAGTCTGTGCTGTTGTGGAGCGCGTTCAGCGCGTTCACGGTGCTGGTCATCGGGCTGGGGCAGGCGGCGCAGGTGCTGCCGACGCTCAACGAGCCGACGACAATTGAAGCGCGAGTGTTCTACTTAGTCATGGTGTTCATAAGTGGTGGCATCTTCTTAGGGTTCGCCTCGCAGGTGGTGCGGCGCAGCATTCAAGCCGCGCAGGCCAGCGAGACGACCGTACGCGAGCGCAACCAGCAGCTCGAGCAAGAAATCAGTGATCGCCAACAGGTTGAGGCGCGCGAGCGCGCGCTGCTCCTCAACAAAGCGCGCAGCGACCTTCAGTCTGACTTCTTCTACACCCTCTCGCACGACCTCAAGACCCCCCTAGCGACCATCAACACCAGCTTGTACCTGCTCAAACACGCCAAGACGGACGCCCAGCGCGAAAAGCGCATCCAGCAGATCAGCAGCCAAGTGAATTTGGTTGATCGCTATGTGCAAGAGATGTTGATGCTCACGCGGCTGGAGTCGTCACGCCCACCATCGTTGAGCAAGCTCCTGCTCTCATCGCTCGTCTACCATGTGTTGGAAGCGCTTCAGCCGCAGATTGAAGAGAAAATGCTCTCCATGTCGTTCACGGTTGGCGACGGTGAAAAGCTCATCCTCGGCAGCCAAGAGCAGCTGCATCGGCTGCTGCTCAACCTATTAGAGAACGCGATCAAATACACGCCGCCCCAACGCGAAATCAGCATTGATGTGCAGCCTGTCGCGCAAGGCATGCAGCTGACGATCCGTGACCACGGCATTGGCATTCAGCACGACGAAATGCCGCACATCTTCGAGCCGTTCTACCGCACGGCTGAGGCGCGCGCGACAGAACAGCGCGGCACAGGGTTGGGGCTGGCCATCGTGAAAAAAATCGCCGACAGCCACGGCATTCAGATCGACGTGCAGAGCCGCACCAACGAAGGCACGACCTTCACCCTCCTGTTTCCAGCTGCCCCAACAAACTCTCAGAAGATTGACTGACCGCGGAAGGTGTCGCTCAACCCTGCCAGCTTAGCCAGCGTGGGCGCAACTTGGATGGCGTCGGCGGCTTCAACGCTGCCACGCGGCACATCTGGCCCAGCGAACAGCGCAAACCGATCATCCCCCGGGTGGCCCGGGCGCAGGCCGTGGCTGCTGATGGCGTTGGGCTTGCCGCTTGGCGTGCTGTTGTCCACGTTTTCGACTTCAAACGACACCTTATCCGGCGCGACGAACAAGAACAGCCGATCCCGATATTCCGGCACGATGCAATCGTTCGGGTAGGGTTCGACGTTGTAGGCCGCGAGCTTCTCAGTCACCATTGCCAACTCGGCCTCGTCTTGCGGCGCGACGATCAGCAGGCTGCCCTCGCTCTGAACGGTGACGTTGGGGATGATGTGGCCGGGGTGGAGCGCAGTCTCAATCGGGCTGTGGCCGTGGTCGCTCATCACAGCGATGTTCCACTGGTCAAGCGCGTTGGCCGCCTCTAAGCGCGCCAGAATGCGCCCCACGGCCATATCTGCTTGCATGACGGAGAAGCGCGCGGCCTCGCTCTTGTAGCCGCTGTAGTGCTGGATCGTGTCCGTGCAGAGGAACTCGGCGATGATGAGGTCAGGCGCATCTTGCCACGTAGCCAGCGCCCCCACCCAATCGTACATGCGCACGTCGCTCATGATGGCGAAAGAGGCGCGGCCGGCCTCGGTCGTCAGGTCGGTTTCGGGCAGGTGCGAGGCAACCCCAGCCGCTTCACAAGCGCGGTCAAACTCTTTGCCCGGGTCATGGAAGGCTACGCGCAGCCACGATTGATCGGCGGGGGTCGGCTCGGCGTCGCGCGCGCGCTGGATGAAGCCGCCCACCCACCACGGCCCGCGGAAGATGTGGGCGTCCTCTGGGCGCAGCATCCCGAAGCCGACTACGGCCACCTTTTTGCCAGCGGCTTTGGCGCGGGCGGGCAGCGTCGGCACGCGCACATCGTCGGGGTTGGGGTAGCGGAAGGCCTGCCCGTCCCAGATGCGGTTGCCGTAGACGCCGCTCACGTCGGCGGTCTCGCCGGTCATCATCGACGTGCGCCCGGGCAGGGACGTGCCCAACACCTCGCTGTGCAGGTTGTGAACGCGGAAGCCGCGCCGCTCCAACGAGGCCAGATGGGGCAGCTCGCTCTTGAGGGTCGCGTAGTGGTCTGCCGACACGCCGTCGATCATGAGCACGATCAGTTTTTGGGTCATAGGGTATCCTTTTGTGGAGGCGTTTAACACGTTCGACATTATAAATCGTAGGGGCGAGGCGCGCCTCGCCCATCACCACGTTTGTGGCAGCCATCGGGGCACGGCACGCCGTGCCCCGAAAGGTATGGCCATGTGCGCCATGTAACGGTTTGGCCTGCCAGATCTAACGGGCACGGCGTGCCGTGCCGCTACAAGGTTAGTTCATCTGGAACGCGCCGGGGCGCAGGTCGATGTAGAACTCCGGGTGCGGCTGCCACGTGATGCCCTCGCGCATGGCGTAGAACTCCACGCTCTGGTAGAGCGGCGCGAACGGCACATCCTGATCGAGGATATCGATGATCTGGCGGTACACGCGCAGGCGCACCTCTGGATCCAGCGAGGACGCGCCTTCTGCGGCCAGCGCGCGGAACTCGTCGCTGGGGGTATAGTACGCGCCCATCCAACTGTTCCACGTCTGCACGATGCTGCTCGTGGCGGGGTCGCCGGCTGTGCCGAAGCTCTGGAGCGTGGCGATGTTGTTGCCCGAGAGTGAACGATCAGCCCATGCGGCGGTGTCGAGCGGAGTGTACTCGACGTTGAAGCCGACCGCGCGCCACATCTCGTTGATGACGTCCGTCACCAGTTGGCCGTTGGTGTAGTAGGCGTTGGGCGGCGTAAATTCGATCACCTCGCCCGCGTAGCCCGCCTCGGCCATCAGGCGCTGGGCCTCTTCGGGGTCATAGGCGAAGTTCGGGCGGCTGGCGTCGAAGCCGAACTCGCCGGGCAGCAGGTAGTCGTTCATCACGCGGACGCGCCCGCCCCACAGCGCTTCCGCGATGGCCTCGCGGTCAATCGCCAGCGAGAGCGCGCGGCGGATCAGCGGGTTGGCCGTCGGCCCCTTGTTCGTGTTGAAGTAGATCAGCATGAAGTTGTAGACGTCGGCGCGGTCGACCCGCAGGTTGGGGTCAGCGTCCAGTTGGTCGACTAGATCAGGGCTGACGGTGGTGATGAAGTCCACCTCGCCGCTGCGCAGGGCAGCCACGCGCGTAGACGTCTCTGGGATCAAGCGGATCACGACGCGCTCGACGTCGGCTGGCCCCATCCAGTAGCCATCGTGGCGCACCAGCACCAAGCGATCGCCCGGAAGCTGCTGCTCGACGCGGAACGGGCCAGCGCCGAGCGGGGCGCTTTGCAGTTCCTCGAACGTGGTCGCTTCAACGTAAGCCTGCGGCATGACCGAGGCGTAAGGCGAGGCCAAACGCAGCGGCAGCAGCGGGTCCGGGCGCGGCGTGGTGATCGTCACCTCCAGCGCGCCGGTCGCTTCCACGCTGCTGATGAACGGCAGGAACTGCGAGCGGATGAAGCTCTCGCGGTCGCTGAACAACAGGCGGTTCAAGCTGAACGCCACGTCCTCAGCGGTCATGATGCTGCCATCTTGGAACTGCACACCCTCGCGCAGCGTAAAGACCCACGTCGTCTCGTCGGTGGCTTCCCACGCGGTGGCCAGCATCGGGACGACCTCGCCCTCAGGGCTGGTGCGCGTCAGCGAGTCAAAGATCATGTGGTAGATGCGGTTGCCGATGATCGCGCCCGGCACGTGGTGCGGGTCGAGCGAGAGCACCTCGGCGTTGATGCCGATGGTCAACGTCTTGGGGCCGCTTTGGGCGGCCAGCGGCATCCCGCTGACGACGAGCGCCAACAGGAAGACGATCAAGCGACTGCTCACTTTTTTTAACATGCGTTCTCTCCTCTTGTTGTAACGAATTGTGTTTTGAAGCGTGTTCTCTGCGGACGACCTAGCTCACTGCGACGTCGAGCCGATCGCGCAGCCAATCACCAAGTGTTCCCACGGCCAACACCAGCAGCATCAGGGCGATGCCGGGCAGGGTGGCCAACCACCACGCCGACGACAGATAGTCGCGCCCGTCGTTGATCATGCCGCCCCATGAGGGCGTAGGCGGCTGAACGCCGATCCCGAGGAAGCTCAGGCCGCTTTCCAACAGGATGATGCGCCCCACACTCAGCGTTCCTAAGACCAGCAGCGGCCCGGCCAAGTTGGGCAACATGTGGCGCAGCATGATGTAGCCGTCCCGCGCGCCGAGGCTGCGCGCCGCCACGATGAACTCCCGTTCGCGCAGCGAGAGCACCTCCCCGCGGATCACCCGCGCGTAGAGCGACCACGTCGAGATGGCCGCCAGCCCGATCAACACGGGCAGGCTGCGCCCCAACACCAGCGCCACCGCCACCGCTAGCAGCACGAACGGCAGCGCCAACTGCACATCGACCAAGTACATGATGAACTCGTCTAGCCAGCCGCGGAAGTAGCCGCTGATGACCCCGAGCAGCGTGCCAAGCGCCAGCCCGATCAACGTCGACACCACCCCCACCATCAGCGAGACGCGCCCGCCGTGCAGGATGCGCGTCAGCACGTCGCGGCCGGTGGCGTCCGTCCCGAGGGGGTACTCGGGCAGCGTCAGCGGGGGGGCCAGCCGCGCCCGCAGGTTGATCGCCTCCGGGCGGTGCGGCGTGAGCACGTCTGCCAGCAGCACGGCAGCCGTCATCACTACCAGCACGGCCACGCTCAGCAGCACGCTGAGGTTGACACGGCGCGGGCGGCGGCGCGGCGGCGCGTTGACTTTGGTTTCAAGCGGCAAATTGGCGACCGAGTTTGAGAGCGTCGTTTGCGTCATCGGGCGGTTCGTCCTTCAATGCGTGGGTCAATCAAAAAGTAGAGCAGGTCAACCACCATGTTGACGAGGCAGAAGGCCGCTGCGGAGATCAGCACGATCGTCTGGATGATCGGGTAGTCGCGCCCGCCGATGGAGGCCACCGCGAGCTGCCCGATGCCCGGCCACGCGAACACCGTCTCCACGATGGCCGAGCCGCTGATGATCGTCGCCACTTGCAGGCCGATCACGGTGATGACGGGGATGAGGGCGTTGCGCAGCGCGTGGCGGTAGACGACGTCACGCTCTGAGAGGCCTTTGGAGCGCGCCGTGCGCACGTAGCCCGTGTTGAGCACCTCCAACATCGATGAGCGCGTCAGCCGCACGATGATCGCCAGCGGGTAGATCAACAGGGTGAGCGTCGGCAGGATGAGGTGGGCGGGCGTGTCGCTGCCGAAGGTCGGCGTCCAGCGCAGCGTGACCCCGAACAGCAAGATCAGCAGGATGCCGATGAAGAAAGGCGGCAGCGCTTGCCCGGCCAGCGTGAGCGACATCACGAAGCGATCGAGCGCGGTGTCGCGGCGGCGCGCGACGATCACCCCCAACGGGATGCCCACCAGCGTTGAGATCACCAGCGCGGGGATGCCGAGTTGCAGCGTGAGTGGGATGCGCTCAAGGACGACTTCCAACGCAGGCCGCCGCAGCACAATCGACGTGCCGAGGTCGCCTTGCAGCAAATTAGCGATGTAGATGGCAAATTGGGTGGGCAGCGGCTCATTCAAGCCGAGGCTGATGCGGATGCGCTCATAGTCCTCAAGCGTGGCAGTCTGGGGAAGCATCATCGCCACCGGATCACCGGTGACGCGCCCCAAAATGAACGTCAGCAGCACAACGCCGAACAGCGTTAACAGGGTGCGCAGGCTGCGAGTAAGCAAAAACTGGGTCATGTGGCGCTCGATGTGGTATTCATTGCACTGTATTGCACCACTGGCCAGTTATGAGTTGTTTACGAGAATGTTAAGAAGCCTATACAAATTGTCGACAGTAGACTTAATTCAGGCAGTTTTCATGTTCGGTTTATAGCAGGTTTAGACTGAGGGGGTGGGCGGCCTCACCCCCAAGCCCCTCTTCAGGGGGCGCGCCTGAGCCGCGTGCTTCAGCTCATGCCTCACGCCGGGTCGTGCCGCAGCACGCTGTAAGCGTTGAGCTGGCCGCTGCTGCCGTCG
>CALDYP010000042.1 GCA_937944445.1 uncultured Anaerolineae bacterium
AACGGACAACACCTGCCCCATCCGCGGGTATCTCTCGTCAGACTTTCGTTATAGAGCTTGCCTAGACTTGATGGTATGCTTAGAGGCAAATGAACCATCGGGAGACCCTGCAATCATGGAAGCACCCAAGAACACGCCGTCCAGCGCGCTGAACTATGCCTTTGTGGCGATTATCTTTTTAGCAGTCGGCATCATCATCGGCCTGAACGTCGACGCCAGCTCGATCAGCCGCGCGGACGTGGATGAAGTGGTGCGCGCAGCGTTGGCCGACACGCGCGTGCAGATCGACGACACGGCCCTCCAAGCGGCCATCAGCAGCCTCAACCTTGCCGCAGCCAGCGGCAGCGGTGGCAGTGTTGACGCGGCAGCGCTCTCGCAGGCTGTCACGGAAGCGCTGGCGCAGCAGGCCCGCGACGAAGCCCAACGCGAGCGCCTGAAGATGGTGGACGATGACCCCTTCCGCGGCCCAGAGGACGCGCCCATCATCATGGTCGAGTTCAGCGCGTATGCCTGCCCCTTCTGCGGTCGTCACTTCCAGCAGACGCTCGGCCCGCTGCTGGAGAACTACGGCCAGTACATCCGCTACGTCTACCGCGACTTCCCAGTAATTCGGCAGGAAGTGTCTTTCCCGGCGGCGATGGCGGCCCAGTGCGCCTTTGAGCAGGACAAGTTCTGGGAGTTCCACGATCTGTTGTTCCAGAATCAGAGCGAGCTAGGCCGCGACCTGTTCATGCGCATCGGGCGTGAGGTTGGGCTGGAGATGGAGGCGTTCACCGCGTGTGTAGACGAAAACCGCTATGAAAACGAAGTGCTGGATGACTACTACGCGGGCGACGCGCTGGGCATCACCGGCACGCCTTCGTTTTACATCAACGGCCAAATCGTCAGCGGGGCGCTGCCCTATGAGCGCTTTGAGCGCATCATCCTTGCGGAACTGAACAGACTGGGCATCACCCCCGAGAACTAGATGAGCCAGCCCAACACCTCCACCGAAGAACCGGCCCTTGTCCTCTCCACGTCGGCGTTGGTGATCGTGGCCGTGGCAGCCGTGTTCTTCACGGTGGGGGTGATCGTCGGCGTGCTGGTGACGCGCGGCAGCGCGCTGGACGCGCAAACCATCGAGCTGATCGTGCGGCGCGCGCTGGCCGATGTGGCGTCCGAGCGCCCCGCGGCGGATCGCTTCGCGCTGGTAGGGGATGCGCCCTCGCTCGGCCCTGAAGATGCGCCAGTTGTGATCGTCGAGTTCAGCGCCTACGGCTGCCCGTACTGCAAGCGCTTCCACGATGAGACGCTGCCCAGCATCCTTGAGAACTACGGCGACGTCGTGCGCTACGTCTACCGCGACATGCCGACCGTCAACCCGCAGGTCTCGTTCACGGCGGCGATGGCAGCACGCTGCGCCCGCGACCAAGGCAAGTTTTGGGCGTACCACCGCGCGATCTTCGCCCACCAAGCCGACCTGAGCGACGAACGGCTGCGCGGCCTCGCCGCTGAGCTGGCGCTGGACGTGGCCGCCTTCGACGAGTGCTTGAGCAGCCGCCGCCACTACGACGCGGTCAACGCGGATTTTTTGGAGGGGGCGCTGGCGGGCGTCTCGACGACGCCCAACTTTTTCATCAACGGCACGCTCTACACGGGCGCGCAGCCCTTCAGCTTCTTTCAAGAGGTGATCGAGCGCGAGCTGTTCAAGGCCGGCGTGCGCCGCGCGAACTAGCCGCGCTCGGCATGTGTCAAGATCCTGCCATCACATCGACATAGGCTGTCGTGGTCAGCGGCCAGCTCGGCAGCGGCTCGATGCTCAGATCGCTGGGCAAGCCGGCCTGCAAGCGGAAGTGCCCGGCGGAGGCGATCATGGCGGCGTTGTCGGTGCAGAGGTTGAGCGGCGGGTAGCGCACGGGCAGCTCGGACGCTTCGCGCATGCGCGCCCGCAGCGTCTGGTTGGCGCTCACGCCGCCCGTGATAAAGATCTCGGTTGCGCCGTGCGCCCGGGCGGCGCGCACCGTCTTTTCGACAAGAATATCCGCCACGGCCTGTTGGAAGCTGGCAGCAGCGTCGGCGATGCTCACATCACTGCGCAGTTGGGCGCGCCGCTCTTCCCCTTTCATCCGTCCTGCGCGCGCGCTGGCGCTGGGCTGGACGCTCACCTCGCGCATGACGGCTGTCTTGAGGCCGCTGAAGCTGAAGTCGTAGCTGTCATCGCGTTTGGCGCGCGGGAAGGCGAAAGCCATCGGGTTGCCGGTCTGCGCGGCGCGCTCGATGTTCGGCCCGCCCGGAAACGGCAGGTTCAGCAGCCGCCCGACCTTGTCGAAGGCTTCGCCCGCCGCGTCGTCCACTGTGCCGCCCAAACGCTCATACTCGCCGTGCCCGCGCATCAAGATCAAGTCGCTGTGGCCGCCGCTGACGATCAAGACCAACACGGGGAACGTCACCTCACGGAAGGGCTGAACGCACCACAGCGAGTAGATGTGCCCCTCAAGGTGGTGGATGCCCAACAGCGGCTTGCCGCTCATCAGCGCGAGGCCTTTCGCGTAGTTCATCCCCACGAGCAGCGAGCCAACCAGCCCGGGGCCGCGCGTGACGGCGATCGCGTCCACCTGCTCGATGTGCACGTCTGCCGCAGCCAACGCCTGCTCCACCACAGGATGAATCGACTCCACGTGGGCGCGCGACGCCAGCTCAGGGAACACGCCGCCGTGCTCGGCGTGCAGCTCTAGCTGGCTGGCGACGACGTTCGACAGGATGAACTGGCCATCGCGGACGACCGCCGCCGCCGTCTCATCGCACGAGGTCTCGATGCCGAGGATCAGGGTCATGAGAACGCCTTTCGTTATTCGCTCATCATTGCAAGGGCAAGGTCAATCGTCGGGGCGATCAACACTACGCGGCCGTTGCTGCACAGGGCGGTTGTCCCGTCAGCAAAGCAGCCGCTGGCGTCTGCTGCGACCCCAAAGCGCGACTCGCCGTAGGCAGTGATCGCCGCTTGGAACTCGGCTAGGTCGTCGGGCGTGTCCCACTCCAGCCGCAGCATGGCCGCCATGCGCCCGTCGCCGTGCTGGTAGATGTGGAAGGCGTCGCCGCCCCAGCCCGCTGCTGCGGACGCCGCCTGTGTCGCAGTCAGCTCTTGCGCCAAGAACTCGCGCAGGTAGAACTGGCCGAACACGCCTTCGTCGGTCAGGTTCCAGCCCTCGCCGAGCTTGGCCGCGCTGTTGACCAAGCGCACCGCAGCGCCCACCTCGCCGCTGAAGTACTTCTCAGGGTGCAGGATTTGTTCGGTAGTGGTGGGGGGGCGGCTGAATGCCGCGTTGACCGTTTCCCAGCCGCCCGCTCTGAACAGCGCTCGCACGAACGCCTCGCCCTCGGTGTAGGGGAAGAGCAGCTCGCTGGCGATGATGTCCGGGATGCCGGGCGGCAGCGTCAGGTTGCCCGCTTGCAGCCCGCCCAACAGCAGCCCCGTCAGCGTGCCGAGCGGGTTGCGCTGCGCTGCATAAGCGGCGTATTCGTTCATCGTCAGCGTGGCGTCGCCTTCCACCAGCGCCAAGCGCGCCAACTGCTCATCTTGGTTGTCGAGCGCTTGCATCGCCGTCAGGTAGGCATTGAGGTCAAAGGCGGCGTCTTGCAGCGCGTGGACGTACTCATGGACGAACACGATCTGCTCGATGATCGGCAGGCGATCTCCCAGCGGCCGCCCCGAGAGGATGACGACGTTCATCTCTTTCGTCTCGGTGTCGTAAAAGCCGCCCACTTGGCTGCTGTAGAACTCGGTCAGCAGCGCCAACAGGTCGGTGTCGGCGGGCATCCAGCCGAAGGCGGCGTAGAAGCGCAGCGCTCGATCCAGCGTGTCCTGCGCGAGGCCGATCTCAAGCTGCCGTTCGAGATAGTCGCGCAGCTCAGCGCGGTTCGGGAAGTGCAGCGGCAGCGGCTCCGGCAGGGTGAGGCCGCGGCGCGCCTCAGCAAACGCGCTCAACTCGGCGATGTGAGCTTCAAAAGCGGGGCTGACCTCGACTGCGATCTGTTGAGCGCTGAGGGTCATGCTCCACGTCAAGACAGCGATAACAGCGAACAGGCGTAAGCGCATTGATTCATCCTTGAGGTTGTGACCGTGTGTAACTGCATTATAGTCGTTCTGAACAAAAACGGGTCAAGGCAAACCTCGACCCGCGCCGGCAAACGCAGCCAACGATGAGAGTTTCAAAAAGAGCACGGCGTGCCGTGCCCCTGCGATAGTCTACGCCTCTGGCTCAGATGGGCGGTTCTGTTTGGCGAGGAAAGCGGCGCGCTCGTCCTCGGTGATGTCGTCAATGCTCAGCTCGATGTGCTTGCGGTCAATGTCCATGCCGACGATCTTCACGATCACGCGGTCGCCTTCCTTAAACATGTCGCGCGGGGTCGCCTTGAGCGAGTTCATGCGCGTGGCGTGCACCAGCCCCTGCGCGCCGCTGTCTGACGCGACGAACACCCCAAAATCAACGACGTTCGTCACGACGCCCTCAAAGAGGTCGCCACCGCGGTACTGCGCGGTGAACGTCTCCCACGGGTCGGGCAGGGTGGCCTTGCGGTTCAAGGCGATGCGCTCGCGCTCCACGTCGACCGCATCGATGCGCACCGTCATCTCATCGCCGATCGAGACGACGTCTGAGGGGTGCGTCACGTGGCGATGGTCAAGGTTGCTGATGTGCACCATGCCGTCTACGCCGCCGATATCCACGAACACGCCAAAATCAGTGATGTTGACCACGCGCCCCGTCACCACCGAGCCAACCTTCAGCTCGGACAGGCGCTCGCTGCGGGTGGCGCGGCGGGCAGCCCGCTCGGACATGATCAGGCGGTTGCGCTCGGCTTCCACTTGGATCACCTTCAACTGCAAGACGCGCCCAACCATGCTGTCCTTGATTTCCTTCACACGGCCCTCGCGCGAGGTCGGGGTGACGCTCTCGATGTGCGAGTTCGGGATGAAGCCCACAAGGCGGCCAAACTGCACCAGCATTCCACCCTTGTTGCTGTCGATGACGACGCCTTCCGTCACTTGGTCGGTCTCCATCAGCTCTTGAGCGCGCCGCCAGTCCTCGCGTTCCAACGCCTTGTTGAGCGACACGACGAGGTCACCGTCCTCGGTGTCGGGGTACATGACGTATACCTGCACTTCATCGCCGGGCTTGAGCGACTCAACATAGCTGCGATCCAGACGGTCCAGATCAGCGCGGCGCACCACCGCGTCACGCTTCAGCCCAACGTCCACAATCACCTCATCTCGCCGCGCTGCGATCACCGTCGCTGACAAAATCTGCCCGCGCGTTGGCTCAGCATAGGCATACTGGTCCAACAAATCCGCAAAGTTTTCTGACTTTCCATTTGTTGTCATCGCTTGTCCTTACAGTAAAGTCACACTAAGCTAGCTCCTCCACCCGGCCAGCACGTAGGGTTATTTCACTTATCATGCTAGTTCAGTTTAGTAATGGATTTATTACAGAATCACAAGCAGGATATTAGAATCAGCCGATGCTATAATGCGCCCCGATTGAACAGTTTGGGAGCGTGGCATGTCGCTGGTGGTCGGACAAAACTTGAGCAAAGTCTACGGCGGAGATGAAGTCTTCAGTGGAGTGAGCGTGGAAGTGCCGCACAAGGCTCGGATTGCGCTGGTTGGCCCCAACGGGGCCGGCAAGACGACGCTCATCAGCCTGCTCATCGGCCTCGAGACCCCGACTGAGGGCACGGTCAGCGTGGCCAAACACGCGCGCATCGCCTACCTGCCGCAGCGGCCTGAGATGGCCGGCAGCCACACCCTCTGGGAGGAGCAGCTCCGCGCGGTGGCTGATCTGCGCCAGATGGAGGCGGAACTAGCCGACTTGGCCGCGCAGATGGCTGATCCTGCCACCCACGACGCGGCGGCGGAACGCTACAGCCAGCTTGAGCCGGAGTTTGAGCGGCGCGGCGGCTACACCTATGAGACGCGCATCCGCATGGTGCTAGACGGCGTCGGCTTCCGCCCCGAGGACTATCACACCCCGCTCACGCAGCTTTCCGGCGGCCAAAAGACGCGCGCCATGCTGGCGCGGCTGCTGCTCGAAGCGCCTGATCTGCTCGTCCTTGATGAGCCGACGAACCACCTCGACATCGCCGCCGTCGAATGGCTGGAGAGCTTCCTCAACAGCTTTGAGGGCGCGGTGCTGGTCATCAGCCACGATCGCTACTTCATCGACCACGTGGCCACCACGATCTGGGAGCTGGAGTTCGGGGCGCTCGAAACCTACCGCGGCAACTACAGCGCCTACTTAACGCAGCGCGACGAACGCCGCGAGCGCCTGCAAAAAGAGTTCGAGGCGCAGCAGGCCTTCATCGCCAAAGAGATGGACTACATCCGCAAGCACATGGGGTCGCGCTGGACGGCGCAGGCCAAAGGCCGCCTGAAGAAGCTGGAGACGATGAAGAAGCGCGGCAAGATCATCGAGCGTGGCCCGCAAGAGCGCCACACGATGCGCTTGCAGATGGCCGCCGCCAACCGCAGCGGGGACAAGGTGATCGAGACGTTCGGGCTGGCAGTGGGCTACGCCGATGACCCGCTGCCCCTGTTCCGCGTGCCGGATGTCACGGTCTTCCGCGGCGAGACGGTCGCCGTGATCGGCCCCAACGGCGCGGGCAAGAGCACCCTGCTCAAGACGATCCTCGGCCAACTGCCCGCCCTCAGCGGCCACGTCAAGCTCGGCGCGAGCGTCAAGGTCGGCTACTTCGCCCAAGCCCATGAGACGCTCGACCCGCACAGCACCTTGATCGACGCCATCACCAGCGTCCGCCCAATGTCGCAGAGCGACGCGCGCAATTTGCTCGGCGCGTATCTCTTCAGCGGCGATGACGTGTTCCGCACGGTGGACACGCTCAGCGGCGGCGAGCGCGGGCGCGTGGCGCTGGCGCGGCTGGCGCTGATGGACGCCAACCTGCTGCTGCTCGACGAGCCGACGAACCACCTCGACATCGACAGCCAAGAGATCCTCCAAGCGGTGATCGAGGACTTTGATGGGACGGTGCTGCTCATCAGCCATGACCGTTACTTGATCGCGCGGCTGGCCACGCAAATCTGGGCGGTTTCGACCACGCCGACCGCGGACGCACAGGCTACGCTGGAGGTGTTCGATGGGACGTATGATGAGTTCGTCAGCGCGCGCAGCGCCCGCCAGCTCAGCAAATCGGCGGAGGCCAGCCCGCCGCGCCGCGCCGCCGCGCCCACCCCTGAGAAGAAGAACGGCCTGAGCGCCTACCAGCGCAAGCGCCGCCTCGAAGAACTAGAGGCCCGCATCAGCGCGCTTGAAGCCGAGCAGAAGCAGCTTGAGTACGCCCTCGCGCAGGCCAGCGCCGTCGGCGACGCCCTGCGCGCGCACGATCTGGGGCAGCGCTTCGTCGAAATTGAACAGACGCTGGAAGAAGCCGTCGAAGAGTGGAGCTTGCTCGCCGAATAGGGGATGCTATGCGGTGGGTTTGACGGCCACGATCTGGGCGGTGTTGCGCGTCTCTTCGTCGTGGAGCAGCCGCCAGCCGGCGAAATACCCGCGCAGCTCGCCGCGATTCAGCAAAAACGCGCGGTTGAAGTTGGGGACGGTCTCCAGATAGCCCACGTGGAACGTCTCGTAGATCACGCGCCCGCCCGGGCGCACTGCCCGCGCGATCTTGGGGAATAGATCCCGCCGCAGATAGCGAAACACGCAGATCAAGTCATAGGACTCTGGCTCAAGCTGGAGGGTGTCGACGTCCGTTTGCAAGAGGTTGACGCTGCGCAGGTTGCGTAGGGTCATCTCAACGCGCGCACGGTTGAGCGCCACGCGGCTGATGTCCATCACGTCAACGGTGTAGCCCTGCTCGGCCAGCCACAGCCCGTTCTGGCCGAGGCCGCCGCACAAGTCCAGCGCGCGCAGCTCGCCCGACGCGGGCGGCGCAGCTTGCAGCAGCAGCGGGTCTGGGTCGGGGTAGGGGTCGCGCGCGCGCGATCTAAAATGCGTGTCCCAACGGACGCGGTCGTCAGCGCTCATAGTTCCTCTTGGTAGCGCGGCAGCGCAAAGCCGAACGTGCTGCCCTTGCCGTACTCGCTCTCGAACAGCACGCGCCCGCGATGCCGCTCGACGATGCTCTTCACGAGGTGCAGCCCCAGCCCTGTCCCCTCGATCTGGCGCGATTCTGGCGTCGGCGCGCGGTAGAAAGCGGTGAACAACTGTGACTGCATGGCCTCTGGGATGCCGTAGCCGGTGTCCTTCACCTTCAACACGACTTCTTGATCCTCCACCGACAAGCAGAGGGTGACCGTGCCGCCTGCGGGCGTGTACTTGAGCGCGTTGCTCAACAAGTTGGCGATGGCCTCTTGAATTTGGAAGACGTCCCCCTCCACCTTCAGGGCTTGATCTTCAGCAATATCCGTGACGAACTGCACGTCTTTCTGGCGCGCGAGGCTTTGATGCTCGCGCAGCACGCGCAGCGCCACCTGCCGCAGGTTGATCACCTCGTTGAGCGCGTCCTCGGCCATCTGCTGGATGCGATCTAGCGAGAGGATGCCCTCAATCATGTGTTGCATGCGGTCAGCCGCGCGGGCGATCTCGTCCAAGTAGCTGATCTGTTCAGGGGTGAAAGACGCGCCAGCCGCCTGCTGAAGCAGTTGTAAGTAGCCGCGCATCCCCGTCAGTGGGCTTTTGAGGTCATGGCTGGCGATGCGGATCATGTCTGTTTTGATCTGCTCAAGGCGGCGCACTTTGCTGTAGAGGCGCTGCATCTCGCGCAGTTGGGACTCAACCAGCTCATACAGCTGGGCGTTTTGCAGCACGGCTGCCGCGCGCAGCGTCATCTGCTCGATGTTGGCGATCTGGCGCGGGTTGAACGGCGCTACCGCCTCCATCAAGATTGCCCCGATCACACGATCCATCGTGATGATGGGCATGGCCAGCACGTAACAGCGGGCGGTCGTGGCAAGCGCCGTTGGTGGGATGTCATAATCACGCTGCACAGGGTACGAGGTCGCTTGCAGTTCGGCGAGGATCGACTGCCATTGATCGGCTGGCTTCAAGATCGACGTGCCGCGCGCATAGGCCAGCGTGAACGTGTCGCCGCTGAACAAGTACGCCGCCGCGTAGGCCGCATGGGCCGCTGTGACGAGATATTCAGTGAAGCGCTCCATGACGCTGTTCACGTTCAGGCTGCGGCTCAGGTCGTGTTCAAACGAGCGCAGCATCTCCAGCTCGGTGGTGCGTTCAGTGAGGCTGCGCGTAGTGGAGCGCAGCTCGCTGATGTCGCGGATGACCGTCAGCGTCTGATCGTCGTTGACGGCCACCGTGCGCCCCTCAAAGTAGACGTCTCGGCCGGACAGTTTGAGGAGGTGCTCGTGGGTTTGTGGCTGGCGCGTTTCAAGGGCGCGATCAACGGCGCTGATCAGGCGCTGCTGCGACATCTGCGACAAGTCCAACTCGTGCACCGTCTTGCCGACGCTCTCGGCGCGGATGGGCCAATCGATCCCGGTGTGGGCGTGCGCCTCCAAGATGACGCCTTCGCGGTTGACGACGAACATGGCGTCCGGCAGCGCATCCAGCAGCGCACGGCTGCGGCGTTCGGCGTCGATGAGCGCTTGTTCGTTGGCGCGCTGCTGTGTGATGTCGCGGGCCACCACCATCAGATAGATGACTCGGTCTTGCTTGTCACTGACGGGCACAGTGCGAATCTCAAAATACCCCTGAGACCACTCGTAGACGCGCGTCAGATTTTCATTGGCACTTATCGACTCACGATACTGGCTCAACAAGCCTTGTGAATCTTGTGAAGTTAACACATCTGTGATGAGCTTGCCTTCAAGATCTCGGGGGTTGAAGTGGTGAGCAGTAAGCGCTTGGCCTTCAGCTACCAAAATGCGCAAATTGGTGTCCAACACGAACAAGGCTGTGTCGGGCAGGTGGCGCGCTAGCAGCCGATAGAGATCGTCGCGGTACGGATGTCGCATAGACGGTTCCGAGTCTTGTGCCGAGGGAGAGAGCGCACTGGGCATGAACGCCTCGTTAGAATAAATAATAGAAGGAGAAATGATCTATTTGCATTGTGGCACAAGCTTCGTATTTTCACAAATGAAAAAAATTATTTTTACATATCTGTTAATGACAACAGCCTAGCTGAATGGCTAGGCTGCTGGTTGGCTGCAAGGGGTGTGTTAGAATTTTTCAGGGTACAACTCGCGTGCGAGCGCTTCTTCTTGGGCGATGTAACCCTCAAACACTTTCAAGCCGTGCGCCCAGAAGGACGGATCGGTCAGATCAACGCCCACTTTGGCAAGCAGGGCTTCCGGATAGTCGCTGTTGCCGTCGGCCAGAAGCTGCTCATACCGCGGGACGAAGTCCGCCCCTTGCTGCTGATAAAGTTGATAGAGCGCCATCACCAGCAGTTCGCCGAAAGCATAGGCGTAGACGTAGCCGGGCGTGTGCAAGAAGTGCGGCACGTAGCTCCACCACAGGGCGTAATCGTCGCGCAGGCGCACGCTGTCGCCGAACATCGCCCGCTGCGTCTGCATCCACAGCTCGCTGAAGCGCTCGGTCGTCAGTTCGCCCTCGGCGCGGCGCGCGGTGTGCATGGCCTCTTCAAAGCGGTTCATGCTGATCTGACGGAAGATGGTGGCGATGTTGTCATCGACCTTCTGCGCGATCATCGTCAGTTGGGCGGCCTTGCTGCTCTCTTTGTGCATCAAGTCGCTAAAGACGACGATTTCAGCGAAGGTGGAGGCCATCTCGGCGGTGGTGAGCGGCGTGTACATGCTCAAGAGGGTTTGGTGCTGCCCGGCAAGGTACATGTGCACGCCGTGGCCGAGTTCATGCGCCAGCGTGCGCACATCGTTGGCCGTCCCGGTGAAGTTGACGAACACCCACGGATGAGTAGACTTCGTGCCGTAGCTGGCGTAGGCTCCGCCGCGCTTGCCGGGCATGGCTGGCGCGTGGATCCACTGCTCATCGAAGAAGCGCGCGGCGATCATGGCCATGCGCGGGCTGAAGCTGCGAAAGGCGTTCAGGCAGATGTCACGCGCCTGTTCCCACGTGTAGAACTGGCTGCTTTGCGCCAACATCAATGGGGCGTAGCGATCATAGTCGGTCAGTTCGTCGTAGCCCAGCAGCGCGCGCTTCAAGCGATAGTGGCGCGCCACCAGCTCATAGGCGCTGGTCACGGTTTGCACGAGCGCATCGACGACCTCATCGCGAGCTTTGTTGGCCAGATTGCGCGCTTTGATCCACGACGGGTAGCCACGCAGCCGATCGTCGCTGGCTTTGTCCGCCAGCAGCACGTTGAAGATGTACGTTAGCTCCATCGTGCGCCCTTCAAGACCCGCCGTCACTGCGTCGGCTGCGGCCTTGCGCACGGCGCGCTCGGGGTCGTGCAGGCGCGCCAGCACGCGCGGCATGGGGGTTTTCGCGCCCATGAAGTCCAGTTCCATGCTGGCCATGATTTGATCGAACAGGCGCGTCCACGCCGATGACCCCGTGACCGATTTCTCAATCAGCAGGCGCTCTTCTGGCTCGCTCAGTTGATAGGGCTTGTTGGCGCGCCCCGACTCCATGTGATAGCGGTAAGCAGCCATTGCGGGATCGTTCATGAGGGCGTCGGCCTGCGCATCCTCCAGCATGTTGAGTTCCAATTCAAAGAACACGAGCTGCTGGTTGATGGCGGCGTACTGTTCCTGCATCCGTTGGAGGAAGCCGCCCCACGCCGGATCAGTCGAGTGAGTGGTGAAGTTCAGGCTGGCGTAGTTCATCGCCTTGCTGACGAGGTCATAGATACTCTCCAATGTGCGGTAGGCTTCAGCCAGCTCCACAGCGCTCAACGTGCTGATCTTGCCCTTGTAGCGCTCAGCGAAGGCCTGCGCCTGTGACTGCGCGAGTTCCACATCGGCTTGAATGCGCGGGTCGTCTCGCCCGCTGTACAGGATCGACAGATCCCACACGACCTGCTCCGCGCCCGTCACCCGGTCAGAACTGCTCATAACGCGCCCTTTCTCGCTAAAAAAAGTTTTACAGGGAAAGTATAGGAGCCTACACGGTGAAGGGCAACGGTCGGCTGAGCTGACCGTCTGATCGAGGATCATCTAGGGGGAAAGGTTGGCAGCAGCGCAGCGCTCAAAGCGCTCAACTGGTCGAGGCAGCTTTTTGCTTCTCAGCCGCGATCAACGTCAGCGCGTGTTCAAGGTTGTTCGCCGTGGCTAAATTGTTGGCATAGCGCGGGAACAAGCGATTGAAAGCGTCGACGATCATGCGCACGCGCGGGTTGAGGGCGGCGATGTAAGTCTTGGCGCGGTTGGGGTGTTTGGTGTAGGGGTGCTGGCCCAGCCGCTGCATCTCGCGGATGTTGAGCGGCTCAACGCGCTTGATCTGTTCTAAATCGAAGATGAAGTAAAAGGGCTTGTTCGTTTGGTCTGCTAGGGCGACGACCTCATTGAACGCATCATTCATCTCTTTATAGTTGATTCGCTCGATTGCCGTGCAGACGATGATCGTTCTTTCCTCATCATGCCATGCGATGTTGTAGCTCATCACACACCTTTCTGCTCGAAATATCCGACCAATAAGCGATTTACAAACATTGTATTGGATTTATGTCAAACGTAGAGAAACCTCAAGCAAAGCCTTACGTCACTATAAATTGATGAATAACAAAGCGAGAGCATTAACCGTTGTCTTTGACAACTTTTTGTGTTTGTGTCTGTTGTGGTGTGTGACTGCGCGGCGGCGCATGGCAAACGTGGCGGATGCGTTAGGTGTGGGGCGCATTTGCAGCGTACAATATAAAATATGAGACCTTTCCTGAAACGTCATGCTCGCTGGCTGCTGGCTGGGCTGGCCGCGCTGTTGTTGAGCGCGTTGGCCTTTGCTTACGGCTGGATCTTCGCTGATCTGCCGCCGTTGGACGCGCTGCGCGACGGCATGGCCCTGCCCAGCACGCGCTTTTATGATCGAAACGGCGTGCTGCTGTTCGACGTGGCCGCACCACAAGGCGGGCGCAGCACCCCGCTGACGCTTGACGAGTTCCCTGCGCACTGCGTGAACGCCGTCATCAGCACCGAGGACGCTCACTACTGGTCACACGTGGGGGTTGATCTGGTGGGGGTGGCGCGCGCGCTGTGGATCAACCTGCGCGGTGGGGAGGTGATCGCCGGCGGCAGCACGATCACCCAGCAGACGGCGCGCCTGCTGCTGCTTGACCCGTTGGGGCAGAGCGAGCGCACGCTCCAACGCAAGCTCAAAGAGATGGCGCTGGCGCTGCAACTGAACGCTGCCCTCAGCAAAGAGGACGTGCTGGCGCTCTACATGAACCAAGTCTACATGGGCAGCGTGGCCTACGGGTTTGAGGCAGCGGCGCAGGCTTACTTCAGCAAGTCAGCACGCGAGCTGTCACTGGCGGAGTGCGCGCTGCTGGCGGGCCTGATCCAGAACGCGGCGGCCTATCACCCGCTAACGCGCTTCGAGGCGGCCAAAGCCCGCCAGCGCGAGGTGCTGCGCCTGATGACCCAGACCGGCGCGATCAGCGCGCAGCAGGCCGAAATCGCCTACGCCGAGCCGCTGCACTTGGCCAGCGCGCCGTTTACCATCCAAGCGCCCCACGCCGTCATGACCGCCCTGCAGATCGTCCAGCGCGACTACGGCGCGGCGATGCTCCAACAGGGGTTGAACGTGACGCTCACGGTTGACCTCGCATGGACGCAGCGCGCACAGGCGATCGTCCGCCAGCAGCTCGCAGCGCTCAACGCGCCGCGGCTAGGGCAGCCCTCCGCACAGGCGAACAACGCCGCGCTGCTGGCGCTCAACCCCCACACCGGGGAAATCCTCGTGATGTTGGGCAGCCCGGACTACTTCAACGCGGCCATCGATGGGGCGATGAACGCCACGCTGGCCCAGCGCCAGCCGGGCAGCACGTTGAAGCCGTTCACCTACGCGCTGGCAATGGATCCACGCCGCCCTGACCCCTACACGCCCGCGACGATGCTGCTAGACGTGCACACGCCGTTCGTCACCCGCCGCCTAGAGAGCTACGCGCCGGGCAACTATGGGCTGGTCGAAAACGGCCCCGTCAGCCTGCGCGAGGCGCTGGCCTCGTCCTACAACATCCCCGCTGTGATCGCATTGGAGCGGGTGGGCGTGTCGGCGCTGGTCAACCTACTGACAGAAGCTGGGGTGGACACGCTTATCGGGCGCGACGCTGACCTGTCGATCACGTTAGGCGGCAATGAGGTCACGCTCTACGATTTGGCGCAGGCCTACGCGATCTTCCCGCGCGGCGGCACGTTCATCGAGCCGACGCTGATTCAGCGCGTGGAAACAGCCGACGGCGCGCTGCTCTACGAGTATCAACCGCCCACGCAGACCCGCCGCGTGCTCGATGAGCGCGTGGCCTACCTCATCACCCACATCCTGAGCGACAACGCCGCGCGCCAACCCGCGTTTGGCGCGGTCAACCCTCTGATGATCGGTCGGCCCGCCGCGGCCAAGACCGGCACGACCACCGACTACCGCGATAATTGGGTGGTGGGCTACACGCCTGATCTGGTGGTGGGGGTGTGGGTGGGCAACGCTGACAACCGCCCACTGGTCAACGTGACGGGGGTCAGCGGCGCAGGGCCGATCTGGAACCAGTTCATGCGGGCGGTGACGCGCGGCACGCCGCCCCGCGCCTTCCCCGTGCCGGACGGCCTCGTGACCGTCACGGTGTGCGTCCCCAGCGGCCTGCTGCCGACGGCCCTCTGCCCGCGCACCCGCGATGAGCTGTTCATCGACGGCACACAGCCCACCCAGCCAGACACGTGGTATCAGGTTGTCGGGTGGGATCGGCGCACGGGCCAACCGGCCACTGCCGCTACGCCGCCGGAGGCGCTGCGCCAGCAGGTGATGCTCGTCCTGCCCCCCGAGGCGCGCGATTGGGCGCTGCGCTACGGCATCCCTCAGCCGCCTGAGGAAGCCCTGCCGACCAGCGCCCACGCCGACGCGCTGCGCCTTACCTCGCCTGACCCGTACACGGTCTTTCAACTCTCGTCGCGCCTCACCCGAGAGAGCCAGCAGCTCCGCTTGACGGTCATCGCCCCGCCGCAGACGCAGCAAATCGACTACTTGTTAGATGGGCAGGTGGTCGCCCGCGCGACGAGCGCCCCGTGGGTGGGCTGGTGGCCGCTAGAGGTAGGCGAGCATACGCTGGTGGCGCGGGCGACGCTGGCGGACGGCCAAACGCTGGAGAGCGACCCCGTGCCCTTCCGCGTTGTGCTGCCGCCCGCCTCAGCGCGAGGGTGAGAAAACCCCCACGGCTGAGGCAGACCGCTTGGCATTGGTCGCGGCAGGGTGCTGTGTTACCATTGCGCTTAATGGCAACACACCCTGAAGGACGTATCATGCTCGCCTCCCTCCCGACTCAAGCCACTGACATGCTCGATTACACGTGGGCGGACATCGCCCCACATGCTGAGGCCTTCCGCCAGCGCGACATCACCCCTGACACGCTCGACAGCTTCCTGAGCGATTTGACCGCGTTCATGCACTTGGTCAACGAGATGGGCAGCCGTATCTACGTGGCCACGACCGAGAACACGCAAGACGAGGTGGCCAAGCGCCGCTTCATGACGCTCATCCAAGAGATTCAGCCTGAGATGAGCCGCTTTGAGAACGATATGAACCTCAAGCTGCTCCACAGCGGCCTTGAACCGGCGGATTACTACCCCGTGCTGCGCTACATCCGCAAGCAGGTTGAGATCTTCCGCGAGGAAAACTTGCCGCTCATCAGCCAAGTGTCTGAGTTGGAGAACCGCTTTAACGAGATCGTCGGGGCGCAAACGGTGGAGTTTGACGGCGAGACGCGCACGCTGGTGCAGATGAACCTGCTGCAATTCTCGCCAGATCGCGCCCTGCGTGAGCGCGCCTTCCGCGCGGTGCACGCGCGCCGCCTGCAAGACCGCGAGGCGCTCAACGATCTGTGGGTGCAGATGTTCAAGCTGCGCCAGCAGATCGCCCGCAACGCCGGCTTCGACAACTTCCTTGACTATCAATGGATGAATTATGGCCGCTTCGATTACAGCGTGGAGGACACGCAGCGCTTCCACAAGGCGATTGAACAGGTCGTCGTCCCGGCGGTCAACCGCTTGAACGAGAAGCGCCGCCGCGCGCTCGGCGTGGATGTGCTCAAGCAGTGGGATGTGTTGGTGGACACGTACAACCGCGAGCCGCTCAAGCCCTTCCAGACGGGCGCAGAGCTGACGGCGGGCGTGCAGCGCATCTTCGACGCGGTTGATCCAGAGTTGGGCGGCTACTTCCGCATCATGGCCGACGAAGGCTACCTCGACCTTGAGAACCGCCCGAACAAAGCGCCCGGCGGCTACTGCACGTCGTTCAGCCAAGTCAAGCGCTCGTACATCTTCATGAACGCCGTCGGGCTGCACGACGACTTGCAGACGATGCTGCACGAGGGCGGCCACGCCTTCCACAACTTTGAGGCCTTCCATCACCCTTACGTCGGCCAGCATCACGCCCCGATTGAGTTCTGTGAGGTGGCGTCAATGGGCATGGAGCTGTTCGCGCAGCCCTATCTGACGGCAGAGCGCGGTGGCTTCTACAGCGCGAAGGACGCGGCCCGCGCCAGCATCGAACACCTTGAGGGGATGCTGGTGTTCTGGCCGTACATGGCCGTCGTGGATGCCTTCCAGCAGTGGGCGTACACCAGCGGCGACGCCGCGCTTGACCCCGCCAACTGTGACGCCAAGTGGGAAGAGCTGTGGCATCGCTTCAAGCAGGGCGTGGACTACAGCGAGCCGGCTGAGTGGGCGAAGCTGGGGTGGCATCGCAAGCTGCACATCTTCACTGTGCCGCTGTACTACATCGAGTACGGCATTGCCCAATTAGGGGCGGCGCAGGTGTGGGCGAACAGCTTGCAAGACCACGCCGCCGCGCTGAAGGCCTACCGTCGTGCGCTGGCGCTGGGCAACACGCGCACCCTGCCGCAGCTGTTCGAGGCCGCCGGAGCCAAGCTCAGCTTTGACGCCGACACGTTGGGGCGCATGGTCGAGCTGATCGAGTCCAAGATTGCTGAGTTGGAGGCAATTTAGGGATTGGATAATACGAGGGCGATTTGAAAAGCAGGCCTCATCCCCTACCTCCCTTCTCTACATAGGCTGCCTGCGGCCACCGAACGAAGACCGGGGCTGAAGTCCCCCCTCCACAGGAGCGGGGACTTAGGGGTGAGGCCGACCCGTTAGGTCGCCCTGAACATCCATACACACCATCACGAGAGGCATTCGCTCATGGCCATCGACTACATGATCCAATACCCCTGCCCACCGCGCGCCGAGCTGGGCGATGAGACGATCCTTGACCTGCTGAAAGAGCAAGAGCGCGCGCAGATGATCATCCACGCCTACCGCGCCAGCGGAGACAACCGCCCGCCCAGTGAGATGGGCTTTGAGTTCACTCGCCGCACGCCCGAAGGCGAAGAGGGCACGCAGTTGATCGTGGTGCAGGATGTGCTCGACCGCGTGGAGCAGTTGAAAGCGCTGGAACACCACTGCGCCCAGTGCCCGGCCAATCGTCTGGGCAAGCCCTACGGCTGCGCGGGCTTCATTGAGTACCCGATCAGCGCGGCGGGCGAGGCGTGGCTGCTCAATCGGCTGCCGTCGCTGCAAGAGCCGCTGCTGTGGCTGCTGCTCAAGCAGGGGGTGGAGAACTTCATGTACGATGGGCGGGACATCGCCGCGCTGCGCGCTGCCAGCGATGCCTACTTCGAGGCGCGCTCTGCCCCGACACGGCGACTCAACGAGTTTGACCTAACAGGCGACCAAGTCTTTGAGATGATCTTCAACGTCGGGACGATCCAGCCCAACCATGCGGGGGTGCTGCTGCTGTTTTTCCACGCCATCCGGCGCGATCTAGAAGCGGACGCGATCATCCACATCGGCGAGGCCGACTACCGCGCCTACCCCTTCCTGATCGAACCTGAGCGCACCGACGACGCCACGATTGACGAGTTGAAGGCGTTCTTCAACGCGCTTTACGTGGCGTGGGCGCTCAAAGTGCCGCTGTTCGTCGCGCCCTAAGCGAGGCCTTGCGCCTGCCCATCCAAACGGGCGCGGCTTTCTGTTATAATCACAGCCCTGCCCACTGGATCTGTCGCCCGATTTCATGCGTGTTGAGCATCTGTCGCTGACCAACTTCCGCAACTACGCACGGCTGGAGCTGACGCTGCCCACGCAGCCGGTTGTGCTCGTTGGCGAGAACGCGCAGGGCAAGACCACTCTGCTAGAATCGCTCTATTACTTGGCGACGACGCGCTCCCCCTACGCCACCAGCGACCGCCAGCTGATCCACTGGCGCACCGAGAAAGATCCGCTGCCGTTCGCGCGCCTAGTGGGCGACATTCAGCGGCAGGGGCGGCTTACCACGCTGGACATGACGCTCGTGCTGGACAACACCGCATTAAACCCGCGCTTTCGCAAGACGATCCGCATCAACAACGTCGAAAAGCGCGTAATGGACGCGGTGGGGCTGCTGAACGCGGTGATGTTCCTCCCGCGCGATCTAACGCTGGTAGAGGGCACGCCCAGCAACCGCCGTGACTTCATCAACGACACACTTTCACAGGTGGACGCGGGCTACCTCAAAGCGCTCGACGACTATGAAAAGCACGTGTCACAGCGCAACGCGCTGCTGCGGCGCATCGCGGAACGGCGCGCCCGCCCTGTTGAGCTAGCCTACTGGGATGAACAGGTGGCCGCCACGGGCGCGGTGTTGATCGCCGGGCGGCAGCGCTTCCTGCGCGAGTTGGAAGACCGCGCCCAGCGCCAGCATCAAGCCCTCACCGGTGGGCAGGAACTGCTGACTTTGCAATATCAGCCCAGCTTTGCCCCCACCGCGCGCGCCGACGGCCAGCGCAGCTTTGACCTGCTGGGGATGGATTTGCACCGCGAACTAACCCCCGAAGAAATCGCGCCGCAGTTTCTCGAACAGCTTCAGCGCGAACAGCGCGAGTCCATCGAGCGCGGCGCAACGCTCAGCGGCCCGCACCGTGACGAGCTGCGGATGATGATCAACGGGCATGACTGTGGCTTGTTCGGCAGCCGCGGCCAAGCGCGGACGGCGGTGCTGGCGCTCAAATTGGCCGAGCTGAGCTGGATGCGCGACCAAATCGGCGAGCCGCCGCTGCTGCTGCTGGATGAGGTCATCGCTGAGCTGGACAACAAGCGCCGCGCCTATCTGCTGTCGCAGTTGGGGGAGGACGCGCAGACACTCGTCACGACGACGGATGTCGACGTGTTCCCGTCGGAGTTCCTCGCGCGGGCAGCGGTTTGGCGCGTCCACAACGGCCAGATCGCGCAGGACGTGATGCGGTAGGGGGCATGATGATGCTACCGCCTGCGGAAATGAAAAACGGACAGGTCAGGCCCTGTCCCTATGTAATTGGAGCGTAGATGACACTTGAACTGATCTGCTTGGGGACGGGGCACGGAACGACTCATGCGTTTGAAGGCCAGCCCAGCTCGTCGTTTGCTGTGCTGCTGGGCGGGGAACCGTGGCTGCTGGTGGACTGTGGCACGGGCGTCATTCGCTCGGCGTGGGCGCATTTGGGGCGGCTGCCCACGACCGTGTTCATCACCCACAACCACCTCGACCACACGGGCGAACTGCCCTATTTAGCCAAAGCGCTGGAAGCTCGCCCGCGTGTGCTGGCGCATCCTGACGTGATCCACCTGCTGCAGACGGTGCGCTTGCACGACGCGCCGCACGATCAACAGCGCATGATCGGGCAGATCGATTGGGTCGTGGCAGATGACCAGCAGCAGATCGCCCTTGAGGACGGTTGGCGGCTCGACCTGCACCCCGCTCAGCACGGCTATACCTGCTACGGCTTCGTGCTGTCGCGCGGCGGGCAGCCGCTCTTCAGTTACAGTGCTGACAGCGGCTACAACGCGGCGCATTATGCGTTCCTGAGTCAAGCGCTGTTCATGATTGTTGACGCACGCGCCAACGCTGGCAAGTATCATGCGTCGTTTGAAGAGGTGGACGACTTCGCACAGGCGCACCCGCAGCACACCCTGCGCGTGGTGCACCACGGCGGCGCACAGCACACCTTCCGCGCCCCGAACATCACGCTGTGGCAGACGGGCAACCGGCTGACGGTCGTGCCTTAGCAGCCAAACGGGATGCTGATGTTGGGCGGGTCTTCGTGCAGGAAGAGGTCATAGCGCACGATGATCGCCCCGGTGACCGGCAGCGGCTCGTCGAACAGCGTCACGTTCTCCACGTTGAGGTTGAGGTAGTAGCGCACGACGACGTTGCGCGACGGCGAGACCCACAGCTCGCCCGACATGCCGACGATGCGGCTGTTGTCGCCCAGCGTGACATTGGGCAAGTTCAGGTCGTCGAGCGTGAAGTGGTACTCCCAGACTTGTTCGCCGTTGACGATCGCGCGGCGCGGCAGCGCTTGCGCCTCGCGCACGCCGCCCAACACTGCCCCCGCGACCAAATTTGTGGCTAGCAGCGCCTCATCGCGGTTCGTCACGCACGCCCCATCGCGCACGAGGAACGGGTCTTCCCCCAGCAGCACCGCGTCTAGCTGGAGCGGGCGCACGTCGGGTTGGAGGGTTGTGCTGATCGTGCTGACGGTGCGGCGCGCTTGTTGCAGCACGTTGGCGGTGGTCTCGCCGCGCGTCTCGGTTGAGGCGAGGCGCGGCGTGCGCGCAAACGTGCCGTTGAAGGCGAACGAGAACTGCGCGCGGTAGCTGTCAAGCTGCGTCAGGTTGGCGTCGATGATGGGGAAGCGGACGCGCTCAAAGCCCGGCGGTGGAGCCTCGCGCGTGAGGACAGCCGCCGTGGCCGCCAGCTCAAGCGTTGTCTCAGTTGGCAGGGTGATGACGATCTCGCGCTGGCGGCAGGCCGTTAGCAGCAGCGCCAACGTCAGCAGCAGCGCACACCGTGCGGCGCGCCTGCGTGAAAAAGGGTTAGACGACGTCAGTGTCATTGCCACAAGGTAAGGCTTTCTCGCTTCGCACATTGTCAGAAAGGGAGTGTCTAAATTCGAACAGAGGACTCATCTAGCCCCCCTCAGGGGGCGCGCCCTAGCCGAGTGCTTCAGCGCTCGGCGCGACGATGAAGGCCGATGACTGTCTGTTCATCTTTAGATACTCCCGTCAGAAATTTTATCTTGAATCTTGCACGAAGATAATGCTATACTTTGAAGGCCAGTGGGGTATCGTGTGCGAACGCCCTGCTGATTGTGGCACACCTGCCACAGTAGCTCAGTGGTAGAGCAACCGCCTTGTAAGCGGTCGGCCCTCGGTTCAATCCCGAGCTGTGGCTCTGCGAGGTGGCTCGCGCTTAACAACGTGTGAATATGGGTCGGTGTCCCGAGCGGCAAAGGGGGGGGTCTGTAAAACCCTTGGCGGGAGCCTTCGCAGGTTCGAGTCCTGCCCGGCCCACTGGACTGCCTCCCTAGCTCAGGGGTAGAGCACTTTCTTGGTAAGGAAGTGGTCATGGGTTCAAATCCCATGGGAGGCTCTTGACTTCATCCGCAAGCAACCTGAACAACGAGAGTGGTGAGTTATGGCGAAGAAGGGCAATCGGATTCTGGTCAAGCTGCGCAGCAGCGAAAGCGGCCACATGTACTACACGTTTAAGAACCGCCGCACGACGACGACGCGCCTAGAACTGCGCAAGTACGACCCGATTGTGCGCAAGCACGTGCTGTACAAGGAAACTAAGTGACGGCAGTACACATAGGGGTGTAGCTCAGTTGGCAGAGTAGTGGTCTCCAAAACCATTGGTCGGGAGTTCGAGTCTCTCCACCCCTGTCCGAAAGACCAGACACCGCCGTTGGGGCGGTGTTTGTGGTTAAGCGGGATTCCGCCGATGAACACAACATGCTAAAGTCGGTCTCATTGCCGACGACGAGTGAGGAGCAGAGAGCATGACCGAAAACGCAGTTGAAGAGAAGAGCAGCCGCCGCCGCCGTCGCAAAGAGATGGCGCAGGCCGCTGAAGCTGCTGCTGCCCCTGAGCCAGCCGTGACGGCTGAGGTGCACAGCCCCATCACGCCCGGCAAAGGCCGCGCGACGCCGGGGCGCCGCACACACGAGGAAGAGGTCAAAGAAGGCAACTTCATCACGCGCGCGGTGAACGGCCTACGCGAGTACTTCAGCGATGTGCGCAGTGAGCTTGAGAAAGTTAGCTGGCCGACCCGCGAGGATGCCATCCGCCTGACGCGCATCGTGTTGATCGTGTTGGTGATCGCGGCAATCGTCATGGGCTTCATCAACTTCCTCTTCGAGCGTTTCGTGGCGTTCGGCATCCAAAACCCGATTGTGTTCGTGGTGCTGCTAGCGGCGTGTGTCGGCGTGGCCTTGTGGGTCTTTCGCGGTCAAAATGCCTCGCGGGGCAGCTATTAGACGCTAGGAAAGGCCAGCCATGGTAGACGATAAGCGCAGCAAACGCTTCGACCGTAAGGGGGTAGACTACGACGCCGACCCCATTTATATAGACGAACAAGATGATCTGAATATCACGTTGGAAGAGACGCCCACGGACGATAAGAAAGAACGGGCGTGGTACGTCGTGCACTGCTACAGCGGCTATGAGAACAAAGTCAAGCAGAGCCTTGAGCAGCGCATCGGCAATCTCGGCATGCAGGACAAGATCTTCGACGTCATCATCCCGACAGAGGAAGAAATCGAGGTCAAGGACGGCAAGCGCAAGACGGTTGAGAAACGCGTCTTCCCGGGTTACATCCTCGTCGATATGATCCACGATGAGGCGAGCTGGTTTGTCGTCCGCAACACGCCGGGCGTAACGGGCTTCGTCGGCTTTGAGAAAGAGCCGACCCCCCTGAGCGCTGAGGAGGTCAAGCGCATCCTCGACCGCATGAACGACGACCGCGTACAGTTCAAAGTCAACTTCAAGATCGGCGACCGCGTGCGCATCACCAGCGGCCCGTTCAACGATTTTCGTGGGCGCGTGTCGCACATCGACCCCGACAAGGGCAAGGTGCGCGTCATGGTCGACTTCTTCGGGCGTGAGACGCCCGTTGAACTGGACTTCACTGAGGTCGACAAACAATAATCCCTTGAGAGATGAACCCGCACTTTTTGCGGAGCATCTGGCGGCAGGGCAAGCACACCCACGCCGTCGAACAGCATGTCAGATAACGAGCGAGAGGTAACCCAATGGCCAAGAAAGTCAAAGCAGTGGTGAAGCTGGCGATTAACGCTGGCAAAGCCAACCCCGCGCCCCCGATTGGCCCGGCGCTGGCGCAGCACGGCATCAACTTGATGGCGTTCTGCAAAGAGTACAACGCCCGCACTGCAAACCGCATGGGCGAGGTCGTTCCGGCAGAGATCACCATCTTCACCGATGGCTCTTTCAAGTTCATCCTGAAAAGCCCGCCCACGTCCTTCCTGCTCAAACGGGCGGCCGGGGTGCAGCGCGGCGCACGCAACCAACTCACCGAGACGGTCGGGCGCGTCAAGCGCTCGCAGATCGCTGAGATCGCTCAGGTCAAGCTAGCGGACACCAACGCCATTGACCTCGAAGGCGCGATCCGTCAGGTTGAAGGCACAGCCCGTCAGATGGGCTTAGAAATTGTCGACTAGTTTCAATTTGATCAACAGCGTGGCAGGGCTGCCGCCCGTCATGACCACAAGGAGAACAGCACTATGGCCGCTAAAGGCAAACGTTATGCAACAGCGCTGAAGGAATTCAGCCGCGATCAGTACTACCCACTGGAAGAAGCGGTGGCGCTCGCCAAGAAGATGGCCACCGCCAAGTTCGACGAGACGATTGAGATGCACTTCCGCCTCGGCATCGACCCGCGCCAGAGCGATCAGCAGGTGCGCAGCACCGTGATGCTGCCGCACGGACTCGGCAAGACGGTGCGCGTGCTGGTGTTCGCGGAGGGCGAGGACGCACGCGCCGCGGAAGCGGCGGGCGCGGACATCGTCGCCGATGAGCAGACCATCGCCCGCATCCAAAACGAGGGCTTCCTCGACTTTGACGCGACCATTGCCGTGCCCGCCATGATGGCGAAGGTCGGTCGTGTGGCGCGCATCCTCGGCCCGCGCGGCTTGATGCCCAACCCAAAGGCCGGGACGGTCGTCCCAGCGGGGGAACTGCCGCGCGTCATCCAAGAGCTGAAGGCCGGTCGTCTGGAGTTCCGCAACGACAAATCGGGCAATGTGCACATGCCAGTGGGCAAGGCCAGCTTTGACCACGAGAAATTGGTAGAGAACGCCAAAGCCGCGTTCGACGCCGTGGCCGCGATGAAGCCCAGCGCGGCAAAGGGCGTCTACATGCGCCGCGTCGTCGTCGCCTCCACGATGGGGCCGGGCGTGCGCGTTTCGATCTAACGTCTCTCGCTCTGACGTCGCAGAGGCCGCCTTGTGCGGCCTCTTTGCGTTTTAAGCGATGGCCTTACTCGCGCATTGCGTGGCACGAAGTCGGCTCTTATACTGGCATGACTGACCATCGCAAATCGCATTGAAAGGCCCAATCATGACGGAGCTGCTCAAAGAACGGGCGCAAATCCCCGTTGAAGAGACTTGGAACGCGGAGAGCGTCTTCCCGACTGTGGCAGATTGGCAGGCGGCGTTTGAGGCGCTGCAAGCCCTGCTGCCGCAGGTGAAGGACTACCCGGGCACGCTGACGCAGAGCGGCGCGCGCCTCGCGGATTACCTCGCGCTGGCGGAAGACCTCAGCCGCCGCGCCGTCAAGCTCTACTTCTACGCGATGATGTCGTCCTCAGTCAACACCTACGACGCCAGCGCCCGCGCCCTGACTGGCCAAATCCTCGGCCTTTACGCCCAGATGCAGGCCATGATGGCCTTTGTCGAGCCGGAGCTGCTGGCTGCTGGCCGCGAGGCCGTCGCCGCGCTGCTGGCGCAGGACGAACGCCTTCAAGATCGCGCTCAGTGGCTGGATGACCTCTTCCGCCAGCAGGCGCACGTCCTCTCAAAAGAAGTGGAAGAGGTTATCGGGCTGTTTCAAGCGCCCTTCCGCATGGTAGAAGAGATCTTCAACGAGCTGGCCAACACTGACCTAACCTTCCCCGATGCCGTCGGCAGCCACGGCCAGACGTTCAAGGTCACACAGGCCACGATTGGGACTGCCCTCGAAAACCCCGACCGCGAACTCCGCCGCAGCGCGTGGGCCGGCTACGCTGACCGTTACCTTGAGTTTAAGAACACCTTCGCCCAAACCTATTTAACGCACGTGCGGCAGAAGGTGACAGAGGCGCGCCTGCGCAAGTACGACAGCGTGCTGCATATGGCGCTGGACGTCCACAACCTGCCGACGAGCGTCTTTCACAACTTGATCGACACGTTCAAAGCAAACCTCGGCACATGGCAGCGCTTCTGGGATGTCAAGCGGCGTGTCCTCAAGCAAGACGACTTCCGCCCGTATGATATCTGGGCCCCGATGACGGCCAATGCCCCGGTCGTGCCGTTTGAACAAGCCGTGGATTACATCAGCGCGGGGATGCAGCCGCTGGGCGAGGACTACGTGCGCGTGCTGCGCGAGGGCTGCTTACAGCGGCGTTGGGTCGATCGCGCGGTCAACCTCGGCAAGCGGCAGGGGGCATTCAGCTATGGCACGTATGACACGATGCCGTTCATCATGATGAGCTATGACAACAGCCTCGGCGCGATGAGCACCCTCGCGCACGAACTTGGCCACTCGCTGCACAGCTACCACACCAACCACACCCAACCATATCACTACAGCGGCTACAGCATGTTCCTTGCCGAGGTCGCCAGCAACTTCAACCAAGCGATGACCCGCGCACACCTCTTCAACCAGCCGCTGGATCGGAGCTTCAAGCTGGCGTTGATCCAAGAAGCCATCGACAACTTCCACCGCTACTTCTTCATCATGCCGACGCTGGCGCGCTTCGAATACGAGGTCTACAGCCGCGCCGAGCGCGACGAGCCGCTGACGACTGACACGCTGCTAGAGATCATGCGCGGCCTTTACGCGGAGGGCTATGGCACGACGATGACCGACGACCCCGACCGCACCGCCATCACGTGGGCGCAGTTCCAGCACCTCTACGAGCCGTACTACACCTTCCAGTATGCGACGGGTATCAGCGCGGCGCACGCCTTCAGCGCGGACATCCTCAACGGGGTGGCAGGCGCAGCCGAGCGCTACTTGGCCTTCCTGCGGGCGGGGCGCTCAGCCTATCCGCTGGATGTGCTGCGGGCTGCTGGCGCGGACATGACTACGCCCGCCGTCGTCGAGAAGACCTACGGCGTGCTGGCGAGCATCGTTGACCAGCTTGAGAGCCTGATCGACTAGGCGATCATGGCGCGCCCCCTGTCGATCCTCACGCTGATGCTCGGCAGCGGGCTGCTGCTGCTGATCGCGTTCAGCCGCTGGCACGGCCTCGGCGGGTTTCCCGTCTTCATCGACGAGGCTTACCTGCTGGAGCGGATGACCCCGTTCATCCAGCAGGGCAGCGTGTTCGTGGAGGGCGGGGGCAACCGCATGTTGATCGCGTGGGGGTCGGCGCTCTTATTCGCGGGTGGGCCGCCTGATCTGACGCTGGCGCGGCTGAGCGTCACGCTCATCAACTTGGTGGGGGCAGCGGCGGCCATGAGCGCGGCGCGGCTCATCGCGGGGCGGGCGGCCATGCTCATCGTCGGGCTGCTGCTGCTGCTGCTGCCCTATGAGATGTTCTTCGGCCGGCTGCTGCTGCCAGATAGCACGGTCGCAAGCAGTGGGCTGTTGGCGGTGTGGTGTGCGGTCATGTACGCCCACAGCCCGCGCCGCCGCTGGGCGATCGGCTTGGGGGTGAGCCTCGCGCTGGCGCTCATTGCCAAGCAGACGGCGCTGCTGCTGCTGCCGCTGCTGTTCACGCCGTTGGTGCTGCTGCCGTTGGGGCGCTGGCAAACGGGCGCGCGCGGCGTTGGGTGGGCGTTGAGCGCGCTGCTCGTGATTTGGCTGCCGCTGTATTTCGTCACGGTGTGGCGCGGCTATCCTTACTTCAGCGATCTGACGATCTACAGTGCCCCGAGCGCTGCTTCTGGTCTGTCCCTCCAACAAAACCTGCAAGCTGTGGTGGACGTGTTCGTCGCATGGGTGGGGCTGCCTATGCTGGCGCTGAGCTTGCTGCTGATGGCGGCGGGCTTGATCGTCAAGCCGCGCCCAACGATCGCGTTCGGCGGGGCGCTGCTGGCCGCGCTAGGCGGGGTGATCGTCACGGTGACGGCGTTTCGCTCGCGTTACATTGCGTTCGCCTTCCCGTTGTGGGCGCTGCTGGTGAGCGTGGCGCTGGGCGGCTTGCTTGCGTCGTCTCAGCGAGCCGCGCGCGCGCTGGGCGTCGCTGGGGTGGGACTGCTGGCGCTGTGGGCCGTGGCGTTCGCGCTGCCCTTCCACACTCAATATGCTGCCGACAGCGGCCAACTTGCGCTGTGGCGCGGCGATTCAATGGAATACCTCAGCAGCGATGCGTCCGGCTTTGGGCTTGACCGCGCGCTGCGGCTGATTGAGGGCCGATGGCAGCCCTATGAGCGCATCCTCGGCGTCGTCAGCAACTGTATGGGTCTGCGCGTGGTGGCCGCTGAGCCGGCCCGCGTGGACTGTGTGGCGTTCAGCTACGACGCCGGGGCGGAGGCAGTCGTTGGGCAGCAGGTGAACGCAGCCGTGGCGCAGAGCGGCGCGGCGCTGTGGCTGATCTACGAGGAAACGTTCTTGACTGCGCGCGATGGGTGGGCGTTCGAGTACGACGTGGTTGCGCAGTTCTCGCGCCCGGCTGACGGCTTGCCCGTGTGGGTGATCCGCCCGCGCTAGCCCCCGCGCTGGCGCAGCCAATCCGCCTCTTCTAGCACCAGCTCCACAACGGCGGCAATCGTCGGGTGTGGTTCGTGGGCGTCTGTGAGGGGGTGCTCTGCGGTGTGGACGAGCGTGGGCAGGTCGCGCAGGTCAAGCTGTGCCACGCCCACCGTCCACGCTGGCACGCGCTGCACGTGCAGCGTGTTGTGCTCTAGGCGCGTGGCGTCAGCAGGGGTGAGGACGACGTTCAAGCGCAGGGCAGGGACGGGGTCAAGGCTGATGACGATCCCCTCGTCCATGACCGGCGGCACGTGATAGCGCCACGCGCGCCGCTCGTCCACCAGCCCCATCGTCACGCTGCCGAGCAGCTTCTGACGGCTGGCCTCGCTCAGCGTGTGGGCGACGTTGGCCGCGTGGTAGCCCATGCCGTCCAACGCGACGATCGCGCTGCGCCCCTCGGTAACGGCGCAGTGCCACACGTCAGGGGCGCACTGGCCGCCCAAGTCTAGCAGCAGCGCCGCGCCGTAGCGCAGCCGCAGCGTCTCGATCAAGCTGTAGAGGCGCGGCAGGCGGCTCAGATCGCCCGCGAGATCCTGCGTGTAGAACACAGTCAGCCGTGTGAGGTCAGATGTTTCAAGCATTCAGGAAGCGCTCCGTGAGTCCAACGCGGGGGGACTGCCGCTCATCCACGAGGCCATAGCCGTTGTGCATCCCCTGCGCCCAAGCATACCACACCAGCGACACGACTTGATCGCGGTAGTTTTTCTTGACGTGGTCGATGAAGGCCAGCGCGTAATCGCCGATCTCGCGCGGGTCTTCGTTGGGTGCGTTCAGCACGCCCCACTCGGTGATCCAGATCGGGCGGCCCGGCAGCACGTTCAAGTAGCTTTGCAGCCACGAGTCAAGGCTGCCGAAGTGGCCGTATTTGTCGTTGCGGCGCGGGCTGCGCCCGTAGGGGTGGATGGCGATGCCGTCGGGGATGGCGTCTGGTGGCAGCCCCTTGAGGGCCTGCCGTGCGTAGGCGTCGCCGCCCTGCGTGCCGGTCAGCCCGCCGGTGAGGAGGATCGCCTCCGCGTCGCCTGCGCGCATCGCTGGGACAGCCTGCCGCAGCATCTGATGATACACGCTGGCGCTCATCGGGACGCTGGCGGGGGTAGTGGCGTGGGCATCTGGCTCGTTCCACACCTGCCACACGTCCACCAGCCCGCGGTTGTTGTACTGGCGCGTGAGGCGGTAGCACATCTCGCTGAAGGTGTCGATGAGGCGCTTCCACTGTTCGGCGTTCATGTTCGGCCAGACGAAGCCCGCCCCCTCGCCATAGGTTTGATGGCTGGTGGTGAGGATGACGCGATAGCCCGCGCGGCGGTAGCGCTCTAGCAGGGGGGCGTAGCGGTTGAAGGCGGCGTTGAGGTCGGTGCTGCCGCGCCCGGCAGAGACGTTGTAGCCCATGCGCACCCACCCGATCTTGCCGAGCCGATCCGCGGGGGGCGTGCCCGCGCTGTGGTAGGCGTCGAGGTTGACGCCGGTCGGGTTGACGCCGGTGATGCGCGCAGGCAGGCGCACCGTGGCATCGAGGAACCACGCCGCCGCAAAGCCGATTGTGCCGTCAGCCGTCTTGAGGCGTATCCATTGGTTTTGCTGGCCGACCTTTGCCAACGTGCGACCGTGCATCTCCATCGTCTCCACCAAGTCCCACGGGTTGATCTGCGTGAGGACTGTGCCGACGGCGTCGCCGCTGGCTGAGGGCAGCGTCCGCACGCGCACGCCCGTGTCGCGCGGGCGCAGGCGCAGGTTCGTCACGTAGACCGCTCGCATCGGGTCGACGATCTCTGGCAGGGCGTAGCCGCGCAGCCCTGTCGTGCGCTCTTGGATGACCACCTTCAACGCAGATCCCGCGCACGTCCCCAACCCGCCGCCGAGCGCCACGCGCTGGTTGACGTTGACGCTGATCGTGTCTAGGCCGATGTAGCTCACGCGGTAAATGAGGCCATTGAGGGGGGTGCTGACGGTGACGAAGCGCCCTGCTGTCACGTCGTTGAGCGCCTCGCCGATCTGTGTGATCGTGCCCGCCGCGCCGGCCACGACGCGCGCCCCACGGCTGGCCGCGAAGTCTACGCCGTAGTGGGCGTTGGGCACGCTCACATCGTCGAACGGGTTGGTGATGGCCATCGGGCTGTACTCGACGGGGTACTCAATCACGAAGCGGTCGAAGATGTGCGGCGGGTTGTTGTCTTGCTCACCGTAGCGATCTTTTAGAGCGATGCGGCGCTGCACGATTGCGCTCAGCTCGGATGGGGTGCGCGCCGCCACCACGTCCACGCGCACGACCATCGGGTAGATGCGGCGGATGTGCTCCAGTGGGCTGTCGTTGAGCCACGTGCGCGGGGCGGCCACCGCGCTCACGTGGCGGTAGCGGTTGAGGTCGTTGCCCGCGGGGGAACGAATCACCGCGACGCGCTCAAAGGCCTGCGTGTAGGGGCGCAGCGCCGCCAGCCACGCGGCGAAGTCGTCATCGGGCAGCACAAACGCATGAGAGATGGGCGCTGCGCTCATCGGCATCTCCTCAGGTCACTGAAATCTAACCTTGAGTGTAGCGCAAACTGACCAATCGGCTACCTGTGGGCTAACATGGATGTGCCACGCCCGTGAAAGGCCGCATCCCCTAGCATCGTAGACGCGACAGGTTGCCCCCCTGTGTGCTGAACGTGGCGCGGTTTGTTACAATCTGCGCCATGAGAAAGGGGGTCGTCATGGTCTCATCCGTGTTGATTGCCAACCGCGGCGAGATTGCCTGCCGTGTGATTCACGCCTGCCATGAGTTGGGGCTGCGCGCGGTAGCGGTCTACAGCGCCGCCGACCGCACGGCCAAGCACGTGCAGCTCGCTGATGCCGCGGTCTACATCGGCGATGCGCCGCCGAGCGCGAGCTATTTGAACATCGCGGCGCTGCTGGACGCCGCGCGGCAAACGGGCTGCGACGCCGTGCACCCCGGCTACGGCTTCTTGAGCGAGCGCGAGGCGTTCGCGCAGGCGGTGCTCGACGCTGGCCTAGTGTGGGTGGGGCCGCCGCCGCAGGCTATCGCGCAGATGGGCGTCAAGACGACCGCGCGCGCCTTGATGCAGGCCGCGGGCGTGCCTGTCGTGCCCGGCTATCAGAGCGACGAGGACGACCTGCCCGCGCTGATCGACGCGGCGCAGAGCGTCGGCTTCCCGTTGATGGTCAAGGCAGCAGGCGGCGGCGGCGGCAAAGGGATCCGCATCGTGCGCGCCCCGCACGACCTGACAGAGGCGCTTACTGCTGCCCGCAGCGAGGCGCTCAAGGCTTTCAACGACCCGCGCTTGTTCTTGGAGCGTTACATCGAGCATGGCCGCCACATCGAAGTGCAGCTCCTCGGCGACCAGCACGGCACGCTGCTGCACCTCTACGAGCGCGATTGCAGCACCCAGCGCCGCCACCAGAAGATCATCGAGGAATCCCCCTCGCCCTTCTTGAGCGTCGAGCAGCGCGCCGCCATCGGCGAGGTGGCCGTGCGGGCTGGCCGCGCGGTGAACTACGTCAACGCGGGCACAGTTGAGATGATCGCCACGCCGCAGGGAGAGCTGTTCTTCTTGGAGATGAACACCCGCCTGCAAGTCGAACACCCTGTGACCGAATTCGTCACTGGGCTGGACTTGGTCAAGTGGCAGCTGCGGATCGCAGCGGGGGAGCGGCTGCCCTTCACCCAAGCGCAGATCAGCCAGCGCGGCCACGCCATCGAGTGCCGCCTGTACGCGGAAGATCCGCAGAACGGCTTTCTGCCGGCAGTGGGGCGCGTGGAACAGTTCATCCCGCCGCAGATGCCCGGCGTGCGCGTCGACAGCGGCGTGCAGTCCGGCGACGAGATCACCATCCACTATGACCCGATGATCGCCAAGATCATCGCCCACGACGAGACGCGCGCAGCAGCCATCGCCCGCATGATCGCGGCGCTGCGGCAGACGGTCGTGCTCGGGACGGTGACCAACCGTGAATTTCTGCTCCAGTTGTTGGAACATCCTGACTTCCGCGCGGCGCAGATCGACACAACGACGCTTGACGAGCGCCTCGCGGAGTTTCTGCCCCCGGAGCCGCAGCCGTCCCCGCTGGCGTTCATCGCGGCGGCGCTGGCCATGCAGTCCCCCGCACAGGCCGCCCCTGCGCCAGAAGCCGCCCCTGACCCGTGGGCGCGGCGCGACGGCTGGCGGCTGGCCTAAACGCAATCGGGGCGACCGTGTGGCCGCCCCGATTGGATTTGTAAGTGCGAGACGCGTTGACTAGTTAGACCGGAACTGCACGAAGATGCAACCCGTCTTGTCCCTGAAATCCTCTGTAAAGGTGAATTCTCCACTCGTGTTGAAATCAAACGTGTAGTCACGAGTGAAGAACGTAGCAAGGTTGTTCTCTGAGACATTACCAAGCACCCAGAAGTACGTATCCACAAATTCTGCAGTGAGGGGGAACAAGAAGGGATACTTCACAATTCTGTAGCCCGGGCAGACCTTGGGGCAGTCAGAGGGAACGCTCGAGATGAGACCGCGTTCAGCGCGGATTTGATACCAGCCGCAGCGATACATGTAGTTGCGGTCGTTCTGATCGATCGTGCCGTTGCGATCGGCGTCGTAGTTGTCGCAGCGGCCCGCCCAAGAGCCACCCGGCAGACAGGCGTTGGCGTTGGGGTTGGTGGCGGGGTTATTAGGCAGGCTGGCCTCCTGCGCAGACGCAGCTGCCACCGACATGAGGAAGACGATACAGATGAGTGAACAGACGGACAGTAGACGGTTCATGCTACAAATCTCCTTGTTTGGAAAATGATCTGCAAGCTCACCCTTGCTAACATATATAGTGATTGACTTCAGCGGCTTTGTAAACTAAATTTCGGAAAGAAATCCGAAAGAAATCCGAAATTTTTGTTTTTTTAAATAAATTATGTAATTTTATTCCATTCAAATCGCCTGAAAAAATGAAAGTATTTGAGCTAGAAAGATTCGCTCTACGATGCAAACATCTCATCTTCAAAACTTCCTTTTGTTTAAGTGAGTTGTCCGTGGCTGAAGCCCCATCTTGGGGCGCGACGGCTGGCGGCTGGCCTAAACGCAATCGGGGCGACCGTGTGGCCGCCCCGACAGCACAATGCGCATCGATTGTCCTATATCAACGCAGAGCAATCGTGGCGCGCGACACGCTGAACCCGTCGTCTGTGAACCCACCTGCGATGATCGAGTGGTCAACGACGCGGGTCACTGCATCTAAGAATGACAGAATTGTTGGGGCGGCTTGCTGCATCGATTGTCCTGACAGTATCGAGTCCGCTAAGGCCACCGCCACCGGCAGCAGCAGACCCGCAAAGCCTTCATCGTCCGTGTAGGTGAACTGCGTGACGTTGGCCGGGGCGTAGGTCAGCGCGCGGTTGAACACCGGATCGCTCAGCGCGTTGTCGCCAGCCAGAATGCGTTCCGCGGTCTTGGTCGTCCCGAAGAAGAAGAGCTGATCGTTCGAGACGAGCAGGATGTCAAAGCTGGTCGATGGGCCTGCCAAGGGGACGGTGATGAGCAGTTCAATCCCCCTGAACCCACTCTCGTTGATGGGTTCGATGCGCACGTCAGGTGCGCCTGCCAGCGCCCCGCGGAGAAGGTTCGACAGCGTGGCCACGACCTCAGCCGTCTTGGTGGGGTTGTTTGTGGCAATCACAACGCCAAACTCGACAGGGACTTCTGACAGCGCAGGGGCGGGCGTGTTGCGCGGAGCAGGGAAGAGCAGGTTCACCAGCGGCTCCAAGTCGAGCGTGCTGTAGATGGCGAAGTCGCCTGTCATCCAACTCAGGATGTCCGTGCGCAGGTTGAGGCCGGTCGTGCGCGTGAAGTCGCTTAGGGCGTTTTCGACCTCGCGCGCGAACTCACCCGGCTGGACGCCCGTTCCGGCGCTCAGCGCCTCAGGCAGGATGTCGATCAGGTAATTCACGTAGGTGTTGAGGTCAGCGCCCCAGATCAGCAGGTCAACGCCGTTGGGGATGAACGCGGCAAAGTCGGGCGTGATGGGCGTGGTGAACACGCCGAGCGCCTGCTGCGGCGTCACGCTGCTCACAACGTCCAGCGTCAGCACGCTGTCGTCAAGGATGGTCGCCCCCATTGTGATCGAGTCTGCTAGCAGCGTTGTCAGGTTAGAGGGCAGGATGCCTTGCGCGGCGCTGGTGCGCTCAAGCGCGCGGAACAAATCCGCGTAGGCGACATAGATGTAGATGTTATAGCGGTCGGCGGGCATGGCGGCGGCGCTGTTCTGGAAGCGCTCGCTGTCGCGCAGGGTCGCCATGCGCGTGCCCAGCGGCAGGTCTGTCCCCTCGGGGGCGATGTACATCACCTCCTCGCCGATGGCGATTACCGTTTCGCGGTCAGGTCGGACGATGGTGAAGCCGGCGCGCTCTTCTGTCGGCTGGTTTTGGGCGCGCAGCAGGCTCAAGAGCGTCTCACTGTCGCGCAGCGGCACGGCAAAGGCGATCCCTCTCAAGTTCGAGGTGTTCGAAGACTCGGCGAACGCCTCGATGTCTATCACACCAAGCGCCACGTCATCCCCGATGACGCTGCGAATCTCGGCAAGGTTGAGGCCTTGTGTGGTGGTCAGCAGCTCTTCAAGCTGGGCGCGCAAGTCGAACCTTTGCGCAGGGGCGATGTTAGGTGGCAGGTTGCCCAAGGCGCGGTTGAGGATGCCGCTGAGGGTGTCGAGATAAGCGTCATCAATGCGCAGCGCGATGAAGATTGAGGTGTTGGCATCGAAGAAGCGCGCCATGCTGGCTGGGCCAGTAGACAGGTCGAGCGCTCGCGCTGTCGGCGAAACGACGACGAGCATAAGCGCGGCTAGCAGCAGAACAGACAGCTTTTTCATGGATTCACTACTCCTGTTCATTGAGCAAATGTTGTGTCTCTCTTCAAGTCTATCATAAGTCTAAATTTGTTTTCTGCTGTTGATATGAGTGTTAAGACCAATCACGCTTAGCAGATAGTGGCGCGCTGTGCTCGCGGTTTGTCGCCGAGCGCTGGAGGTTACAGTGATTCTGTCAAATTTACGCTACAATCAGGACGAAGCGCCATTGAAGGCGTCATGTTTGGCAATGTTACCAGTAGAAAGTGAAAGCGATGAGCAAAACACCGATTACAGTGGCACACGGCGACGGCATCGGCCCGGAGATCATGGCTGCCTGCCTGCACATTTTGCACTCCGCAGGCGCGCAGATCGAGATTGAGGAAATCGTCGTCGGCGAGAAGATCTACCTAAGTGGCAACACCGCCGGCATCGAGCCGAGCGCGTGGGACTCGCTGCGGCACACCAAAGTGTTCTACAAAGCCCCCCTCACCACCCCGCAGGGCACGGGCTTCAAGAGCATCAACGTCACGACTCGCAAGACGCTCGGCCTCTACGCCAACGTTCGGCCGTGCGTCAGCTATCATCCCTTCGTGCGCACCAAGCACCCCAAGATGGACTTGGTGATCATCCGCGAGAACGAGGAAGACCTCTACGCCGGCATCGAGCACCGCCAAACCGACGAGGTCTACCAATGCCTGAAGCTTATCACCCGCCCCGGCAGCGAGAAGATCATCCGCTATGCGTTCGAGTACGCCGTCCGCAACAACCGCAAGAAAGTGACAGCCTTCACCAAAGACAACATCATGAAGATGACGGACGGGCTGTTCCACAAGGTGTTTGACGAAATCGGCGCGGAATACCCACAGATCGAGAAGGAACATTGGATCATCGACATCGGCAGCGCCAAGATGGCCGACACGCCGGAAGCCTTTGACGTGATCGTGCTGCCCAACCTGTACGGCGACGTGCTGTCGGACGTGGCAGCGCAGATCGCGGGGTCGGTCGGGCTGGCGGGGTCTGCTAACATCGGCGAGCACGCTGCGATGTTCGAGGCGATCCACGGTTCTGCGCCGCGCCGCGCGGGGCAAAACCTCGCCAACCCGTCGGGGCTGCTGTTGGCGGGCGTGATGATGATGGTGCACATCGGCCAGCCAGAAGTAGCCGAGCGCGTCCACAACGCATGGCTGCGCACGCTCGAGGACGGCATCCACACCTACGACATCTACCAAGAGGGCTTGAGCAAGGAAAAGGTCGGCACGAAGGAATTCGCTGAGGCGGTCGTGGCGCGCTTGGGCCAACAGCCACAGACGCTCAGCCCCGTGACCTACCTCAAAGGCGAGGCGGTCAAACCGATTGAGGTACGCCCATCGGCCACCGTGCCGGCCAAAAAGGAACTCGTTGGCGTAGACGTTTTCTTGCACTGGAACGAAGAAGACAAAAACCCGAACGTGTTAGGCGGCGCGCTTGAGCAGCAAGTCAAAGTGGAGGGCGTCAAACTCTCGATGATCAGCAACCGCGGGCAGAAGGTCTACCCCGACGGCACACCTGAGACGTTCTGCGTCGATCACTGGCGCTGCCGCTACGTGGGCACTCATGGCAGCATCACTCATGACCACGTGATCGGGCTGCTGCAAGCCGTGCGCGCGGCGGGCTTCGACTTCATCAAGACCGAGAACCTCTACACCTTCGACGGCGAAAAGGGCTACTCACTCGGTCAAGGCGAGTAAGGCGCAGTCGGGGCAAGGCACGCCTTGCCCCGACGAATGTCCCGCTATTGCTCTTGCTCGGCAGCCTCTGACTCCATCACAATCTGGCTGTAGCACTCGGTGCTCATGATGAGGTTGCTGTGCTTGGTGGCGTAGATCGCGTAGATCAGCTTATGCCGAAACAGCTTGAAGGCGTCTTTGGTCACGCTGAACTCGTGATTGGCTAGCCGCAGCACGTAGTTGTTGACCTGCCCGTAGGGGCGCACCACCCGCTCAAGGATGCCCTCGTAGATTTCAAGTGGCTCAGACTCACGCAGGTCTGCCTCCAAACGGTAGTAGCTGCGCGCGCTGAAGCCGATGGCAATCGCGTTCAGCACGGTGGCGAGCACCCCCAACAGGCTGAGCAGCGGCTGCTGGCCGCGCTGGCCGAGGTAGATCAGCAGGCTAGCTGCCAACGCCAGCAGCAAGAACACGCCCGCGCCAATCAGCAGCGCTCGCCGCTTCAGCCGATCAATGCGCCGCCGCTGCCGCTCGGTCAGCTGGCGTCCGCGGTTGTGCTCTAGGTCGTTCTGGTTGAAGTCGAGCGCCTCCATCAGGGCGCTGAGCGGAGGAATATCGTTCATTAGCTTTTAGGGTCCTCGAGTGGGCTGCTGTCGTGGGGTTGGTTAGGCATCTCAGACGGCGGGGCGGAGCGCGCCGGGTCGCTGATCTCAACGGCGCGCAGCTGCTGCGTGCGCTGGGCCAGCTCTTGGCGGTTGGCCGGCGGTTGAATCGACTGCTCGTAAGCCTCGTAGTTCATCACGAACAGCGTCTGCTGGCCAGCGCGGATGCCCAACGTGTGGATGATGTCCAAAATCTGCAAGTTGATCTCTTCCTGCTCCGCGGTGAAGGCGTTCCAATCGACCAATAGGATGTTGGCGATCACGCGGACTTCTAGCGCATTTTCGCCAAACGCCACGAAGCGCACCACGACGCTGTCCGGCTCGGTATAGGGGCGGGCGCGCAGCATCTCGCGGATCGCCTCGTTCATCGCGCGCAGTTGGTCGCTGCTCGTGTCGTACTCGACGCGCAGGATGAAGTCCAGCCGCCGCTTGAACAGGCGTGACGAGTTGACGATGGGCGTGGAGGTTAGGGCGTTGTTGGGGACGACCACGAGCATCTGATCGAGGCGGCGGATGCGCGTCGTGCGCACGCCCACATGCTCCACGATGCCCGTGAAGTCCTTCGTCGAGATGAAGTCCCCGACCTTGAACGGGTTGTCGCTGACGATGGCGGCAAAGCTGAACACGTTGGAGGCGGTATCCTGCGCCGCCAGCGAGAGCGCCAACCCGACCACCCCGAACGACGCCAGCAGCGTGGTGATGTTGATGCCGAACTCTTGCAGGATGATCAGGCCGCCCACGATGACCACCGTCACCTGTATCACCACGCGTAGGAACGGGATCAGGCGCTCTTCGATCTCGAGGCTCAAGAAGCTCTGCACGGTGGCCACGTTGCTGAAGATGATCTCCACCACGCTGTAGATGGCCACAAACGCGGAAATCAGCACCAGCGCCCGCGCAATGGTCGTCGCCAGTTCCTCAGCCGCTGGGCCGAACTCAAATAAGGCCACCGTGATATAGATTGCTACGGCGAACACCAGCAGCCGCGATGAGCGCTCAAACGACTCGTAGATCACCCGCCCTAGTTTGCTGCCGTTGCGCTCCAGCAGGCGTTTGAGCGGCGCAAACAGCAGCATGCGGATCACGCGGCGCAGCACGAACAGCACCACCAACACCACCAGAATCAGCAGCAGTTGGCGCAGCGCCTCGCGCGTCTCTGGCGGCATGCTCTCGATCCACTCCAACATCCACGATCTCCCTCAGGACAAATCCACGGCTTATTGTAACCTGTTTCTCATTTAAGCGCCTTAATTAAGGATTGATTTAGAATGTGAAAACGATCACGCCTGTCTACAACTGTTTTTAAGGTAATACTTAAGGATTTGTCGCAAACTCGACGCGAGATGGTGGTTACAGCACAATTCAACAAGACAAGTCAAAGGCGCTTTGAACGTGACACGGCCTTTCAGTTCCACAAAAATTCTCCTGATAGACGATGACCCGGTGACGGCAGGGCTGTTACGTGCGATGCTCGCCAATCGAGCCGGCATGGCGCACCTCTGCGATGGTTCTAACGTCGCGCAGCTGCTGCAAACGCAGCCGTTCGACCTCGCGTTAGTCGACTTGCGCCTTCCTCGTGTGCACGGTTTAGACGTCATCCGACAGATGCGCCGCGCTGGCTTTTCACAGCCGATCTACCTCATCAGCGCCCTTTACACCGAACACGACGCCCCGTATGACACAATTGCCGCCGCCGGCGCAAACGGCTTCCTGCCCAAGCCGATTCGTCAGCAAGCGCTTTTGAGGCTCTTAACCGCTCACAGTCAGGCGGCTCAGCCGCAGAAAATCCCCCTCCAGCACGGGTAACCGCTCGCCCGTTGCTGGCAGATAAAAGCCCACGATCACTTGATACGCACCCGGCGGCAGCGCGTCGATGAGCAGGGCGTGCCGATCGCGGATGGGCTGGCCGGGCCGCCAGTCGGTGGTGGGCAGCATGCCGCTGGCTGGCTCGCTGTCGCGCTGTGCGACGAGCGTCCCCGCCTCGCTGAGCACCTGCACGAACACCACGTAACGCTCAGCGATGGGCGCAGCGGCCCGCCACGTCAAGTCTACCAGCAGCGGGGCGCGGTCACCGTGGGGGTGCGTCGTCTCGCTGACCTGCACGCCCACGAGGTCGATGGCGTCCCCGAAGCGCACCGGCGGCAGGTCAACTGGCAGCAGCGGGCGCGGCGCGGCGTAGCGCACCCAACGCAAATCGCCCCACCAGCGGCTGTCGATCCCATAGGCGTTCACGCTCAGGGTGCGCTCGATTTGGCCTTCTGGGTCTTGCTCGCGTTCGCCGTAGAAGACGACCTGCATCAAGCGGCTGTTGGCGATGACCACTTCCGCCTCGGCGGTGGGGTTCTCGGTGACGGGCATCAGCACCACGGGGGCCGCCCCGCGGTAGTAGTAGCCGAAGACCTCGTTGAGGCCGGGCGCGCTCAAGATCACGCGATCTTCAAGGGTGGACTGTGCCGCGATGGCCGCCGCCAGCCCGCGGTAGTCGTCGCGCAGGTAACGCGGCGACGTGGCCAGCAGCGGCACGCCCTGCGCCATCGTCAGCCACAGCGCTAGCGTCGCAAAGCCCGCCACGAAGCGCGGCAGCCCCTGCGCCCAACGCGCCCGCCGCCGCGGCTGGATCGTCCACAGGTTCCACACGCCGCGCCCCATCCACAGCGCGAAGCCGATTTCCGCGGGCGTCAAAAAGCGCAGATAGCGCTCATACAATGCTAGGTAGACGTAGATCGCGCTGCTCACCAGCACCCACACGATCGGGATCAGCATCCGCCACACTTGGCCGCGCGCCCGTCCGGGGACTACCAACAGCCCAAACAACAGGAAGAACGTCACCGCCGCGCCCATCCCGCCCATGTGATCCTCGAACGTCACCCCGAAGGCGAACCAGCCCTGCAAGACGCGCGCCATCTCTTCCAGCGGAATGGCATCGCTGATGTTGGGTTGGCTGCTCGTCTGGCGCAGCGCAATCTCAATCCACGGGTAGAAGAGCATCACCGTGATCAGGTTCAGCACGACGTAGACGCCCAACGCCCGCAGCGTCACGCCCACGGTATAGATCGGCTCCATGCCCGGGCGAACGTAGCGCGCCGTCGGGCGGATGTAAGGCTGCTCCATGCGGATGGCCCCCGCCCACAGCCAGATCAGCCACAAGACGGCCAACACCCCCTGCGACACCATCACCAGCCCATAGCTGAAGTGGGTGTACAGGCCGACCGCGTTGATGACCGCCAGCGCCATCGCCCACTCGAAGACGCGCCGCTGCCGCAGGTAGGCTTGCGTCCACAGGAAGAAGGCCCACATGCTGGCGGCGCTGATGGCCGCCAGCATGGCGTACATGCGGGCTTCCTGCGCGTAGTAGATGCTGAACGTGTTGAGCGCGACGAACCCCGCCGCCGCCAACCCTGCCGTGCGCCCATACAGCAGCCGTCCCAAGCTGTAGGTAAACGCCACGCTGATGAGGCTGAACAAGACTGACAGATAGCGCAGGCTGAACTCGCTCGCGCCGGCCACGTCTTCCCACGCCGCCAGCGACCAGAAGTAAGCCGGCACGTGCACGTTGCGCTGAAGCATCGGGATCATGTCAAGCAGTTGGCGCTGGCTGTGGCCGAACGCAACGCCCTCGTCATACCACAGCGACTGCGCCCCCAGCGCGTGCACGCGCACCCCATAGGCCACGATCAACACGACTAGCAGCGCCAGCGCTGCCCAGTGGCGACGCAGCAAACGCATCACAGCGGCCTCCTCGTCTGGCGGCGTTCACGCAAGGCTGCTACGAACAGCCCGATCATCCCACCGCCGCCTGCGATGAGCAGCAGCAGCGGCACACCCAGCAGATGCCATGCTCGAGCTTCCACCGTCAGCGCGTCGAGCGTGACGGGTGCGGCGCTCTCAACCACGAGTTGATGCGCCTGCGGCAAGAGGCCATCGGCCACCGTCACCGTCTGCCAGCCGGGCGCAGGCCAAACGAACACCTCCACGCCGTTGACGCGCAGGGCGGCCCCCGTCGGCCACTCATGCAAGCGCAGGCGGACGCGGTTGCCGTAGATCGTCACCGCATAGCGCTGGGCGCTCAGCGCTGTGCCGAGCTGCGCCCCCGCGACGGGCACAAGCTGGCCGTCGTGCTGCGCGGGCCACGCCTCCGCCTGATGCTGCCCGGCGTAAAGCATCGGCTGCTGTTGGGTGATGAAAGCGCGCATGCTCTCGTAGACCGGCAGCGGCGTGAACGTCGGGCGTTCGGGGCTGTAGTCTGGCTCGGCCATGCGGAAGTAGTAGAACGATTGGTTCATCTCGGACGGGTCAGGGCGGGTGAAGAACCAGTAAAAGACGACGCCCACCCACGGCCATTCCTGCTGTGCCCGCTGGTACAGCTCAGGGGTGTAGCGGGCGGCCTGCTGCTGTGTCGAGAGGCCGAAGCGGTCGTACTGGACGATCTGATCAGGCGGCAGGGGGGCGTCGAGCACGGCGTTCCATGCAGCCTCGCTGATCCAGATGGGCTTGTGCGCGTCGCCGTTGGCCACCATCAGATCGCGGTAGAAGACGTGGCGCGCGGCGGTGACGGTCGTCACGCGCTGGCGGCGGTCATAAGCCCCGCTGAAGAGGCCGTAGCCCTGCGCGGCCAGCACGTCGAAGCAGGCCGCCGCCCCTGCGTTGTACATCGCTTGCAAGTAGGCCACGTCCTGATAGCCCATGAAGCCGTCGAGCGAGATCGTCGGGGCGATGGCCGCGCTGACGACGACGATGTCAGGGTCAACTGCTTTGAGGGCGCGGTACGTCCGACAGAGCAAGTCGGTGTAGGCCACAGGATCGGCGAACTGCTCGCCCCATTCGGGGTAGATGTTCGGCTCGTTCCACACTTGATAGTGGTGAATACGCCCCTTGTAGCGCTGCGCCACAGCGACAGCGTAGTTCACGAAGTCGTCAAAGTCGTCCGGCGGGGCGAACGTGCCGATGTCGGGGTTGTTGGCGTGCGCCCACGCGGGGGGGTTGCTCAGGCGCACCATCAGGCGCATGCCGTGCTCTTCGACGAGGTCGACGATGCGATCGTACTTGAGCCACGCGCTGATCGTGTCGGGCACGCCGTCGCCGGTGAGGTCGTTGCGGCTGTCGGTGAACTGGCCGCGCCCGTCTACTTCGAGGTCTTCCCACGGGAATTCCTGCCGCAGCCAGACGAACCCCGCCTCACGGATCATCGTCAGCATCGCGCGGATTTTGTCCGCTTCCACTTCTTTTTGCAGGAAGACGTTCATCCCATAGGGGATCTCGCCTGCGTGTTGGATGGGGTGGAACGGGGCGGTGCGCAGCGGTGGGCGGATGAGGTTGCCGGGCAGCTCGACCGCGCCGCGCAGTTGGCTGATGATCCCCTCTTCGCCGGTCTGGTAGTACAGGAAGCGCCAGACTGCGCCTTGGAAGCGCAAATCGAGCAGCAGGGCGAGCGCCCCGCCGCCGATCAAGAGGAAGGCCAGCCCGATCGTTCTCAGTCGCATGGCGGGCATTATACACGGCTTATGCCGCGGGCGTAGAGGGCAGGCAGATAGCCGGGCCTTCTGGCGGGTAGACCCACGTCTGCGGCAGGTCGGCCTCGTGCGTCATCTGCTGGAACTCTTCGTAGATCGCCAGCAGCGCCGGGCAGTCGCCGAGGATTTCCGCCGCTTGCCCCTGAAAGTACCAGCATTCGAAGCGGCGTTCCAGCACGGGGCGCTGCGCCACCTCCAGCGTCGTGCAGCGGTGAAGCGCCTGCTGCGCCAGCCGAAACTGCCCTTGCAAGTAGTACTCGCGCCCCAACGCATACCAACCCGGCGAAAAGTTGGGGGCGCGCTCGGTGACTTCGGTGCAGTAGTTGAGGGCGGCCTGTGTCTCGCGGCGCTGGCTGCTGAGTTCACATAAGCGAAAGCGTGCCTTGACGTTGCCGCTGTCGTAAGCTAGCACGGTAAAGTAAGCTGAGGTGGCCGCGTTGTAATTGCCCAGTTGCAGCGCGTAGAGTGCCCGCTCAAAGTAGAGCGGCAGGCCGCTGCGCCGCTGGCGGATGGCCTCGTCGGCGGCGTTGAGGGCGTCTTGGTAGCGCCCCAGCCGCGCCAGCGCAAACGCGCGCGCGCGCCCTGCCTCCCAGCGCAGTTCGGGCTGCGCCTGCGTCAAGCTCAACGCGAAGTCGGCCTCACGCAGGCCGGCCTCAAACAGCCCACTGCTGGCATACGCCCCTGCCAGCGCTACCCGCGCCAGCGCGTTCTGCGGGCTGCGGTCGATAGCGCGCAGGGCGTACTTGATGGCTTCGTCGTGCTGGGCATTGGCGTAGAGCGCGAAAGCGTGAACAGCTAACACGTCGCGCTGAATTGTCGCCGAGCGCAGGGCGTGCGTCGTCAGCGTCAGAGCGCGCTGGCGTGCTTCGTCGCGGTCAAAGTCGGTCTCAGCGTAGTAGACCAGCGCGCGCACGAGGGACTCCAGCGCGCTGTAGTCTTGGCTGTTGGCGGCGACGAGGCGCTCACCAGCTTGGATGGCCGCCTCCAGTTGGCCGCTGACGAGGGCGCGGCGCACGTCCTCTGGATCGGGCAGCGCGTCGACTGCAGCAGGCAGCAGCAGCGGCAGCCAGCGCTCGCGGATGACCCCTGCGATGCCGATCAAGACGAGCGTCAGCGCGACGAAGGACGCACATCCTGTGCGGTCTGAACGACGACGAGCATAACGACTGGGGCGTTGAAGGCGCATGGAACACCTAACACAGAGATCATGGCGAACACTCTAACGAACAGTCTTATGATATCGCGCTGTGGTCATCTATGCCATGTGTCTGTGCGTTAGGGCAGGTCAGACGTTCACGCAATTTGAAAAATTCACACGGAACGAGGCTGACACAGGTCAGTAGGGACGCGACCTGTCGCGTCCGTTGAGGTGTAAAAAACCACGGACAGGGCAGGCCCTGTCCCTACGATGTCGCGTCTGCAACAGCATTGGAAGCGCTACCGGCTCACGCGACTGCTCACATCACTTTGTGTCACAGCTGGAAGCTGCACCCAGAACTGTGAGCCACCCTCGGGCGGGAAGTGGACGCCGATTTCGCCATTTTGGGCGTGCACCAGCTCGCGGACGATCCACAGGCCGAGGCCGGTGCTGGCTTCGCCTGCCGTCGGCTTGTTGCTAATCTTGCTGAACGGTTGAAAGAGCAGATGGCGCTCACTTTCAGGGATGCCGGGGCCGCTGTCAGTCACGGTGAGCTGCCAGATGCCATCCTGCACGAGCGTCTCCACCCACACATCGCTGTGACGTGGGCTGTACTTGATGGCGTTGCTGATGAGGTTCGAGATCACTTGGCTCAGGCGGTTCGGGTCGGCGATGACGATGCCGCCGATGTCGCTGGCGTGGAGGCGAATGTCTTTGTTGAAAGCAGCCACCGCGTACTGATTGACGATCTGCGTGATGAGGTTGAAGGTGTTCGTCTCGCACAAGTCCACCCGAACGCTGCCCACTGCGTCCGCGATGCGCACATCGAGGAACTCATCAATGATGTTGTTCATCGACTGAATGCTTGATTCCATCATTTGCAGCATGTTCAAGGCCGCTTGGTCTTGGTCGAAGCTCTTCTTCATCAGGTTGACGAGCATCTTGAGGTTGTTGAGCGGGTTGCGCAGATCATGCGAGGCCACTTGCATGATACGCTCTTGCCATTCGACCATCTGCTGAAACCCAACCACCATCTGCTGCCGTTCATCGGCGAAACGCTTCAGGCGAATCTGCGTGTTAACCCGCGCCAGCACATCCTCGACGTTGAACGGTTTGACGATGTAATCGTTGGCTCCCATTTGTCGCCCGTTGGCCACGGTTTGCCGCTCGGACAGCGCCGAGACAAGCATCACCGGCAGTTCAATTTCTGAGTACTGCTTGCGGATGAGCTGGAGCGTTTCGATCCCTCCTAACTCGTGCATCATGATGTCGAGCATGACGAGGTCGTAGCGCTCACGTTCGATTTTGGCCAGCGCTGCCCGACCGTTGCTAGCCGTGTGAACCTCATACTGCCGCAAGACGCGCTGAAGCATCTCAAGGTTATCGCGCTGGTCATCGACGACGAGTATGCGAGCGGTGGAGGGTGACGTTGAGTGCATGGTAACCTTAAGCATCACATATTTAGTATGTGTCTTATATAACTCTAAATCATATTCGCGGGAATATGTCGCAAAAAAATTGTAAAAGTTCTGGATAGGGGTAGCCGCCCTCACCGAGTGCTTATGCCATTTGAAAAATTAACACGAAAAGAAGCTGACACAGGCCAGCAGGGACGCGACCTGTCGCGTCCGTGGGGGCCTCTTCGCCTGTGGGAACAGAAAAACGGACAGGGCAGGCCCTGTCCCTACGATGCCGCGTTTGCTAGGACTTCCACCGCGGGCTATGCGTTCTCGACA
>CALDYP010000043.1 GCA_937944445.1 uncultured Anaerolineae bacterium
CTCCCTTGCCTATTCGGTTGTGCAGTTACCCCGCACTCCCTCCGCTCTCGGTTGTTAATCGCTCCGCCCAGCGCTCTCTCCCGCTGAACGTGCCGAACTATATATCCCACTTCGTGGCCTGTCAAGGGTATTCGTGAGAAAGGGAGTGTCTAAAGATAAACAGACAGTCATCGGCCTTCACCGTCGCGCCGCGCGCTGAAGCACTCGGCTAGAGCGCGCCCCCTGAAGGAGGCTTTGATCCTCAGCAGAACCACCAGCTTTTCAAGGGGGCTGGATGAGTCCTCTGTTCGAATTTAGACACTCCCTTAACCACAAAAAAGAAAAGTGGCAGGGCAACCCCTGCCACTGTGAATGGCTTGCGAAAAACAGCTACGCGGCAGCAGCAGCAACGGCGACTTGATCTTGCGCCAGCTTCGTCTTCTCTCGCGCGATCATGTAGATTATCACGCCATAGCCGCACTTGGCCGCTACGTCAGCGATACAGTAGCCCACCTGCACCGCAACGATCGTGCTTGCATCCATTCCAGCGCCAAACACAGGAAGCAAGTACACGATCGGGTAGAAACCCCATGTCGCCAGCAGCAGCAGCCGAATGTTGCGCACGAGCACTTTTGCCTGCCCCGGCTGACGTTCGATCGCACTGGAGAGCTGTGTGAAAAGCACGTAAACAATGTAGACGAACGGAATCGTGCTGAGCGTCCCCCATAAGAGTCGCGTCCCCGTATCAGTAGAGATTTCACCCGGGTAACCAAGCACAATCATCAACACAGCCGCCAATGCCAAGCGGAAGGTGAGCGCGCCTCCACCTTTCTCTAGACGAAGAACAGCAACCAACTCCGCCACGAGCAGCGGAACCGTCAACAGCCAGTCAACGTAGCGATACGCATCATTGAAGGCAGTCAAGCTCGGCTCATAGCCAGCATCGGTAATGACGAACGCGCCAGACCAGCTTTCGAAAATACGAAGGTAGTGGTAACCAGCCACAGCAACTACCAGCGCTGACATCACAAGAGCGCTGCGGTACTCATTTGCTACTTGAGGCATCGACAACACGAAGAAAAGGAACGACGCCAGCATAGCAGCAATGGTGAAAGAGAACATGTTGTAGACGAGACTGTACTGCTCCGGACTCAGTAAAGTGACCATACGACTTTCCTTTTTTCCCTTTTTTTTCACAACTTTCAGAAGTTTCTGAAAGTCATAAAAAATATAGCACGTGGCGGCTGAGTAATCCAGTTAGAGTTCGGCAAAAAAGATGAGGATCTGTATAACGATTTACGGGCTGAACTTTTAAATGGAAGTGCGGCCTTGCAACGCTCTCAGAACGGTGACGCTGTCAACGTATTCGAGGTCGCCGCCCATCGGCAGGCCGCGCGCTAACCGTGTGAGCTTGACGCTGTACGGTTGCAGCTCGCGCTGAATGTACATTGCGGTGGCGTCGCCCTCCATGCCGGGATTGGTGGCAATGATCACCTCTTCAACATTGCCAGATGCCACCCGCTGCACCAGTTCTTTGATCTTCAAATTGTCTGGCCCGACGCCGTTCACAGGCGAGATCGCCCCATGCAGAACGTGATAAACGCCCTGATACGCGCCGGTGCGTTCGAGCGCGAGCACGTCTAGCGGCTCTTCCACCACGGCGATCGTCTTTGCGTCGCGCTTTGTGTCGCTGCAAATCGGGCAGGGGTCGTCTACGGTGATGTTGAAACACACCGAACAGAGCTTGGTCTGCGCTTTGAGGTTGGTCAGCGCCTCAGCCAAGTTCAGCGACAGGGCGTCCGGCGCGCGCAGCAGGTAGTAAGTGAGGCGCGAGGCCGTCTTTGGCCCAACGCCGGGCAGCGCGGAAAACGCCTCAATGAGCTTGGTAACTGGTTCGGGAATGGCGCTGGACATACATCCTTCTTTTCTTGCTTAGAATGCACAGGCTTCAAACAGTTCTGCCAGTGGCAGCGCGAAACCGGGCAGGACATCTGCGCCTTCCAGCGTGCTGCCCAGCTCAAGCTGACGGATCGTACCGCGCAGCGTGTGCTCGACTACAATCTTTTGGAACGGATCGACAATCCAGATCAGGCGCACGCCTAACCCTCGATCGACCTTGACCTTGCGATTGATGTCAACGGCCTTTTCTGACGGAGACAGCACTTCAACCGTCAAATCAGGCGCGATGCCAAAGGGCATCATCACCGAGAAATCTGGACTGCTCGTGTATTCGCGGACGCGCTCCTTGCTAAGGGACATCACATCGGGGATACGCGCCCCCTCCACCCATGACTTGTCTTTGTCAAGCTCGGCATACGTCGTCTCTTGAAACACTTCACCTAGCTCATGCTGTGTTGCGAAGGCATTGAGACGCAAAAAAAGAAAGCGGATGATCAAACTATGAACAAGAGGGGATGGGATCTTGTCAACTCGTTCCCCAAAGAGTAACTCGAAGGGCTGCTCTGCTTGAAGGCGCATGAAATCCTGCAACGACATGCCGATTTTTTCAGTGGGGTTGATTGTGACCATCGGCGCTGCTCCAAACTGTTCTCCTGTTCGTAGTGTAACACACCTTCGAACATCTGAACGGAAAAGGCGCGCCGCAGCGCGCCTTGATCGGCCTGCGGCCTACGCGAGGCTAGCCCAACAGGCCGCCCAGCCCGGGGATGTTCCCCAGCCCACCGCTGATGCGTTCCATCTTCTCAGCGGCCATCGCTTGGCTCTGCTCGATCGCTTGGTTGACGCCCAGCATCACCAAGTCCTGCAGGTCGGTCACCCATTCAGGATCGCTCGTGTCGATCACGTCGGGGTTGATCTTGATCGACTGCACGCGCTGATGCCCGGTGATGACGATCGTCAGCGCGCCGCCGCCCACGCTGACCTCAACGGTCTCGTGCTCAAGCGCGGCCTGCGCCTCGGCCATGTCCTGCTGCATCTTCTGAAGTTGAGCCATCATCCCACTCATACCACCCGGCGGCATGCCACCGCCGGGCATGCCCCCACCGAATCCACCACCGCGCTTCTTCTTGCCCATGTTTTTTTACTCCTTACTGTCGTTGTCGGCTTGATTGTCTAACACTTCCTCGTGCAGCAGCACCCCACCCCGCGCCTGAATCATCTGCGACACGGGGTCGCTCGTGGCGTCTGGCGACGGCGTCATGTAATGGGTGTCGCTCGAGTGTCCTTCATCCATTATCACCTTAATCCGCAGCGGCTGCCCCGTCACGCGCAGCAGCGCTCGCTCGATCCACTCAACACAGGTCTGATTGCCCAGCAGCTCTGCGTAGATTTTCTGCGTTCCGAGGATCACCACGTCGCCATCTACCGCGCGCACGTGCACATGTGACATAAGCGACGGCAGGTTTTGAACGTGCTTCTTCTGCTCTGGCTTGGCCTGCGGGATGTTGTTGTAGATGAGGCGCTGCGCATCAGACCACTTCTGCGCCACCACCGAGGCAGGTATGAGGCCGGGCCGCCCCGTCAGGGCAGGGGCAGGCGCGGCAGCGGCTGGCGGCGCAGATGAGGCAGGCCGCGCGTCGAACATCGGGGCAGCAGCAGCCTGCTGCTGTGCCTCAGGCGCGGTCAGCGCTTCGAGGAAGGCCAGCTCTAGCGCGAGCTGCGGCTGCCAACTGCTGTGGAAAGCCTCTGTCGTCTGGTAGAACGCGCGGATGGCCCGCAGCAGCTCGGAGCGGCTGATGCGTTCGCCCAGCGCGGCCACGTGCGCGCGCTCATCCGCGGACAGCGTTAGCATGTCTGCGCCGGCGGTCTGCGCCAGCAAAATGAGCCGCAGCTGCTCCACCACCTGTTGGCCAAACTGGCGCGGGTCGCTGCCGCTGTCGATGGCGTCGTTGATGAGGTGCACCCCGCGGGCCACTTCACGGTTGATGAGCGCTTCGACCAGATCGCGCACGGCGCGCGTGCTGGCCGTGCCGAGGATGCGCTGCGCGAGTTCCAGCGTCACCACCTCAGACGGGTCAGCCACGACTTGATCGAGCAGGCTGATGCTGTCGCGCACGCTGCCGGTTCCCTCACGGGCGATCAACTCCAACGCGGCGCGCTCTACTTGGATGCCTTCCTGAGCGGCGATCAGCGCCAGCCGATCGGCCACCTCCTGCACGGTCAAGCGGCGGAACTCAAATGGCAGGCAGCGGCTCTTGATCGTCGCAGGCACTTTGTCGATCTCGGTTGTGGCCAGCACGAACAAGGCGTGGTCGGGCGGCTCTTCCAGCGTTTTGAGCAGCGCATCAAACGCATTGCCTGAGAAGCGGTGCACCTCGTCGATAATGTAGACTTTGTAGCGGCCTTCGCTGGGCGTGAACGCGATCTTCTCGCGCAGGTCGCGCACGTCGTCTACGCCGGTATGGCTGGCCGCGTCGATCTCGATCAAATCAAGGAAGCGGCCTTCGTTGATCGCCACGCAGGCGGCGCACTGGTTGCAGGGGCGCGCATCGGGGTCAGGGTGGGTGCAGTTGACGGCCTTCGCCAGCAGCCGCGCGCTGGTCGTCTTGCCTGTGCCGCGCGGGCCGCTGAACAAATATGCATGGCGAATGCGCCCCGTCTTGAGCGAGTTCTTCAACGTGCGGATGATGTGCTCTTGGCCGACCATCTCGTCAAACGCGGTCGGCCGCCACTTCAGATATAGGGCTTGTTCTGGCACGTGTGCGGCTCCTGTCAGCGGTTCACAAAACAGCGCTGACACTGTCAGTCTAACATTGCACTCGGTCACAAGCAACCCGCTGACAGGTGGGTTTGTGGCGAGCCTCATCGCCAACCAACAGCACGGACGTATGCCATATGTCATCTGGTCATCGTCGGGCGGCGTGTTATACTTTCAGGAAATGCAGTCACGTATAAAGGGATAGACCCATGCCGGGCTTACCAGAACTGTTGATCATCTTAGTTATTGTCGTGCTGCTGTTCGGCGTTGGCCGTGTGAGCAAAATCGGCGGGGAACTCGGGCAGGCGATTGGCAACTTCCGCCGCGGCGTCAACGAAGCCTCGGCCGCCGACAAGGCCAACAAAGAAGAGCAGAGCGCCTAGGCTTCCGCTGCGGCTTGCAGCACCCCCTCTAACGTCAACGGCACGCGCTGCGGGATCTGCGCCGGGCGGGTGAGGTTGAACGTCAGCAGCCGCCGGTTGTAGTCGGCGATTTGGTCGTTCAGGCGGCTGAGGGCTGCCTCGCGCCGTGCATCCGCCTCACGCTGCATTAGAAAACTGCCGCGGCGGTCGGCCTCGCTGCGCCGCGCGCGATAGTCGTGCTGCAGGCGCTGCGCCAGCCGTTCGATGGCCTCGCGCTGCGTCTCAAGCTCTGTTCCCAGCGCGATCCACTCCGGCACGACGTTCGCATCTTGCATGATCTTATATGCCAGCCGCAGCTCATCCGGTGTGTGTGGGCTTTCCTTTGACCAGTCGAACTTGCGGCCTGCGTTCGGCAGGTGCGACACGTTGCCATCGCCGATCAAGGCTTGGATCTGCTGATCGAGCCATGAGACGAACTGCTGGCGCTTTTTTTCCTCAGATAGGTTCATGTGAGTTGGGCGATCCTGACGCTGGCGACGCCCGCCATTATAGCGCTAGTTCCCCAGTTCGATCAGGGTGCTGACGCGGGTGCTGGCTTGGACGTTGCCGCGCGCGTCGCTCAAGATGGCCACGTCGCCTGCGTCGCCCCATACCGCGGTATCACGCCCCCAGTAGAGCGCAATCGGCGTGTTCTGCCCAGCGCGCGTGAAAACGGTCACCTCCGCGTTGGAGAAGAGGATGAACTCCCGGAAGGTGTAGGTGTTGCCCTCGGCGTCGCGCAGCGTCCAGCCGGTAAGGTTGACCGTCGCCCCCGTGTTGCGGATGGTGAGGCCCTCAGCAGTGATGTCTCCCGGGCGGTTGACGCCAGTGATGACCACTTGGGCGTTGGCGGCGGTGGGGGCGAGGGTGATCGTCGCGTTGGGCGCGGGCGTGCCCGCCGACACAGCTTCCTCAGTGGCCTCAGCGTCAGCTGTCCCCTGCGGATTGGTAACGTCGGCGCTGACGATCTGGCTCTGCGGGCGGTAGTTGGGCAGTTGATCGAGCGGGCAGCCCTCCAGCGGCACGATCAGTACATCGCCGATTTGCAGGCGCGTGGCGGCCACGTCGTCAAGGTTGTTGACCTGCATGATGGTGAAGCCGTTTGCGCCGTACTGCTGCGCGATGCCGAACGGCGTATCACCGGCGGCGATGGTGTGCAGGATGCAGTTCTGCGGCAGGTTGAGCTGCGGGCTGCCTGCCTCGACGGGGTTCGCGGCTAGCGCGGTCGCGTCAATCGTCGGCCCCGTGACGGGCGTGCTGTTGGCGTCCTGCGCAACCGAGTTCGGCACGGCCACCTGCGTTCGGTCAGGCGTGGCGGTCACGATGATGACGGGCACAGTGGCGTTCGGGTCAGGCGTAGCGGTGATCAAGACCTCCACCGTCACGATGCGCACCTGCGCGTTAGCGGCCTCGCTGGGGTTGCCAAAGAGCATAATGGCCAACCCAGTGCCCGCTAAGGCCATCAGAAACGCGCCAATGATAATCGCCCGACCAGACATGAAAACGGCCTCTGTGCAACAAAATTAAACCATCGCTACCGACTATAGCACAGCCCAGCGCGCGCGGCAAACGAGCTTAAGGTTTCTTAGGCAAATCGCCGAGTGTGCGCATCTTGTGTTATGCTAGCAAAGATGACAAATAATTGTGACCGTGTGCGATGCCCTACCTGATCGACGGCCATAACTTAATCGGCGCGATGCGCGACATCCGCCTGAGCGACCCCGACGACGAGATGAAATTGGTCAACAAGCTGCGCTCTTACGCCGCGCGCAAGGGCAAAAAGCTGACAGTGATCTTCGACGGGGGGCTGCCCGGCGGCAAGTCGATTGCCTCCAACGACAAGGTAACGGTCATCTTCGCCGCGTATGAGCACTCTTCAGCAGACAAGCTGATCGCCGCGCGCATCAAACGGCTGCGCGATCCGCAGGGCTGGACGCTGGTCACGTCGGATCAAGAGCTGCTGGGCCTCGCCAAGAGCTACCGCGTCCGCGCGATTCGCTCGGCTGCGTTTGCGGACACGCTGGCCCACCTGCCCGACCCGCCCGACCTCGGCGAGTGGATCTACCCGATCACCTCGCCCAGCGAAACCGCTTACTGGGAAGAGCGCATGAGCGCCCAGCCGCCGCCCGCGCCACCGGTCGAAGTCGTTTCAGCGGTCATCCCTGACGAGCCGCACACCTTCCCCAAACCTCAACCGAAGCCCGCGCCGCCCGCCCCCAAGCCCAAGCCTAAGACGCCGCGCCCCCACGACACTGATGAGAAACCGATCATGAAGAACACGGTGGACGAGTGGCTGCGGCTGTTCGGCGCGGATTCAGAATAACACGAACACAACGCGTTGTGCCGGTGAGGCAGAGGTTAGCAAGCCAGCTTCTGGCCGCAGGCATGTCTGTAAAATTTTAAACAATTGAATATTCTTAAATTATTGTATTTGAATAAAAATGATCTTATGCTTTATGTATCAGTTTAATCTAAAACTCATGTATGGAGCCACATTATCAGCATCTATACCAGCCTTCTTTGCATCACTTTGTGCTCAAGCATCCAGATGAGCGCGTGATTCATCTGTGGTTGCAAGATATGACGCAGCTCGTAAACGTCTCCCAAAATGTTGAGAATGTTGAGTGGAATGAACCTGTGCTTATCCTGATCGAGCACGACGGCAGACACAGCAGCGTCTCAACGCGCTACATCATCGACCGCTGGATCGATTGGGTCAGCCGCACCCCACGGCAGAAGGGGGCGCATGTTTGCGTTGTGACCAACGCTTCTCTCATCGTCAGCGTGCTCGATCGTGTTTTGCGGGCGTTCAGCGGGCGTGACCAAATTCGCATCATGCGGCTTGATCAAATTGACGAAGCGAAGGCGTGGCTGCTCGCGCATCTTGTGTCTCAATCGTCGAAGTAGCTGCTGCTCTGCATCCGCTGCCGAAGCTGCCATAAGATGCTCATCAGTTGATCAATCAGCTCAGGGGGGAAGTCGTTCTCCTCTAGAATTTCGCGGGCAGCAGCGTCCCCCTCTTGCATATAAATCGGCTCAAGCGTTTCTAGGATCGATTCGTAGTCGTAGTCGTCGAATGGTTCCATGGTGGCAAAATTCACGTGGGCATTGGCCTGATTGTAGCACAGCCTGCCGCATTGCGGGCGTTGTGATAAGGTGTCGTCTGTGGTTAAAATGATCGGCACAGGCGTCGCCTCAATCACTGAGCAGCGGCCTGCTGAGTCCACTCATCATCAACTGCGCACGACACCAGAGGGACAAACCCACATGACGCACTGGAAGACGATCATCGGGCTGGAAGTCCACGCCGAGATGCTCACCCAAACCAAGATGTTCAGCGCTTGCCCCGTCGTGGACAGCGTCGAAGCGCCGCCCAACAGCGCGGTAGACGCGCTCTCGTTGGGGCTGCCGGGCACGCTGCCGGTCATCAATCGGACGGCGATGGAGTACGGCATGATGGTCGGGCTGGCGCTCAACTGCGAGATCCCGCCCTTCAACCAGTTCGCCCGCAAGAACTACTTCTACCCTGACCTGCCCAAAGGCTACCAGATCAGCCAGTACGATCACCCGCTGGCGGTCAACGGCTGGGTGGACATCGAACTGAGCGACGGCAGCACCAAGCGCATCCGCATCCGCCGCGCCCACATGGAAGAGGACACCGGCAAGCTCACCCACGTCGGGGATGGCAGCCTTGTCGATTACAACCGCGCGGGTGTGCCCCTGCTGGAGATCGTCACCGAGCCAGACATCCACAGCAGCGAAGAGGCCGAGGCCTACGCCCGCAAGCTGCGCGCCCTGCTGCAATTCTTGGGCGTCAACCACGGCGACATGAGCAAGGGCGTGCTGCGCTTTGAGGCCAACGTGAGCGTGATGCACCCCACCGACACCGCCTACCGCACCCGCACCGAGATCAAGAACCTCAACAGCATCCGCAGCATGGTGCGCGCGATTGACGCCGAAGTGGCGCGCCAGATCGCCCTCTACGAGGCGGGCGACACGGTGAAACCGGCCACGCTGGGCTGGGACGAGCAAAACGGGCGCATCATCATCCAGCGCTATAAAGAACGCCCCGACGAATACCGCTACTTCCCAGAGCCTGACCTGCCCATCGTGCAAGTCAGCCGCGAATGGGTGAGCGAGGTGCGCGCCAAGCTGCCCGAACTGCCCGACGCCAAGCGCGCCCGCTTCACCAGCGAGTTAGGCCTCTCTGCTTACGATGCCCGCGTGCTGACGCAGGACAAAGCCATCGCCGACTACTATGAGGCGGTGCTGGCCGAAGGGGTGAACGCCAAGACCGCCGCCAACTGGTTCACCGGCGATTTGTTCCGCCTGCTCAACGACAGCAAGATCGACCGCGAAGCCGTAGCCGAGACGAAGCTCACCGCCGCCAACTTTGCCAAGCTCATCAAGCTGGTGGAGGGCGGCCAGATCAACGCTGCCACCGCGCGCAAGGACGTGCTGCCCGTCATGTGGCAGACCGGCCAAGATGCCGAGGCCATCGTCCAAGAGAAGGGGCTGGCGCAGGTCAGCGACAGCGGCTTGATCCGCGAGGCCGTGCAGCAGGCGATGGACAAAAACCCCGACATGGTGCAGAAGTACCTAGCGGGCGAGGAAAAGGTGATGAACGCCCTGTTCGGCCAAGTGATGGGCGCGCTCAAGGGCAAGGCGAACCCGGCCGTCGTGCGCGAGGCGCTGCTGGAGGCGCTCAACGCGCTGAAATAGGCTGGGCGCGTCACTCGTAGCGCAGCACGTTCATCACCCGTTCGCGCGCGGCGAAGTTCGCGCTCAGCGCAGTGGCAATCACGCCGATCAGCAGCGCCGCCCCCACCAGCCCCAACGCCAGCAGTTGGCTGCTGGCCGGCAGCGGAATCGGCGTCTGGGAGAGCTGCCCCAGCGCCCACAAGAACAGCCCACTCAACGCGAGGCCGAGCACGGCGCTCGTCAGAGTGATGAGGCTGGTCTCGATCAGCGTCACGACCAGCGCCGCGCGCCCTTTCAAGCCCAGCGCCTTCAACACGCCGACCTGCCGCCGCCGCTCCAGCGTGGCCAGCGCGACCGTGTTCGCCATGATGACGCCCGCCGAGAGCAGCGAGAGCAGCGCCACCACCGTTGGAATGGCTGCGAATTGGTTGATCAAGCGCGAGACGAGCGCGTCGATGAAGGTCACATCCAGCGCAAAAGTCGGCGGGATGCGGATCGACGACAGCGAGAGCAGCGCGCGGTTTACCCCCTCTGGCCCGACGTCGAAGGCGTAGAACGTGAACAGCGGCTGACGGCTGCCGAGGCTTTCGGGCGGGATGTTGATGCCGCCCGTCCCTAAGAAGCCGCCACCAGCGCCCCCCGCCAGCCCGACGACCTCAAACTCGACCCACTGCCCATCAATCTGATAGCTCAGCGTCGATCCGACCCTCACGCCCAGCGCCGCCGCGCTGTCCGCTGGGGCGACGGCCACGCGCCGCCCGCGGTCGGCGGGCGTCAGGTTGCGCCCCTGCACAATCGTCAGCGCACGCTCGTAGAAGTTGGGGTCGGTGCTGTCGCGCATCAGCAGGCCGCCCAAGATGAACAGCGCAAGTTCCGTGTTCGGCTCTGTGATGCGGAAGGTCGGCTGCCCGTCGATCAACTGCAAAGACGATTGATCCACCCCGATGATCGTGCGGCTGCGCACGTCTGGCACGTTGACCATGGCCAGATCAACCGCCAGCCGCCCCGCCCCCGTCAACGCGGCGGGCGCCAGCGGCAGCGCCAGCACGTTGCCGCCCACCTGCTGGGTGAGCTGCACCGTCAGCAGTTGGCGCGTGCCCTCGCCGACGAACGTGATCACGCTCAAGGTGAACATGCTCACGCTCAGCGCTAAGATTGTCGTGGCCGTGCGGACGCGCTGATTGGCCAAGTTGCGAATTGCCAGCCGCAGCCGCACGCTGCGCAAGCTCGGCAGCTTGCTCAGGAAGAACACAACCCACCACAGCAAGCCCACCAGCAGCGCCAAGAGCAGCATCGTGACTGCTACGCCGATCATGCCCGTGATGTAAGGGACAGCCGGGTCGAACACATCGCTGCGCGCGAGGTCGTTGGCGACGCCAAAGGTCGGCGTGATGATCTGCCCGACGATCAGCCCCAGCGCCAGCGTGATGAGCACCATCGCCAGCAGCATCTGGAAGCAGCCCAGCCGCGGCAGCACCAGATCGTTCGGGCGCAGGATTTGCGCCGGCCGCACTTGCAGCGCGGTCAAGATCGGCACGAGGCTGAAGACGGTCGTCGTCAGCAGCCCCAGCGCCACGCCATACGCCAGCGCCTCTGGGTAGACGCGCACCGGCAGCGACTGCTGGAGGAACGTCTCGCCGTAGCGGTTGACCAACCCGCTGAGCGCCACCCCCAACACCGCCCCCAGCAGGCTGCCCAACACGCCCAGCAGCAGGCCTTCCATCAGGAAGAGGCGCGCAATCTGCCCGTTCTTGAGGCCGAACGTCTTCAACGCGCTGATCTCAGCCGTGCGCCGCCGCACCATCACCAGCATCGTGTTCATGATGCCCACGCCGCCGATCAGCAGCGCGCCCAGCCCCAGCACCACGATGAAGTTGCCCAAGATCTCGCTGATGACCGCGTTCCGCTCTAGCATGTCAAGCGTCGTGTCGATGCTTAACCGACCGGTCGATGAGTCGTTCAAGCGCCGCAGCTCGCTGGTCAGCTCGACGAACTCGGCGTTGGTGGTGGGCGGGACAGGCAGGCTGATGGCGATCGAGTTCGGGCGGATGCGATCACGGATGACGCCGTCGGCCTCGTCCAGCGGCACGTAGGCAAAGCCGAAGAAGGCCCCGAACAAGTTGCGGATGCCCGCCTCGTGGGTCGCCGCGACGATCCCGCGCACGATGAACGGCTCCTCTGTGCCGCTGATGCCCACCGTGTCGCCCACGCGCAGGCCCTGCGCCTCGGCCATGTTCTGGCTGATGACGATCTCGCGCCCGCCGCTGAACAGATCGGCCAGCGGCACACCCGGCGGATCGAGCGCGGTGATCGTGTAGCTCGGCGGGTAGGTGGCGGGGTCGATGTAGAACGTGCTGATGAACGCGGGTCGCCCGACCGTCACCGCGTCCACGGCGGCGATCTGGCGGATGTCGGTTGCGAAGGCGCTCATGCGCCCGCCGCGCGCGCTCACCCATTCGTTGAAGCGGCGCAGCTCGTCCGCGTTGAAGAAGCGGCTGTCGTTGGGGATGAAGGCGCTGAACTGGCTGACGCTGCCCTTGGCAAGGCGCAGGTCGCCCTTGTTGTCGATGCGCACGTTCTCGATCAGCGAGTCCGCGATGGCCAAGCCCAACGTCCGCAGCGAGACGACCGTCCCGACGCCGGCGGCGATGCACAGCACCGCCAACGCCACCCAGCGCCCCCCACGACGCACGTTGCGCGCTGCATACCGCAAATAAAACGCCATGCACAAGCTCCTACTGGCAACAGCCCCACTATAGCATGACGTGTGCTAGATGGCAGGCGTCAGCTTGGGTCAGGCACGCGCAGCAGCGCCAGCTTGAAGCGCTCTTCATCCCTCAAAGTGACCACAATCGTCTGGTTGTCCGTCAGCCAGTCGTAGTCGAAGATATGATTACTCGCCACGCTGTAGAGCACCTGACCGTCCGTCAGATCGATCACAGCCAGCCCGACGCCTAGCAGCGGGATCAGCAGGCGGCGGCCGTCGTGGCTCAAGACGGTGGGTCCGACGGTCGGACTTCCCGGCAGAACAAAACTGTGCGATGGCTCGGTGTCAGTCAAAGCCCAAACCTGCATCTCGTAACGATCCCCGCTGACACGATCAATGCTGACGCGGACGCTGTTATCAGGCATTTGAGCAAGGGAGAAGCCTATCCGCGGGGGAAGCATGCGCAGCAGTTGGGTCGTGTCCCACTTGAAAGACGGCATCCTCAAAATGTCTTCCCGCCCCTCTCCCACTGGCACATCGTTAAGTGACAGCCGCTCAACGACCTCCCACGTCTGAGTGTCGAAGATCAAGGCTTGCAATGGCTCGTCCTCTTTTTGCTCAGCCGGCTCAACGATGACGACCAAGCGATTTCCGACGTTCGCCACGTGCAGATGACGAGCTATTGAGACGTCCGCTGGCAGGTCGATTACCTGCACGCAACCACTGCGTCCAAGCTGCACATCCAGCGGCTCGCACAGGCGCAGCGCGCGCTCCAGCAGCGCCGCCGCCCCCGCTACCAACCCACCGATCAAGACTAACGTTAACACAACTGCTCTCACTTTTGGGGTCATTCTCTCACCCTCTTGAAATAGTTGCCTTCATCAGTATACGCAAATTGGAAGAGAATATTTGTTAAGGCTGCCCTGCGCCAGCGATGTGGGAGACGGCCGCAGGCGATGCTTGATTTTTATTTTAATATACAAAATTCGTTAGTACAAAAGTTATCTCGTTAGCGATCCAAAATCTGTAGTAAGATGTAAATGCACACGATGAGGGGAAAATGAGATGACGCTCACACGACGAGACCTCTTCAAGGCTACCGGGGCAGCCGGCGCTGCCCTTGCTGTAGGGTGGCATTTCCACGCGGCTTCGCCTGCCCGCGCGGCAGCGGATGACCCGCTGTACCACGTCCTTCAACGCGCCACGTGGGGCGTGCGCCCCGCTGACCTTGAGCGCATCCGCCAGATGGGCGCGCAGGCGTGGATCGACTGGCAGCTTGACTATGAGTCCATCCCTGACCCGTTGGTGGATGAGTTCATCAGCGCCCGCCGCCCCCTGCGCGCCGACATCGACAGCCTAAGCGAACTGGCTGAACGCGACTATGGGGCAGTCATCACCAACTTTTTGTGGGGGCGCATCTACCGCGCCATTTACAGCGAGCGCCAGCTTTATGAGCGCATGGTGGAGTTCTGGACGGATCACTTCAACGTGCCCGCGCCGGACTATCTAGCGCAGCGCGTCGTGGAAGATCGAGAGGTCATCCGCAAACACGCGCTGGGCAAGTTCCGCGATCTGCTCTTCGCCAGCGCCACCAGCCCGGCCATGCTGGACTATCTCGATCAAGCCGTGAGCAGCAAAGAACACCCCAACGAGAACTACGCCCGCGAGATCATGGAGCTGCACACGCTGGGGGTGGACGGCGGCTACACACAAGCGGACGTCGTCGCGCTGGCGCGGGCGCTCACCGGCTGGACGTTGACCAACAACTCACGGCATTTCCGCTACGTGCATGAGATGCACGACACCGCCGAGAAGACGCTGCTGGGGGTGACGATGCCCGCAGGCCGCGGCTCGGAAGACGGTCTGCAAGCCATCGACATACTCGCGCGGCATCCCTCCACAGCGCGCTTCATCGCCCGCAAGCTGTCTCGGCGCTTCATTAGCGATCAACCGCCGCAGTCCATCATTGAAAGCACGGCGCAGGTGTTCCTGAGCACGGACGGCGACCTCCGCGCGGTCATGCGCCACCTGCTTACCAGCGCTGAGTTCATGGCCTCCGCTGGGCAGAAGTTCCGCCGTCCGCTTGAGTACATGGTGGCGATGGCGCGCGTCCTCAGCCCGGCGCTGCAAGTCACCTCGCTTGATCCGTTCTACTATTACCTCGAAGCATTGGGGCATCTGCCCTATCACTGGTTCCCGCCTAACGGCTACCCCGACGTGGCCGACGCATGGATCACCACCAACGGGATGCTCCACCGGTGGAACGCCGCGCTGGAGATGGCCCACGCCGGTGACGGCATGTTTATCGGCGGCGCGATGAACCTTGACGCGCTCATCCCACCCGTGGCCACCGTCGGCGAGTTAGTGGACGCTGTTAGCGAGCGGCTGCTAGGCATGACGCTCAACGGGGAAGCGCGTGACCGTCTCATCCAGTTCGTGATACGCACCGGCAACCCCCAGCAGCCCGTGGATGCACGCCTGCGCGACAACTATTTGCCCGGCCTCGTTGGGCTGGTGCTGGCATCGCCTTACTTCCAGTGGTCTTAGTCTCTCAAGGATGGCACTTAAGATGGCACTCAGCAGACGCGAGTTCTTTAAACAGTTTGGCGCGCCCGGCGTGCTCGGCCTCAGCAGCACGTTCTTCCCTGCGTGGATGCCCAAGATGGCTTTCGCCCCGCCGGGCAGCAGCGGCGCGCACGATGTGTTGGTGGTGGTGTTCCTGCGCGGCGGCATGGACGGCCTCAACGCGGTCGTGCCCTACGGCGAGGGCGGCCTGTACTATGACCGCCGCCCGACCATCGCCATTGCCGAGCCGGGCCGCAGCGACTACAGCGCCATCGACCTCAACGGCTTCTTCGGGCTGCACCCGGCGCTGCGCCCGCTGAAAGAGATCTACGATGAGTCGATGCTCAACGTCATTCACGCCGTCGGGATCGTCAACGGCTCGCGCAGCCACTTCGACGCGATGGAGGTGATGGAGCGCGGCATCGACAACAAGATGACCCCTACCGGCTGGATCACGCGCCACTTGACCAGCGCCAGCTGGCAGAACGACTCACCGTTCCGCGCCATCGGCATGGGGGCGATGGTTCCCTCTTCGCTGCGCGGGACGGTCAGCGCGCTGTCGCTGCGCAGCATCGCCGACTTCCACCTGCAAGGCCGCGAAGATCAACTCACACAAGTTCAGCGCACGCTCAGCGGCCTCTACACGCTAGACGCCGCTGGCGAGGCGATGGCCGCCAGCGCCAGCAGCGTCTTTGAGACGATGAGCTTCCTGCAAGAGCTGGCCGCCGAGGGCTACACCCCTGACCGCAACGCTAACTACCCAGAAGACGAGTTCGGGATGGGGCTGCGCCAGATCGCCCAGTTCATCAAGCGCGAGGTCGGGCTAGAAGTGGCCTGCGTGGACATGGGCGGCTGGGACACGCACGACGAACAGGGCGGGGCCGAGGGCGCGATGGCCTCCCTGCTGGACAACTTCGCCCGTGGGCTGCACGCCTTCTACAACGACCTGCACGACTACATGGGGCGGGTGACCGTCGTCACCATGAGCGAGTTCGGCCGGACGACCGCCGAGAACGCCAGCCGTGGGACGGATCACGGGCGCGCTAGCGTGATGTTCGTCATGGGCGCGGGCGCGACCGGCGGCCTCCACGCCGATTGGCGCGGGCTGCACGCGGAAGCGCTCGACGAGGGCGACCTGCAAGTGACGATGGACTACCGCGACGTGCTGAGCGAAATCCTCATCAAGCGCGTGGGCAACCCAGACGTGGCGCAAATCTTCCCTGACCATCGCTACACGGATCACAATTTGATCCGCTCAGTTTGAGAGGAGTCTCACCATGTCAGTTCGCCATTTGACGCTGTTGATGGGGGCGCTGCTGCTGGCAGCAGCGCTGGCCCACGCCCAAAGCTACACTGAAGACGACGCCATCGCGCTGGCGCTCACCTTGCCCGAGTGCCGCGACACCATCGACCATCAAGAGGGCTGGTATGCGCTGGCCTATGACACGCAGAACGCCTATGGCATCTGGCGCGTCGAGTTCTACGACAGCGCAGGCGAAGATATGGGCTACGCCCACGTCAGCCCGCGTGACGGGCGCGTGTACGATGGCTACTGCCTGTACCGCCCCAGCGATGCGCAGATCGAAGCGGCTCGCCCCACGTTGGAGGCGTTCGTCCGCAGCCACGAGGAGATCCTCGCGTTGATCCCCTACGTCGACGAGCTGACGATGTACGTCGATTACGACGTGTGGAACGACTGGTGGGGGGTGTATATCGCCAACGAGGAGAACAGCCTCTACGTCACCGTCAAATTTGCCGAGGCCACGCCGCTCTCGCTCGATGACCCCGAACTGACGGGCATCTACTTTCCAGAGGTGAAGCATTACGAGGAATGGTTCAACGAGTCGGCGCAGCAGGCGATCATCGTGGCGTTCATTGACCGTCGCATCGGCGACCGGCTGGCCAACCTCAACGGCTGGACGACCGAAACCGAGCACCTCGGCCAGCAGCGCTGGCGCGTGGACTTCTGGCTAGAGGCTAATTGGTTGGCGTCGGCGGTGGTGGATTTGACTGAGCGGGTCGTGGTCGAAGTCTCTGTGAGTTGAGCAATACAGGGCACGGCAGGCCGCGCCCTTGCTACAGCACGTCGCGCAGGAGGGGGATCAACTTCTGGGCGGCGCGCCCGCGGTGGCTGATGGCGTCCTTCTGTTGGGGCGGCATCTCTGCGTAGGTCAGGTCATAGCCATCGGGGACGAACAGCGCGTCATAGCCGAAGCCGCCGCGGCCGCGCTCGGCGGTGAGGATGCGCCCCTCACATGTGCCCTCGACGGCGTAGGTTTGGCCAGTGCGCGGGTCGTGCAGGGCGATCACGCAGACGAAGCGCGCGGTGCGCTCAGCGTCTGGGACGTGCGCCATCTGCGCCAGCAGGTAGGCGCGGCGGCCCGCGTCGTCCAAGCCATCGCCGCCGTAGCGCGCCGAGTGCACCCCGGGCGCGCCGTCCAGCGCGTCCACGCATAGGCCGCTGTCGTCGCTCAAGGTGATGCGGCCGCTAGCGCGGGCGTACTGCACCGCCTTCAGCGCCGCGTTGTCAAGGAAGGCGCTGCCGGTCTCGGCCACGTCGAACGCGCCGAGGCCGATCTCACCGAGGCTGACCAGCTGATAGTTGGGCAGCAGGGCTTGATACTCGCGCAGCTTGCCGAGGTTGTGGGTGGCGATGAGCAGTTCCATCGGCTCAGCCCTGCGCGTAGGGTTGCAGCGCCGCGCGCATCTCGTCGATCACGTCATCCGGGGGGGACAGGAAGCGCGCGCCGCGCTTCAGAAAATCGGCGATGGTCTGGGTTTCGTCGTGATCACCGCAGGCGCAGCCGGGCGCGTCGAACCAGTAGACGACGCCGCGTTCGAGGTCTGCCGTTGCGCCCTGCATCCCGCCGTGCTCATCCGGCCACACCCAGTTAAGTTGTGTTGAGGGCATATTTGTCCGTCCCGTGTCGTTTGTTCACAAAGTTAGACAAAACACCATCGCGCAATCTTACGTCTGGGCGTATGCTTGTGTTGGGCTATTCGTTTGAAACAAAGCTGACGCGCATTCATGACCGCCCCTGTGTTGGTTGAACGCCTTAGAGCTTATCTGCAATCTCGCCCTGACGTGCGCCAGATCGTGACGAACGCCGGCTGGCTCGTGTCGGATCGCGTGATTCGGCTGGTGCTGGTGCTGCTGGTGAGCGCGTGGGTGACGCGCTATCTCGGCGCAGAGCAGTACGGCTACCTGAGCATCGCACAGGCTATCCTCGCGCTGGCGATCCCGCTGCTGCGCTTGGGGATGGACACCCTGATCGTCCGCCTGCTGGTGGAGGGGGACTACGCGCGCGAGGCCGTGCTGGGGACGGGCTTCGTCATCCGGTTGATCGCGGCGCTGGTGGCGCTGCCCACGGTGGTGATCTTCACGGCGCTCGCCTACCCGCACAACCTCGTCATCGCGTTGATCGCGGCCATGCTGGGGGTGGCAGCGCTGGCGGAAAGCTTCGACGTGATCGACTTCTGGAACCAATCGCAGGTGGCGGCGCGCCGCACGGTGATCGCCCGCAACGTGGCGTTCATCGTCACGAGCGGCCTCAAGGTGGGCGCGATCTTGCTGGAGCAGCCGCTGGAGGTGTTCGGGCTGCTCTACGCGCTGGACACGGCGCTCTACGTGGCGCTGCTGGTGGGGGTGTATCAGCGCAGCGGGGGGCGCGTCGCAAGCTGGCGCTGGGATGCCTCGCTGGCCAAGACGCTGCTCACGCTCAGCGCGCCGTTGATCGTGAGCGGGATTGCGGTGTCGCTCTACATGCGCATCGATCAGCTCATGCTGAGCCTGCTGCTGCCGGCGGGGGAAGGTGAACGCGCAGTGGGGATCTACTCGGTGGCGGTGCGCCTCTCAGAGGCGTGGTACTTCGTGCCGCTGGCCATCATCAGCTCGGTGTTTCCGGCCATCTTGCAGAGCAAGCGCCAAGATGAGATACTCTACCGCAAGCGCGTTCAGCGGCTGTTCAACTTGGTGACGTTGGTCGGCTATGGGTTTGCTGTGCCGGTGACGCTGCTCGCGCCGACGATCGTCAACGCGCTGTTCGGGCCAGAGTTTGCTGAGGCCGCCCCCCAACTCGCCGTGCTGGCGTGGGCGGGGGTGTGGATCGGGTTGGGGT
>CALDYP010000044.1 GCA_937944445.1 uncultured Anaerolineae bacterium
CAGTTCGGGACGGTAAGCACGGACGCGCGCTTCGCGCCCGACGAGGCCAACGACTTCCGCCCCGACGTGGTGGTGATGCCCGCGGGCGTGCCGCTCGCTGACCGCGGGCCGATGCGCGGCGTGCCGCATCTAGCTGTGGAGGTGCAGTCCCCCGATCAAACAGTGCACTTCCTGCGCAGCCGCGCCGTCCACTACCTGCGGTTAGGCGTGCGCGTCGTGTGGCTGGTCTACCCGTCCAAGAAGATCGTCGAAGTCTTGACCCTCAACAGCGCGGAACTGTTTGTCGTCGGCGACACCCTTAACGGCGGCGACGCGCTGCCCGGCCTCGCCCTGAGCGTCGCCGACGTGTTCGCCGGGGTCGAGTGAGAGGCGGCCGCCCATGACCACCCCCACCCGCCTGACCGCCGCCGACTTTGAGGCGTTCCTCCAGCGCCCCGAGAACGCCGACCGCCGCCTTGAACTCATCGACGGGGAGATCATCGAGAAGATGCCGAACGCGCTGCACGCTTATTTGGTGGGGCTGTTCCTGCACGCGCTCGTCGGCTACCTCAAGGCACATCCTGTAGGGTATGCAGGAGCCGAGCCGCGTTTCCGTCTAGGCGAGCACGACCTCATCCCCGATGCAGCGGTGTGGCGCGCTCAACCCTCTGAAGCCCCGCTGACGGAGCCGCCGCTGCTCGTCGTGGAGGTGCAGTCCCCCAGCCAGAGCGACCAGTTTCTGCTGCGCAAGGCGCAGATCTACTTGCAGCACGGCTGCCCGCTGGTGTGGCTGGTCTACCCACGGCTGCGCATCGTAGAGGCCTTCACGCCCACCGAGCGCCGCCTGCTGAGCGCGAGCGACACCCTTAACGGCGGCGACGTGCTGCCCGGCCTCGCGCTGAGCGTCGCCGAAGTGTTCGCCGGCGTGGGGCCGTCCTAGCGCGTCACCCCAAGTAGGCCTGACGCACGCGCTCATCCACGGCGAGTTCGTGCGCGGGGCCGCTGAACTTGATCGCGCCGGCCTCCAGCACGTAGCCGCGGTTGGCCGTCTGGAGCGCAAGCTGCGCGTTCTGCTCCACTAGCAGGATCGTCACCCCTTGATCGTTCAGCTCGCGGATGATGTTGAAGATTTCACGCACGATGATCGGGGCCAGCCCCAGCGACGGCTCGTCAAGCAGCAGCAGCTTGGGGCGGCTCATCAAGGCGCGGGCGATGGCCAGCATCTGCTGCTCGCCGCCGCTGAGCGTGCCTGCGAGCTGTTTGCGCCGCTCGGCAAGGCGCGGGAAGCGCTTGAACTGCTGCTCAAGGTCGGCTTCGATGCCGTCGCGGTCGCTGCGGGTGTAGGCCCCCAGCGTGAGGTTGTCGTAGACGCTCAAGCGTGACAGCACGCGCCGCCCCTCAGGCGAGTGCGCCATGCCTGCTTTGACCACCATGTCAGGGCGCATCGCGGCGAGGTTCTGCCCCTCGTAGGTCATCGTGCCGCTCTTGCAGCGGATGATGCGGCTGAGCGCCCGCAGCGTGGTTGACTTGCCCGCGCCGTTCGCCCCGATCAGCGTCACGATCTCGCCCGCGTAGACCTCAAACGACACATCGCGCAGGGCTTGGATCGCCCCATAGTTGACGTTGAGATGCTCGACTTTGAGAATTGGCCCATCATGCTTGCCCATCGTCAGTCTCCCAAGTAGGCTTCGATCACGGCGGGGTCATTCTGAACGGCGCTTGGCGTCCCGAGCGCGATCAACACGCCGAAGTTCAGCACCGCGATTCGGTCACACAGCCCCATCACCATCGGCACGTTGTGTTCGATCAGCACAATCGTCAGGTCGAACTCCTCGTGAACGTGGCGGATGAAGTCGCTCAGCTCGGCTTTTTCATTGGGGTTCATGCCCGCGCCCGGCTCGTCCAGCAGCAGCAGCTTGGGCTGAAGCGCCAGCGCGCGCGCGATCTCCAAACGGCGCTGATCGCCATAGGGGAAGCTGCGCGCTTCTTGGTGGGCGCGGCTAGCGAGGTTGACCTTTTCGAGCAGGGTCATGCTGTAGTCGTAGACGTGGCGCTCCTCGCTGCGGGCGCGCGGCGTGCTGAGCACTCCGTCAAAGACGCCCGCGCGCGTGTGCAGGTGCTGCGCGATCATGACGTTGTCCAGCGCGCTGAGGCTGCCGAAGAGGCGGATGTTCTGAAAGGTGCGCGCGATCCCCAGCGCGGCGATCTGATGCGGCTTCATGCGGGTCGTCTCGGTGTCGCGGTAGAACTGCCGCCCGCTGGTGACGGGCGTCAGCCCCGTGACGAGGTTGAAGAGGGTGGTCTTGCCCGCGCCGTTGGGGCCGATCAAGCCAAAGATTTCCCCTTCTTCAACGCAGAACGAGACATCGTTCACCGCAACCAAGCCGCCGAAGGTGCGCGTCAGGTTCTGCACAGACAGCATCGCGCTCATGCCTGCGCCTCCTTGCGGCGGGCCGCAGCTGGCTGTGGGTGGGCCGCTCGCCAGCGTCGGAACATGCGCGGGGTGATCAACCCCTGCGGGAAGAAGAGCGTCCCGACGGCGATCAACACACCGAAGATGATCAGGCGGCCATCTTGCAAGAACTGCGCCACCGGCGCGGGCAGCCCTTGAATGCCCGCCGCCGCCCGCAGCACCTCTGGCAGCGCCGTCAGCAGCAAGCCGCCCGCCACTGGCCCTAGGAACGTCCGCGAGCCGCCGATGATGACGTAGGCCAGCACCAAGATCGCCACGTCGAACGTGCCCTGCCGCGTGTTCCACGTGTTGAGCAGGTGCGCGTTGACCACCCCGACGATGCCCGCCAGCACCGCTCCCATCACGAAGGCCAGCACTTTGTAGCGCGTCGGGTTGATGCCCATGGCCGCAGCGGCCAGCTCGTCCTCGCGCAGTGCGGAGAAGGCGCGCCCCACCCGTGAGCGCTCCAAGCGGTAGACGAAGAAGATCGCCAGCAGCAGCATCGGCAGCGTCAGCGCCATGTAGTCAAATGAGCGGCTGAACGGCTGCGGGACGCCGAAGATGCCGATCGCCTGCCCGGTGATCTCCAAGTTGAGCGCCACGACGCGCACCACCTCCACAAAGGCGATCGTCGCCAGCGCCAAGTAGATCCCGCGCAGGCGCAGCGCCGGCACGCCGATCAAGATCGCCACCACCGCGCAGATGGCCGCCGCTACCGCCATCTCGACGAACACGAGCGGCAGCGGAAACACCTGCTGATTGGTGAAACCGAACACGCTCTTTGACATGACTGCTGCCACGAAGCCGCCCAGCGCGTAGAAGCCGGGCGACGCTAGCGAGAGCTGCCCAGCCATCAGCGGCAGGTAGAGCGAGAGCGCCAGCATCGCTTGCAGCGTCATCGTCACCATCAAGAAGCCGTATGTTGTGATGAAGCCTTCCATAATACGCCCGCCTACACTTTCTGCACGACGGCTTTGCCGAGCAGGCCTTGTGGGCGTGCCAGCAGGATCAAGAACAGGATGACAAACGCCACTGCATCCTTGAGCGATGAGGGCGCGAACGTCTCGGCAATGCCGATGACCAAGCCGCCCAGCACCGCCCCCGGGATGTTCCCCAAGCCGCCCAGCACGATCACCGCCAGCCCCTTCAACCCAAAGCTGATGCCCAAGTACGGGCCGGTGATCGTCACGCTCAGGCCGACGAGCGTGCCCGCCACCCCGCCGATCAACCCGCTGAGGAAGAACGTGAACAAGATGATGCGGTCGGTGTTGATCCCGAGCAGGCTGGCGGTTGTGCCGTCCTCAGCCACGGCGCGCATCGCCTTGCCGACCTTCGTCGCGTTGATGAGCAGCACGAGCAGCGCCAAGATGATCAACGAGGCGAAGATGATGACGACGCGCACGGTCGGGATGATGAGCGGCGCTTCGGGCGTGCTGAGGTTGAGCGCCGGCGGCAGCCCCAGCGGCCCCAGCACGCGCGCCGAAGGGTAGCTGTAGGCTTCCGCGCCCACCAAGAACTGGATCAAGTTCACCAGCGCCACCGCAATGCCGAGGCTGCTCACCAGCGTCAGCAGGGGGTCTGCCCCGCGCTGCCGCAGCGGCTTGAAGGCGGCACGCTCGATGACAACGGCCACCAACCCCGCCACCACGCCGCCGGCCAGCATCGCCAGCACAAACGGCAGCTCAAGCGGCAGGCTCTGGCGCGCCAGCAGCCCGTTGAACCCCCACGACAACCCCATGAAGGCATACGTGAAATACGCGCCGAGCGTGAACACGGCGCTGTGCGAGAAGTTGATGATGCCCAAGATCGAGAACACCAGCGTGTAGCCGAGCGCGAAGATGGCGTACACCATCCCCAACGACACGCCGTTGATCAACTGCTGAAGGAAAAGCGTCGTGTTCATCCGTGTATCCACCCTCCGTGTGCAGCCTTGCGACGCCAACACTGAGACCCCTCTCGAACGGCTCGAAAGGGGTCATGTTTACATCAAGCGGAGCGTGGCACGCTCACGAGCTGGGGGTGGCTTGGGGTTCGGCTTCTTCTGCTTCGTCGCCAATCGGGATGAACACGAAGGAACCGTTCAGGCCGTCTTCTTCCATCTGAATCTGCGCGACGTAGAACTGCTCTTGGACGATCTCGCCCTCTTCAGTGTACGAGATCGGGCCGAGCGGCGTGTCAAACGTCATCGAACGCAGCTGCGCGTTGAGCGCGGCGCGCAGCTCTGGCAGCGACAGGCTGTCCAAGCCCACCTCGTTATCGATGGCGATCAGCGCTTCCACGAACGACTGCACTGCAGCGAAGGCCTGCCCGCTGAACTGCGGCGGTTCCTTGCCCTGCGCTTCTTTGTAGATCTCGCGGAAGGTGTTGTTAACCTCAGTGTCGAGCGCGTAGCTGTAAGCTTGGGCGATGATGATGCCGTCGCACAGCGCTTGGCACACGGGGAAGATGTTGGCCGTGTTGAGGCCGTTGCCGCCGACGATCAAGCCCGTGTAGCCGAACTCGCGCAGCTGCTTGACGAGGTTGCCGCCGTCGGCCGCCAAGCCGCTGACGATCACCAGCTGCGGGTTGCTGGCCAGCGCAGTAGCAATCTGCGAGCTGAAGTCGGTGTCGGTCGTCTGGAAGGTCTGGACGGGTTCGATCAAGTTCAAGCCGAGTTCGCGCACCGTCTCTTGGAACGTGCCGGTTTCGCTGGTGGCGAAGGCGTCGTTCTGCGCGTAGAAGACGGCAACGTTTTGAATGTCAGGGTTGATGTTGAGGGCGGCGCGCACCGCGTTCGGGGCGACGACGGCGACCGGCGCGCTCACACGGGCGATGAACTCGCCGATTTGCGGGATGCCGCGGGCGGTGTTCGACGGGGCGATGACCGGCACGCCGGCCTCGTTGGCCAGCGGGTCAGCGGCGAAGGCCTGCTGCGACAGCGTCGGCCCCACAATGCCGACCACGCCCGCGGCAATCAACTGCTGGAAGGCGTTGATCGCGCCGGCTTCGTCGCCAGCCGTATCTTGGAACACCAGCCGAATCGGACGACCGTTGATGCCGCCGCGCTCGTTGAAGTAGGCCTCAGCGATCTGCGCGCCGATAACCTGCTCTTGCCCCAACAGCGCCACGTTCGACGTCTGCGCGACGCCGATGCCGATCAACACGGGGTCTTGACTCTGCGCGCCAATCGACGACACGCCCAACGCCAGCGCGAGCATCCCACTCAACAGGGCACTTACACGTTTGACTCTCATAAAACAAACCTCTTTCAGAAACTAAGCTTAAGTGGACACAGAAGGGTTGCAAAATTTACAGTAAAAATTATAACAACGATTCTCCAACTTCACCACAAATTTGCAAGGCGGCGAGCGTCTCAGTAACGTGCGTAAGGGCAAGGCCTGCCCTGTCCGTTTCTTTGACATCCATCGAGCACAGCGCGCCGTGACTGCGGCCAGTACAGGAACAAGGGTTGGGGGATGAGGGAACACGCGAGGGCGCTGTTACAGGTTACAATCCCCCAATTTCGAGTGATTGTCGTATCCCTCGTTTCACTCTAAACTGAAAGAGTACTTCCATTAATCACTAGGGTGAGATCATGGTAGATAAACAACTAGTTCATTTGCTCGACAGCTCCGATGTGAGCGAGCGAGAACGCGCCATCAAAGCGATGGCGCGCAGCGGCGACCCGGCCTACATCAGTTATCTCAACGTCGTCATCAAAACAGACCCTGATTCAAATCTACGCACCCTTGCATCCAAAGCCATTAAGTATATCAACCAGCAGTCCGGGCACGCCGCAGGCCACGCCGATGAAGCCCCCAGCGGGCGCACCACCCCCAAGCGCGTGGAAGTCTCGGCGGCCAATGAGCGCCGCGCCACCTCTATGCTTGACCGCGCGATGGAACTCAGCACGCGCCGCGAAGACGAAGAGGCGCGCGATCTGGTCTTGAAGGCTTACAAGCTCGATCCCAACATCCAACTGGACGCCTACAAGCGCGGCCTTGTCGGCGCGGTGATGGGCATGGGTCCCAACGAAGCCTTCGACATCCTCGACGACCTCATCGCAAACCCACACAAGATCAAGCGCAAGTCCAAACGTACCGGCGGTGAGATCGAAGAAGTCTCGTGGGGGACGGCCCTGCTCGACTTGGCGATTTACGGCGCGGTGGTGGGGGTGTCGCTCATCATCGCCTTCTTCCTGCTCGTTCAGTTCGCTCGGCCCACGCTGCAAGAGATCGCCCAATCATCCGCCTACTCAGTCACCAGCAACGGCGAGGTGTCTATCGAGAATGTTGACCCCGAAACGGCGGCGCTCATCTTGAATGGGTTTCTCGGCGCGGGGGCGGTCATCACAGTGGTCTACGCGCTGGTGACGGCCATTATGAACGTGATCGGGGCTTTCATTTTTTCCGTCTTCATCCACTTTGCGGCCAAGATCATCGGCGGGGACGGCACGCTGCCACGCCTCATCAACAAGACTGTGCCGCTGTACACGATTGGTTACATCGTCGGCTTCATCTTTATGGCGCTGGTGACTGTGGTCGCGATCAACGACACGGTTGCTAACACAGAAATCCAACAGGTTGTTGCTGATAACGGATCCGTGACCTTCTTCGCTGAGAGCGACATGGAAGAACCGTCCCCTGTGATCATGGCAGCAAGCCTTGTTGGCGCAGTGCTGTCATTTGTTTTCTTCATCGTCTTCATCGGTCGGATTGCCGCGGCCTATGACTTCGGCTGGCTGAGGGGGTGTATCGCCTACATCTTGAGTCAGATATTCGCAACGATAGCGGCCTGCGGCTGCGCCTTTGTGATGACGACGTTCTTCGCCTCTATGCTCGCAAGCTTCTTGAATAACATGGCGATGGCCTCAATGTGACGCCTGTCGTGCCCGCGAGGCCTCATCCCCCTTTTCTGGTAGAGAAGGGGGGTGAGGCCTCTCTACGGGCGACCGCTGGCGGCCTCCGACCCTGATCACACAAATTTTACACATCGGACACGCTTTTTTGACCGCTTGTGCGCATAATCAGGATAGGAGCAACCTACTTGCGGAGGCGCAGCGCATGGCCGATACCATCCTTGTAGTCGACGATGAGCAGCGCATCATCGACCTCGCGCGGATGTACATCGAACAGGAGGGCTACCTCGTCGAGTACGCCAACGAAGGGCATCAGGCGCTCAAGATCATCACCGAGAAGCCGCCCGCGCTGGTCGTGCTGGACTTGATGCTGCCCGGCGTGGACGGCTGGGAGATCTGCCGCCGCGTTCGCGCGACCTCTGACCTGCCGATCATCATGCTGACCGCCCGCAGCGACGACATCGACAAGATCGTAGGGCTGGAGCTGGGGGCGGACGACTACCTGACTAAGCCGTTCAACCCGCGTGAGCTGGTGGCGCGCATCAGGGCCATCCTGCGCCGCATCGAAAAGCGCAGCCTGCCCGACAGCGACACGCAGCCCATCGTCATCAACAACCTGCTGATCAACCCCCTGTCGCGCGTCGTCAAGGTCGATGGGCGCACGGTTGACCTGCGCATGAAGGAGTTCGACCTGCTGCTGACGTTGGCCGAACACAAGGGCATGGTGTTCAGCCGTGAGCGGCTGCTGGACGTGGTGTGGGGCTACAACTTTGCAGGCGAGACGCGCACGGTGGATGTACACGTCGCCCATTTGCGCCATAAGCTGGCTGGCATGCAGGCCAACATCGAAACGGTGTGGGGTGTCGGCTATAAGTTCAGCGCGGATTGAACGATGCGACTGCGCACACGTTTATTCCTGAGCTACATTGTCCTGCTGCTGGTCACGCTGATGTCGCTCTCGCTGGCGTTGATCGTCGTCTTGGGCACGCAGCCCGCGCCGTCTGCGCCGGTCTACGCGCGCTTGGCGGCCATCGTGCAGGGCTTGAACGTCCGCGGCCTGCTCGACGAGTTTGCAACGGCTGACATCATCGGCCAGCGGCGGTTTGACCAGATTCGCAGCGTGCTCGACGAGTTCGCCCAGACGCGCAGCGTGCGCGTGCTGTGGCTGGCGCGCATCGACAACAGCACGCTGGTGATCCACGACAGCGCGGGCGTCTACGCCGTGCAGTCTGACATCGTCGTGAACAACGAGGAGTTCTTCAGCGCGGGGCTGGGGCGAACGCTGATGCCCGGCAGCCAACAGATCTACGGCCGCTTTGCGGATCCTGACAGCGCGCTTTGGCTGTTTGGGGGCGTCACGCGACCGCTCAACGCGCTGCGCCGCACCAACATCGAGAGCATCCTGATCGTTGCCGAGCCAGCCCCTACGGTGACGCTGGGGCAGGCCCTTGCCCAGTTCAGCAGCGACATCCTGCCGGCGCTGCTGCGCGCGACTGGCGCGGCGGTGCTGTTGGCGGTGTTCATGGCCGCCTTCATCAGCCAGAGCCTGCTTAAGCCCCTAGGGAACCTGCTCAAAGGCGTGCGCGCTGTGACCAAAGGCCAGTATGAGCAGCGCGTGCCAGAGGTGGGGCCGCCGGAAATCCGTGAGCTGGCGCAGGAGTTCAACATCATGAGCCAAGAAGTCCGCGCCACGCAGAACGCTCAGCGCGACTTCCTCGCTAACGTCTCGCACGACCTGAAAACACCGCTGACCTCGATTCAAGGTTACGCGCAGGCCGTGCTTGACGGGGCCGCCCGCGACCCGCAGCAGGCCGCCCGCATCATCTACGACGAGGCGGCGCGCCTCAACCGCCTCGTGAACGAGCTGACCGACTTAATCCGCATGCAGGCCGGCGGCCTGACCCTCAAACACAGCCAAGTCGACGTGAACGCGCTGATCAACGCGCTGACGGAGCGGCTGATGGTCATGGCGCAGCGCAAGCACATCACCTTGACGACGCGCCTCGCCCCGCTGCCGACCATCAGCGCTGACGGCGACCGCCTCGCACAGGTCATGACGAACCTGCTGAGCAACGCGCTGAAGTTCACCGAGAGCGGCGGGCAGGTGACCGTGCGCACCCTGCCGCACCCCCACGAGGTGGAGATCATCGTAGAAGACAACGGCATCGGCATCCCCGCGGAGGATTTGCCACGCCTGTTTGAACGCTTCTACCAAGTTGACAAGTCGCGCGGGCCAAAGCGCGGCACGGGGCTGGGGCTGGCGATTGCGCAGGAGATCGTCCACGCGCACGGCGGCAGAATTAGCATCCACAGCGACGGCCCCGGCAAAGGGACGACGGTGCGCGTCCGCCTGCCGATCCATACGCTTTCCTGACGATCGTGCCGTTTTTCATCTCAGCCTCATTTTTTTGCTTTACTGTTACAAAAACAGTGAAGGAGTTCTTCATGAACGTAGAGCCGATCAGCCTTCTCGAGGCGCTTTTGCTGCTGCTGAGCGGTCTTGGCCAACCATTCGGCTTTTTGGGCATCTTGCTCAGTTTCTTGTTCGGTCTCTTTCTGGGGTTCAGCGGGACGTTCTCAGCGTAGGCTCTACAGCCCGTGCAACGCCGCAGGCCTCTTGTGCGTATAGGTAGATCATAACACGTTGCACGAACGACAGTGAGGAGAGACAAACTGATGAGCATCGTTGGGATTTTACTGCTGATCCTGCTGGCCTACGTGGTGTTCAACGCCGCGTGGGGGCTGAGTGGGCTGATTATCGCGCTGTTCGTGTGGGGGTTGATCGGCTTCCTTGCGGGTCAACTGACGCGGGGGCGCGGCTTCGGCATCTTGGGGAACATCCTGCTGGGCTTGGCGGGCGGCATCTTCGGCAACATGGTGCTGAGCGCGCTGGGGCTGGGCGGCTTGGCCAACGTCCCGCTGGTGGCGGGCACCATCGGCGCGGTGCTGCTGATCGCGCTGGCGGACTTCCTCACGAAGAACAGCGGCAAGCGCAAACTGCGCATCTAACGCCATTTGATCCCACGTCAGAGCGAGCTTCGGCTCGCTCTTTTTTTTCCTGCGCGGGCGTGCCGTGCTCGGTAGATGTAAAAGACAAGCCCTGCCCCAACACAACGGTATCGTAGGGACGCGACCTGTCGCGTCCGTGATGGTGTGGAAGCGCGGGCGTGCCCGCGTCTGCTCTGTCCCCACAGCCTCCCAAATAAAACCGCATGCAAATAGATAGTCTGCACAAAATTTCAATTTTTGCGACGAAAATATCAAATACTTTGTTATGAAACTATCAAACAATTCTCAAGAACCTTGTGAGAATGCACTAAATGCATCTTGTAAAAAATGCGCAAAATGTAAGGTGCATTATCAATTCTACACAACATGGGTTCAGTGACAGAAAGTAAAGGTAAAGACCATGCAAACGCATAAAAGGGGATTCACTGTTCTCGTCCTGTTCATCCTGTCGTACTTTGTGGCGGCGTTCGTGCTGAATGGGGCGTTCAGCGTCGTCGCCCAAGAAGCGACACCCGAAACGACAGCGGAAGCCGCCGCAGAGGACGCCGCGCCGGCGGAAGAAGCGGCCCCTGAAGAGGCTGCGCCAGCCGAAGAGGCTGAGCCAGAGCCAACCATCGCCGACTTGATCGCCATGATCGACACGGTGTGGGTGTTGGTGGCGGCGTTCTTGGTCTTCTTCATGCAGACTGGCTTCGCACTCGTAGAGGCTGGGTTCGTCCGTGCGAAGATGGTCGTCAACATCTTGATGAAGAACTTCTTCGATCTATCGGTGGGCGCGATTGCCTATTGGGCGGTCGGCTTCGGCCTCATGTTCGGCGCAGGCAACGCCTTCTTCGGCACGGAGTGGTTCTTCCTGTCGGGCATTCCGGAGATCTACCCGGGGCTGACGATCCCAACATTTGCGTTCTTCTTCTTCCAATTCGCCTTCGCGGCGACAGCGGCCACAATCGCCTCTGGCGTCATGGCAGGCCGCACGGAGTTCAAAGGCTACCTGCTCTACAGCCTCGTCGTGACGGCCTTGATCTACCCGATCGTCGGCCACTGGATCTGGGGCGGCGGCTGGCTGGCAGAGCTGGGGTTCAGCGACTTTGCCGGCTCGACTGTCGTGCACTCCACCGGCGCGTGGATCGGCTTGATCGGCGCGATGATCCTCGGCCCGCGCCCCAACCGCTTCGGGCCAGACGCTGTGCCCATGCCCGGCCACAGCATGACGCTGGCGACGATGGGCACGTTCATCCTGTGGTTGGGTTGGTTCGGTTTCAACCCGGGCAGCCAAGTGGCCGCCACCCCCGGCCCGATCGCGCTCATCACGGTCAACACCAACATCGCGGCGGCGGCAGGCGCGATCAGCGCGATGCTGCTGGGCTGGTTGTTGATCGGCAAGCCGCAGCTGCCGTGGGCGCTCAACGGCGCGCTGGCCGGCCTCGTGGCGATCACCGCGCCCTGTAACGACGTGACCCCGTTCGAGTCGATCATCATCGGCGCGCTTGGCGGCATCGTGATGTACTTCGGCGTGAACTTGCTGGAGAAGCGCCAGATCGATGACGTGGTCGGCGCGGTGTCAGTGCACGGCTTTGCGGGGGTGTGGGGGACGCTGGCGGTCGGCATCTTCGGCGCCTCGGGCGGTTTGGTGCACACGGGGTCATTTGAACAGCTCGGCGTCCAGACGATCGGCATCTTCGCGGTGTGCGGGTTTGCGCTCGTCACGGCGTTTGTGATGTTCAGCGCGATCAACGCCGTCGGGTGGCTGCGCGCCAGCAAGAGCGCGATGAACGTCGGCTTGGACGTCTACGAGCACGGCATGGTAGCCTATCCTGAGTTCACGACCTCGCCCAGCGAGCCAGTTCCTTTTAGCTAGACACAACCTGTTGACATGAGGGAGCAGAGAGCATGATTAAGAAGATCGAAGCGATTGTCCGGCCGGAGAAGCTGCACGCAGTCAAGAAAGCCCTGTCCGACATTGGGATCGTCGGCCTCACGGTGATGGACGTGGTCGGGCGCGGGCGCGGCAGCGGCGTTCAGATGCAGTGGCGCACCGGCGTTTACGTCGTCGATTTGCTGCCGCGCAAGCTCATCAGCATCATCCTATCGGAAGAGAACGTCAACGCCACGGTCGAGGCCATCAAGAAGGCGGCCTACACCGGCGAGAAGGGCGACGGCGTGATCTTCGTCTACCCTGTTGAGAACGTGATCCGCATCAGCACCAACGAGCAGGGCAAGAACGCGATCATGTATCAGGGGGACATCGACGAGCGCAAGAAGCGCTAGACCGCACAGACACGGCGACGAGTGGGCACGGCACGCCGTGCCCTTACATCGGGGGTTTGGCACACCCAACCCCTACAACGACGCCCTAGACCTTCCGTCAGCAGATACGCTTCGATCCAAATCCCCCTGCACGCTGCACGTGTCGCCGCGTATAATCATGGGCTTGATTAACCACTCCACGGATCATCCTCATGGCAACAATACTCTACATCGAAGACAACCCACAAAATATGGACTTGGTAGTGCGCATCCTGCGGCATGTGGGCGGCTATGACGTGCTGGGGGCGGAGGACGGCCTCAGCGGGGTGAACACCGCATTGCGAGAAAAGCCGAACCTCATCTTGATGGACATCAACCTGCCAGACATCAGCGGGATTGAAGCCACGCGCCGCATCAAAGCCGAGCCGTCGATGGCCAAGACGCCGGTCATCGCCTTCACCGCCGACACGGGCGAGGGCGCACGTCAGATGTACCTCGACGCGGGCTGTGACGGCTTCATGGCCAAGCCGGCCAGCGCGACCACGCTCTTACAAGTCGTCAAGCGTTACATCTAACTCTAACTCGGCCAACAGCGCGGGCACTTCCTCTAGGCTGACGACGACTTGATGCGGCAGCACGTCGGTCGGCGTCGGCGGATAGGTGGGGATGTCGGCGCGGTGCGCTGGCAGGCGCGAGGGGCGTTCTGACATTGGAACGTCGCGCAGCGCCGCTTGAAGCTGCGGCGTGGCAGCGCGCAGGATGCTCACGAAGCCGTTGCGCCGCGCGCAGATCACGTCGTCGTAGTAGTGATCGCCCACTTGCACGAAGGGGCGCGGCCAGCGCTCATCGCTCGTGTAGCGCGCGAAGTAGGCTGGGGATGTTTTGAGCGAGCCGGTCTTGTCGGGCGTCAGCACGTCGTCGAAGTAGGGCAGCAGACCCGTCACGCGCAGCACCGGCTCTTGATACTTCCACAGCCCTTTGGTGGCGATCACCAGCGTGTGCCCCGCCGCCTTGAGCTGCGCCAGCACCTGCGGTGCGTTGTCCAGCACGTCCACCTCGTCAGCGTTGGCATAGGCCGCCCACAGCGCATCCAGATCGTGCGCCAGCGCCACGCCGTGCTGCGCGGCCATCTGCTGGACGATGTCGCGCCAGTCCATCGTCAGCGGGTGGTCGGGGTCGGCTTGCTGGCGGCGTTCGTTTTCTGCGCCCATGTCGCGCGCCCATTCGCGCACTGGCCGCCCTGTAGCCGCCTCCAGCGCGGCCAAGACCTCGCCAACGACGCGGCGGCTGAAGCGGTTCTCAACAAGCGTGCTGTCGATGTCGAAGAAGATGATCATCGCTGCCTCTGTGTAATGTGATGAGCCGCCCCTCATTGTAGCGGATCGTCATAGGCTGCTGGCAAGGTGACGTCGTGGCGCACGGTCAGATCGGCAGAGGGCGCGCCTGCTTGCACGCGCAGCGGCAGCACGAGCGTCGTCATGTCGATCAAGCAGAGCTGTTCCTGTGTTTCCTCGCAGTAGAAGAGCGTCAGCGCTAGCGTCAGGTCAGCGTCGCCCGCAGCCAGCAGCTCAAGCGGCACGTCCACGGTGAGCGCGTTCACGGTGTGTTCTGGCGCAGCTTGGGCGATCTGTGGATTGCTGCTGGCCAGCGTCACGCTGCTCGGCGCGAGCGGGTTGAGCTTGTAGCCGCTCGGCAGCGTGAGGGCGAGCGTCAGCGTGGTTGGGCCGATGGGCGCGTTGTGCACGTCCAGCAGGCGCACCGCCCCCTGCGCTTGGTTGCCGCCGACGACGACCACGGGCGCATCGGTCAGCAGCCGCTCCACGTTGGGGAAGGTGACCGTGCTCACGTCCATCCGTTCAAGGTCGATCACGCGGACGGCGTGGTTGTTCGTGTCGGCCACGTAGAGGCGACCGTTGGCGTAGCTGATGCCGCCCGGCTCGTGGAACTGGGCGACCTCAGCGCCCCCGTCGCGGAAGCCGGCCCCCACGCCGAACAGCGTCGTCGTGACGTCGGTTGATGTGTCGATCTGTTTGATGCGGTGGTTGTAGGTATCGGCGATGAAGAGCAGGCGGCCATCGGGCGTGCCGGTCACGTCGAGCGCGTGCTGCAAGCGGCTGACGCCCGGCGGCCCGTCTACGTCGCCGTAGTCGAACAGGTTGTTCTCGGTCGTCCCGCTCACGACGCGCACTTGGTTCAGCGCGAAGTTGACCGCGCGGATCGTGCTGCTCTCGCTGTCAGCGAAGAAGAGATCGCCGTTGACGAAGAACAGGCCGCTGGGCTGGGCCAGTTCGCTCTCGCCCGGCGTGCCGTTGAGCTGCCCCTCGTAGCCGCTGCCGACGACGGCGGCCTGCCGCATCGTGCGCAAGTCGAGGCGGTGGATCTGGTGCATGCCCGCCATGCCGATGTAGAGGTCATCGGGGCTGCTGCCGAAGGCCAAGCCCCACGGGCTGCGCAGCGGGCGCAGCGTCAGATCGCCCACTTCTTGCCCATAGATCGCCAGCGTCGGCGACATGCTGCCGCTGCCTGCGAGGGTGGTCACGGTGCGCGTGGTCAGGTCAGCCATGCGGATCTGGTGGTTGTTCGTGTCGGCGATGTAGAGGCGCTCGCCTTGCAGCGCCAAGCCCTGCGGCTGGTTGAAGCGCGCCTCGTCGAAAGTTCCATCGGCGCGCCCGCGCCCGCCGCCGATCACGTCGAGCACCTCGTAGGTCGTCAAGTCGGCGACAATGACGCGGTGGTGGTTGGTGTCGCTGATGAACAAGCGATTGCCGCGCGGGTCGGCCAGCACCTTGCCCGGAAAGCGCAGCGGCGTGCTGGGGGCGCTGGCCCCCTCCAGCGCCAGCTCAAGCGGCGTGCGATCCAGCTTGCCGCGCCCCATCTGGTCGTAGAAAGCGATCATCGCCGAGAGGTACGTCTCGAACACGTCGAAGCTGATCTCGCCGGCGTCGCGCGTCACCACGTTGCCATCTGGGTCGATCACGACGAAGCTCGGCCACGCGCGGATGCCGTAGCTGCGCCAGATGAGGAAGTCACGGTCGTTGACCACCGGGTGATGAATGCCGTAGCGCTGGACGATCTGGCGCAGGTTGGCGGTGTCGCCCTCGTTGGTGAACTTGGCGCTGTGCACGCTGATGATGACGACCTCATCGCGGAAGCGCTCGCCCACCTGCGCCAGCACCGGGATCATGTGGATGCAGTTGATGCAGCCATACGTCCAAAAGTCGAGGATGACGATCTTGCCTTGCAAGTCGCTGAGCGTCAACGGCGCAGGGACGTTCAGCCAGTCAAGGCCAGTCGGGAAGTCCGGCGCAGGGGCGCGCCCGATGAAGCGCTCATCTTGCGCCTGCGCGGCCATACCCAACCACCCGCAGGCCATCAATGTGATCAGCCAGCGGATGAAGTATCTGTTCTTCATAATGCGTTGCCTTCTAGTAAAGTACCAAGCGCTAGCGTAGGCACAAATCATGAAGAGAGGATTACGGACGAGTGTCCGTTTGTTTATAATGTGATGATGAACGACGATCTGACCCTGTTTCCGATTGAGAAAAAAGAGCGCGCCGACGCGCTGCGCAACCGTCAACTGCTGCTGGAGACGGCGGCTAATCTGTTCCGCCAGCAGGGCGCGGCGCAGGTTACCATGTCGGCGATTGCGGAGGCGGCCGGCGTCGGCAAAGGGACGCTCTACCGCCACTTTTCAGACAAGGGGGCGCTCATCCTCGCCTTGCTCGACGCCGACATGCAGGCGCTGCAAACGCGCGTCTTGGCCACGCTTGCCAGCCCGCAGCCTGTGGAGGACAAGCTGCGCTGGTTCCTTCAAGAGGCCGCTCACTACGTCATCGCCCATCTGGAGCTGCTGCTAGAATCAGTCGACACCCGCCCGGAGGTCATCCGCCTGCACCCCGCGCATGACTGGTGGCGGATGACCCTCTACGGGCTGCTGCGGCAGATCCCCACGTGCGCCGAGCCAGACATCGCCGCCGACGTGCTCTACTTGATGCTGGACGCGCAGACCATCCGCTATCAGCGCTTCGCCCGCGATTATTCCCCTGAGCGCATCGTCTACGGCCTGCACTACACCCTCGCGCGGTTGATCAAATAGGGGCCTCTGATGCCGTTTGAAAATTAGATGCGGGGTTAGAGATGGCTGGACAGAGCCACGGGCCTCACACACACAAACCGCGCTTCGTGCTATAATGCACACATCAGTACGCACCAGTTAGGAGACATTGCACTGGAACCGCTAGAGTTAGCCCGTCTCATCGTAGACACCCTCGAGGACAAAAAAGCCGAGGACATCGTCCTGCTTGATTTGCGCCCTGACACTCACCTCGCCGACTTCTTCGTCATCTGTACCGGCAACAGCGACCGTCAAATCCGCGCGCTGGTAGACTACGTGCGGCAGACCTGTAAAGACGTGGGCAAGCTGCCCTTCAACGTCGAGGGCACGCCCGAAAGCGGCTGGATGCTGATGGACTACAGCAACGTCGTCGTGCACATCTTCAACGCCGAACAGCGCGACTACTACGACCTGCAAGGGTTGTGGAGCAAGTCGGCGCAGGTGCTGCTGTCCATCCAGTAGGGCCGTATGTCGCGGATCTTCGTCGTCTACCGCCAGTCTGACAGCGGCGCAACTGCCCGCCAAATCGCGGATCGCTTGGCCGCAACCTACGGCCCGACTGCGGTCATGACGAGCTTTCAGGACGCGCCGCTGGACGTCAACCTGCAACAGGAAACCTACCGCATGACGACGACGAGCGCGGTCGTGCTGGCGGTCATCGGCCCAACATGGGCGAATGACCCCCGCCTGCACCGCCCTGACGACGTGGTGCGCTACGCGCTCGAAACCGCGCTGATGAACCCCCACACCCGCTTGATTCCGGTCTTGGTGGGCGGGGCGATGGTCCCCAACCCGCAGCTTTTGCCGCCGGGCTTGCAGACGCTCACCGCGCGCGGCGTCGTCAGCGTTCGCACTGATGCCTTTTTCGAGCAGGACATGCAGGCGCTCATGGCCGCCGTGCGCCAAGCGATGCGACCCGCGCCCCAAGCAGCGCAGCCCCCGCCGCGCCCTGCGCCCTCGCCGCGCCGCGTCGAGCCGCTCCAAGAGCCGATCCGCGTCGTCCAGCGTGAGATCGTCCGCAAAGAGACGGGCGGCTGCTTGAACTGGCCTTTCAAGGTCGTCGTGGGAATCTTGGGCTTTTTGGGGTCGCTGGTGGGCGTGATCGTCCGAACGATGCTGGCCAGCGTCGTGAGCTTCATCATGGGCATCGTCTTGATCGCGCTCTCGTTGGCGCTGGCGTTCCTCTTCGCTCAAGCGCTGCTGGCCACCAACCTTGACGTCGGCCTCGCGCTCGCCCAAGTCGCCCAGCAGATCAGCACCTTCGTTCAGTCGCTCCTTCCCACCGGTTCGTAGGGACGCGGCCCGCCGCATCCGTCAGGGGTGTGAAAACTCACGGGCAGGGCAGGCCCTGTCCCTACGCGGGGTGTGGGGGTGTGGTGGGTTGGCCACGCCAGATCCCCACAAATGTGTTGGAGATGGTCATAGCCTGACGCCCCCGTCAACGTTATGCTTGCCCCAGCATTGGATCGTATTGGGAGCAATTGGCATGAGCTATGACTTCGATCAATCCCCTGACCTGCGCAGCGTCTACGCGACCAAATGGACAGCCTACCCAGAAGACGTGCTGCCGATGTGGATCGCCGACATGGACTTCCGCAGCGCGCAGCCCATCATCGACGCGCTGACGGAGCGCGTTCAGTTTGGCACGTTCGGCTACACGATGGACTATCCGCCGCTGCGCGAAATCCTCGTGGAGCGGATGCAGTCCCTGTACGGTTGGGCCATCCAGCCGCATTGGATCGTGTTCATCCCCGGCATCGTGACGACCATGAACATGATCACGCAGGCGCTGACGAAAGCGGGCGACGGCGTGCTGATGCAAACGCCCATCTACCCGCCCTTCTTGCACATGCCAGCGCACAACGGCTGCTTCGCCCAGTGTGTCGATCTGACGCTCACCCCTGCCGCCGACAACACCTACACCTTCACCACCGACTTTGACGCCTTCGAACGGGCAATCACCCAGCAGACGCGCCTCTTCTACCTCTGCAACCCGCACAACCCGGGCGGGATGGTCTACACGCGCGCCGAGCTGGAACGCTTCGCTCAGATCAGCCTCCAGCACAACCTGACCATCCTCGCGGACGAAATCCACAGCGATTTGATCCTTGACGGCCAGCACACGCCGATTGCCAGCCTTGCGCCAGAGGTGGAACAGCGCACCCTGACGCTCATCGCCCCCAGCAAGACGTACAACCTCGCGGGGTTGGCCTGTTCGATTGCCATCATCCCCAACGACGAAACGCGCAAGGCCGTAACCCAGCAAGTGTGGGGGACGGGGCTGCACGTCAACCTGTTGGGGCTGGTGGCGGCGGATGCGGCCTATCGGCATGCGGGCAGCTGGCTGACGGCCACGCTGGACTACTTGCGCGGCAATCGTGATCTGATGGTGGAGTATCTGGCGGAGCGCGCGCCGTCCATCCGCTTGACGCGGCCACAGGGCACGTACATGAGCTACCTCGACTTGAGCGCCCTGCCGCTGCCAGCCGAGCAGTCGGCCAGCCAGTTCCTTGAGCAGGTAGGGCGTGTCGCCCTTAACCCGGGAGACAGCTTCGTCGGGACGATGGCTCAGCGCCCGCTGGATCGCTTCGTGCGGCTCAACTTCGCCTGCCCGCGTTTTCGCCTGCGCGCAGGGTTGGAACGCATCGTCCACGCGGTCGAGTCGCTGCCTGTTACAAGCGGGTGAGGTCCAACTCCTGCACTGCGGAGTGGGGCGAGAGGTTGATCACACAGCGCATGAGCGCCAGCAGATCGTCGCGCCGCGCGTCGCTGGTGAGGGAGTCTTCAGCGAGGAAGTCGCCATTCGTGTAGAGACAGGTCACGCTGATGGGATGAGGGCGGGCGACCTCGCGCAGGGCCTGCGCGACGCTGCGGATGCCAAGCTGCGTGTGGGTCGGCTCGCTGAGGGTAGGCGACGGCTGGCCGATGAACACGATGCGCGCTTTAGGCGATTGGCGCAGGTTGCTCATCAGCTTCTGGATGCAGAGGATAGTTGTCGTCAGGCGCAGCGCGGTGATCTGCTCCGGGCTGCGCTCTGGGTCTGATTTGGCGTGTGCAGCGGGATAATCGTCGTAGATGCACACATCCAGCGGTTGAGACCCGAAGCTGTGGGCGATCAACGCGCCAGCGCCGCGCTCGCTCAAGTCGGCACGAATCCATTGAAACTGAACGCCGTCACGCGGCTCTAGCCGCGGGCGTTCCCGCGCGACGAGCCACACTTGGTCACTCGCTCGTGGCAGGTGCTGCGCCAACAGCAGCGCACGCTGGCCATCGTGGCCAAAGATCAGGTAATTGGTCATGACCCGGCTGTCAGTTGGTTCATGGTTGTTATGGTAACACGACGCGTCACAGCGTCACAGTGCTATCTGGCGCGCTGAGCGCCTACGCTGGCCGCTTAAGAAACAGCACGCTGCGGCTGACGGTGATGCACACCTCGCCGTGTTGGTTGCGCCCCGTGTGTTTGAGCGTTACGATGCCGGCGTCTGGCCGCGAGCTGCTCTCGCGCTTGCTGAGGACTTCCGTCTCGACGTAGAGCGTGTCCCCGTGGAAGAGCGGGCGCGGATGCTTGACCTCTTCATAGCCGAGGTTGGCAACGATCGTGCCCTCCGTCAGCTCGTTGACGGTGATGCCCACGACCAGCCCCAGCGTGAAGATGCCGTTCACGATGCGCTGGCCAAACTGCGTCTTGCTGGCGAAATCCTCGTTGAGGTGCAGCGGCTGGGTGTTCATCGTCAGCGCGTTGAACAGCAGGTTGTCGGTTTCGGTTAAGGTGCGCCCGAGCGTGTGGCGGATGATCTGGCCGACCTCCAGCTCATCGTAATACTTACCGGCCATTGGATGAATCTCCTTTTTGGTTGGGCTGCGCTAACAACCGCGGCATGAGCATGTCCATCAGCACGGCGGTCTCCTCCATGCTGCGATAGTCGCCCGCGTGAGCCAGCGTGTTCAACTGCGGGTCATAGCTCCAGAAGCCCGCGGCAAGGTAAAGGTGTCGGATGTAGACGTTGCAGATGCCCAGCACCACGCGCGAGTAGACCGAGTAGGCCATGAACGGGAAGAAGACGATCACCCCGCGGTCGTGCACATAGAGCACGATCCCCATGTCAGGATCGGGGTAGTGCAGTTCTACGTCGTCGCCGACGGCCCCACGAGCGGCGATCAGCGTGGGGTCGAGCCGCAGCATGTGGCGCGCCAGCACCAGCGGCCGCAGCCGCCGCACCGGCCAGAAGCGCTCCGGCTGGTGCGGGTCTTGCCCATGCGCGTAGAGCCAATCGATCATGGCGGGCGTCAGGCGGCCCGTCTTGGGGACGTAAAGGTGAATTTCGTACATCATGGGCGGGCGCGCTCCTTCAGCAGCAGGACGAGCAGCGCTTCACTGTGCAGGTCGCGCTCGGGGTAGCGGCCCCAGACGTCGCTGCCGCTGATGATGACGACGCTGTCCCGCTCGACGCGCGCACGGATGAACTCGGCCCACGGCAGGGCGCGCCCATCTTGATCGCGCAGACCGTCAGGCGTGAGCGTGAGCGCCCCAAAGCTGACCTCCTGCCCCTGCGCGAGCTGCGCTTGCAGCAGCGGCAGCCGATCTCGCAGGACGCCGCGCTCCAGCAAATCGAGCAGCTTGCGGCCATCTTTGAACACCCAATCGATGCGGATTTGGTCGCCCTGCTCGCTCTGGAGCTGCCCCAGCACGCGCTCATACGGCAGCAGTCCGAACAGACGCAGCGTTTCAATCTGCACGTCCACGCGCGCGATCAGCAAAAAGGGGAACGCCGCCACGACCGACCCCTGCCGATAGGTGAAGCCGTGCTCGAACACGATCACCTCGCGGTTCCACAGGTGCGCCACGGCCCACATCAACGGCATGGCCACCAGCGCGTAGAGCAGCGGCACGACCACATCGACCAGCGTCCCTTCCAAGTTGAACGTAGCCAGCGTGATGATGACCGCGCTGACGGCGTAGATCGCCCCCGCTTGCAGCAGCAGCCGCAGCCGGTGCGAGGTGAAATGCATCACATAACGCCCCAGCACAGGGTCATCGTCAATGGCGCGCTCAGCGGCAAGCGTCATGCTCTGGCTCCTCGTGATTTTTTCCCATTTTAGCAGATCAAGCGACACAACGGGGGTGGTATCGTCGGGACGCCAATCCCGACAAGGCGCGCCGTGCCCCACGGGAAAAAAACGGACAGGTGGTGAGGCCTCAGCCCACGCACCCAACCGGTTGATAACAGCGCCTCGTGTGTGGCATAATCAAGCACGATATTTTGGGGAGAAACCGTGAGAGGGCGGCATGACTGAACCTGTAGCAACCAACACGCCAGAGGAACCACGCAGCGTCTTCATCACCTACGCGGACAGCGCGGCCGGGCGCGCCCTCGTCGAGGCGTGGGTCAAGCAGGGCGCGCGCGTCGCGGGCAGCACCATCCACGGGACGCAAGGCGCAGCCGTCATCCGCAGCGCTGGCGCGATCCCGACTTACACCGACCTGAGCCGCGAGGGCGACATCCGCAGCACCCTTGCCATGATCAAGGCAGATGTGGTGATCGACCTCAGCAGCATGCAGGTGAACACCCTGCCCTTCTCTAAAGTGACCGTAAACCCCGCCGCGCTAGACGTCGTGCCGCTGATGAACGCCGCCCACGCCGTCGGCGTCAAGCGCTTCATCTACGTCAGCTTCTTGGGCGCGCTGCCCACCGCAGGCCACGACGACGATCACAGCCACGGTCACGGCCATGAGGCCGCCGCTGAATCGACCGAGCTGAGCCGCGAGAACGACGTGTTCCGCGCGCTGGCCCGCGCCGAGAGCGTGCTGCTCAAGAGCGACCTGAACGTAACGGTGCTGCGGGCGGGCTACGTCTACGGCGAGCATGACCCGGCGGTAGACGCGCTGGCGCGCGCGATGAAGGCTGGCCGCCCCCTGCTGAACGCGCCGGCGCACGTGCCCTTCATCCACGTGGACGATCTGGCGGCGGCAGTGCTGCGCGCCGCCCAAGCTGACTCGCTGCCGAACCGCGTCTACCACATCACTGACGACCACGCCATGAGCTTCAACGAGTTTGCCGCGCGTCTGGGGGCGGCGATGGGCATCGGCGCGCCGCTGCACCTGCCGCTGCTCAACGTGCTGGCGGGCGGCTTGCAAGAGACCCTGCTCACCCACAGCGTGGCCGCCAACAGTGCGCTGGCCAAAGCTGATCTGGGCTGGGAGCCGCGCTTCCCGACGGTGGATCACGGGTTTGAGCAGATGCTGCTGGAGTGGCGCGCCGCCGAAGCGCCCGCCTTGCCAGCCCCTGCGTCGCAAGAGACCGGGCTGGTGAAGGCTTAAGCCGCTCGATGCCGACGCTCAAAGCCGTCCTCTTCGACCTCGACGACACGCTCATCTCGTGGGCGAACTTCTTAGACTCGTGGCGCACACACGAGATGCGCCATCTTGGCTATCTGTACGAGTACGTCCACGCACAGGGCTATCCGCTCAACGTGCCGCTAGAGGCGCTGCACGAGCAGTTCAGCCGCCGCGTGCGCCTCGCGTGGGAGCAGGCGCGCTCCACGCTGCGCGCGCCGCACTTCGGCGTCATCGTAACCGAGACGCTGGCCCACTTCGGCCTCGATTGCAGCGAGGAGCCGCTGACGATGGCCGCTTGCATCGAGGCTTACCGCTGGGGGGCCTACGACGGCGTGACGGTCTTCCCTGACGTGCCGCAAGCGCTCGAAACGCTGCGCCAGCACGGGGTGGAGATCGGCATCGTGACCAACGCCTACCATCCCGCCGTCATGCGCGACCGCGAACTAGACCAACTGGGGCTGCTTTCGTACTTCCCACGCTCCGAGACGCGCATCACCGCCGCCGACGTGGGCTACCTCAAACCGCACCCTTACATCTTCCGCCACGCGCTGAACGTCATGGGCGCTGCGCCAGATGAAGCCGTGTTCGTCGGCGACAACCTCAGCGCGGACATCGACGGCGCGCGCAAGGTGGGGATGCGCGCCGTCCTGCGCACCGTGCACGGCCACAGCCCCCTTCAGCGGATGATCGTGCCGGACGCCTGCGTCAACGACCTCGATCAGCTTCTGCTCGTGCTGGATGAGTGGTATCCTGACTGGCGATGATGATCCCGCTCACCCTACAACCGGATCGCAACTTGATCCTGACGGGCTACATCCAGCCCAATCAGCCGCGCATTGGCCGCCAAGTGGCGCAGAGGCTGGGGCGGCGCTTTGTGGACGTGGAAGAGTTGATCGAGGAGCGCGCCGGCGACCGCCCGGAGGCGATCCGCGCGCAGTACGGCGAGCGCCACCTCAAAGCGGTGGAGGATGACGTGCTTGGCACGGTGATGCTAATGCGCAGCGCAGTCATCCGCATCACTGGCAGCACGCTGGCCACTACCGAACGCCGCGAGCTGCTCATGGCCAACGCGGAGACGCTCTGCCTCGTCGCGCGTTTAGATGCGATCCTCCAGCGGCTGCACCTTGCGATGGGGGCGCGCTACCACAACAGCGCCGAGCGCGGCGCAGCGTTGGGTTATTTGCGCCGCGAGTGGGCCGTCCGTAAAATAGCGGGGGTAGTGGAACTAGATGTAACGTACATGAGCGACCCCGCCATCGTCGATGAGATCGTGGCGTGGTGGCAGGTGGTGGCGCTGGCACGAGGTTAGGAGTCGAACGATGCCCAAGCTGACAATTTCACTGGCGCAGATGCGCTTGGCCGCTGGAGACTACAAGCGCAACGTGCTGCAAGCGGAAAAGCACATTGTGGAAGCCGCTCAGCGCAAATCGCACATCGTGGTGCTGCCGGAGTTGTGGTCAACCGGCATGGCGCTCGACAGCGCCAAAGAACACGCCCAAGAGCTGAACAAGGGGCTGTTCGCGCAGCTTTCGACGTGGGCGACGCAGCATCACATCTGCATCACCGGCAGCGTGCTGGAGAAGCGCGGCCTTGAAGTCGCCAACAGCGCGCCCTTTTTTGCCAGCAACGGGCGCATGATGGGCATCTACCGCAAGATTCACCTCTTCCCGCCGATGGAGGAGGACAAATACCTCCAGCCGGGCAGCAGCCCCGTCTCGCTCGATCTGCCGTGGGGCACAACCTCATTTGCTATCTGCTATGACCTGCGCTTCCCGGAGCTGTTCCGCCACTACGCCCTGCAAGACGACAGCAAGATCATCATCCTGTGCGCGGAGTGGCCGCTGGTGCGCATTGAGCATTGGCGCGCCCTGCTCGTCGCGCGGGCGATCGAAAATCAAGTCTTCATCGTGGCGTGCAACGCCGCCGGCGAGAGCGGCGGCACGGTCTACGGTGGGCATTCGATGATCGTTGACCCGTGGGGCAAGGTGGTCGTCGAGGCGGGCGAGGACCCGCAGCTCATCACGGCTGAAATCGAACTGGACGCGATCAAAGACGCCCGCGAGCGTCTGCCCGTCCTGCGCGACGCCCGCCCCGACGTCTACACCAGCCCACTGTAGGCCGTTCACCACACGCGGGCGCTGCGCCGCAGCAGGCCGATCAGCAGCGGCACACCGATCAGCCCTGTCAGCACCCCGAGCGGCACTTCCGTTGGCAGCAGCGTCCGCGAGACGTTGTCGATCAGCAGCAGGAAGGACGCGCCCAACGCCAGCGCTACCGGGATCAGCCGCTGGTGATCCGGCCCCACCAGCAGGCGCGCCGCGTGTGGGATCACCAAGCCGATCCAGCCGATCACCCCGCTGGCGGCCACAGCTGCCGCGGTCATCAACGTGGCGCAGACGATGAGCGCCAGCTTGAGTCGGTCGGGGTTCATCCCCAGCGTGATGGCTTCTGCGTCCCCCAACGAGAGCACGTTCAAGCGCCAGCGCACCAACCAGAAGAAAACCCCCCCGCCCAACGTCGTGAGCGCCAGCAGCGGCAGGCTGTTCCACACGATGCCTGTCAAGCCCCCCAACAGCCAAAATGTGATCGACGGCAGCGTGTTCAGCGGGTCAGCGACGTACTTCAACAGCGACGTGAGCGAGCCGAAGAACGAGCCGATCAGGATGCCCATCAGGGTGAGGACGATCATCGGGGCGGTGTCGTAAAGGCGGCTGCCCAGATAAGCCAGCATCACTGCGAACAACCCGAAGCCGAACGCCATGAGCTGCACGACGCCGCTCGGCAGCTCTAATAACAGCGCCAGTGCCGCCCCGAAGCCCGCGCCGGTCATCACGCCCAGTAGGTTGGCGTCCACGAGTGGGTTGCGGAACACCCCTTGAAAGCCCGCGCCCGTCACCGCCAGCGACGCGCCCACCAAGCAGGCCGCCAGCACCCGCGGCAGCCGCACCCGCAGCACGAGCGTGAGTTCCGTTGAGGATAGGCCGTCAGCGGCGGGTGGGTAGACCAGCGACGTCAGCGCCCGCAGCACGTTCTCAACGGGGATCGTGTACAGGCCGATCATGAGCGAGAACACGATCAACCCGAAGGGCAGCAGCAGCAGCCCATAGTAGAGCCACTGCCGCTGTGAGCGTGGTTTGGTCATGCGCCTGCGCCGCAGACCGCCGCGGCGTCTTCCAGCGTGATGTCGTGCTGGTAGAAGGCATCGAAGAAGCGCACCGTCTCCGCCGCGCAGTCGATGTCCACCAGATCGGGGAAGAGCGCCTGCGTCAGCCAGATGACGCCCAAGACGCTGTCCGGCACGGGGGTATCCCACGGGGCGACCCAGCTCGGCATCTTGAGCACGCGCCCATTCTGCACGGCTGAGACGATCTGCCATTCCGGGCTGTTGAGCAAGTCCTCTGGCGTCACGTTGCTGTAGGGCACGATGACGATCACGTCTGGGTTCCAGAGGACGATCTGCTCAAGGTTGACGTCGTTCCACGCGCCGGTTAGGTCAGCGCTGACGGAGCGCCCACCTGCCGCCGCGACGATGTCCGTCTGGTACATCTCGCCGCTCACGACGCGCAGCGCCTCTTGGCCGACGATCAGCACAGAGGGGCGCTCGTCCTCGGCCAGTTCGCTGGTCTGCTCTACCACGCGATCAACGATCTCTTGGTAGTAGGCGATCCACGCCTCAGCGCGCGCTTGGGCGTGCGGCCCGAAGACCTGCCCGGTGATGCGCATCGCCTCGATCAGCAGCTCCGGCGATTCGCCTTGAAACAGCACAACGGGGATGCCCAACTCGGCCACCGTGTCCAACCATGCAGAACGGGCGCTGGTGAAGATCACGTCGGGGTCGAGGTTGGCGACCTCTTCCACGTTGATCTCGCGCTGGTTCATCACGTAGCCGCTCAGCTCAGGGAAGCGCGCGTCGATGGCGGTCATGCGCTCGATGCCGAGCGGAGTGCGCGCGCCCAAATAGCCGCCTGCCACCAGCCGATCTTCCGCGTCCACGCCGTAGACCATGTACGTTGCCAAGCTGTAAGGGGTGATGACGCGGCGCACCGGCTGAGGGATCTCTAACACGTTGCCGCGTTGATCGGTGATCGTGACGCTGGCGGGCAGCAGCCCCGCGTCGATGAGCGCCTGCTGCCCATCCGCTGAGATGGCGAACTCAACAAAGTCCGCCGCCGCGGGGTCGTTCACGACGAAGAACGCGCCCGGCAGGAAGTGCGGCGCGACCCCCATCGGCGGCAGCAGCGCCGGATCGGTGGTGGCGATGAGGGCGGCTTCCCCCTCAGCGAACGCGACCGGCTCATCGTAGGCCGCGATGAGCGCCTCCAGCGCAGGGATCAAGTCGGCATCAGCTTGGACAGTGACGGCGGGCTGCTGCGCGTAGAGCGTGGCAGCCGTGAGCAGCAGGGCGAGCACAGCCACCCCGCGACGAACAACTTTCATGGTGTGTCTCCTTCAAATTTGTTGGATGGTTCTGAGATGAGCGCTTCACAACGGTCGAGCCACGCCAGCACAGCTTGAAGCTGCGCTTGAACGAGGCCGAGCGTAAACCCCTCAATCGTCGCGTAGCCCTCAAGCGGCTCCTGCTGCAAGCGGGTTAGCTCGCGCTGGCAGGCCGCCCGTTGGCGCGCGATGATCGGCGCAGTGGGCAAGCCCAAGCGCATCGCCACCCACAACCGGCTGAGGAACTCCACGCGCACGCTGCGGATGCTCGGCAGCGGGGTGGGGTCATTCAGCCAGCGCTGCAGCCGGTCGCGCCCCTGCGCCGTCAGCGTGTAGGCCACGCGCGGCGGGCCGATCTCGCTGGGCTGCTCTGCGCCGTGGACGTCGCCGCAGCGCTCAAGGCGCTTCAACACGCTGTAAAGCTGGCTGGTGCTCAGCTTCCACACGCGCCCCAACTGCCGCTGATCTTGAAAGACCTCCAGCAGTTGATAGCCGTGCATGGGCTGGGCAGCAAGCAATCCGAGTAAGGTCTCATCGACTCGCATGAGCGCCTCTTCCAATTTGGAATACTGCTATTCTAACTTGGAAGAGCAATATTGCAAGGTGGCGCCCACAGAAATGAAAAACGGACAGGGCAGGCCCTGTCCCTACGCAGG
>CALDYP010000045.1 GCA_937944445.1 uncultured Anaerolineae bacterium
TCCGTCGCTTCGCCGTAGATGTCTGGCTTGGCTTTGCTGAACAGAGAACGATACGGGTTGAAGTGGAACACACAGTTCACGGCTGTCGCGCCGCTGGCGGCCACGCGCTCACGGACGCTGATGCTGGTGCGCCCGCTGCCCCACACGTCGTCCACGATGAGCACCTTGCGCCCCACCAGCAGCGACGGCTCCGGAAATTGCAGAAAGGACGGCAGCGCCATCAAGCCGCTGGACTCGGTGGATGGGAAGTCTACCGCAGCGGTCAGCAGATAGTTGAGCGCCAGCGCCTCCGCCAGCAGCCCGCCCGGGATGACCCCGCCGCGCGTGATCATGACCATTGCATCGAACGAGCCATAACTTTTGATCTGTGGGACGAGCACATCGACGAGGTTGTCCACGTCCTTCCACGTCAGCAGCTTATGATTCAGAGGGCCTTTCTTCATCCCCGATTCGCTTTCTCTGTGGCAGCACATTAGGCGGACATTATATCCCGTCGCCTTGATGCCACCAATGATTTCATGGCTCCTCACACACAATCGCAATCGGATCGTCGCGGTAGCGTGTCAGCACGATCACACAGGCGTGGTCGCCGCGCGGCTTCAACTGCGCTAGCAGCGCCTCCGGCGTGATGGGGGTCGCCCGCTTCTTGACCGTCACCCGTCCGATGTGATGGGCTTGGAGGTAAGCGCGCAGCCGCTTCACGTGGAACGGCATCCACGCCTGCACACGCCAGCTGCGCAGCGCAGGATGCGCAACTGGCCGTTCAGCAGTCAGGTAGGCGATCTGCTCGTCCATCTGGTAGGCGTCCACCAGATGCGCCAGATCGCGCACCAAGCCCGCGCGGATGATGGCCGGGTCTGGCTCGATCAACCAGCCGAGCGGGGGGCGCAGCTCGCGCTCTGGCAGCAGCGGCAGCGCTGTGTAGCGCTGCGCGCCAGCGGCGGTGATGAGGACGGCATCGCGCTGCTGCGGCTGTGCCGGGTCAACGTACAGCAGCGCCTCTTTGAGTTCGCCCTGCACGCTGATGAAGTCAACGCGCCCGCCGTACTCAGCCACTTCGCTGAGGTCTACCCCCGGCGAGAGCTTGACGACGACCTCCGCCGCCTGCCAGCGCCGCAGCGTCGAGAGCGGCGGCTGATACTGCTCCACATGGTAGAGGCGGCGGCCGTCGCTGCGGCGCGCGGGGTCAAAGAAGATCGCGCCGGGCGTCGCCAGCGGGTCGCGCGCATCCCCCACGCGAAACTCAGCCGATACCCCCTGCGCCGCGGCGTTGAGGCGCGCCATCGCCACCCGCACCGGGTCAAGGTCGATGCCGACGACGCGCTTGCCCTGCTGCGCCAGCCCGATGCTGTCCGTGCCGATGCCGCAGCACAGGTCGCACACGTCGTCGCTGCGCAGGCTGCGCCCATGCTGCACGATCCACGGGTGGCTGGCCTGTTCCAGCGCGTCGGCGGTGAAGAACATGCGCTGCGCGGCCTCGCCGTAGCGCAGGGCGGCTTTCTGGCGCAGGCGCGCCGTCTCCAGCAGGGCGCTGGCCTGCTCTGGTGTGAAGCGGCGACGCAGCTGCTCGGCACGCTTGAGGTGATTGTGTTCGGCGATGGGTTCAGCCGCGAGGTCGAGCAGCGCGGCTTGAGCGGGCGCGGTCTGCAAGAAGTCCAGCAGATCGAGGGTGAACATGCCTACTCGTCGGGGGCCTCGGCCAGCGTTGGGTCAACGGCGACGAGCGTGAGCGGCTCGCTTGGCAGCGCGTCCAAAGTCGGGTTGAGCCGCAGCGGCCACCCCGCGACGACCTCGCGTCGAAACTTGGCGACCTTGTTCACGTCGCGCAGGCGGCCCGCCAGCACCGCCACCTGCATGAAGGCGACCGCCTTCGGCAGGCTGGTGAACGCGAGCATCTGCCCGCCGCTGCACACCGCCTGCCAGACGATACGATCCTCTGACGTAAGCCGCCAGACGGGCTTGTTGGGGGACTGCTGCACGAGCAGGTGCACAAAGCGCCCGCGATAGGCCGCCAGCGTCAGCGCGTCGGCGTCGGCCTGCGCCGCCACCTGCACCCGCGCCAGCGTATCCGCGGCGGTATGAGGGCGTTCGCCGCGCAGCAGCATCCCACCGCCGGTGTCGAGCGGCTCCAAGAGCAAGCGCACATAACCGAGCGCCGTCAGCCGCTGGCCCCATGCCGCGTCGAACGGCTGCTGCGGGTTGGCGATCACCAGCCGTCCGCCCGCTCGCAGCGCGGCCAGCGACCGCCGCAGCAGCGCATCGCTCAGGTAGAGGTCATACCCCAACACGGCATCAACGTCGCGCGTCGGCCAGTGCTCCGGCAGCACCGAGACGACTTCCGCGGCGACGTCGGGGCGCTGCGCCATGACCGCCGCGGCCAACGCGCCACCCACGTCCCACGCCTTGAGCTGCGACGCCGAGGGCGGAAGCTGTTTGATGATCTGTGCTAGAAGGAGGGGATGCATCGCAACGTGGGGGCAGCTCAACTCGCTGCCCCCAACACAGCCAACCTAGCGACGCCGGTCGTACCCGCCGCGGTCGTTGCCGCCGCGCCGGTCGCCACCACCGCGATCGCTGCCGCCGCGGTCGCCACCGCCACCGCGGCGATCTCCGCCGCCACCGCCGCCGCTGCTGCGGCCCCGCCCACCCGCGCGGTCACGCTCGCGGGCTTCTTCCACGGTCAGCCCCAGCAGCACTGCCTGACGGCTCAGGCGCACTTTGCCGGTCGGGTCAACGTCAGTCACCATCACCATGATCTCATCGTTGATCTTGAACTCGGCTTCGACGTTCTCGATGCGGGTGTCTGACAGCTGCGAGACGTGGACGAGGCCTTCTTTGCCGGGCAAGAACTCGACAAACGCGCCGTAAGGCTCAAGGCGGGTGATGCGCCCGGTGTAGGTCTGGCCGATCTCGGCGTCCTCCGTCAGGGCGCGGATGCGGGCGATGGCCGTCTCCACAGCGAGGCCGTCGTTGCCCGCCACAAAGGTTGTGCCGTCCTCTTGGATGTCGATCTTGACGTCTGTCGCGTCTTGAATGGAGCGGATCGTCTTGCCGCCGGGGCCGATCACCGCGCCGATCTTGTCAACGGGGATGCGGATCGTCACCATGCGCGGCGCGTACACGCTCAGTTCGGGGCGCGGCGCAGGGATCGCTTGCAGGATCACATCGAGGATCTTCAAGCGCGCGACGCGGGCTTGTTCGAGCGCCTGCGTCATGATCTCTTGCGTCACGCCGATGATCTTGATGTCCATCTGCAAGGCGGTGATGCCGTGGGCCGTGCCCGCCACTTTGAAGTCCATATCGCCGAGGTGGTCTTCCATGCCTTGAATGTCCGTCAGCACGGCGACATTGTCCCCCTCTTTGATCAAGCCCATCGCAATGCCGGCCACGGGGCGCTTGATCGGCACGCCGGCGTCCATCAACGCGAGCGTGCTGCCGCAGACGCTAGCCATGCTGGTGCTGCCGTTGCTGCTCATGACCTCGCTCACGAGGCGGATCGTGTAGGGGAACTCTTCCTCTGAGGGGATCATCGCCAGCAGCGCGTTTTCCGCCAGCGCGCCGTGGCCGATCTCGCGGCGCTTCGGCCCGCGCAGCGGGTAGGCCTCGCCAGTGGAGTACGGCGGGAAGTTGTAGTGATGCATGTAGCGCTTGGTCTCTTCAGGGTCGATGCCGTCCAGCAGTTGGTTGTCGCGCGGCGTGCCGAGCGTGGCAATCGTCAGCACCTGCGTTTGGCCGCGCTGGAACAAACCGCTGCCGTGGACGCGCGGCACAAAGCCGACCATCGCCGAGAGCGGACGAATCTCGGTCATGCTGCGGCCATCAGGGCGCACACCCTCGTGCACGATGCGATGGCGCACCTGCTCTTTCAGCACAATCTCGATCGCGTCTTTGACATGCTTGAGGTTGATCTGCTGGTCAGCGGGCAGCTCGGCGTTGCGCGCCTGATACTCCGCGCGCACCGTCTCGCGCAGGATCTCCATCGCCTCGTTGCGGTCGTCGCGCGCGGTCATGCTCACGACGATCTCGCGGATTTCCGCTTGGGTGCGCTGGCGTACCTCGTCGATCAGCGCGGGGTCGATGAGGTACTCGTGGATCGGGCTTTTCTCTTTGCCTGCCACCGCGCGCATCTCGACTTGCACAGCCACCAAGCCCTTGATCGTCTCATGCGCCAGCGCCAGCGCGCGCAGCATCGTCTCTTCATCGACTTCGTTGGCGGCACATTCCACCATGTTGATGGCCTCGGCCGTGCCGCTCACGCGCAGGTCGAGCTTGCTGTGCTCCATCTGCGGGATCGTCGGGTTCACCACCAGCTCACCGTCGATCAAGCCGATGCGCACGCCCGCCACCGGCCCGTTCCACGGGATGTTGCTGATCATCAACGCGGCGCTGGCTGCAAAGATCCCCAACATGTCCACGTCGTACTGCTGGTCGCTGGCCAGCGAGAGGGTGATCACCTGCACTTCGTTGAGCATGTCCTTCGGGAAGAGCGGGCGCAGCGTGCGGTCGATCACGCGCGAGATCAAGATCGCTTGGTCGGAGGGGCGGCCTTCGCGCCGCTGGAAGCTGCCCGGGATGCGCCCGACAGCGTAGAGCTTCTCTTCGTATTCCACCGTGAGGGGGAAGAAGTCTTGGCCTTCGCGCACGTGCTTGCTCATCGTGGCGCTGCAAAACAGCATCGTGTCGCCGATGCGCACGGTCACTGCGCCGCCGGCCTGCTCGGCCAGCCGCCCCGTCTCGATGATCAGCTCTTGTTGGCCAAACATCGTCTTAAATGTGTGAATCTGTCGCTCTGACATAGGTTTGTTGTCCTCGTTTTTTAAACTAGACGCCCGTCCGGTCAGAACTTGCCATGAGAGCGCCCAACGTCACCCGTTCCGCGCTGTCATCGCAAATCCTACCCGTGACGGGCACGATTTTACGGTATGAAAGATGCCCACGCGGGGCATCTTGTCCAAATAGGCATCACTTTAACGACGCAGCCCCAACCGACTCAACAGCGTGCGATAAGCCTCCGGGTCTTTCTTGGCGATGTACTTCAGGTGGCTGCGGCGCGCGCCAACCATCTTCAGCAAGCCGCGGCGACTGTGCGCATCGTGCTTGTTGGCCTTGAGGTGCTCCGTCAGTTGGTTGATGCGTTCCGTCAAGAGTGCGATCTGCACTTCGGGCGATCCCGTGTCGCCCTCAAAGCGGGCGAACTCCTTGATCAGCGACTGCTTTTTTTCTTTTGAAAGCGCCATCGTGTCCTGTCTTCCTTCGGTGAAAATGTCTCCAAATGGGTTGGACAAAGAACCCATCGGTCGATCGTTGATGGCTGGCATTATAGCAGATGTCGGCGCGGCTTCAATCGGCAAACCACACCTCACCTACCCATCCGACGCCGCTTGCTGCTATACTTGCTGCTTATGTTCGTCATCTTCACAGCGGGAAGCGGCTATGTCGAAACAGGCACTCACTCCACAATCCGAAGATTTTTCCAAGTGGTATAACGAGATCGTCTACCGTGCAGATTTGGCGGCGCAGTCGCCGGTGCGCGGCTGCATCATCGTGAAGCCATACGGCTATGAGCTGTGGGATCACCTCAAGAATAATCTCGATCGACGCTTCAAAGAGACCGGCCACCAAAATGCCTACTTCCCGCTGTTCATCCCAGAGAGCTACCTCAAACGCGAGGCCGAGCACGTCGAAGGCTTCAGCCCAGAGCTGGCCGTGGTGACCATTGGCGGCGGCAAGGAACTGGAAGAAAAGCTCGTCGTCCGCCCCACCTCTGAGACGGTCATCGGCGAGGCCTTCAGCGAGTGGATCCAATCCTACCGTGACCTGCCGCTGCTCATCAACCAATGGTCGAACGTCGTCCGTTGGGAGCTGCGCACCCGCCCCTTCCTGCGCACAGCAGAATTCCTCTGGCAAGAAGGCCACACCGCCCACGCCACCCACGACGAAGCCGAGGAAGAGACGCTGCGCATGCTCGACGTGTACGCCGACGTGGCCATCAACGAGGCCGCGATGCCCGTCATCAAAGGCCAGAAGAGCAACAACGAACGCTTCGCCGGGGCGCTGCGCACCTACACCATCGAGGCGATGATGCGCGACACGCGCGCGCTGCAAGCAGGCACGAGCCACAACCTCGGCCAGAACTTCGCCAAAGCCTTCAACATCCGCTTCTTGGGGCGCAACAACGAACAAGAAACCTGCTGGACGACCTCATGGGGCATGAGCTGGCGCATGATCGGCGGCATCATCATGACCCACGGCGACGACGCCGGCCTGCGCCTGCCGCCGCGCCTCGCGCCGATCCAAGTCGTGGCCGTCCCGGTCTACAAGAACGAGGACGAACACCGCGCGGTGCTGGCCGCGCTCAACGGGTATGTGCAGGCCTTGCGCGCGGCGGGCGTGCGCGTCCACCTCGACGACCGCGAGGAATCGCCCGGCTTCAAATTCAACGATTGGGAGCTGCGCGGCGTGCCTGTGCGGCTGGAGGTCGGCCCCAAAGACCTCGAAAAGGGGTCGGTGGTGCTGGCGCGCCGCGACATCCCCGGGCGCGAGGGCAAGCAGTTCATCCCCGCGGATGGCCTCGTCCCTGCCGTGCAAGACCTGCTGATGACCGTGCAGGCCAACCTGCTAGCCGAAGCTACCGCCTTCCGCGACGCCAACATCCACGACGTGCGCAGCTATGACGAGTTCAAACAGGTCATCGAAAGCGGCGGCTTCGCGCGCGGCTTCTTCGGCAGCAGCGACGCAGATGAGAAAGCCATTAAGGAAGAGACCGGCGCAACCCTGCGCTGTTACCCCTTTGAGGGAAGCGCCGAGCGCGGCCCGTGCTTCTACAACGGCCAAAACGAGGGCCGCTTGGCAATCTTCGCCAAAGCCTACTGAATCAAGAGAAGTAAACGATTACAATTGGGAGCAACAGCTCCCTTTTTGATTAAAATGTAAGTTAGGGTGAGGACTTAGACCCTAACATAGAATAAAAAGTTTGTGCTACAATTCACGATTGTCGTGGTTCATTGCTGACACTGCCGACTATTTCACGACATCGAGCATTTCTTAGGAACTAGAATGGCTGCTTATTTAATTGTTGATGTGGATGATTTGATCCGACGCTTTCAATCGCGTGATATGAACGTCGACTTGCAAGAGCTGGCGGTCGGGCTGCGAGGGGGCGCAGCGTTGGCGGCGGGGCTGCCCAACGTGAGCATGCTCAAGGCCGTCGCGTTTGCTAACTGGTCAGATATTGGCCACCCGAGCAAAGCCGCGCTTCAATCGTTCATGCGCCGCAACGGCTATGAGATCTTCGATTTGCCCGTGCGCGAGGATGTGGCCGACGCCCTCTTCATCCACTACTTTTCCTACGACCCCGAACCCATCAACGAGCTGATCCTCGCCACCACGAACCGCGACCTGCTGCCCCTCGTGAAGCGCATCCGCATCACTCGCAACGCGCGCATCCGCGTTTGGGGGTCAGAAGATGTGCTCAAAGGCACGGAGTTCGCTGAGGATGTCATCTTCCAGCCTTTAGAGACGCTGCTCGGCGTCAAACCAACAACCAACGTATTGGTGTACATCGACTTTGAGAACATTGCCATCAGCCTGACCGAGAACGGGTACATCCTCAACTTAGAGCAGCTCATCGAACGCTTCGTCAAACAAGCCCAAGCGCACGGCCACGTCGTCAAGATGGCCGCCTATGGGCCGTGGGGCCAGCGCGGCACGCTTCCGCCCATGATCGACAACAACGGGCGCGAGATCACCGATGAAGCCGCCACCCGCTTGATGATGGCCAACATCGACCCCGTGTTCATCCTGCCCGGCAAAAACAGCGCAGACGTCCGCATCGCCCGTGACGTGCTGATCGACGTTGGCCATTCTGATACTTCAGGCGACATCTTCATCGTCGCCAGTGGCGACCGAGACTTCAACGATGTGATCAACAGCGTGATCCAACGCGGCAAAGAGGTCATCATCTGGGGCGTGCGCAACGCGATCAGCCGCCAGCTCGTCAACCATCCGGCGGTACACGTCGAATACATCGAGGACTTCATGGAGCTGCAAACGCCAGCGTCCTACCTCAACACGCCAACGGTTGATGCCCCTGTGACGGCATTCCTGCCGTCTCAATGGTCGAGCGTCGTCATCCAGTTTGACCGCACCGCGCGCCGCCTGAACACCGACCAACTGCGCGTTCAAGACCTCTGCGCCCGCTTGATCGAAGTCGGCGCGGCCATCAACCTCGAGCGCGCCGAAGAGCTGGTCAAACAAGCGCTCAACATGAACATCCTCCGCCCAGCCATGCCCGGCGTGCTGACGCTCAACACGGTGCATCCAATCGTTGAAAAGACGCGCGTCATCACCGAGGCCGTCAGCCGACGAGTTGCCAACACGCTCAAGGTGCGTGGTTGGCAGTATGTGAACTATGGCTTCTTGCTTAAAGGACTGGAGATGGAGCGCGACATCATGCGCCCTGATATGAACACCGACGACCAGTGGCGCTCGCAGTGGATTGATGCGCTCGTGCGCGAGCGCGTCCTCGCCCGCGAGTTGGTCCCGCACCGCCACAACCCCGACGACCTCGTGCCGGTCATCAGCCTTGCCGAGGCCGACACCGCGCGCGACGACCTCGCCGACACCAACGTAGAATATCGCCCTGTCAACGTCCCCGAAATCACCAACTGGGAGGGCATGACCCCGCTGGAGTTCGCCAGCTACGACAAGCACGCCTACGAGATGGCGATGCGCGTCATCGTCAGCGTCGAACAGTTCACCAGCTTCCGCAAGTTCGCATGGTGTCCACTCGGGAGCTTGCACCGCCGCCTAAAGCCTTTTGACGTCAACATGGCGTTTCAGCGCTCCGTGGAGTACCTCAGCGCCAACCGCATCGTCACCGTCCAAGAGTACCCCAACCCGCAGAGCACGTACAACACCAAAGGCATCTCAGTCAACATGGAGTCGGAGTACGCCCGCAGCGTGCTCGCCCAGCGCGATGAGTTCGTCCGACTCTTGATCACACTCTACGAGCGCAACGTGCCCATCAGCGTTCAAGCCATTCAAGACGCCGACCCAGACAAACTCTGGGACATTCAACTCTGGATCTCGATCATGGAGACCGAAAATGTGCTGAACGATATGCCGGGGCGCGCAGGTCAATACAGCCTCTTCCGCACCCATCACACCGTGAAGCTCGTCGCAGGCGACCCGATGTGATATCGCATGACACCACCACTCGTCACGATTGAAAAACGCGATCACTTCTACCTTGTGACGTTTCATGAAGTGGGCGACGACGCCGTTGATGCGTGGTTGATGCAAGTGGAGGTGCTCCATCGCTTGTTTCAACCGCAAGACTACGTCTCGTATAAGCTCACCACGCCCTACGACAGATCCCCCTCGCTGGCTTACGTCATGCGGGCCAGCCAGAGGTCAATCCAGCGCAACCCGCACCGCCCTCACACGCGCACCGCCGTCATGTACTACAGCAAAGACGCGCCGATGCTGGCCGCGTTGGACTTGTTCTTGCGCTGGCTGACGATCAACCCGCGCGACCAAGTGCGCTTCTTCGACTACGACAACGACGCTGACGCCAACGAATGGCTGCGCTGGCGCGATTGAGCGCCTACGGCCACGTGCGACGCTGATTGTGGGCCAGCTTGGCCTCCACCGCCGCGCCGAGGTCTACCCCGCTCAAGCTGGCAATCTGAAGCAGATAGAGCATCACATCCGCCAGTTCGCCCGCCAGCGCCTCGCGGTCGGCGGCCTCGCCCCACTGGAAGTGCTCCAGCACTTCGCTCGCCTCCAACACCAGCGAGATGGCGAGGTTCTTCGGGGTTTGCGGTTTGGGGCTGTCGTCCGCGTACCAGCCTTTGCTCTCCACAAAGGCGTGCATCGCAGCGGTTAACTCGCGCAGGCTGTCGCTCATGTCAGTAGGCGTTCTTGTTTTGACGGGTGATGGTCTGAATGATCGTGCGGATGATGATCTTGATGTCCAGCCAGAGCGACCAATTTTCAACATACCACAGATCATACGTGGTGCGATCTGAAATCGACGTGTCGCCGCGCAGCCCATGAATCTGCGCCCAGCCGGTCATGCCAGCTTTTTCGCGGTGGCGCTCCATGTAGCGCGGGATCTGCGTGCGGAATTGTTCCACAAAATACGGCTGTTCCGGGCGCGGCCCCACCAAGCTCATGTGCCCCAGCAGCACGTTGATGAGCTGCGGGATTTCGTCCCAGTTCGTCTTGCGCATGAAGCGGCCAATCTTGGTGACGCGCGGGTCGTTCTCCACTGTCCAGCCGGGGCCAAAGGCCTCGCTGTCCACGCGCATCGAGCGGAACTTGATCATCGGGAAGGGCTTGCCGTCTAGGCCCATGCGCTCTTGGATGAAGAACACCGGCCCCGGATCCTCACGGCGCAGCAAGTAGGCGGTCAGCAGCATCAACGGCGAGAGGAAGATCAGCCCGAAGAACGCGCCGACGATGTCTAAGCCACGTTTGAGGCTCAGCTTCCAACCGCGCAGCGCAATGTCGCGCACGGTCAACAGCGGCATGCCGTTCAAGTCGTCAAGGTTCAGATCACCGGCGATGTAGGCGAAGATATCGGGGTAGATCTTGACGTCAACGTCGCTGCGCTGGCACATCGTCACCAGTTCAACGATCTCGCTGCGGCGCGCATCTGGCACGGCGATGATGATCTGCTGGATCTGATAGCGGTCGATCAAATCGGGCAGATCGGGGTAGTTGCCGATGACGGGCACGCCCATCATCTTCCCCTGATGGCTGCTCGGGTCGTTCACGACGCCCACGATGTTGTAGCCCAGTTCACGGTGGCGCTGCACCTGCTTCACGATGTCCACGGCGATCTTGCCCGTGCCTACCACCAGCAAATTGTCCGCGGTGAGGCCGCGCCGCCGCAGCGTCATCGTCAGTGAGCGGTGCACCTCACGCCCGACCAGCACGAACAGCAGGCTGAACAACCACACATAGAAGAACGTGCTGCGCGGGAAGCTCACCTCAAGGATAGTGTTGCGGAAGGCCAGCTCCTGCACGCCGTTGGCCAGCAGCGCCCCGAACGTGACCACCGCCACGATGCTGCGCGCTTGGTCAAAGCGGCTGAACACTCGCCGTTGGTGATAGAGGCGGTTGGCGTAGAACAACACGATGATCGTGCCGATATGCAGCAGCATCGTCGGCAAATACACCTCCAAGGGCGGCTGGACATCGGGCACGCTGAAGAAAGGCAGCGCGCCACGCGCCAGATAGGCCGCGACGAACGCCAGCGCCAGCATTCCTACGTCTAGCAGGATGAGCAGCAAGCCCAGCAGGCGGCGCGTGCGGCGCGACCGCGCGGGGTGCGCCAGCTCAGCTACTGGCTGGTCGATGGGACTGAAGGCCGCTGAATTTCGGGCCACAGCTTTCGTCCTCCTTTCGCCAGCAGCGCCAGCAGCACCAGCGCATGCACCGGCAGCGGCGTCGTGCGCCGATAGTGCTTGCGGTAGAAGATCAACATCGCGCGCCAGAACTCGAACTGTGCTTTAGCGCTCTGGCGCGAGGCGGCACGTTTAACATGGTGGACGATCACCTCGCCCACATACCACACCTGCCACCCCGCTTGCTTGATGCGATGCGCCCAGTCGATGTCCTCGCCATACATGAAGAAGGCCTCGTCCAGCAGCCCCACCGCGTGGATCGCCTCCTTGCGCACCTGCATGTACGCGCCGACTACGCTGTCCACTTCCATGACTGTCGTCTCAGGGGCGAAGGTCATGTTGTAGCGGCCAAAGGTGCGGCTCTTCGGGAACAGCTTGGCGAGGCCGGAATAGTGATAAAAGCTGACGAGCGGCGTCGGAAAGCCGCGGCGGCAGGCCTTGTCGAGCGTGCCATCTGGCAGGATCAGGCGCGGGCCAGCCACGCCCGCCTGCGGGTGCGCGTCCATGAAGGCCACCATGCGCGCCAGCGCGTCCGGCGGCAGTTCCGTGTCAGGGTTGAGCAGCAGCGCATAGCGCGGAGCGTCTGCGTCCACGTCGCCCACGCCGCGATACCCCAACAGCCGCAGTCCACGGTTGTTGCCCACAGGGTAGCCGTCGTTGGTCTCGCTGGCGATCAGATCTGCTTGCGGATAGCGCTGGCGCACCATGTCTGCGCTGCCGTCGGTGCTGGCGTTGTCCACGACGACCACGCGATACGTAACGCCCACGCTGGCGTAAACAGTCGCCAAACAGCGGTCAAGCAGGTTGCAAGTGTTCCAGTTGACGATCACGATGCCAAGATCGTGCATAAGGGTTGGTCTCAGTTGCCTAATCGCGCAGGGATTGTAGCATCACACGCAGCGGCGTTCAAGCAGAACAGGCGAATCGTCGGGCTGTGGAAGTAGTCCGACGTGAACGCTGGATGCTCATTCCCCAGCCGCGGCAGACGCTCCATGACGGCTACAGGCTGCGCCCCGTCCGGCAGCGCCAGCACAGGCGAGCGCCCCGCTTTGCGATGCGTTTCCATGAGCGCCTCAGAGATCAGCAGGAAATCGGCGTCAGGATAGGCGTCATAGTCGACCAGTTCTGGCAGCGTGAACACGTGTTCCCACGGGTAATCTGCCGGGTCGAGCGCGACGTTGATGCTGCCCACCAGCAGAAAGCGGCTGCCCCGTGGAACGTGTTCGTAAATCCAGCGCTGCATCACCTCGCGCGTGTCAGGTGAGGTGATAACGCGCAGGTGAACCATCGACAGGTAGAGCGGGAACGCAATCAGCGCCACCGCCAAGCCCACGCGCGCCCACAGCCGCCATGAGTGGCTCAGCGCCGCCGCGCCCACCCCGATCAGCACCGCCAGCGCGGGCAAGATCGGCAGCGTCAGGTGATCTGCGCCGCCGGGCCGCACCGTGCGCAAGACGAGCAGCGCATACACCACAGCGTAGAGCGCGATCAGGCCAACGCTGACCTGCACCCGCCAATCGACGCGGCGCAGCCGAACGAGGCCCCCTAGCAGCAGCGCCCCTATCGGCCCCACGCCGTACAGGGCCGTGAAGCCGAGCAGCACGAGCAGCCCCTCCCATGCGCTCACGTTGATGCGGGATTCAATCCCTGTGCCCAAGTACATGTTGCTGACGTAGCGAATCTCAGCCAGAAACTGCTCTGTGTCGAACAGCGCGCCCGGCGTCGTGATCAAGAACGTGATCGGGAACGCGACGAAGGCGATCAGCACTCCCAGCGAACGCCGCAGGCTGCGCCGCTGCCACAGCGCCCACAGCCCCACCAGCAGCAGCGCCAGCGAGACCACTGCCGCGTTGTAGCGGTTGCCCATCGCCAGCCCCGCCGCCAGCCCGCTGGCGATGAGCAGCCCATCTTGGGCGCGCCAACGCCGATCGAACAGCGCCGCCACGGCGAAAAACAGCGAAGCCGTCGCAAAGCCCGTCGCAGGGCTGCTGGTCGTGCCGTAGTGCGCGTGGGCTACCAGCGGCAGGCTGAACGCCGTCAGCAGACCAGCCAACCACGCCGCCCGCGCGCTCCCGATGCGCCGCGCCAAGCCGTAAGCCGCCGCCACGGCCAGCACGCCGCCTAACGCCGAAAGCGTGCGCGTCACGATGTAGAGGCTGAAGGGGGCGTAGTAGCGCTCGTTGAAGCCCACGCGATCTTGCGGGTTCAACCCCTGCCCCACTCCGCTGAGCCGTGCCACCACATAACTCACGTTGACCAAAAACGAAGGGTTTTCATAAAAGGTGAAGTTCGACTGCGGCTCTAGCACTTTGCGAAAAGGAACCGCCGCAAAGAAATATTCATCCGGGTGCAGCGGCGTCTGCTCGTGGATCATGCCCTTGTCGTGGAAGCTGCGCGCGAACGCTGGATCAGGTTGGCCCCACGTTAGCGGCAGGATGCGCACCGTGAACGCCAGCGCCAGCAGCACAACGGCGAACACTCGTTCAGTGAGAGCAAATTTCATGTTGGACATCGCATCACCATGCCATGATGTTGAGAGACGTCAACGGCAGCAGGCCGTCTTGGTGCGCGGCCTCAGGCAGGATGCGCTGACCATCCCACCACTGATACACCCCTAGCAGCAGCGTCCAGTCGCTGTGGAACGCCACATCCGGCACGCGCACGGTGCGCTCTTCGACGTAGATCACGCCCGGCTGCCATTGGCTGGTCTGCTCGGGCAAGCGCTGCGTGGCCGTTGGGTCAAGGTGAATGAGGTGCGGCGCGCCGTCTGACTGCGCTAGGCTGCCACTGGCGTTCATCAGTTGAAGCGTCACGCTTAAATCGACCTCCAGCGGCCCCTCCGCTGACCACCACAGGCGCACGGTCAGCGTCTCGCCCTCGCGCCGCACCAACGGCTCATAGCTGAAGCGCTCACCCTCCACCACGTGGAAGCCGTGAAAACGCATGCCATTGGCGAAGCGCACCCCTGCCGAGTCAGGTGGCCCCTCATAGAGGCGTATGAGCAAGTCCCACGGGCCGACGAACTTAGACGGAATGCGCCCCGCGCGGACGGCTGCCAGCGTCGCGGGGTCTTGGTCGCCGTCGCGGCTGACGTACCACACGCGCGCGTAGCCTGTTGGATCGCTCACCCAGCGTAAGCCCATCGGCACGTAACGCTGCTGGTAGAACGTCCACTCCATCGGGCTGCCACACGCGCAGCGTGGATCCATCAAGAACACGTCGCCGCGCTGGAAATATGGGGCGGCTGCGCGCAGGGTATGCTCCAGCGGCAGCGGCATAAACGGATAAGACACATAGTCGAACGAAATGAACATCGAGAGCGCCGCCGCCCCCATCAGCGCCCAGCGCCCAACAGAGGGCACGCTGCTGAAGACCGCCGCCGCCAACAGCGCCAGCCCCCCGCCGATCCACCATGAGTACTGCGTGCTGAAGAACCCCAACACGCGATCCAGCAGGTAGACGACCAGCGGCAGCGCCACCACCCACCCAGTCAGCGCCAGCCCATCGCGCAAGGTCAGCCGCCGCCGCATCAACAGCCATCCCGCCCCGACGACCAAGCCCAGCGCCCACACCGGCGCATACACCCCGAAGAACTCGGCGATGATGGCAGCCCAGCCCTCGCTGAACGGCGGCAGCGCATCCCCCAACCCGGCGTGGCGACGGGTGACGACGCTCAACTTGGCCACGATCTCCGGCAGCGCCAGCCCCAACGCCGCCACGCCCGGCAGCCACCAGCGCCACACACGGCGCGGGTAATACACCAGCGACAGCCCGCCCATCAGCGCGAAGAACACCACCGACGTTAAGTTGGTGTAGAACATCGCCGCCATGACCGCCCCCAGCAGCGCGCCACGCCGCCACGTCGGACGGTCGAAGTAGGCGAACAGCGCCAGCAGCGCCAGCGGCATCCACAGCAGCATGAGCACATACGCGCGGAAGTACCCGCTCAAGAACACGTAATAGCCCAACGCCGCGAACGCCAGCAGCGCCCCGACGCCCGCTTGTGGATCGCGCCACCAGCGCCGCCCGAGTTGATAGACCGCTGCGCACGCCAGCAAAAAGATCAAGACCGATGAATAGCGCAGCGTCAGCGGGTCGCCGCCTGTGAGGCCTTGCCACATCCACAAGATCACGAAGTAGAGCGGCGGCCAGTCATACGGCATCCACAACAGGAGGTTGTCGAACGTGGACGAGGTATGCCACGCATGCCACACCTCATCGTAGTTGAACTGACGCTGACCGAGGAAGACCATCCGCGAGAAGAACACCAACGCCAGCAGCGCTGTCAGCAGCCAGAGGTGGCGGTGAGTGTTCGTCAGCTTGATCGGGTTCATGGTTGGGCTGTCGGGAGCGTCTTGAGAGGCGCGCCGCGCAGCGCCGCCCGCAGCGCCTCGCGGTCGTCCCACGGGTATTCTACTGTGCCGAAGCACATGCTCTGCTCGTGCCCCTTGCCGCAGGCGATGACGATGTCACCCGCCCGCGCCATCTGGCAGGCGACATACAGCGCTTCACCGCGATCAGGCACGCGGAAGAACGTCACGCCCTCCACGCCGCCCTGACGCAGGCAGCCCTGCGCCATCATCTCAAGGATGTCGTCGAGCGACTCCGTGCGCGGGTCTTCAGCGGTCAAGATAGTGAGATCGGCCAACTGCGCCGACGTCTCGGCCATCATGCGGCGCTTGTCGACATCGCGCAGGCCCGCGCTGCCGAACACCGCGATGAGCCGCCCGCCCGCGCCCAACATCCCCCGCGCCGCCGTCAAGGCCTGCTTCAGCGCGTTGGGCGTGTGCGCAAAGTCTACTATCGCAAGGAACGGCTGCCCCTCGTCGATGGCTTCCATCCGACCGCTGACGCCGCGCACCCGCGCGAGGCCGCTCTGCACGTCTGCCGCGCCCAACGCGCGCGCCGTCGCCACGGCTGCCAGCACGTTCGACACGTTGAACTGCCCGTAAAGGTGCGATTGCAGCACGTCGCCGCTCGTCAGGGTGATCGTCGTGCCCTGCGGTGAGTAGGCGAACTGCGCGGCCTGCACGTCCGCTGGATGGTCGATGCCATAGCGCACGACGCGATCGGCTGGAATGGCCGCCAGATACTCGCACGATGGGTCATCGACGTTGACGACGCTGATCTTGGGCTGGTTGGGTTTGCGCGCGCTGCGCATCAAGCCGCGGAAGAGCAGCGCCTTCGCGTCGCGGTAGGCTTCCCATGTGCCGTGATAGTCGAGGTGCTCATGGGTGATGTTGGTGTAAACGGCCACGTCCACGTCGACGCCGTTGAGCCGCCCCTGCGCCAGCCCGTGGCTGGTCATTTCCAGCACGACGTGCGTCAGGCCTGCGTCGCGCATCATCGCCAAGTAGCGCTGCACCTCCGGCGCGGAAGGCGTCGTCACGTGCAGGCCGGTCGACAGGCTCTGCCCGCCAAAGTCAGCGCTGATCGTGCTGATGAGGCCGACGCGCCCGCTCGTGTGCTCTTTGAGCAGCTCATAGATCAGCGTGCTGGTCGTCGTCTTGCCGTCCGTCCCCGTCACGCCGATCACGATCAGATCGCGCGAGGGGAACCCGTGAAACGACGCCGCCAGATACCCCAGCGCGGCCATGCCCTCCGCCACGCGCACATAAGGCACAGGCAGATCAATCAGCGCCTGCTCGCCCACCACAGCCGCCGCGCCGTTGGCGATGGCCTGCGGGATGAAGGCGTGGCCGTCAGCGCTGCGGCCTGCCCGCGCTACGAACACCCCGCCCGGCTGGACAAGCGCCGCGTTTTCCTCAAACGGCGCGCCAATCAACACATCTGCATCGCCTGTGATCGACCGCAGCGCCCCAGCAGGGAGCGCTTGAAGATGAGTTAAGAGAGACTGCATGAGCCGTGTCACCGTGTGGGTTGAAGCTGCTTGAGCGCTTTAACATCCTAACGAAAAAAGGGCATTGGGAAAATGCCCTTTTTCGATCTTTACGCTGTTTGGTTAAAACTGGCCCTAGCCCAGACGCCCCGACAGCTCGTTCAGGCCGCTGCGCACGCTGCCATCCACCACGCGGTTCGCGCTGCGCACGACCACGCCGCCGAGGATGCTCGGATCGACCGTGAACGTCACCTCTTCCGCGTTGAGGGCCTGCTTGGCGCTGGCCTGCTCCGCCTCGGTCAAGGGCATCGCGCTGATGACCTCTACCTTGCCGCCGAGGTTCTTGGCGGCGTCTGGCACGTTGCTGAAGAAGTTGCTGACCAGCTCGGCCTGCTTTTTCGCGTCGATGTTGGCGTTCAAGATGCGACCGGCCATCGCCACGCTGATGTCTACGACGCGGTCGCGCAGGCCAGCCAGCTCCGCGTTGCGCGCGGTGACGGCCTCGGCTTGGGCGTCGCTGCGGATCTTGTCTGCTTCGGCGCGGGCTTCAGCGGTGATCGTCTTGGCGACCTCTTCAGCGCGGTTGCGCGCCTCTTCGATCATCTTGTTGCCCTCAGCTTTGGCGTCCGCGATGATCTTGGCCGCGTCGGCTTCAGCGTTCTGGCGGGCGCGCGCAGCCGCTGCCGCGTCTTCCAGCCCGCGCTTGATCTTCTCCGTGCGCGCGTCCAGCATGTTGAGCGCGGGCCGCCACAGCAGCACCGTCAAGATGGCCGCCACCAGCAGGAAGTTGAACGTGTGCACGATCAGCAGGCCGCCGTTGATGCCCAGCGGGGTCAGCGGGTTGTCGCTGCCGGCGGCTTCAGCGGCGTAGGCGGGCATCGTCGCCAGCGCGACGACGGCCAACGCCGCCAGCCCTTTCAAAAGTCGCTTCATGTTCGTCATGGTCATCATTTCGTAAACTCCCCTAGATGGTGCTTACAAAACGAAGATGATAACCAGAGCGACCACCAGCGCGTAAATGGCCACAGCTTCAGCAAACACGATCCCCAGAATCATGTTGGTCTGGATCGCGCCCGCAGCGTCGGGGTTGCGACCGATACCCTGCAAACCACCCTGCACCATCAAACCGATGCCGATGCCCGGGCCGAGCGCCGCCAAAATCGCCAACCCTGCGCCAATTGCTTTCAGGCCGTCCGTCAGATCCATTGTAGTTCTCTCCTTAGGTCTTGAGTTTATGGTCGTTATGTTATCAATTCACAGGGCGCGCGCCAAGCACGCGCCCCAACCGACACCAATGTTTAGTGATGCGCCGCCGCTGCTTCGCCGTGGCCATGCTCTTCGTCGTCGTGGTGGTGGCTGACCATCGCCTGCGCGCTGAAGATCAACGTCAGGATCGAGAAGACCGCCGCCTGCGCCACGCCGATGATGATCTCGAGCAGCAGGATGATCGCCGGGATGGTCGTGCCGACCAAGAACAGGATCACCGCGAACAGCACCGTGCCCGCGAACAACGCGCCGAAGAGACGGAACGACAGCGACACAATCTTACCCAACTCTGAGATGATCTCAAACAACCCGACGATGAAATCCACCGCGCCGAGCGGGCGCTTGCCGATGTTGCCGATTGCGCCGATGTTGATGAACTTCTGGAAGTAGGACAGGCCCAGCTCGCTCACGCCGAAGTACTGGATCACGACGAACGACAGCAGCGCCAAGCCGATGGTGAAGCTCAGGTCGGTCGTCACGCCGCGCACAAACGGGGCCACCGTGAAGATTTGATTGTGCAGCGTCGTCGCCTTCTCACCCAGCAGTTCTGGGCGGATGACAATCGTCTGGCCGGGGACGAGCGCGGCGGTGGCGTTGACGCCGGGGGCGGCCTCAGCGGGGGCGGGTTCGGCTTCGGCGGGCGCTGGCTCGGCTTCCGCCTCCACAGGCGCCGGCTCGCCTTCAGCCTGCTGCGGCGCCACTTCCACAACGGGCAGGCGGCTGTGCGCTTCGCCTTCGCCGTGCTCCTCGCCAGCGGCGGCAGCCTCAAACTGGATGTTCACCACCCCGTTGACGGTGTTCGCGGCCACGATGTCCGCAGGGGTGATCGTCAGCTCAGCCCACCCCTCATAGGGCACTTGGACGTAAGAGGACACCTGTATCGGGTCAGACTCAGTGCGCGCGGTGATCTCATCGTTGAAGCGCGCGGCGATGCTGGCCAGCGTGTCGCCCTGCTGAACGGTGTACGTCACCTGTTTGTCGAGGAAGGGGTCAAGCCGCCGCGGCAGATAGTCTTGATAGCGCTGCACGCCGAACATCGCTTGGCACTGCTTGTAGGATTTTTCTGTTGCAGGTGTGCCGATGTTGAGCGGCGTCTCGCTGCGGTAGACGAAGTACGGGCGGCCCAAGAAGCTCGTCTCATGCACAGGGAAGCCGTTCAGCGGCTGCGGCTCATAGACGGCGCAGTGCACCACGCCGATCGTCTCCACGCCCGGCAGCAGCTTGCCCAAATTAGCGGCAAGCAAGAACAAGAACAGCGACGCCACTAGCGGGAAGAGCAGATTACGCACGCGCGGCTTGTCGCCTGCTTGCTGCTTCGTCAGCCCCCACAGGCCGTCGATGATGACCTCTACAGCCCCTTGAAAACGGCCCGGCACTTCTTTCGTCCAGCCGTTGCTGTGGCGGCGCGCGATGAGCGCAATGGCGAACACGATCACCATCGCCAGCACGGCCCCGCCCAGCGAGTTCCTGATCTCGAAGTCTGCGCTCGGCCAGTGCTTGAGGTAGTACTCAGCCGGCACGGTGATCACGGGCAGCGTCACCGCTTGGCCAACGCCCGGCAGCAGAATGAACGGGATCAAGATGCACGCGAAGAATGCAAACGCTAAGAAACCAAGCAGGCCTAAACAACCACGTTGACTCGCACTCATCAGCGCCCCCTCCTCCTTTCAGCACTCAACTCTGTATTCATCAACGAATCACTCCTCCTCTTGCGTGCGATGTAACCTCATTATTTATTCGCTTGGAAGCTGCTGCTGTGGCAAGCGCTTCACCAACGTCAGCGTCAGCCAGATCATGAGGGTCAAGCTGAGCGGCACACTCGCCACCAAGAGGCAGATCGTCGCCGGGCCACGCCAGCCCAACTGTGCGTCAATCCAAAGCCCCAACAGCAGCGCCCCGATCACCAGCACTACCGTCACAAACCCTGAGAGCGCCGTGATGCCTGCAATCCCTAAGTTTTGCAGTCGGCCACGGCGCGCCTCAGCCACGTTGGCCTACCCAGATTGCGATTGCGCATTGTATCACAAAGGTTTTGGACAATGCAAACATCCCTCTACAGCAGCCCTGTCCGCAGCGCAATCTGGATCGCCTCTGCGCCGGCCCGCGCCCAGTCGATGATCTGCGACGGGATCACCCCCAAGAACAGCACCACCACCGAGCTGATCGCCAGCGCCCACCCATATGGCGCGCCGATGGCAATCGGCTTGTCCTCGTCTTGGCCCGGGTCTACCCACATCACCTTGACCACGATCAAGTAGTAGTACAGAGCCACGATGCTCGTCAGCACGCCGATCATCGCTAAGCCGGTCAAGTTGCTGTTGACCGCCGCTTGGAACAGGAAGAACTTGCCGAAGAAGCCCGCCGCCGGGGGGATGCCCGCCAGCGACAGCAGGCTGATCGTCATCGCCAGCGCCAGCATCGGGCTGCGCCGCTGCAAGCCAGCCAAATCGCGGATTTCCTCGCTGCCTGTCGCCTCGGTGAAGAGGACGATGCCCGCGAAGATCAGCAAGTTGCTGAAGGTGTACATGAACAGGTAGAAGGCGGTGCTGCTCACGCCGTAGGTTGGGTCGCCAGATTGCAGGGCGGCCACGCCCACCAGCGCATAGCCCGCCTGCGCAATGCTGGAGTAGGCCAGCAGGCGCTTGAGGTTGCTCTGACGCAGCGCCAACACGTTCCCGATGATCATCGAGAGCACTGCCGCAATCGCCACCAAGTTCACCCATATGGCTTGCATCTCTTGCCCTTGCAGGACGAGCGACTGCGGGAAGACCACCACCAAAAAGCGCAGCAGCAGCGCGAAGCTGGCCGCCTTGCTGGCCACGCTGACGAAGGCCGTCACCGGCGTGGGCGCGCCTTCATAGACGTCTGGCGTCCAGAAGTGGAAGGGAACCACGCTCACCTTGAAGCCGAAGCCCACCAAGACCATCGTCAGCGCGATCACCACCGGCGGGAGGGTGTCGCCAACGATGTCGCCGCGCACCAGCGCCTCGGCAATTAGTGCGATGTTGGTCTGGCCGCTGAAGCCGAACAGCAGGCTGAAGCCGAACAGCAAAATCGCACTGGCGAAGCTGCCGAAGAGGAAGTACTTGAGGCCGCTCTCGGCGCTGCGCTCGCTCTTACGCTGGAACGAGGCCAAGATGTACAGGGGGATCGAAACCGTCTCCAGCGCGATGAAGATCATGATCAGGTCGTTGGCAGCCACCAGCAGGCACGCGCCCAACGTGCTGATGACCACGATCAGATGATACTCGCCGCGGTTGCGCGTGCCGCGGTCATCGATCGCCATCAAGCAGGCAATCGCCCCCGCCAAGCACACCATCACCTGAAAGATCTGCGTCACGCCGTCGTAGACGATCGTCCCGCCCCAGAACACGGTCTGCTCAACGGGCGGCCAGATGAAGGGCGTAAAGGCCACCGCCGCCGTCCCAAAGGACGCCACGTAGGCGATGCCGCGGCGGTGCTGCGCCCCCAGATAAGCGTCCAAGAGCAGGATAACCACCGCCATCACCGTGAGGCCGACAACCGGCGCAATCGAGGCGATGCTCTCCAAAAAGTTGAATTCAGTGGCCGTTGGCACGTTACATCCTCCCCAGCAGCATGAGAACGGGGATGATCCCCTCAGTAATCATCGGGGCCATGATGCTCGGATACAGCCCCAACACGATCAGCGGCACGCCCAGCAGCAGCAGGACGGCGCGCTCCACGATGGTAATCGGCGGCAGTTCGCCGTAGCGCGCGCGGTTGTACTCGCCGAAGAACACCTGACTCGTGACGCGCAGCACATACGCCGCCGTGATGACGATGCCCAGCGCGGCCAAGATCACCAAGAACGAGTAGTAGCTGCTGAGCGTCGTCACGCCGAGGTCGAGGCTCACAGCGTCCGAGGCTTCCCACATGCCTTGAAAGATCGGGAACTCGGCCACGAAGCCGCTGAAGCCCGGCATGCCCATGCTCGTCAAGCCGCCGATGATGAAGAAGACGCCCGTCCACGGCAGGATCTTCATGAAGCCGCCCAGCGATGGGATGTCGCGCGTGTGGGCGCGGTCATAGACCATCCCCACACAGCCGAAGAAGAGCGCGGTCATCGCCCCGTGGCTGAACATCTGCAAGCCTGCGCCCGTCATGCCGACCGCGTTCATCGTCGCCCAGCCCATCGTCACCAAGCCCATATGGCTGACGGACGAGAAGCCGATGACGTACTTGAAGTCGCGCTGGCGGAAGGCGATCAGCGCCCCGTACACGACGTTGACCGTCGCAAGGAAGACGATCCACGGCAGATGGGTCTGCGCGCCCTCTGGCATCATCTGCACCGCCGTCCGCAGCGCCGCGAACGCCCCCAGCTTCATCAGCACGCCCGCGTGGATCATCGACACAGCAGTCGGCGCGGCCACGTGGCCATCCGGCGACCAGTTGTGGAAGGGGAACAAGCCCGCCATGACGCCGAAGCCGATGAAGATGAACGGGAACCAGAACACATCAAACGACACCGTGCCCAAGAACGGCAGCGAAAACGCCCCGTTCTCCGCCGCCAGCGTCAGTTGGATCAAGTCGAAGCTGACCGCTGTCGCGTTGGGGTTGATGACCCCCGCCGCGATGGCTGCCTGCAAGACCTGCCGCCCGGCCTCCGTCTCGAAGTACGTTGCAGCGGTGACGACCATCGCAATCGCCCCCACCAGCGCCACCACCGAGCCGATCAGGATGTAGAGCGTGAGCTTCATCGCTGCGTATTCGCGCAGCTTCACCCAACCCCAGCCTGCGATCAAGATGTACATCGGGAAGATCGCCAGCTCGTAGAAGAAGAACAGCAGGAACATGTCCAACGAGATGAACACGCCCATCACGCCCGCCACCAACAGCATGAAGAAGGCGTAGAACTCGCGCTGCCGATCGCTGATTTGCCAGCTAATCAGCACGCCAGCCACCGCCACCATGCCAGTGAGCAGCACCATCGGCCCGCTCAGGCCGTCCATGCCGAGGTGGTACGAGATGCCCACGCTTGGAACCCACGGGATGTTCTCCACGTAGAACTGACGGTCTTTGAAAGCCGCTGTCGCGCGGAAGCTGCCCTCTTCCGCTTCAACGGTGGTCTGTGGGATTGCGCCCGCGTTCACCGCGTTGAGGTAGCTGAAGTAGACTAACGCGCTAAGCGACAGCGTCACAACCGCCGACGTGATGGCCACACCGCGGATGATGTCGCGGCTGGCAGCCGGAATGAACAAGATCAACACCCCTGCCACGACAGGGATGAAGATCAACGCGCTGAGGACGGGGAACCCAAATTCCATGTTGTTATCCTATCCCGTGCATAAACAGGTGCGTCACCGAGGTGTTGATGACGCTCAAAATCCAGTTAGGCGCAATGCCCGTCACCAAGATCAAGACCATCAGCGGGGCGACTGCGATTAGCTCGCGGCGCTCGATCTCAAGGTGATAGTCCTTCCAGTGCAGGTTGAAGGGGCCGTGCAGCACCCCGCGGATGCCCTTCAAGATGTAGCTGCCAGTGAAGAGCAGGCCGATCATGGCGATGGCCGTTAGCGCGGTGAAGACCGGCCACGAGCCGCGCACCACCAAGAACTCGCTCACGAAGCCGTTTAGGCCCGGCAGGCCGAGGCTCGCCATGCTCATGTAGATGAAGATCACGCCGAAGATCGGGGCTTTCACCCACAAGCCGCCGTACTCGTCGAGGTTGCGCGTGTGCGTCTTGTGGTAGATGCCGCCCGCCAGCAAGAACATCCCTGCGCTTGACAAGCCGTGGTTGAACATCTGAAGCACTGCGCCGTTGGTGGCGATGATCGCGTTCTGCATCGAGGCGGCATCCAGCCCTGCGCCGGCTGCGTCTGCCCACGCCTTGCCGTAGAGCGCCGCCATCACCGCCAACCCCATGCCGACAAAGCCCATATGGTTGACCGAGCTGTATGCCACCAGCCGCTTGATGTCGTTCTGGCCGAAGGCGGCAAACGCCCCCAGCACGATCCCGAGCACCGACAGCACCGCGAACAGCGTCGCCACGTCGATCCCAAGCAGCGGAACCTCGCTGATCCACACGTCAGGGAAGAATGGGATCACCAAGCGCAGGAAGCCATACGCCCCCAGCTTGAGCATGACGCCCGCCAGCAGCATCGAGCCAGCGGTGGGCGCTTCACCGTGCGCGTCTGGCAGCCACGTGTGGAACGGCCAGATCGGCACTTTGATGCAGAAGGCGATGAAGAACCCGACGAACGCCAGCGCCTTGACCGTGTTCACCGAGATGCCGAGGAAGGCCGGCGCGTCCGCGGCGAAGTTTGGCCACGTCGCGGTGATCTGCGCGATCTCATACGTCCCCGCGCTGAAGCCGATCAACTGCGTCGCCAGCAGCATCCCCAGCGTGCCGCCGATGCTGTAGATCATGAACTTGGTCGAGGCGTAGTGACGGTTCGGGCCGCCCCACTGGTTGATGACGAAGTACATCGGAACCAGCGACAGCTCATAGAAGAGAAAGAAGATCATCAAGTCCATGCTGACGAACACGCCCATCAGCCCCGCCTCAAAGAAGAGCAGCAGCGCGAGGTGCGTGTTCGGGCGGTCGTCGATCTCCCAACTGATAAGCACCGCGAGCGGCGTCAAGATGCCGGTCAGCAGCACCATCGCCACGCTGATCCCGTCTACGCCCACGTGCCAGTTGGCATCTAGCAGCTGGAACCACGGCACTTTCACCACGAACAGGAATTGATCCTGCCCCAGCGTGGCGTTGGCCTGATAGGCGAAGAACACCACGACGCTGATCGCCCCGACGAAGAGCGCCCCCGCCAGCGCGATCACCCGCGACAGCAAGCGGCTCTGCGGCAGCACCATCAGCAGCAGGCCGATCACCGCCGGAGCGACGATCAGGAAGGATAAGATATCAATACCCAAAATCGACATAACGCTCCCCTTAGCCCGCTGTCACAACGCCGCTTGAGACGGCCAAAACGATGCCGATGATCAAGAAGGCGATCAGCACCGCCAACAAGTACTGCTGAATGCGCCCGGTCTGCGTCCCGCGCAGCCAGCCGCCCAGCGTGTAGATCGACCGCGGGATGCCATCACCCACCCCGTCGATCAGCCACGAGTTGAGCACCTTGATCAGGTCGCCCAGCCATGTGAAGAACGCGCCGATGGCGTGCAGCGTCCCGTCGATCACGCCGCGGTCGAGGAAGGTGTTCACCTGCCGCGCCAGCCACTGCGAGGGCTTCACGAACAGCACGCTGTAGAGGTCGTCCATGTAGTAACGCTTCTGCAGCGTCGTGTAGACCGCGCTGCCGAGGATGCGCTCCATCGGGTCGGTCTCACCGGCTTGCAGCGGCCGCCGCCCGTACATGCGCCAGCCGAGATACAGCCCGCCCAACGCCACCGCGAACGACACCAACACCGGGAAGAGGTTGAACGGCGGGTGGAAGGGCGCGAAGTTCGGCTCTGGCAGCACGGAGAACTCAAGGAAGTGGAAGAAGGGGTTGCCATCGGGGCTGAAGATCGGCCCGAAGAGGGGGAACTCTTTGGGCACGCCCACGAAGCCCGCGAACAGCGCGAAGAACGACAGGATGATCAGCGGCAGCTGCATCGTGATGCTGACGATGCTGCGCGCCCCGCCGAGGCCAGCGTGCTTGGCCTCTTCCGTGCGCGGCTCGCCGAGGAAGGTCAAGCAGATCTGGCGCATCGTGTAGAAGGCCGTCAGGAAGGCGGCAACCGCCAGCAGGAAGAACACCAGCGCCTGCGGCCCATAGCCCTTGAGCGTGCCGTACCACGCCTCCGCGAGGATCTCATCCTTTGACCAGAAGCCCGCGGTAATCAGCGGGAAGCCCGCCAGCGCGAAGCCGCCGATCACGAAGCCGACGAACGTCACCGGGATCTTCTTGGCCAGCCCGCCCATGTTGCGCATGTCCTGCGGGTCGAAGGCGTGGCCGTGGCCGTGTTCTTCATGGTGACCATGCTCGGCGTGGTGGCCGTGGTCGTGCGCGTGAGGGTCGTCGTGGGCGGCGTGGGCCGCTTCAGGGTGCGCCTCAGCCGCCTGCGCCGTCTCGTAATAGGGGCGTGTTGTCGGCTCTGGCTCGTGGTCGTGCGCATGCTCGTGCAGGTGATGCGCCCCGTGCTCCATCGCGTGGATGACCGAGCCAGACGCCATGAACAGCAGCGCTTTGAAAAAGGCGTGCGTGATGAGGTGGAAGGCCGCCGCCACATACGCGCCGATGCCCAGCGCCGCCATCATGAAGCCGAGCTGCGAGATCGTCGAATAGGCCAGCACCGCTTTGACGTCGTTCTGCGCGACGGCCATCGTGGCCGCGAACAGCGCCGTAAACGCCCCGACCACCGCCAGCAGCACCAGCGGCAGGTTGTAGACGCCGATGTGTGGGTTGGCCACCCCGCCGATGGGGTCGCCCGCGCCGACGAACAACGGGAACATGCGCAGCACCGCGTAGATGCCCGCGCTGACCATCGCCGCCGCGTGGATCATCGCGCTGACGGGCGTCGGGCCTTCCATCGCGTCCGGCAGCCACACGTGCAATGGGAACTGCGCAGACTTGCCGATCGTGCCGATGATGAGGAAGCTGCCGATCAAGCCGCCCGCGCTGACCCCCAAGCCGCCGAACAAGATGGCCGGCGCGGTGTTGATCGCGTTGAGCAGCGCCGCATCCTGCATGATCTCGCGGAAGTTGAGCGTGCCCGTCATCGTGTACAAGTAGGCGATGCCCAGCAGCATGATCACATCGGCGACGCGCGTCACAGTGAAAGCTTTGATCGCTGCGCGGTAGGCGCTGTGCTTCTCGAACCAGAAGCCGATGAGCATGTACGAGCACAAGCCCATCACCTCCCAGCCGACGAACAGCAGCAGCAGGTTGTCGGCCACCGTCAGCGTGAGCATGGCCGCGGCGAAGAGGCTGATGAGCGCGAAGAAGCGGCTCTGGCGCGGATCGTGCGCCATGTAGCCGATGCTGTAGATGAAGATGCACAGCACCGCAATCGGAACCATCACCAGCAGCAGCGCGTTGAGCGGGTCAACCATCACCCCCATGCGGAAGGCCGTCGTGCCGGTTGCCATCCACTCCACCGCGCTGGCGAAGACGACTTCCTCGCCGAAGTGCCGCACGCCCAGCGCCTGCCCAACGATGTTGAGCGAGATGAGCAGCGCCATCACCACCCCGCTGAGGCCGACCGTCACGCTCAGCACACGGCTGAGGGGCGTCACGACGGGCACGAGCATCCCGTTGTAATCGGGGTGGTGGCCGCCGTATTCGTGGCTCGTGGCCGGGACCAGCCGTGCGCGGTTGGTGGCGAAGGTGATGATGATGAAGGCCAGCAGCGGCCCGACCGGAACCAGCCACGGCAAAAAGTTAGGATCGTTCAACAACAAGGCTATGTCCATAAGCGCTCTGTCCTACCCTCGCAGCGCGTCGGCTTCTTCCGGGATGACGGAACGCCGAGTGCGATAAATCGAGATAATGATGGCCAAGCCGACCGCCGCTTCTGCCGCGGCGATGACGAAGACGAAGGCGGCGAAGGCGAACCCGTTCACCTCCATCGGGGCGGTAAAGCGCCAAAACGCCACAAGGTTGATGTTGACCGCGTTGAGCATCAGCTCCACGCTCATCAACACTGCAATGCCGTTGCGACGCGCGAGCACGCCAAACGTGCCGATGCTGAACAGCGCCGCAGCCACAACTAGGTACATCCACAAAGGCGGCATCGTTCCCCCCTACACCAGATCATCCGTGTCGCGGGCGATCACGATTGCGCCGATCATCGCCGCGGTCAATAAGAGTGAGGCGACCTCAAACGGGATGACGAAGCCGTTGCCGCTAGCCAGCGCCACCCCCAGATCAACCGTGCGGATCACCTCATCCGAGACGGGCGGCTGCGGGTTGGCAGCGAACAGCGGCAGGATCACACCGACAACGATCAGCACGAACAACAGCACCGCCCCCACCAAGTTGATCTGCGGTCGCACATAAAGATCGCGCAGATTGGTCAGGCTGCGCGTCAGCATCACCGCGAAGGTGAACAGAATGGCAATCGCGCCGATGTACACCAAGATCTGCACCGCGGCCAAGAACGGCGCGCTCAGCGTCAAGTACAAGCCCGACACGCCGAACAGCGACATCATCAGCCAGATCGTCCCCCGAAAGAGGTTCTTGGCGGTCACGACGGCGTAGCCCCCGGCCAGCGTGATGAAGCTGAACACGAAGAACGCCACCGTCACAACGTTGAATTCGAATTCCATCTTTCCCCCGTCCTTGCGTTTAGTCACCCACCGCCGGCGAAGCCATGCGCGCTTGCTGACGGCGCTCGTTGGCCAGCCGCGCCTCGCGCCCGATGTTGCGCCAGCGGTTGAGGATCGGCGCGATCATCAGCGCGTTGACTGCCAGCAGCGCCAGCGTCAGCGGCAGCATGTCGAACAGATTCGCCCCTGCTAGCTGCATGTTGCCCGCCGCGTCGAGCGGAACCAGCCCCACCGTCTTGAAGATCATCACCACGCCCGACGTCACCAGCAGCAGGATGATGCTCAGCGGCACAAGGAAGAACCAATTGAAGTTCATCACTTGGTCGATGCGCAGGCGCGGGACGGTGTTGCGAATCCACAGCGAGACGAAATAGAACAGCGCCGACTTGATCCCCAGCCACAAGAAGGCGATGATCGGCTCGTTCCACAGCAGCCCCAGCCACCCGCCGAAGAACAAGATCGTGATCAGCACCGCGTTGGTGAACACGTGCAGGAACTCGGCGGCGAAGAACATGCCGAACTTCATGCCGCTGTACTCGATGTTGAACCCGGCCACCAATTCAGACTCGGCCTCGATCAAGTCGAAGGGGGCGCGGCCGGTCTCGGCTTGGCTGCTGATGAAGAACAGCACTGCCGCCAGCGGCGAGAGGAACACGAACCACATGCCGCTCTGCGCGAAGACGATGTCCAGCAGGCTCATGCTGCCCGCCAGCATGACGGGGATCAGCAAGCTGAACACCAGCGGGATCTCATAGCTCACCAGCAGCGCCACCACGCGGAACGCGCCCAGCAGCGCGTACTTGTTGTTGCTGGCCCAGCCCGCTGTCATGATCGCCAGCGTGCCCAACGAGGCCACCGCCACAAAATAAAGCACCCCGATCTCAAGGTCTGCGCCGTAGTGATACGGGGTGTAGGGGATGACCGCCCAGATCAAGATGACCGAGGCAAAGGACACCAGCGGGGCCAAGTTGTACAGCAGGCGATCCGCCGAGGTGGGGGTGATGTCCTCTTTGAGCAGCAGCTTGATCAAATCGGCGAAGGTTTGCAGCAAGCCGAACGGCCCAACGCGGTTGGGGCCGATGCGGTCTTGGATGCGCGCCGCCACCTTGCGCTCGACCCAGATCAGGAAGATCACCGTGACGAGCGGAACCCCGCTGACGAACAGCACCCCAGCGAAGATCGACAGGAACTGCGCCAGCCCTTGATCCATCCCGCCGCGGTACAGCGCCTCACAAAGTCCAGTACAATCCATACACAACGCTCCTCAATTTTTTGACAAGCTCAGCGCCACGCCAGCACTTCTTTACGCCACGCATAGATCAGCGCGTCGGCCAACAAGAAGATGAACAAGAAGCCTGCGCCGAACGCGAACAAGTCGAGCTGGGAATAGGCCATCGCCCACGGGAACAAGAACACCATTTCCACATCAAACACCAAAAACACCAGCCCATACAGGTAGTACTGCACGCGGAACTGCACCCATGTGTCCCCCACCGTCTCAACGCCACACTCGTAGGTTTGGCTCTTGAGTATGTTGGGCTTTTTGGGGCGCAGGATGGCCGCAATCAAAATTGGCAGGGCGGGGAAGATCGGGGCCATGATCGCAAACACACCGATGAATGCCCACTCGTTCAGAACGGTCATGGAGCTGTCTCCCTGAATATTAAATGTTGCCTCGCTGACACGTTTCAGTTGTCTGAGAACGGCTGTAGATTGCGCGATTTCTCACAAACGCGCCACATTGTAGCACTTTACCCGTCTGACAGGCAATAATGCACTTGTCCGCCGCACCAGCCACCGCGGCGGATTTTAGCACACAACCCAACGCCCTCAAAATGATTGGTCGCTCAGGGAGTGTCTAAATTCGAACAGAGGCCTCATCCAGCCCCTTTCAGGGGGCACGCCCTAGCCGAGTGCTTGAGCGCTCGGCGCGACTGTCTGTTTATCCTTAGACACTCCCGTCGCTCAGAATCCGCCGTAGAACGCCGCCCTATGACCAATTACACTACCGATGCGGAACTTGATGACCACGAGAAATGAGGCCGCTTTTGCAAGTCATAACGCCTGATGCTCCCCTTTGGGATGCGTTCGTCCGTCAGCACCCACACGGCCACCTGCTCCAACTTTCGGCGTGGGCCACGCTGAAACAAGCCTCTGGCTGGAGGGCAGAGCGCATAGCCCTGTGCGAGGAGGGCCGCGTGATGGCCGGGGCGCAGGTGCTGTTCATGCCGCTGCCGCTGCGGGTGGGGACGATTGCCTACCTGCCGTTTGGCGGGCTGGTGAGCGAGGCGCGCCACTGGCCGCCCCTCTGGGATGCTGTGCGCGCGGCCTGCCGCCGCCATCGCGCTGTCTTCCTCAAATGGGAGCCGGGCTTCGACGCGCCGTCAACGGACGATCTGCGCCGGTGGGGCTTTCGCCCGTCGCCGCAGACGGTTCAGCCGCCCAACACAATCTTGATCGACCTCGCTGACGACGAGACGATGCTCGCGCGGATGAATCAGGGCACGCGCCGCAAGATTCGCCAAGCGCTCAAGGGGGACGTGCGCTGCTTCCAAGCCAGCGCGGACGACCTGCCGCGCTTTACCGAGCTGATGGCGGTTACCAGCCAGCGCAACGCTTTCGGCGTCCACGCGCCCGAGTACTACGCGCTGGCCTATCGGCTGTTCGTGCCGCAGGATGCCGCCCTCATCCTCGCTGAACACGAGGGGCAGGCGCTGGCGGGGGTGTTCGTGTTCGCGCTGGGAGGCACAGCGTGGTATCTCTACGGCGCGTCCAGCAGTGAGAAGCGCCATCTGATGGCCAGCTACGGCGCGCAGTGGCGGGCGATCCAGTGGGCGCGCGACCGCGGCTGCCGCGTCTACGACATGTGGGGCATCCCCGACGCGGACGCGGCCACGCTGGAAGCGCAGTTCGAGCAGCGCAGCGACGGCCTCTGGGGGGTCTACGGCTTCAAGCGCGGCTGGGGCGGGCGCATCGCGCGCACCGTCGGCGCGTGGGATCTGCCTTATCAAAGCCTGCTCTATCAGCTCTATCGTCTGTACATACAGCGCAAGGCAGCGTGATGAGCGCCCTCACGATTACCCCCATCGACGACCGCGCGGCGTGGAACGACGCCCTGCGCCAGTTTGAGACGGCGCACATCCTGCAAACGTGGGAATGGGGCGAGTTCAAGCGCGCTACGACCGGCTGGCAGCCGCTGCGCTGGGCCTTCCGCCGTGATGAGCAGCTCGTCGCCCTCATCAGCTTGGGCGTGCGGCGCGTTGGGCCGCTGTCGCTCATGTACGCCCCGAAAGGCTTCGTCTGCGCGCCCGACGACCTTGAGACCGCCGAGCACGTGTTGGCCAGCTTAGAGCGCTTCAGCCGCCGCCGCCCGACTGTGTGGCTCAAAGTGGATCCAGACGTCGTGATCGCCACTGGCCTGCCCGCCAGCCCCGACGACCAACCAAACCCCGTCGGCCAGCGCTGGCAGGCCCTCTTAGCGCGGCGCGGCTGGCGCTTCAGCGCCGATCAAGTGCAGTTCCGCAACACGCTGTGCGTTGACCTGACGCAGGATGAAGAGGCGCTGCTGGCCGCCATGAGCCAGAATACCCGCCGCAAGGTGCGCACCGCCGAGAAGCGCGGCGTGACGATCCGCGCGGGGACGCTGGACGATCTGCCGCTGCTCTACGCGCTCTACCAGATCACCGGCGCGCGGGACGGCTTCCTCATCCGCCCATACGAGTACTATCAACGGGCGTGGCGCGACTTCATGGCGGACGGCCTCGCTCACGCGCTGATCGCCGAGCTGGACGGCCAGCCCCTCGCCCATGTGATCCTGTTGCACTTTGGCCGCACGTGCTGGTATTTCTACGGCGCGAGCAGCAGCGAACACCGCGACGCGATGCCCAACTACGCCTTGCAGTGGGCAGCCATGCGCTGGGCCAAAGCGCAGGGTTACGCCGTTTACGACATGTGGGGCGCGCCCAACGACTTTGTAGAGAGCGACCCGCTGTGGGGCGTCTACGAGTTCAAGCGCGGCTTCCGTGGGGTGATCACCCGCCACCTCGGCGCGTGGGACTACGCCCCGCACCCGCCGCTCTATTGGGCGTACACGCGGGCCGTCCCCGCCCTGCGCCGTCTGATGCGGCGCTCATAAAGATGTAGTAAACCAATGATGGCGGCTCAGGCATCCGATGCCGCTGTCCACTGTCCACGATGTGAGTGTGTTCACTGAAAGGCTTGCTCCATGCTGCCCATCCCTTACGAGACCCAGATGATTGCCACCAACGGCGTTCACCTGCACACCGTCCTCGCGGGTGACCCCAACGGGGAACCCATCGTCTTCTTGCACGGCTTCCCGGATTTTTGGTACGGCTGGCACAATCAGATCCCCTTCTTCGCCGAGCGCGGCTACCGCGTCATCGTCCCTGACCAGCGCGGCTACAACCTCAGCGACAAGCCGAGCGACGTGCTGGCCTACCGCATCAACACCCTCGCCACCGACGTCAAAGGCTTGATCGACGTGCTGGGCTATGACAGGGTGCACCTCGTCGGCCATGACTGGGGCGCCGCCGTCGCGTGGTGGGTGGCGACGATGTACCCTGAGCGCCTCAAAACGCTCAACATCCTCAACGTGCCCTACCCGACCGTGATGATGAAGCAGTTGCAATCCGGCGATCTGTCACAGCTTCTCAAGAGTTGGTACATGTTCTTCTTCCAAATTCCCGGGCTGCCGGAGGCGCTCATCAGCGCGGACGGCTACGCGCGCATGGGCGAGGTGCTGCGGCGCACGTCCAACCCCGGCAGCTTCAGCGATGAGGACATCGCGCGCTATCGCGAAGCGTGGGCGCAGCCGGGCGCGATGACCGCCAGCATGAACTGGTATCGCGCCATGTTCCGCAGCGCGCGCGAGGCCAGCCAAACCGCCAAGCAGAACGCGCTCGACAGCGGCAAGAAGATCCAAACGCCCACCCTCATCCTGTGGGGCGAAAAAGATCAATTCCTCGGCACGGCTGTCGCGCGCGCCAGCCTGAACGTGGTCGAACAGGGTGAACTGGTCTTCTTCCCCAAGTCTACCCACTGGATTCAGCACGACGAACCCGACGACGTGAACAAGTACCTGCTGGAATGGATCACGAGCGACCACCACAGCGCATAAGCGCGAAATGGCTGCTGCGGGGCGCGTTGGCGGCAGCAGCCGGCTGGCTGCTGATCCAGCTTGGGCTGATGCTGACGGTGCACGTCTACGGCGTGACGCGCCCGCCCGTGGCCCAAGCCGACGCGCTCATCGTGCTGGGGGCGGGGGTCAACCACGACGGGCGCGCCGGCCCCGCGCTGACGCGCCGCGCCACGTTGGGGGCGGAGCTGTTCGCGCAGGGGGTCGCGCCGCGCGTCGTCTGCTCGGGCGGCCAGCCCTACAATCGCCCGACCACGGAAGCCAGCGCCTGCCGTGAGGTGCTGCTGCGCCTCAGCGTGCCCGATGCGGCCATCCTGCAAGAAGACCGCAGCCACAGCACCGAAGAGAACGCCCTCCGCACCGCCCAACTGCTGCCCAACGCGCGCGTCGTCGTCGTCAGCGACAGCTACCACCTGCTGCGCGCGGGGATCTTGTTCCGCAGTTACGGCTTTGACGTGCAGCTCGCGGGGGTCGCGCCTGAGCGCAGCGTGAGCCGCCAGAGCTACTTCAACTCGGTCACCCGTGAGGCGCTGGCGCTGCAATGGCAGTTCATCAAGGACTTGCTCGGGCTGCCCTTCACGCGCGTGACCGGCTTCTGAGCGCAGCTTGCCCGTTCGTCAGGCGTAGGGCAGCCGTGTAAACCTCATCGGCCATTATTGCCAATTCGGCATATACTGAAAATAAGTAAATCTGATCTTCGACGACACACAGGGGGATGTATGCGGCGATTTTTTGTGATGCTTCTATTCGGCTTAGCTTCGGCGCTGTCGCTGCAAGCCCAAGCCAGCCCAGCCGAACTGCTGGTGACTTCTTTCTACCCATCCAGCGAGACCGCCGTCCCAACCGACAGCCGAATCATCGTGGTGTTCAACCGCCCGGTTGTGCCGCTGTCGCTCAGCCCTGACCAAGCCAACCTGCCCAGCCCCTTGCAGATCAGGCCGACGGTGCAGGGCAAGGGGGAATGGGTCAACACCTCCATCTACCAGTTCACGCCAGAGGTCGGCTTGGCGGGCGGCGTCACCTACGAGGTGACGATCCCCGCGGGCGAGCTGACAGCGGTGGACGGCAGCACGCTCAGCGCGGCGTTCAGCGCGTCTTTCGCCGTGCAGCGCCCCTCGATCGTCTCGTTGACGCCCAGCGCGGACGAGGTCAACGTCTCACAGCGCGCGCAGGTGGTCATCCGCTTCTCTGAGGCGGTCGATCGCGCCAGCGCCGAGAGCTTGACCGTCACGCCTGAGAGCGGCGCGCCGCTGGCCGGCACGTTCCGCTGGAACGAGACGAACACGGAGTTGATCTTCACCCCCGCCGAGCGCCTCGCGCTGGACACGCGCTACACCGTGGACTTCAGCCGCCAAGTGATGGCCGCTGGTGGGGGCCGCGTGAATGTTGAAGGCGTGCCCTATTCGTTCAAGACGGTTCCGCTGCCCGCCGTGCTGAGCACGTCACCGTTCGACGGGCAAACCAACGTCGAGTTGGATGAGTTCGGCAATTCGATTAACATTCGCTTCGTCTCCAACATGAACGAGGCGAGCCTGCGCCAGCACGTTACGATTGAGCCAGCGCTGCCCAATGAAGGCTTCCGCTTCTTTAGCCCATATCAAAACAGCTACGTGCTGAACGGGCTGACCCTCGCGCCGCGCACCCGCTACACGGTGACCGTCGGGGCGGACGCAGAAGACGCCGAGGGCAACAAGCTCGGGACGCCCTTCGTCTTCACCTTCGAGACGGGCGACGCCTCGCCGGTCATGGCCCTGCGCACGCCCGGCACAGTAGGCTTCTACAATGCTGCCCGCGGCGATTACGGCTTCTACGTGGCGTATCGCAACATCGAGGCGTTCACCGCTTCGGTCTACCGCGTGAACACGTCCGACTTCGTCCTGTTCAACACCGAGAACCTCTACTCAGACGCCTTAGTTAGCCCTGAAGACGTGTCATCGCTCGATCTGCTCGGGGCGCGCACCTTCCTGAGCGAAGCCCCACCCAATCAATACCGCTTCCAACTGGTTGACTTGGCCGCGCTGACCGCACAAGGGAGCTGCGCGGGCGCGCCCGTCTCGCGGCTGCGCGTGGGCGACACCGCGCAGGTGATCCTGCGCGATGGGCCGGTGCGGGCGCGGCGTGAGCCGGGCGGCGAGATCGTCGACCTGCTCTACCGCGGCTACGCGCTGCGCGTGATCGGCGGGCCAGTGTGCGAGGGTGGCTTCCAATTCTGGAACGTGCTGCTGCGCGGCGACGTCAGCGCGTGGGTGGCCGAGGGCAGTGCCGAGGAGTACTTCCTCGCGCCGACCGCGCTCGCCGACGACACGACCCCGCCGCAGCTCGTCAGCGCGGAGGCGACGCCCCTCGGCCCGGGCCTGTACTACGTGGTCGTCGAAACGCCTGAATTGGCTGGCGTCGGCTGGCGTGATCTGTCGGTGCAGGCGCACATGATGATGGTCAGCACGAGCAGCCTGACGATCAAAACCGCCATCGACGAGGTCGTTGTGTGGGCGGTGGATCTCAACACAGGCGAGCCGCTGGCAAACACGCCCGTAACGCTCTACATCAGCGCGATGGAGGATCAGACCCCTACCCTACAGGCCACCCTCACCGCTCAGACGAACGCCGAGGGCGTCGCCACCTTTGACATCCCGCGCGACCAGCTGATGCGCAGCCGCTATGTTGCTGTGGTCGAGACTGCTGAGCACTTCGGCGTTGTGAGCAGCAGCATGAGCGACGGGATCGAACCCTACTTTTTCGGCCTGCGCGCGGATTACTTCCAAGACTACTACCGCATGCACCTCTTCACCGATCGCCCGCTGTACCGCCCCGGGCAGGAGGTGCACTTCAAGGGCATCGTGCGCGCGCGGACGGACGTGAGTTACACGCTGCCCGAGGAGCGCAGCGCGACCGTCGTCATCCGCGACGGGAGCTACAACGAGGTGTTCCGCCAGACGTACACTCTGAACGAGTTCGGCACGCTGAACGGCACGCTCACCCTGCCCGCAGACGCCGAACTCGGCGAATACTACGCTGAAATCTCGGTGCTGTCGCCGTTCCGCGATTACCCGGAGCAATACTACACGATGTTCTCCGTCGCGGAGTTCCGCACGCCGGAGTTCTCAGTGGCAGGCCAAGCTGCTCAACCGGAGGTCGTGCAGGGTGACGCGGTCAACGTGACCTTCAACGCGGAATACTTCTTCGGCGGCCCCGTCAGCGGCGCGCAGGTGGAGTACACCGTGACACAGCGGCCCTACCTCTTCAACTACACCGGCCCTGATTCCTACAGCTTCACCTACTACGATTACTACCGAGGGCTGCCCTTTGACGACGGCTTCGGCAGCGTGATCAACTCGGGCACGCTGACCGCTGACAGCGCAGGCAGCGCCACGGTGACGCTGCCGACGTCCCTGCCCGACGACGGGCGCAGCGCACGTTGGATCGTCGAAGCGGCCTTCCGCGATGAGAGCGGCCAGACGATCAGCAGCCGCGTGCCGGTGGTCGTCCACGTGGCGGAGGCTTACGTCGGCGTGCGCCCCGAGCGCTACGTCTACGCCGCTGGCGAGGAAGTCACGCTCAACTTGATCGCCGTCGATTGGCAGAGCACCCCGCTGGCGCGGCAGAACATCGACGTGCGCATCAGCCGCGTCGAGTGGCGCAGCGTGCAAGAGCTGGGGCCAGATGGCCGCACTGTCTTTAACTCCATGCCGGAGTATGTGACCGTTGAGCAGGAACGCTTCATCCCTACCGGCCCCGACGGGCGAACGACCTACGCCTTCCGCCCCGACGAGGCGGGCATGTACATGGTGACAGCCACCACGCGCGACGCTGAAGGGCGCGAACACACCACCAACGACTACTTCTGGGTGGGCGGCGGCAGCCTCAGCATGCGCGAGACGAACAGCAAGCGCATCGACCTGATCGCGGATCGGACGGACTACCTCATCGGCGACACCGCGCAGATCCTCATCACGTCGCCCTTCCCCGGCGAGGTGGAGGCGCTTGTGACGGTCGAACGCGGGCGCACTCTGCGCTATGAGCGCGTGCGCTTTGCGGGCAGCCTGCTCTATGACCTGCCCATCGAGGCCGACTACTCGCCCAACGTGTTCGTGAGCGTGGTGCTGGTCAGCCCTGCGGCCAACAACGAGGATCAAATTGCTGATTTCCGCGTGGGCTACGTCGGCCTCAACGTGGAGCGCACCCGCCGCGAGATCACCCTTACGGTGGAACGCACCATCGACAACCGCCCGGCTGAGACCGCCCTGCCCGCGCAAACCGTGCGCTACACCATCACCGCAACCGACTACCTCGGCAACCCGGTGCAAGCCGAGATCAGCGCGCAGATGATCGATGAGGCGGTGCTCTCGCTCATCCCTGACGCGACCGAGCCGCTATTGGATCGCTTCTTCGGCCCACAGGCGATCAGCGTGCGCACAGGGACGCTGCTCATCTTCAACGGCGATGCCGCCCGTCAGGAGATCCTCGACACGTTCAAGGGCGGCGGCGGTGGCGGCGGCGGCGGGCCGCTGGGCGTCGCCGAGGTGCGCGATGAGCTGCTGGACGCGGCCTATTGGAACGCCGTCCTGCGCACCGACCGTAACGGCGTCGTCAGCTTCGACGTGAAGCTGCCCGACAACCTGACGACATGGCGGCTGACGCTGCGAGCGCTTACCCGCGGCGAGGACGGCAACCTGCTGGTGGGCGAAGCGGTCGACACGCTGCGCAGCACCAAGCCGCTGATCGTCCGCCCGATCACGCCCCGCTTCTTCGTGACCGGCGACCGCGTGACGCTGGGCGCAGTTGTCAACAACAACACCGACGAAGCGCTGACCGTGGACGTGCGCATCAACGCGACCGGCGTGCAGTTCGTCGATCTGGCGACGGAGACGCAGACCGTGCGCATCGCCCCGCGCGACCGCGCCGAGGTCTCATGGGATGTCCTCATCACCGACGATCGCGCCGTCACTGCCATCTTCAGCGCGGAGAGCGCCGCGTTTGCCGACGCGACCATCTCGCCCGTCAGCGTTGACCGCGATGGCACGCTGCGCGTCTACCGCTACGAAGTGCCCGAGTTCGTCGGCACGGCGGGCACGCTGGCCACGCCCAGCCCCATCACCGAGCGCATCGACCTGCCCGCAGATGTGACCAGCGGCACGCTCGACGTGCAGGTAGAGCCGTCGCTGGCGGCGGTCGCGCTGCGCGCAGCCGAGGTCGCCCGCCGCAGCGACGACGACTGCCTTGAGTGCGTCATCAGCAAGCTGATCGTCAACTTGGCGGCCTACAACGCGCTGAGCGCCGCCGACGCGCTGACCGCCGATCAAGCGACCGTCATCAGCGACCAAGTGGCGCAGGCGCGCGCCCGCCTGCTCAACAGCCAGCTAGCCGACGGTGGCTGGCCGTGGACGGGCACGACCCAGAGCGACGCGCTGGTAACCGCCTACGCGCTGCTGGGGCTGACGCTGATCGACGAGTACGACGGCTCAATTGACGACGCGCCGCTGCAATCTGCCGCCAGCTTCCTCAACCGCGGCGCGCTGCCCATCAACGCGCGCCTCGAGGTGTGGGAGCTGAACCGCACTGCGTTCGAGCTGTGGGCGCTGGCGCGCAGCGGCCGGCCGAACCCATCGCGCGCGGCGAACCTCTACGAACAAGCGGCGCGGCTGCACCTTTACGCGAAGGCGCTGCTGGCGCAGACCCTCATGATGAGCGACCCACAAGACCCACGCGCGGCCCAACTCGTCAGCGAGTTGGCCAGCGCCGCCCGCTTGAGCGCCAGCGGCGCACGCTGGGAAGAGCCAACGCGCGACTTCTTTAACTGGAACACCGACACCCGCGCCAGCGCGATGGTCGTGCAGACGCTCGTCATGGCTGACGCAGACCCCGCCCTGCTGGCGAACGGCGTGCGCGGCCTCATCACTGCTCGCCGCGCCGACATCTGGCCGACGCTGCAAGAAACCGCGTGGGCGCTGTGGGCGCTGACCGACTACGCTGAGGCCAGCGGCGAACTGACCCCCAACTTTACATTTGACGTCGCGCTCAACGGCGAGACGCTGCTCAGCGGGCAGGCCACCGCTCAAACCGTGGCCGACACGGTGAGCGAGCGCGTTTCCGTGAGCGAGCTGGCCAGCGGGGCGAACACGCTGGTGTTCGATCGCGCCGACGGCAATGGCGTGCTGTACTACACTGTCAACCTGCAAGCTGACCTGCCGATCACCGCATTTGAAGACTATGCCAGCGGCTTCTTCGTCGCGCGGCGTTACCTGCGCCCGGGGACGGATGAAGTCGTCCGCAGCGCCGCCGTCGGCGAGCTTGTCGAAGTGCGGATCACCGTCATCGCGCCTGACGATCAATACTTCGTGGTCGTGGAGGACTACCTGCCCGCGGGCATGGAGGCGATCAACCCGCGCTTTGAGACCAGCGCGCAGGCCGGCACAGCGCCCGAACTCAACCCGCTCGACCCGCTGGCGCGCGGCTGGGGCTGGTGGCTGTTCGACGACATCCAATTCCGGGCGCAGAAGGTCGTGATGAGCGCGTCCTACCTGCCGCGCGGCACGTATGAGTTCGTCTACACGATGCGGGCGACCGTCCCGGGCGTCTACAACGTCATCCCGACGACCGCGCGCGAACAGTACTTCCCCGATATCTACGGGCGCAGCGCCGGGCAGATCTTCACTGTCACACGCTAACTGACCGTGGGGTTTGGCGTGCCAAACCCCATACGCGGAGGGGATGAGGTAGGGGCATGGCATGCCATGCCCCACAGCGCGCCATGCTCGTAGGGACGCGGCCTATTGGGAGCGGCGCGTATGATCGCTTACTGCCAGCGCGCCATGCCTGTAGGGACGTGGCCTGCTGCGTCCGCAGGGAAGTTAAGAGCCAGCCGCGCCACGTAGTTCAAACTTGTTGTATGATCTAATTGATATTAGAGATAGCTAAGGGGATCATTGTGTCGCGGGAAAAACATTATGAAATGCTGTGGGACTGCCAGTTCTGCGGCACGAAAAAACTGCTTGGCAAAACGCATCGCTTTTGCCCCAACTGCGGTGCGCCGCAGAACCCCGCCTCGCGCTACTTCCCTTCAGACGCTGAAAAAGTCGCTGTGGAAGATCATGTTTTCGTCGGCGCAGACATCACCTGCCCGGCCTGCGGCCAGCTCAACGCGGCCACGTCAGAGTACTGCCAGCAGTGCGGCTCGCCGCTGGCGGGGGGTATCGTCGCGCAGACCCTCGGCCCGCAGTCGCGCGCGATGGATGAGGTCTTTGAGTCCAGCGGCTCGCGCGACGTCGTCAAGGAAAAATTCGACGCCGAGATGGAGCGCATCGGCGTGAAGAAGAAGAACACCGAACAGAAAGGCATCCCGCGCTGGCTGATCGTGGCGGCGGTCGTCGCCTTGCTTGTGATCGGCGGGGCGATCTTCCTCTTGACGCGCACGGTCGAAGCCACGGTGAACGTGGTAGGCCACGAGTGGACGCGCACCACCTACGTCCAGCAGTACAGCTCGTTTGTCGAGTCAAACTGGTGGAACCTGCCGCCAATGGGCGATAACGTCGTGCGCGGGGCCTGCACGCGCCAGCAGCGCAGCGTGCGCCAAGTGCCCGACGGCGAGGACTGCCGCATGATACGGATGGATCGCGGCGACGGCACGTTCAGCGAGAGCCAAGTCTGCACCACGCGCTACCGCTCTGAGCCGATTTATGACGACTGGTGCACCTTCAGCGGCTATCGCTGGGAGCCGAAACGCGAAGTCGTGGTCAAAGGCGGCCTCAACGACACGCCCGACTGGGGCAGCCCCAACCTCAACTGCGCTGATCAGCGCCGCGTGGGCTGTGAGCGGATCGACCGCCGTGAAGAGGTCTATGAGCTGCTGCTGCGCGGCCCCGAGCACAGCTACCGCTGCGCCGTAGAAACCGCGATGTGGCGCAGCGCCCGCATCGAACAAGCCTTCAAGCTGCAAGTGATGGCAATCGACAACTCACAGCCGCGCTGCGAGACGCTGGAACCCGTGAACTGAATCCACAGCGGGGCGTGGCCTCATCCCCCAGCCCCTTCTCCATTCGAGAGAAGGGGGTTAGGAGATGGGGCCTTCAATTGCGTGTTAGCACTCCGTGTAGCCGCAGGTCATGCAGCGGCGGCAGCCCTCCGCGCGGATGAGCGAGATCGTGCCGCATTCAGGGCACATATCCGCCCCACTGTTAAAGCCGGACGCTTCCATCGCGGGCATGAACGTGACGTTAGGGACGGTTTGAACGCCGTTGGTCTGGCGGCGCGGCGCGGGCGGCACAGGCTCCACCCCGGCCATGGGCAGGCCGAGCTGCTGCGGCGTGTCCTCTTTGAAGTAGTAATCGGCGATGGCGTTCGCCACCGCATCTGGCAGCGACAGCACGCGGTTCGAGCCGATGCCGGTCGGGCGCGCCCCGCCGATGCCGTGAAGCTGCTCCATGATGAGGCGCAGCATCTCGCGGCGGTTGTGCGGCGCGGTCGTGCGCAGTTGCAGGCTGATCATGCGGCCCATCGCCTCCGCGTCGGCTTGGATGTCGCTGCCGGCCTTGCCCACGGTGATGAACACCTCGAACGGGTTGCCATGTTCGTCGTTGTTCATCGTGATGTAAGACGTGCCGAACGGCGTGCGGAACTTGACCGTTGTGCCGCTCAAGCGCACAGGGCGCGGGTACTCTTTGTGCGGCGTCTGGACTGGCTCGGGCGCGGGCTTCTCTTCCTTGCGCAGGTGTTCCATCTCTTTCTCAGCGCGCTCGTCACCCTTGAGCATCAGCACCTGCTCATCGCGGCTGCCGTCGCGGTAGATCGTGCCGCCTTTGCAGCCCAGATCATACATCTGGAGGTAGAGCTGGCTCACCTGCTCAACCGTGTAGTGGTTTGGCACGTTGCACGTCTTGCTGATGGCGCTGTCGATCCAGCGTTGGAACGCCCCCTGCACTTTGACGTGCTCCTCAGGCGCGAGATCCATCGCCGTGACGAAGTGCTCTGGCAGCTTCTCCGCGCCCGGGTTCTTGGCGTACCAATCGGCCACCACCGGCACTTGCTCCTCGTGCAGGCCGAGACGGCTCTTACGGTAGTAGACCCACGAGAAGAACGGCTCGATGCCCGTGCTGGTGTTGACCATCGTTCCGGTGGTGTTGTGGCTCACAAAGCCGTTGGCGATGTAGGTCTGGTTGCTGGGCACAGAGATGTCGTATGTGTAGGACATGCCATCGGTGATCTCGGCCACATCGTCGAGGAAGATGTCGAGGTTGACCAACTGAGCAAGGCGCGAGTCGAGAAACTGCGGGTGCTCTGCGATCACTTCCTTCACATAGTGCTGGGTGAGCGCACCGTTGCTGACCAAGCCGACCATGCGCTGGCGCACCTCATTCGGCAAGCCTTGCGACACGGCGTAGAACTCTTGCAGCAGCACCGGCTCATCGATGCTATCGCCGCGATCAGACATCGCCCCCAGATCAGCCAGTTTGGCGCGTTTGCGCTCGCTGATGAAGCCCACAACATCGGCGAAGCGGGCGGCCTCACGCCGATTCAGCACGCGCACCTCATACATGGCTCGTTTGCCCATGTGGCTTTCCTGCGGCGGCAGTTGGCGCAAGGTCGCCACGATGCCCAGCCCAAGCAGAGCGACTTGCACCTGCTTGGCCAACGTCGCTGAGGTCGTCGCTAGGGTGATCGTGCCGCGCGTGACGCAGCCATCGGCTTCGAACAAGCCGCGCAAGAACGCTGCCACCATCGGCTTACCGCCGCGCAGCACCGCCTGCGGGATGAACGCACCCGCTGCCCCTTCACCACGATTGCCGCTCGGCTTGGCCAGCCTGTTCGCTTCGAAGAAGCGCCCGATGTAGTAGCCGGTCAGATTGACCGTCCAGCAGCCTTGACGCTCCTCGACCCCGATCTGGCGCTCACCCCACACTTGCTGCATGAGCTGCTGCACGTGCGCCACAAGGTCGGCATCTTGCTTGCTGACGACGATGTGCAGGCCGCCACGCTTCTTGGTGTAGCCATCACCCATGTAAAGGCCGAGCAGCTCAGCAAGCTCGGCAGTGAGAGATGTGGGCAGCGCGCTCATGGAGCGGTTTCCCTGTTCAACCGGCTTCAACGCGACCGTTTCGCCCTCGCCCAACGTGCCTCGCTTGAGCACCATGCGGTCGCCAATCTGCATTTCATCCATGCGCCGCCACACATAATTGCCCGCGTGGTCGATTATGCGTAGGCGATGGTTGTGGGTGGCGGTGATGCTGAAACCGTGCCGCGTGGTGATCTTCTTGACCGGTTGCAGGCCGTTCACGTAGAAGTGCGACGTGCTCTCAAGGCCAGTGTCACTGTAGACCCGACGGTTCATGATCTGCCACTGCGGGCCGTTGGGGTCGCCCATCGCCACAATCGGCATCATGCCCTGCTCTGTGCTGACGAGCGTATCGGGGGCCACACAGCCTGTGGGGGCTTGCGTGAGCAGCGTCACGTTGCGCAGGCCCTTCTGCTTGACGCGCTGGCGCACCTCCTCTGGCATCTGGCGCATGAAGCCGCTTTGCAGCACCTTCTCGGCGTCGAAGGCCTCAAACGGGCCTTTTTCGGCGGCAAGGTCGGCGCTGGTCTCATAGGCGGCGATGGCAATCGCCTTGTAGAGCTTCTCGATGAACGCCACGCTCTCATCGCTGCCGTAGCGAATCCCTAAGTAGAGCATCAACTCCGCGACGCCCATCGTGCCGAGGCCCACGCGCCGCTCACTGCGCTGTTTGCGCTCGTTCTCTTCGAAGAAGTAGGGCGTGCTGTCTACCACGTTGTCGAGGAAGCGCACGGCGTAGCGCACCGTGCGATCGAGCTTGTCCCATGCCACGTCGTGCTTGTCGGGGTCGTAGAACCGCGCGAGGTTGATCGCGCCGAGGTTGCAGACGCTCCACGCGCTCAAGGGCTGCTCACCGCAGTTATGAACGACGATGCCGTTGGCGACGAAACTGTGCGTCACCTCTTCGATCAGATCGTAAACAGGCTCTTCTCCCTCCGGCACGATAGCCGTCACCGTCGCGGTGAAGGGCTGTCTGTAAAAGCCTTCTGGGTGCGCTGCCAATGCATTGTGAAGGCGCTTTTGTTTGGCCTCAGTCAAGAAGCCAACTTCACGGGCAAAGGTGGCAATATTACCGCGCGTGATGAGCAGTTCATGGTTGGCGCGCGTGTGATACAGGCGCTTGCCCCCCTTGCCCTCTGGCATCAAGCGCAATTTGTCTGATCGGCGATTTTTGTAAAGCTGAGAAGCAATCCCAAAGTTGGCGAGCAGCATTTGAACTTGTGATAGAAGCTCGACCGTGCTGGAGGCTAGTCGAATGCTGAAACCTTTCTCACTTGTCCCTTGCACACTGCCATCTGCGGTGAATAGCGCCTGAAGGAACCCCCGCTGCATCTCCTCGCTTCCAGAGAACACCACTTCAGGCACTTGGAGTTTGTTATCCACAAGGCCATAAGCTTTGACATGGCTGCGCAGACGTTCTGATTGCACGCGGACTTCGTCGCGGTCTCCTACTTCTACGATGCCGACCGCATAGGTGCGTCGCGTGGTCATCGGCGCTACCAACCGATTGACCGCCTCTGAGAACAACGGAGCCAGCTCTTGTTTCTCGCTGCCGAAGAAACTCAACACGACACGATCTGATTTGATTGTGCCATCACCAACCAACCATCCCAGAATACGGCCTTCGTCAAGGCTGCCCGCACTTCCGAAACCGCCCTTACGATTCAGGATATGAACCTCGTCGCCGGGTTGCAGATGCTGAAGCTCGACCCAGCCGCGCGTGGTCATGATGCGATGGTCAGCCGTCGCGCGCACGCTGTAGCCCTGCTTCGTTTGGAGACGATACACGGGCTTCACCCCCGTCATGAACACACGGCTAGACGGCGCAAACTGAACCCCTGCCCCAAGCCGCTCATCAATCACCACATCGAAGCCTGCGCCCTCGGCAAACAAGTCAGCGATGCGCCGCATGCCGCGGTTGGTGTAGGCCCGTGTTTCCCCGGTGACGCAAGGGTTGGTGCTGATGAGCGGGCTGAAGTACCAACTGTTGCTCATCTTGTTGCTGCGATCACGGAACCACACGCCCGGCTCGGCGCTGGCCCATGCGCTCTCGATGATGGCGTTCCACAGCTCGCGCGCCTTGATCGTCTTGTAGTGGATCACCTTGCCGCCTTTGGCCTGCCACGCTTCAAGGTCGCCGTCCCACTCGTCATCGTAGTTGGGCGCGCTCGTGTCCGGGAACACCAAGTCCCAATCGCCATCGGCCTTCACCGCCTCCATGAAGCGGTCGCTGATGCCCACGCTGATGTTGGCGTTGGTGATGTTGCCGGCCTCGCGCTTGCTGTTGATGAAGTTGAACACGTCCGGATGCCAGTCGTTGAGGATGAGCATCAACGCGCCCCTCCTACTTCCGCCTTGTTCGATCAAGCCGGTGACGAAGCTGTAGAGCGCCCCCCACGAGACGGCCCCGCTGGAGCGCCCGTTCACGCCCTTCACGTAGGCATGGCGGGGCCGCAGCGATGAGATGTTGATCCCAACGCCGCCGCCACGGGACATGATCTCGGTCATGTGGCTCAGCGTCTCCATGATCCCGCCGCGGCTGTCGCGCGGGGACGGTATCACGTAGCAGTTTGAGACGACTAGCCCCGCTGAGACGAACGAGTGATCTTCGTCAACTTCCATATCCATGACAATGCCACGGTAAGTTTCGACCTCAATTGACTGCACACGCACCCAGCGCAAATCATCGTGTTGAATGGAGTAACGCAAGTCAACATCATAAGATGGCGCTGGCGTATCGAAAAGCGCTTCGAACAATGGCGCACATTCGTTAGCCGTCGCGTGTAGGCGGTAGGCAGGCGTGCGACCGTTCTTGTGTGTGTTCTCTTCGATCGAGAAGAAATAGCCCAAACGAAGCAGTAGTTGATGGATCTGCGTTGCCAACGTCCGATTAGCCAACAGCAAGCCAATGCTGTTGCCGCTCATGTAGCCCTCCGCGCTGAAGATGCCGCGCAGCAGCGCGAGGGTTTCAATATCAGGCAGTTGCATCAGCTTGGCGGGAATCGTCTTGGCATAGCTGTATGCGCCGAAGAAGGCCTTGAAGAACTCGCCCACTGGCATCGAATTAACCCACAGATCCAACCAGCGCTCAGTGCTGCTCAGCTTCAGCGCAGCAGGTATGCCGAACTTGGCTTCGATGATAGCAGCAATGTGCTCTGCTTCAGCGTGTTCATCAAGGTTAAAGACGATCTTAATCCCTGATGGGATGTCGCTGCCAGTGCGGTGTGTCACACAGCCATTCCCCAACCAGCGCCCGAACAAGAACATCAGATCGGCATCCACAGGCAGTGTATTGTTGAGCGGCAGCGGCCGTTTGCCCAACGTGATGCTGCCATCAAGCTGAACGCGCGACTTGATTAGTTGGTTCTCGACCACCGCATAGACACTTTGTGGTTGGTCGTGTCCTTGCGCCTCCATGAGGCTATCCACGCCGATGTAGTCGGATAAGCGAATCTCAGCGACGGGGCACACTTCGGCATTGTGAGCCACCGCCACAAAGTCACCAACGCGAATTTCACTGGCAGGAATCCAAGCAGGGGCTTGGTCTAGGCGCAGCCCATCGCGCGATTTGTATGTGTTCACCCACTCTGATCGAATCACCAGCACCTTATGTTCCCCAGTCAAGCGCAACGCATCGTAGCCTATTTTCTGCGCATTGAGGATGTAAAGCGCTTCCTCAGTCTCCCGTTCAAACTTGTGCAGGACTTTTCGCAGGCGGTTGCGATGGGTGACAACATAGTCACCGACTTGCACTTCCGCAATGGGGCGATAACCGTGTTGGGTCAACACCTCTTGACTCGGCGGCATGCAATTGTAGTACGTCAGCTTTTGATCCGTGCCCGCGCCGGTCAGGATGCGCCCACCGGGGACGAACTTCCAGTCATCCAGCAGCCAGCGGAAGTTCTGCGTCCACGTCTGGCGCAGCGCCTCGGTCGGCTCGATCTGCGCGATGCCGGCCGCCACGCGATCCATCATCTGCTCGGGCTGCGTCTCCAGCGGCTTGTCGACGTTCTCAAGGTCGCGCTCGACCACTTGCCCATCGTTGAGCTGCACCGTCACTTTGGGCAGGTTGATCGCCGTGACCGTGCCAATTTCACGCTGGCCCGTTTTTGAGTCCACCACGACGATCACCGTGTCGCCGACTGTCAGCGTCGCGCGCGTCATGTCCTTTTGAGCGTAGCGATCCAAAAAGATCTTGTAGCCCAGCTCATGCAGCGCGTTAGGTTTGTTTACCGTTGATTGCACCATGCATCACCTCATTCGGTTATTCATCACAGACAAATCGAAGCCATGCAGAGCGCCGTTGACTGGCTCTACATCGACAGACACTCATTTGGCTCTCATATAAGACGACGGCGGGGCAGGCTCTGCAAGCCGCCCCTGTGCCCCAATGACCTCCCACGCGAAGGGTTTGAGCGATTAGACAGAGGTGGGTTATCGGGCTATACCGTTGCGCGTCAGCGGCGGATTTGCACCGCACTTCCCCCACTCTCCAAGAATCTCTTGACTCTCTGTCTCCGAGGTTATGAAAACGTTAAGCAACCAAGTTCAGTTCTTGAAATGTATCATAGATAGATGGGGTTGGCAAACGAGTTGGGATAGTTGTGGGAAAAGTGGCATAACGCGAAACGGCACAGGGTAGCTGTGCCGTTAGTAGATAATTTAATAGAAGGTTCGTTGCGTCGTCAATTCTTCGGGCGGCGCAGGAAGGCCGGGATGTCGTCGGTGCTCTCTTCGCCCCACGTCCGCGGTTGAACGGGTGGGGGCGCAGGCGGGGTTTGTGGGGGCTGCGCTTGGCGCGGCGGCTGAGCAGGCGGCGGCGGAGCCGCGCTAACGTACTCGTTGTGGCGCATCTCCGGCGCTTGGCGCGTAGGCTGCATCGGGCGATGCGGCTGTTCGTTGGCGATGCGGCGCTCAGCGCGGCTTTGATCGAAGCCCGTGGCGATCACGGTGATGCGCACTTCGTCGCCCATCGCGTCGTCGACTTGCGCGCCAAAGATCATGTTCACGTCAGGGTGGGCGCTCTGACGGATGATCTCGGCGGCTTCGTTGCACTCGAACAGCGTCAGGTCTTTGCCGCCAGTGATGTTGAACAGGATGCCGCGCGCGCCGTCAATCGTCACGTCGAGCAGGCCGCTCTGGATGGCCATCTCAGCGGCCCGCCGCGCGCGATCATCGCCCGACGAGCGCCCGACCGCCATGAGCGCCGCGCCGCCCTCGCTCATGATCGTGCGCACGTCGGCAAAGTCGAGGTTGATCAAAGCCGGGACGGTGATCAACTCCGAGATGCCTTGAATGCCCTGCCGCAGCACGTCATCGGCCAGCGAAAACGCCTGCTGCAGCGTCGCGCGTTTGTCCGCAATCGAAAGCAGTCGATCATTGGGGATGACGATGAGGGTGTCTACTTGGGCTTTGAGGTTTTCGATCCCCGCTTGTGCCATCTGGCTGCGGCGTGTGCCCTCAAAGGTGAAGGGGCGCGTCACAACGCCAATCGTCAAGGCCCCCAACTCTTTAGAGATTTGGGCGATGACCGGCGCGGCCCCCGTGCCCGTGCCGCCGCCCATGCCACAGGCGATGAACACCATGTCTGCGCCACGCAGCACATCGTACAGCTCATCGGCGCTCTCTTCAGCGGCTTTGCGGCCAATTTCGGGGTTGCCCCCGGCCCCTAAGCCCTTCGTCAGCTTGTCGCCAATGCGCACCTTCGTTTTGGACTTCGAGAGCATGAGCGCTTGGGCATCTGTGTTGACCGTGATGAACTCCACACCGCCGAGACCTTCGTTAATCATGCGGTTGACCGCATTGCTGCCGCCCCCCCCAACGCCGATCACCTTGATCTGTGCCAAGCCTGCTGGATTAAAATCGCCCATCATAGTTTAGACAATCCTTTACACCCCTCCGGAGAATTCCCCCCAGACCTATACTCGTTGATTGTACTCGCTTCAATATTGTACGCAAGCAGGGCGCTGTGATATATCCCACAATAACCCCAGTTATCCCAAAGCAACTGACTCAGGATGTGCCTTCATCGGGCAGCAAGCGGCGGAACAAACGGCTGACCGCGCGCATCACGACGTTGAAGCCCGGCTCGCCTTGTGGGGCTTCATCCTCGGCGACTACGGCGCTTTCGAGGTTCAAACCCACGCGCAGCAGCCCAACGCTCGTGGCGTAAGCCGGTGAACGCAGCGCGTCGGCGGTCCCAGTCAGGCGCTCGGGCTTGCCGATGCGCACCGGGCACTGTAGGAAGCGCGCGGCGATCTCTTGCATGCCCGGCAGCAGCGACGCGCCACCCGTCAGCACGGCGCCCGCCCGCAGCAGTTGGTCATACCCGCTGCGTTTGACCTCTTTCCGCACCTCTTCAAAGATTTCCTCAATGCGCGCTTCGATGACCCCCGCCATCTGATGGCGCGAGATTTCGCGCGGGGGGCTGTCGCCGAACGGTTCCACGAGGAACGTCTCCAACTGCGACACGGCGCGCGGCAGCGTGCTGCCATGTTGAAGTTTGACCGTCTCCGCCAGCGCAAACGGCACGTTCATCCAGTAGGTGAGGTCGTTGGTGACGTGGTTGCCGCCGATGGGGATCACCGCTGTGTGCCACACCGCGCCTTCGATCAGCACCGCGAGGTCTGTCGTGCCGCCGCCGATGTCGATCACCACCACGCCCATCTCACGCTCTTGATCGGTCAGGACGGCTTCCGCTGCTGCCAGCGGGTTCAAGATGAACCGATCCACCTCCACGCCCGCCGAGGCCGTGGCCTGCTCGATGTTGCTCAGGCTGGTGCTGCCCGCGGTGATGATGTGCGCGTCCACCTCAAGGCGGAAGCAGTGCATCCCGATCGGGTTGCGCACGCCATCCTGCCCGTCGAGCGTGTAGCTGCGCGGGATGACGTGCAGGATCTCGCGGTTGTGGGGGATGGCAATGGTGCGCGCGGCGTCAAGGGCGCGGTCGAGATCCTCTTGGCGCACGCTACGCGAGCCGGTGATGCCCGTCATGCCGCGGCTGGTCATCGACTGGATGTGCCCGCCGGCCACGCTCACGAACGCGCGCTGAATTTGAAAGCCGCTGCTGCGCTCGGCTTTGTGGATGGAGGCCGACACTGCCCCAGACAACGCCATCACATCGTTGACGACGCCCTTCTTCATGCCTTTGCTCGGCTCGATGCCGAGGCCAACCACGTAAATATCATCGGCGCGCACTTCGCCAACGATCGTACAAATCTTGTGGGTTCCGATGTCAAGGCCGACGACGATTTCGCTCATGAACCGCGCTCTACGATCCCCATTGCTTGGTATAGTACGGATAGTCGGGGTCGGCCACGTTGACCTCCCCGGGTTGGATGCCGCGCGCCACCAACTCCGCGGCAATCGCGCGGTAGATCGCCACTTTTTCGGCGATGTGCTGCCCCGTGCCCAGCCACACCTGCCAGCCGCCGGGGTCAACAAAGCCCAAGCCTTTGGCCGGCTCATAGCGCAGGCGGGTCACGGTTGGGATGAGCGTTTGCACTTGCAGCGCGCCCAACACCAGCTCCGGGCTGACGCGCCCGCGGTCGCTCATCGGCCCCTCTGGCACGAACTCCGAGGCCTGCACGACGAGCAGATCAGGCCGATCGACACGCTGCGCCATGATGCGCCCCTGCACATCGACCCACACCGCCGCCCCGCCCTGCTCCCAGACGAGGGCCGGTTCGCGCTCTTCAACCACGATGTGCACCATCTGCGGCGGCCATGTGACCCGCACGCGCGCATCAGCGATGCTCGGCGAGCGCAGCAGGTTCTCACGCACTGCCTGCGGGTTCACCCAGAAGATGTGCATGTTGGCGATGTCCGCAAACGCGAACACCTCTTCTTTGGTCAGGTACTTCAGGCCGCCCACCGCGATGCTGCGCACGTAGAACACGCCCGACGTGTAGAAGAACACCAGCACCAGCGACAGCACGACGATGATCGCCGCGCTCACCCAACGCCAGCTAAAGCCCTTGTCGCGCGGGGCGCTGTGGTTGAGGGCGATCGGTTCGGTGCTGGGTGTGATGCGGCTGTCGCGCAGCACACCGGTGTAGCCTGTGCCGCGCTGCCGTCGTTCACGGCGGTTGCGTGTGCCTATCATCCCGCAAGCTCTGTCTGACTAGTCTTTCTTTTCAATCATAGTCTATTGGGGGCACATGTGCAATTCAGTCACCACTCCCCGACGAACTGGATCTCCGGCTCCAGCCAGACGCCGCAGCGCTCTTGCACCACCTGTTGGACGTGTTCGATCAGCGCGCGGTAGTCGGCAGCGCGGGTGTGGCCGTCGCTCAGGAAGAAGTTGGCGTGCAGCGGCGAGACCTGCGCCGTGCCGATCTGACAGCCTTTGAGGCCGCACGCCTCGATGAGCCGCCCTGCGTAGTCGTTGGGGGGGTTCTTGAAGACGCTGCCGAGGCTCGCGCCCGTGGGCTGAGTGCGGCGGCGGTGGGCCGTGTATTCGGCCATGCGCGCGTGGATCGCGTCGGGGTCATCCGTTGTGAAGCGCAGGCGAACAGTCAGCACGAAGAATGGCGCGGGGTGATGCTTGAGCGCAGACGCGCGGTAGCCGAATTGCAGCCGTTCGGCCGGCCATGTCTCAATCGTGCCGTCGGCGTGGGCAATGCGCGCGTCTACGACGCTGGCCGCCATGTCTGAGCCGTGCGCGCCCGCGTTGTTCACCAGCGCCCCGCCGAGCGTGCCCGGCACGCCGATGGCCCATTCAAAGCCGCGCCAGCCGCGCGCCGCCGCTGCCCGCGCCAGCGCCAGCAGGCCTGTCCCGGCCCGCGCCGTCACCGTGCCATCGGCCTGCCAGTCGAAGCCGGCTGCGCGGTTGACGATCACCAGCCCACGCACGCCCGCATCGCTCACGAGGATGTTGGCCCCACCGCCGATCACGCGGACGGGCACGCCCGCTTGCAGCGCCGCGCTGAAGAGCGCCACGAGCTGATCGTCCGTCGTCGCGCTGTCAGCCACGAAGAGGTAATCCGCTGGCCCGCCGATGCGCGCCGCGGTGTACTTGCCGATGGGCTGCTGCTGCGGCAACCCCGCCGCGATCTGCGCCCAACTGGTCATCACAAGCCCCCCCGCGCCGCGAGGAACTGCTCACCGATTTGGGGGGCGTCGCCCGCGCTCATGATCAAGATCACCGCCGGCGCGGTGACTTCTGCGATCAAGGCCTGCGCCGTCGCGTGCAGGTCGCCGGTGGCGCGCGCATCCGGGTGCTGCATGCGCGCTACGACGTCGCGGCTGTGGACACGATCCGTGAACGCCTCGCGCGCAGGGAAGATGTCGGTTACGAGCGCGTGGTGGGCGCGGTCGAAGGCGCGCGCGTACTCGTCGCGCAGCTCCAGTGTGCGCGAGAAGGTGTGCGGCTGCCAGACCGCCCACAGCGTATGCTCCGGGTAGCGCTGCCGCGCCGCCTCAATCGTCGTGGCAATCGCGGTCGGGTGGTGCGCGTAGTCGTCGATGACGATCACGCCGTCCGCCTCGCCTTTGACCTCGAAGCGGCGGCCTGTCCCGCGGAAGGTCGCCAGCGCCGCCAGCCCATCCCGCAGCGGCACGCCGTAGGCTGCTGCTGCCAGCGCCGCCCCCAGCGCGTTGAGCGCGTTGTGCTGCCCGTAAACCCTCACAACGGCCTCGGCGGCGGGGTCGTCGCCGTGGCAGACGTCAAACCGCATCTCATCGCCCGCATAACGTAGATCACGGGCGCGCCACTCGCCCCCGCTCAAGCCGTAGGTCACGACTGGCGCAGGGCTGACCGCGGCCAGCCGCCGCGCGTCGCCCTCCGCACAGACGATGAGCCGCCCGTCAGGGTCGAGCTGGCGCACGAACGCTTCAAAGCTGGCGATCATCGCGTCATACGTTGGGAAGAAGTCGGGGTGGTCGTACTCAAGGCTGGTCACGAGCGCCACGTATGGCCGCAGGCCGTGGAACATGTTGTCGTATTCGTCTGCCTCGATCACGAAGGCGCGGCCTACGCCGTGACGCGCGTTGTCGCCAGTGTTGGCCAACACGCCGCCCACGATGTAAGAGGGGTCGTGACCAGTCGCCCGCAGGATGTGTGCCAGCATGGCGCTAGTGGTGGTCTTGCCGTGCGTGCCGGCGACGGCCAGCGTCTGCCGCCCATCCAGCAGCGCCGCCAACATCTCGGAACGCTTCAAGACGGGCACGCCGCGCTCGTGGGCGGCGCGCACCTCTGGGTTGTCGGGCTGTACCGCCGACGAGATGATGACCGCCTGCGCCGCGCCGATCTGCCCCGCGGCGTGCCCGATGAACACCCGCGCCCCCGCCGCCGCCAACTGGCGCGTGAGAGCGTTCTCCGCCCGGTCAGAGCCGGTGACGGTATACCCCTGTTGGAGCATCACCCGCGCGATGGCCGACATCCCAAAGCCGCCCACGCCCACGAAGTGCACTGGCTGGTCGAGCGAAAAGCGCATAGGCGGCTACAGCAAGACGAAGACGATGAACAGCATCACGATCACGATCACCGCCAGCAGGTCGCCCGTTCCGCTCGCGCCGCCGCCCACCAACACCAGCGGGATCGTGTTGATGTTCTGCGCGCTGGGGCTGTTGACGGCGGGCGCAGTGATGAACTGCTGGAAGGGGTATTCGTTGATGTCCAGCAGATACCAGATGCCCCCGCCCAACAGGTAACCGTTCAAAAAGCCGACCACCGCGCCGAGCACCCCCGCGCCGAGGTTGTTGCGCGCGCGCGCCTGCACCCCGCGCAGCTCACGGTTTTGATAGACGGTGAAGGTGATAAACAGCAGGATGGCCAATTCGATCAAGAAGATCTGCTCACGCGGCAGCGTGAAGAACAACAGCCCGCGCGTGGCGTTGTCGAACTGCAAGATGGCGAACATGGCCAGCAGCAGCCCGCCCGTCGCCACCAGCTCTTGGTTCCACCCGCGCAGGAAGCCGATGATGCCGAAGGCCAGCGCGAAAATCCACATCATCGAGTAGAGTTCAACCATGTGCGCCCCTCCTCTAGATCAACGCTAAGACGACGATGAACAGCGCCACCACCGCCAGCGACAGCAGATCGCCGTTGGTTCCGTTGTTCGTCAACACGTAGAGCGGCAAGTTGGCGATGGCCGAGGCGCTGGCCGTACCCGGCGGCGGGGCGACGATATAGGGCGCAAGCGGGTACTGCCCGTTGGGCAGGCGGTTGATGTCCAGCAGATACCAGATCGTGCCGCCGATGAGGTAGCCGTTGGCGAAGCCCACCAGCGCCCCCAGCGCGCGCGTCTGCAGCGGATCGCGGTTGTCTTGGCGCTGCCCCGTCTGGCGACCGATGCGGTCGTCATAGGCCAACCCCACGATGATCAAGAACAGGATCGTCTGGATGTAGAAGCGCTGATCGTTGGGGAACGCCAGCAAAACTTGCCCACGGATGACGTTGTCAAACTGGAACAAGCCAAACAAGCCGAGCATGATGCCCGCCATCGAGATGATTTCTTTCGTCCAGCCGCGCCGCCAGCCCAACACCCCGAAGATGATCGCCAGCGCCCACACCAGAATGTTTAGTTCGATCACGTCTCGTCACCCGCCAACCGGATCAACTCCTGCGCCAGCGCCGCCGCGCCCTCACGGGCTACGCTGCGGGCGGCTGCGCGCATTGCTTCCCATTGTACCGTATCTTGCAGCAGTCTGCGGAGTGTAGGCAGAAGCTGCTCAGCCATGTGCTCATCGTTCAGGCGGATGGCCGCGCCGCGCTCTGCCAGCCAGTCGGCGTTGGTGCGTTGATAGCGCCATGCGTGCGGATAGGGCACGAGCACCGCCGGCAGCCCAAAATGGGGCAGTTCCCCCAGCGCGCTGGCCCCCGCGCGGCACACCGCCACATCCGCTGCCGCCAGCGCCAGCGCCATCTCGGCGTGCAGGTAGCTGAAGGGGTGATAGTGCGGGTGCGGCGGCGTGGCGGCCTGTGACCGTTCCCAGTCGAGCGTGCCCGTCACGTGGATCACCTGCACGCCGTCGGCCAGCAGCTCGGGCAGGATGGCCTCCAGCGCTTGGTTGATGCTGCGCGCGCCGCGGCTGCCGCCGAAGACGAGCAGCGTCCGCCGCTGCGGGTCAAGCTTGAAGTGCGCTTGCCCGGCGGCGCGCGTGGCGGTCAGCATCGATTGGCGCAGCGGGTAGCCCGTGACGACCGTCTGCCTCGGCTTGAAATAGCGCTGCGACGCCTCAACCGTGACGGCTACGCGCGGCCCCAACTTGGCGAGGTATTGGATCGTCTGGCCGGGTTCGACGTCCGGCAGGTAGACCAGCATCGGCACGCGCCGCGCCCACGCCGCCAGCGCCACCGGCACGTTGGGCCAGCCGCCCGTCAGCAGGATGGCCTGCGGGCGCTGCTGTTGGATCAAGCGCGCGGCCTGCGCCACGCCCAGCGCGATCTGGCCGAGGCTGCGCGCCGCCCGCAGCGCCCCCACCCCATTGAGTGGCCCCGCGCTCACCTCGGCGTAGTGGTCGAGCTGCGCGTCGCTCTGCGCAATGAGCGGGCGCTCAAAGCCATCGGTTGAGCCGACAAAGGTGATCGTGTGGGGCTGGCCGCCCTTACGCAGCGCCTCCACGACGGCCAGTGCGGGATAGATGTGTCCGCCCGTCCCGCCAGCGCCGATCAGCAGTCGCGCCATATTGTCTCCGTTGTGTGGTTGCGCCACGCTGAGCCGAGACCCGCGCCACGCTCAAAATCAACCCGAAGCCTACCATCAACACCAACAAGGCCGAGCCGCCGTAGCTGATGAAGGGCAGCGGCAGCCCCGACGAGGGGATGACCGCGGTCATCACGGCGATGTTCATCAGCGACTGAATGGCCACCCACGACGTCAACCCCGCCACCAACAGCGACCCGAACGGGTCCACCGCCCGCCGTGCGATCTGAAAGCCGCGGATGATATACGCCACGAACAAGCCCACCACCACCACCGCGCCCATCACGCCCAGCTCCTCGCCGATCACAGCAAAGATGCTGTCCGTGTGGGGCGCGGGCAGCGACTCAATCTTCTGCTCGCTCTGGCCGAGGCCGCGCCCCAGCCACCCGCCGTTGACGAACGCGATGATCGCCTGTTGAGTGTGGTAGTTGTTGCGCATCGGGTCTTGCAGGCCGATCAAGTAGCTGTTGACGCGGTCTTGGGCGTAGGGCGTCGCCTGCACCACGCCCAAGCCGATCACCCCCGCCACAGTAAAGCCGACGATGAGGTAGACCAGCCGCGCGCCAGACAGGAAAAACATGATGAACGCCGTCAACGCGATGATGACCGCCGAGCTGAGATCCGGCTGCAGCGCCACCGGCACGATCACGACGCCGGTGATGACGCCGAACAAGATCATCCCGACCAGCGTATCCGGGCGGGCGTTCTTGGCGCTCAACCACGCGGCCATGTAGATCACCGTGGCCAGCGTCGCCAGCTCGCCGGGCTGCAAGCGCCCAGCAATCAGCGAGCGGCGCGCGCCGAACGTCGTATCGCCCAGCGCCAACACGCCGACCATGACGACGATCGTCCCGAACAGAATGAGCGGCGCGAACCGCTTCCAGAAGCGATAATCGACCACCGCGAACACCGTCGCCGCCGCGCCGCCGATCAGCACGTTGCGCAGTTGATCCATGAACAACTGCTGATTCCAGTAGAACGTTGTGCTGTAGACCATCATCGAGCCAATCGTCAGCAACACGCCGACGATGAGCAGCATCGGCTTGTCCAGCGTGGCCCACAAGCCCAGCCGTTCCTCGCGCTTCACCTCGCCAGACGGCGCGGCTGACCGCCTGCGGGGCGTCGTTTCCAATGTTCGATCTGTCATGCGCTGTGACCTTCTCGTGTTCCCACGTTGAGTATAGCCGAATGCCTTATAATGGGCAAAAGGCAGACAGGCGGAGCACCGGAGATGAGCCGCAGCAACCCCTATCGCGGCGTCAACGCTCATTTGAACAGTTGGCTGCAACAAGACGACCGCTGGCGCGACTTCCACACGGTCTACCTCGCTTACTTGCGCAACACGCTGGCGCAGGCGCTCACAGGGCGCGGCTACCGTGTCACGGTCGAGCGATCAATTCAGCTTCGGATTGACCTGCCAACCCGCCCCAAACAGCCCGATCTGATCGTGCTCGACCCACAGGAACGCCCGACACAGCCCAGCGCGTATGTGGTTCCTGCCTCAGCGCAAGTGATGAACTTGCACGAACTGCTCCTGCAAGATGACCCAGAAGACGAGCCGAGCGCAATAGCGGTCTATCATGCCTCTGGGCGGGTTGTGTTGTGGTTTGAGTTGCTTTCCCCTACCAACAAGGCTCCGTCTGGCGGGTTCGATGTCTACGCACTCAAGCGCCGCCAAATCCTGCAATCGGACATCGCTTTTGTGGAGCTTGACCTACTGCACGAGCAGCCACCAGCCTACAAACAGCTCCCAACGGTCACATCGTTTCGCCTCGTCGTCGTTCCGCCCGCATGGGGCGAGCCACGCCAGACTTGGCTGTTTCACTTTGAGGTTGATGAGCCGCTGCCGTCCCCCAGCGTGCCCATTGTAACAGGCGAGACGATCACGCTCCCATTAGAAGAGGTCTATCAGCGCGTCTTTGTCGAGAGCGCTTACGACGCAGATTTGGACTACACGCAGCTTCCGCTTCACTTTGAGCGCTACTCACCGGCGGCACAAGAGGCCGTCCGCGCGGTGATGCGCCGCGCTCAGTCGACGGCGTGACGCACGCTTATTCCAGCGCGTGCACCAACTGGCGGAAGTGCTCGCCGCGGGCCTCAAAGTCCCGATAGGCGTCGTAGCTCGTCCCGCCCGGCGAGAGCAGCACGACATCGCCCGCCTGCGCCACCTGCGCCGCCACCTGCACCGCTTCGTCCAGCGTTTCAACCCGCGTGAACACGCCTTGATCCGCCCCGCGCAGCGTGAGCAGCTTGGCCACCTTGTCGCTTACCTGCTTCTCGCCGGCCTTGCCAAACAGCACGATGTGGCGCGCCTTGCGCATCGCCAGCGACGCGGCCGCCTCCCACGGCAGGTCTTTGTCTGCGCCGCCCAACAGCAGCACCAGCGGCTCGTTGAAGCTGCGTAGCGCGGCGATCAACCGCTCTGGCGCGGTGGCGATACTGTCGTTGACGTAGGTCACATCGCGCAGCACGCGCACCACCTCCAAGCGATGCGGCACAGCCTTGAAGCTGCGGATCGCCTCGCTCATCACCTCTGGCTCGATGCCCGGGCGATCCGTCGCAATGCCGAGGCTGCCCGCAATCGCGCAGGCCGCCAGCACGTTCAGCAGGTTGTGATCGCCGCGCAGCGGGACATCACCGCGCTCACACAGCACATGCGGCTGATAGTCATAGCTAGCCGACCCGGCCAAGATCAGGCGCTCGCCCATCAAGAACGCGCCGTCCGTGACTATCTTACGCGCGCTGAAGGTGACAATCTCGCCCTGCGCCACCGCCTCCAGCGCAAGGCTGTTCGCGTCGTCCTCACACAGCACGGCAATATCTGACGGGTACTGATGCAGGATGATGTTGGCCTTCGCGCGGATGTAAGCTTCCATCGTCTTGTGGCGGTCAAGGTGGTTGGGGGTGATGTTGAGCACCGCGCCCACCTGTGGGCTGACGCTCATCAGCTCCAGTTGGAAGCTGCTCAGCTCCATCACAACGACCGATTCAGGGGTGATCTGCGGCAGCACATCGAGCAGCACGTGGCCGATGTTGCCACCGATCCACGTCTCATAGCCGGCGCGGCGCACGATCTCGCCCGTGAGGCTGGTCGTGGTCGTCTTGCCCGCGCTGCCGGTGATGCCGATGATCGGCGCGGGGCAGCGCTCGATGAACAGTTGGGCGTCGTTGGTCAGCGGGATTCCCTTCTCCAACGCCAGCGCCACCAGCGGGTTGTCCAGCGGCACACCGCCCGACACGCACACCAGATCCACGCGCCGCAGCGCCTCCTCCGGATGCCCCCCAAAGATAAAGCGCGTGTTGGGGTAGTCGTCGGGGTAGATGGTGAATTGATCAGCCGGGCGGCTGTCGTTCACCACGACGGACGCCCCCAACGTCGGCAGCCAGCGAGCCAGCGCTTGCCCCTGCCGCGCAAACCCTAACACCAAGACCCTTTTCCCGTTCAGCGCGTCTGGCATGTGCTTTACCTTGCTTGACTTTTACAACAACGCGAGCGCAACGCCGACCATCGCGCTGAGAATGCCCACCAGCCAAAAGCGCTGCACCACTTGGGTTTCACTCCAGCCAGAAAGTTCAAAGTGATGATGCAGCGGCGCGCGCTTGAAGATGCGAATGTCCGCGCCCAAGTAGCGCCGCGAGTACTTGGCTGAGGCGACTTGCAGGATGACGCTCAGCATCTCCACGACTGGCACGAGCGCGATAATCGGCAGCAGCAGCCATTCGCCGGTCATCACCGCCACCACGCCCAGCGTCGCCCCCAACGAGAGCGACCCGATGTCCCCCATGAACAACTGCGCGGGGTGGGCGTTATACCACAAGAAGGCGAAGGACGCCCCCACCAAGATGAAGCACAACTGCACAAGGTAGACCTGCCCTTGCAAGAAGGCAATCACCCCATAGGCGGCAAAGGCGCTGGCGGTGATGATGCCCGCCAGCCCATCCAGCCCGTCGGTGAAGTTCAGCGCGTTCGACGTGCCGATGATGATGAACATCGTGATCGGGATGAACAACAGCGGCGGCAGCGGCAGCGAGAACGACAGCAGCGGGATCTTCATCTCGTTGGCGAAGGCGAAGCCCCCCTCAAAGAGCGAGAGCACCCCCGCCGCCCCGCCCGCCAACACCACCTGCCCCGCGAACTTGGCACGCGCCGAGAGGCCTTCGCCGACGATCCCGCGCGAGCTGCGGATGCCCTCCCAGTCGTCGATGAAGCCCAACAAAGCGAACCCCAACAGCACCCCCAACGGCAGGAAGATGCTCGCGCCTTCGCCGCGCAGCAGGATGCTCGGGACGTTCAGCGCCAGCATGATGAGCGTCGCCGGGATGATGATCATGAAGCCGCCCATCGTGGGCGTGCCGATCTTCTTGCCGTGGGTGTCTTGGAGTTCTTTACGAACCTGCTTGCCCACGCGCAGGCGGCGCAGCACTTCGATGAACGGCGCACCCCAGATCACCCCCAGCAGGAAGGTCACAAAGCCAATCGTCAGCGCAAGCGGCAGCGGCGATTCCATCATCACTGCCCTGAAGTGTTGCCGCCCATGCTGCGCAGCCGCAGCCGGACTTCGTCGTTCGGGATGCCCATCAAGATCACCAAGCGCTCTGCGAGGCGGCGGAAGACGGGCGCCGCCACCCGCGACCCCCAATAGTCGCGCGGGCGATCCAAGCGCACGATGATCGACACCTGCGGGTCGTCGGCGGGCAGGAAGCCGACGAAGCTCACGATGCTGGCGTTCGGCTCATAGCCGGTGGCCGTCGGGATTTGCGCTGTGCCCGTCTTGCCGGCGATGCTGTAGCCGGGCAAGCGCGCCAAGCCCACGCCGTTCTCGTCCTCCACCACGCGGATCATCATCATCGTCACCGCGTCGGCGGTCTCTTTAGAGATCACTCGCCCCAGCGCGGTCACGTCGCTGTTGACGACGCTGTCGCCATCGACTTTTTGGAGGACGATGCGCGGCTGCATCATCAGGCCGTCGTTGGCAATGGCGTTGACCGCCGTCAGCATTTGCAGCGGCGTCACGCTGATGCCCTGCCCGTAGGCGTTCGTCGCAAGGTTGGCCTCGCTCCAGTCTGGTTCACCGGGGACGCGCATGATGCCCGCCTCTTCGCCGGGCAGGTCAACGCGCGTGGGCAGCCCGAAGCCGAAGGTGCGCATCTGGCTGTAGAAGCGCTCTGGCCCCATGTTGAGCGCCAACTGCGCCGCGCCCACGTTCAGCGACTGCACGAGCATCGTCGTGATGTCTACCACGCCGTAGGCGTTGCGATCCCAGTTGCGGACGTTGATGCCGCCCACCGTCAGCGCGCCGGTGTCGTTGTACGTCCAGTCTGGGTTGGCGACGCCTAGTTCCAGCGCTGCCGCCACCGTGATCACCTTCATCACGCTGCCCGGCTCGTACATGTCGCTGATGGCTGGGTTGCGCAGCAGGCGTGGATCCGAGACTGAGGCAAAGTTGTTCGGGTCGAAGTTGGGGTAGCTGGCCATCGCGAGGATGTCGCCATTGCGCGGGTTCATCAAGATGATCGTGCCGCGGGTGCTGCCCGTCTCTTCAATGGCGGCGCGCAGCTGGGCTTCTACCCAGAACTGCAAGTCGCGGTCAATCGTCAACACGAGCGATGTGCCGCGCTGAGCCGTCTGGCGCTCGTTGTCGGGCAGCTCGAACGGCACGTTGCGCACCTGCTCGGTGAGCGTCTGCCCAGCCAGCGCCGCGTTGTAATAGCCCTCCACGCCCAGCGCCCCGCGCGACACGTCGTTGTTGTCTGGGATCGTGAAGCCGATCACCTGCCCCGCAAGGTCGCCCTGCGGGTAGTAGCGTTTCTGGATCGGGTTCAGGATGATGCCGAACATGTTCAAATCGGCGATGCGCTGGCCCACCTCCGCGCTGACGGGGCGGGCGATCAACTGCCACGGCGCGTTGGTGTTCAACTGGTTGAGGATGCGCACCTCGTCGATGTTGAGGATGACGGCAAGCTGCCGCGCCATCTCGACGCGGCGCGAGGGCACGACCAAGTTCGCGCTGACGCCCACCTCGTACTCGATCGTGTTGAAGGCCAGCGGTTCGCCGTCGCGGTCATAGATGATGCCGCGCTCAGCGGGCAGGCGGCGCAGGCTGCTCGTGTTGCGCTGCCCCTGCGCGATGAACTCGCGCTCTACGGAAGGCGGCAGCCATTGATAGCGCGAGACCGACACGAGCAACCCGCCGCTGACGACCAGCAAGAAGCCAATCACGAAGGGCAGGCGGCGGTTGATGATCTGCTGGCGATCTTGGATGGGCAGGCTTGCCATGAGCCGTCGGCCTTCCTTTAATAAGAAGAACTATTGACCAAAACTCTCAAACTGGCGGCGCAGCAGGTCGATCTGAACTTCAAGCCAGCCGCTGAACGTCTCATCATAAATCGGCACACTCGGGCTGACCTCTTGCGCCACCAGCGGCGCAGACGTAATCGCCCGATTCGGATTGTACCCCTCAACCACCAGATACTCTAGGTCGGTCGCTTGCGCCAGCCGAAAGCCGCGAGCTTGCGCTCGCTCCAATAGGCGGGGCACGGTCTCCAGCTCGGCGATCTGGCCACGCAGTTCCTCATTGCGTCGTTCGAGTTGGTCGCGCTGTTCGATGAGGCCCTGCGTCTCGCGGTTGAGGATGGCGAAGTTCGCCACCTGCGAGAGGTAGATGCCTGCGAACACCAGCGTAATCAAGATCGCCAGCAGCCCCAGCGTCACCACTTGATTTTGCGGCTTCCAGCCAGTGCGCGCTAGCGCGTGCTGCACCCACGTTTGCGCCATGATGCCATTCACTGCTTGCTCATTTACCTTGATTGTAACGAGGCACACTCAGGGCGCAAGTGGGGAGCGGGAAAAAACGGACAGGGCAGGCCCTGTCCCTGCGCAGGCGAGGTCACGGTGGGTAGACGCGGACGGGGTGACGGACGCCGCGCCCTGTCCCCTACGCAGGCAGGGTTGGGCGCGCCTCCCCGCGGGCACTACGCTGCCGTCTGTGGCCTTCACGCGCCGCGCTTCTGCACCACGCGCAGCTTGGCGCTGCGGGCGCGCGGGTTGCGGGCGATTTCCTCCGCGCTGGCTTCAATCGGCTTGGGGGTGATCAGGTCAACCGTGGCCGGCTTGGGGCGGATGCTGGCCATGCCGGGCGGCGAGACGACCTCCGTCGCCGCCTCGCGGAACACGTCCTTGACGATGCGATCTTCCAAGCTGTGAAAGCTGATGACTGCCAGCCGCCCACCCGGCCGCAGCAGGTCAATCGCCCGCGGCAGCGTGCGCTCGATCACGCCCAGTTCGTCGTTGACGGCGATCCGCAGCGCTTGAAAGACGCGCGTCGCCGGGTGGATCGACTTGGCGGCGGGTTTGCCGCGCGGGCGCGGGGCGGCCTGCTCGATCAGCGCGGCGAGCTGCGTCGTCGTGTGGATCGGGCGCTGCTGGACGACGGCGCGCGCGTACTGGCGGCTGAGCGGCTCCTCGCCGTAGCGGTAGAACACGTCGGCCAGCGCCCGCTCATCCCAACTGTTGACGATGTCCGCGGCGGTCAAGCGCCCATCCTCGGCGAAACGCATGTCTAACGGGGCCTCGTGGCGGAAGGCAAAGCCGCGCTCCGGGGTGTCGAGCTGCATCGACGACACGCCCAGATCGAGCAGGATCGCGTCGACGCCGTCCCAGCCGAGCCGCCGCGCGTGCTCCGCCATGCGCTCATAGCTGTCCGGCACGATCGTCAGGCGCGCCGCGTAGGGCGCGGTAGTCTCGCGGGCGAGCGCGACCGCCTGCGGGTCGAGGTCAAACGCCAGCACATGCCCTGCGCCGCGCTCCAGCAGCGCCCGCGTGTGGCCGCCCGCCCCCAGCGTGCCGTCGATCGCCCGCAGCGGCGGCTCATGTGGGATCAACGCGGCCAGCACCTCCGCCAGCAGCACCGGAACGTGGCTCATACGCCCTTGAACACCTCTTGCAGCGGCAGGCTTGCGCTGAGCAGCGGCGAGGTCAGCGTTTCATCGGCGTAGAAGATGCCCACGCGACGGAAGCCCTCGCCCGTGCGCTGGAATACCTCCACGCTGCCATCACGCGGGTCAACGATCCAATACTCGCGCACGCCTGATCGCTCGTAGAGCGCATATTTCATCTGACGGTCACGCCGCGCGGTTGACTCTGAGGTCACCTCGATCACCAAGTCCGGCGCGCCCTGCCAGTAGCGGTCGTCCACCAGCACACACGCGCTGTCCGGCGCGATCCAGAACAAGTCAGGTTGAACGACCGACTGCGCCTGAATGGCCACATCCGTCGGAGCAGTGCGCAGTGTGCCATCGGTCACTGTTTGCAGCAGCCATCGCAGCAAGGCGATCACAACCGCTTGATGGCGATCGGTGGGCGCGGGCATCTGCAGCATCACTCCTTCTAACAGCTCGGTCGGTTGTGTCGTCTCTGGCAGCGCGAGGTACTCAGCCAGCGTCATCGTCTTAGTTGGGGCGGCCATCGCAACAGCCTCCAGCGGTTGGCGGTCAATTTTATAGATTGTAGCACAGCCTGCCGCTGCGGTATGATTTAGAACAAATCATCCACCAACACGCTGCTTATGGCCTACACACCGTCTGACCATCTCAAGTCCATCCTCGACAACCTGCCGCACCAGCCGGGCGTCTACCTGATGAAGAACGCCGCGGGCAAGATCATCTACATCGGCAAGGCCAAGAGCCTGCGCAATCGCGTTCGCAGCTACTTCACGAGCAGCGCCGATGGCCGCGCCAAGACGATCCGCATGCGCGACCAAGTGGCCGAGATTGAGTACATCCTCTGCGAGAACGAGGTGAAAGCCCTCATCGTCGAGGAGAGCATGATCAAGCAGCACAAGCCGCGCTACAACATCAGCCTGAAGGACGACAAGCGCTACCCTTACATCCGCATCACATGGCAGGACGACTTCCCGCGCGTGGAGACGACCCGCCGCGTGGAGAACGACGGCGCGCGCTACTTTGGGCCGTATGCCGCCATGTGGGCCGTCCAGAACACCCTGCGCACGCTGCGCCGCGCCTTCCCTTACCTGACGTGCGACCGTGAGATCACCGGCCGCGACGAGCGCGCCTGCCTGTTCTACGACATCAAACTGTGCAACGCCCCCTGCATCGGCGCGGTCAACAAAGACCAGTACCGCGCGATGATCAAGGAGCTAATGGACGTGCTGAGCGGCAAGAGCGAGGACGTGCTGGCCCGCATGGAGCGCGAGATGCTGGCCGAGGCGGAGGCGCTCAACTTTGAGCGCGCGGCCCTGCTGCGCGACCAGATCAAAGCCATCGAGTTCATCACCACGCGCCACAAAGCCGTCAGCCCCAAGATGACCGACCAAGACGTGATCGCCATCGCCCGCGAGGAGGGCACAGCCGTCGTGCAGATCCTCTTCATACGCAACGGCAAGCTCATCGGCAGCGACAGCCGCCAGCTCGAAAACGCCGACGAAGAACCCGATGAAGCCGTGCTCGAACAGTTCGTCACCCAGTTTTACGCCGACGCGAGCGAAGTGCCCAACGAAATCCTGCTGCCGCAGGACATCGAACAAGCCCGCATCATCGAACGCTGGCTGCGCGACAAGCGCGGCGGCAAAAAGCTCGAGATCACCGTCCCGCAGCGCGGCGACAAGCGCGAGCTGATTGCGCTGGCGCAGCGCAACGCCGCCGAAGCCATGCGCATGATCCGCGCCCAATACGAGACCGACACGACCAAACACGAGGAAGCGCTGGCCGAATTGCAGCGCGAGCTGAACCTGCCGCGCATCCCCAACCGCATCGAGTGTTTCGACATCAGCACGACGCAGGGCACGTCCATCGTCGCCAGCCGCGTGGTGTTCACGCAGGGCGTGGCAACCAAGAGCGAATACCGCCGCTTCAACATCCGCACGGTGATCCACGACGGGCCGGACGACTTCCAGAGCATGCGCGAGGCGCTCACCCGGCGTTTCGCCCGCTGGAAAGACGCCGTGGACAACCCGCCGACCGTCGAGCCGGGCGGCCAAGACAAAGATGAGACGTGGAAGAAGCTGCCCGACCTGCTGTTGATCGACGGCGGCAAAGGGCAGCTTGGGGTGGCGGTGGAGGTGCTGACCGCCTTCGGCTTGACCGAGCGCGTGCCCGTCGCCAGCCTCGCCAAGCAGTTTGAGGAGGTCTTCCTGCCCAACCGCCCGACGAGCGTGATGCTCAGTCGGCGCAGCCCCGCGCTCTACCTGATCCAGCGGGTGCGCGACGAAGCCCACCGCTACGCCATCACCACCCATCGCAACCAGCGCACGAAGGCCAGCATGGCCAGCAAGCTGGAGGCGATTCCGGGCATCGGCCCAAAGAAGAAGCGGGCGCTGCTGAAGCACTTTGGCAACAGCATCCAAGCCATCCGCCAAGCCAGCGTGGAAGAGCTGTGCCGCGTGCCGGGCATCAACCGTGTGCTGGCCGAGACGATCCACATGAGCCTAGAGTAGGCATGCGTCACGTCATTTGAGAAGACCTTCATGAAGGGGAACCCATGAGCCAGCTTGAACACTCACACCAACCGAGACGATCGCCTGTTTGTCACGGCGCTGAGACTGCACTAAAATCTCCCCAATAAACGTTCTTGTTAGGAAAAAACCTGATGTCTTTTGTTCACGGGGGAGAGTTGGTTGCCCGCTCGCTGGCGCAGCAGGGCGTGACGACCATTTACACGCTGTGCGGTGGGCACATCGCGCCGATCTACGAGGGCTGCGCCAACCACCGCCTCCACATCATTGACTTCCGCCATGAGCAGGCCGCCGCCCACGCCGCGGACGCCCATGCCCGCCTGACGCGCAACGTCGGCGTGTGCGTCGTGACGGCTGGCCCGGGCGTGACGGACGCCGTCACCGGCGTAGCGAACGCCTATCAAGCGCGCAGCCCGCTGCTGCTGTTGGGCGGGGCGGCCCCGCTCCAGACGAAGGGGATGGGCGCGCTGCAAGAGATGCCCCAAGTCGAGATGTTCAAGACCTTCACGAAGGCCAGCTTCACCGTCACCAACACCGCCGACATCCCGCAGGCGTTTCATGAAGCCTACCAGATCATGCTCAGCGGGCGGCCCGGCCCGGCCTTCATCGAGCTGCCGTTCGACGTGCTCTTCAACACCGTGGACGCGCCAGAGGCGATGCCGCCACGCGTCGTGCCCGCGCCAGTTGCGCCGCCCCTGCCCGTCGTCCAGCAGATGTTTGAGCTGCTGCGCGCGGCGCAGCGCCCCGTGCTGATCGCCGGGACGCAGGTCTACTGGGACGACGCCAGCGCCGCCCTGCGCGACCTGACCGACGCCACCGCCATCCCCGTCTACACCAACGGCGGCGGGCGCGGCACGCTCCCGATGACCCACCCCAACTGCTTCAAAGCATCGCGCGGGCAAGCGCTCAAAGAAGCCGATGTCGTCGTCATGATCGGCACGCCGCTCGACTTTCGCTTGAAGTACGGGCAGGGCTGGAGCCGTGACGCCAAGCTCATCCAGATCGACCACGACGAGGCCGAACTCAACCACAACCGCAAAGCCGACGTCGCGATCAGCGCCAACGCGCGGCTGGTGCTGGAGGCGCTGACCGAGGGGCTGCAAGGCGTGCGCTACGACGACTGGCGCGCGCGCTGCGCCGAGCTGGAACGCCCCTTTGACGAGCAGCAAGCCGCGTGGATGCAGCTGCCCGACGTGCCGATCAACCACTTTCGCATGGGCGGCGCAATCAACCAATTGGTCGACGAGAACACGATCCTCATCGGCGACGGCGGCGACATCGTGAGCGCCTGCGCCAAAGTGATCGACCTGACGCTGCCCGGCCAGTGGCTCGACCCCGGGCCGCTGGGCTGCTTGGGGGTGGGCGCGCCCTTCGCCATCGCCGCCAAGCACCTGTTTCCTGAGAAGCGCGTGCTCATCATCAACGGGGATGGGGCGTTCGGCTTGAACGGCTTCGAGTTCGACACGGCAGTGCGCTTCAACCTGCCGATCGTGAGCATCGTCGGCAACGACGCCGGTTGGGGGCAAATCCGCCTGCCGATCCAGAACATGATGGGGGCAGATCGCGCGTTTGCGACAGGCCTCGCGCTCACCCGCTATGATCGCGTCGTCGAGGCGCTGGGCGGCTACGGCGAGTTCGTCGAACAGCCAGAGGACATCCTGCCCGCGCTGGAACGCGCCTTCGCCAGCGGCAAGCCCGCCTGCGTCAACGTCGTGATCGACCCATACGGCCTCAAGAAAACCGGCGCGAGCACGCCCTACATTGTGTAATTGAGCGTTTTAGGGCAAAATCAGGTGAAATCTGCGTCAGTTGACAGCATTTTGGCAGTGTCTGAGTCAGTCGGGGTGAGGCCTCATCCCCTTTCTCTTTTTCCTGAAGAAGGGGTGGGGGGGTGGCGCGCCAAACCCAGCCCCGATATTTTGTTCATTTCAAGGTGGATGCATGATCTCATCAGACGTCATCAACATGCTCGAACTCGGCCAGCGGGCGAAAGCCGCCAGCCAGCACCTCGCGGCGCTCACGACTGAGCAGAAGAACGCCGCGTTAGGGCGCATCGCCGACCTGCTGGCTGCCCACACCGACGACATCCTGCGCGCCAACCGCGAGGACATCGCCCGCGCCACGGCCAACGGGGTTGACCCGGTGTGGATCCGCGATCGGCTGGACTTGGAGAAGCGCATGAGCGGCCTCATCGCCGACGTGCGGCGCGTGGTCGATCTGCCCGACCCGGTGGGCACGGTCTACGACGAACGCGACGTGCCGCCCAACCTGCGCGTGCACAAGCGGCGCGTGCCGATCGGCGTGCTGGGCGTGATCTACGAGAGCCGCCCGAACGTGACCGTTGACGTCAGCACGCTGGCGCTCAAGACGGGCAACGCGGTCATCTTGCGCGGCGGCAGCGACACGCTGACGACCAACCTCGCGCTGGTGGACGTGCTGCGGCGCGCCCTGCGCGAGGCGGGCATCCCTGACGACGCGATGCAGTACGTCGCCAGCGCCGATCGGCGCTACGTGACCGAGATGCTCAAGCTGCACCAGTTCATCGACCTGATCATCCCGCGCGGCGGGGCCAGCCTGCACGACTTCTGCCGCGAGCACAGCACGATCCCGGTCATCATCGGCGGCATGGGCATCTGTCACCTGTTCGTTGACCACAGCGCCAACCTGCCCGCCAGCCTCGACGTGATCGCCAACGCCAAGCTCCAGCGGCCTGCCGTCTGCAACGCGCTCGACACGCTGCTTGTGCATGAGCGGATCGCCGCCAGCTTCCTGCCGCAGGTGGTCGAACGCTTGGCGGCGGCGGGCGTGCAGTTCCGCGCGGAGCCGCGCGCCCACGCGCTGCTCGATCACCCCGCGGTGCGCGCCGCCCGTGAAGGCGACTTCGACACCGAGTGGATGGGCCTCACGCTGGGGCTGAAAGTCGTCCGCGATCTAGACGAGGCGATTGCCCACATCCGCGCCCACAGCACCCAACACAGCGACGGCATCTTGACCGAGGACGCCGCAGCCGCCGAGCGTTTCTTGAACGCCGTGGACAGCGCCGCCGTCTACTGGAACGCCAGCACGCGCTTCACCGACGGCAGCGCGCTGGGCTTGGGGGCCGAGGTGGCCATCAGCACGCAGAAGCTGCACGCGCGCGGCCCGATGGCGCTAGAAGAGTTGACTACTTACAAATGGGTCGTCGTCGGCCAGTACACCCCCCGCCCGTGACCGATGACCCGCTCACTCATCATCATCAACCCCCATGCAGGCGGCGGGCGTGCCCGCCGCATCTGGCAGCGGCACGCGGATTACATCCGCGCGCGGCTGGGCGACGTTGAAGCGGTCGAGACCAACTCACAGGATGACGTGGCGGACGTGCTGTGCAGCGCGAGCCGCCGCGGGGTGACGCGCGTCATCAGCATTGGCGGCGACGGAACCAACCACTACAGCGTCAACGCCATCCTCCGCCACAACCACGCCCACCCCCATCACCCCCTGACCTACGCCAGCTTGCCGGCTGGCACTGGCCGCGACTGGTCGCGCGGGGCGGCCATGCCGCTGAGCATCCCTCAAGCGGTCGATTGGATCGCCAGCGCGCGCCTGCGCAATGTGGACGTGGGGCGCGCCCTGCTCGATGGGCAGGAACGCTTCTTCCTCAACGCGAGCAGCGTCGGCGTCAGCGGGGAGGTGGTGAAGCGCGTCGAGGCGTCGGCCAAAGGCGGGCGCATCACCTACTTAAAGGCGATCCTGAAAGCGCTGCTGGCCTACCGCCCGACGCCGATGCAGATCGACGTGGACGGTCAGCGCTGGTTGGAGGGGCCGGTGTATCTGGCGGCGGTGTGCAATGGGCAGTTCTTCGGGCAGGGGTTGAAGGTCGCGCCGGACGCACAGATCGACGATGGCCTGTTTGACCTCGTCGCCGCGGGCGATCTGCGACTGCCAGTGGTGCTGCGACTGCTCCAGCAGATGTACCGCGGCGCACACATCTTCAGCCCACATGTGCAGCTTCAGCGCGGCAGCGTCGTCACCATCACCCACACAGCAGGCGGACAAATCGGCCTCGACCTCGACGGGGAGGGGGCCTTTGCGCAGCAAGTCAGCTACAGCCTGCTGCCCCGCGCGTTAGGGATGCACACGTGACAGGCGGCGCGCGCTAGGCCTGCGCCACCACGTACTGACGCACGCCGTACTGGTCGATGATGAGCGGCACTTGCGGGCGCAGCCCGTCCGCCGAGGTGAGGCTCAGCCGCTTGAACAAGTCGGTAAAGCCGTGCGGCTTGACGAGGAAGATGTCACAGCCTTTGCTGAAGGCGCTCTCCATTATGCTGCGGTCGTCGTGCATGGTCGCCACGATCAAGCAGCACTCAGGGTGCTGACGCCGCAGCCGCACCAGCAGCTCAAGCCCGCTCATGTCGCCGATCTCCAAGTCCACCAGCGCAGCAGACAGGACGGGCAGCGCGGTCATGGCCGTGACGGCCTCTGCGCCGCTGCGCGCGCTGGTCACGGTGCAGCCTGCTTGGGTCATTAAGCGTTCGAAAAAAAAACGGTTGGCGTCCGTGTCGTCAACAATAAGAACATTTTTTGTAGACATGTAATATATTTCCTGTGGCTTGTTGATTACAAATCAGCGGGTGAGGATGCGGGAGCGTCCTCCTCTCTGATAGCAGGCAGCGGCTGCGTGTCTGACATGTCGGGCTTCTCTTGCAGCACCGACACGGCCAGCCGCTCCGACGTGGACAAGCGCGCGGGGGTGTTCTGCGCGTACTGCTGGAACAACTGCACCAAATGCGGGATCGGCAGCGGCTTGGCCATGTAATCGTCGCAGCCAGCTTCTAGACAGCGTTCGCGGTCACCGACCATCGCATAGGCCGTCACGGCCACGATAGGCGTTTTGACCCCGTCCGCGCGCAGGCGCTGCACCACCTCCAACCCATTCAGTTCGCCGCTGATCTGGATGTCCATCAGCACCAGATCGGGGTTGACACTGTGAAAGCGCGCGAGCGCCTCCGTGCCATCGACAAAGCTGATGACCTCATGGTTGCCCATCTTGGCCACGCGCTTCACGAGAAAGACGTTCGCCGGGTTGTCCTCTACATACAAAATGCGCATTTCAAACTCCAACAGCAGTTACAGGTTGATCTGTTCGGATGGGCTGGCGGTCTTGCTCACGATACACGGGCAGCGCAAAGTAGAAGGTGCTGCCAACCCCGACCGCGCTTTCCATCCAAATGCGCCCGCCCATCAAGTCGAGCAGTTGTTTGGAGATCGCCAAGCCCAAGCCAGAGCCAGAGCGCGCATCGCGCCCGCCCGCTTTGGCCTGCTGGAACTCCTTGAACAGCTTGTCGTGATATTCGGGGTCGATGCCGATGCCTGTGTCCTTGACGGCCACGATCAGCTCATTCCCCTCCACGCGCGCGATGAGCTTGATCGACCCCTTGTCGGTGTACTTGGCGGCGTTGCTGTAGAGATTGAGCAGCACTTGGCGCAGCCGCGTTTCATCCGCCCACACGCGCGGCAAGTCCTCCGGCAGGTCTTTTTCCAAGATCACCGGCTTGTTGGCGAGCAGGCCTTTGGTAGTGCTCATCGCGGCCAGCATCAACGGCAGCGGATCGACCGCCGACATCGACACTTCGAGCTTGCCCGCGTCCACCTTCGCAAGGTCGAGGATGTCGTTAATGACGTGCAGCAGTTGGCGACCGCTGCTGTAGATCTGCGAGAGGTCGCGCTCGTAGGCGGGGGGCAGCTTTTCATCGTCGTACATAATGGGGAATTGCAGCATCGTCTCGCTGAAGCCGATGATGGCGTTCAGCGGCGTGCGCAGCTCGTGGCTCATGTTGGCGAGGAACTGCCCGCGGAAGTTCTTGGCTTCTTCAGCGGCGCGCTTGGCGGCCTCCAGCTCGGCGTTGGCGTGCATCAAATTCTCGCTGAGCACTTCGCTGCGCTTGAGGCTCAGCGTCAGCTCTTGCCGCTTCTGGAACAATTCATCGTTCATTTTGCGCTCGCGCTTGTAGTTGGCCAGCGCCCACTCGGCCACTTGATACAGCTCGCCTGAGACCTGCGCCGCAAAGGCCGCCGCCAGCAGCATGACGAAAACCGCAAAGCCTTGATGCGGCGTGGCGACGAACTGCCCCTGCTTCACGCTCGGCACGGCAAACGTCAGCACGATTGAGAGGATTAACGCCCCAATCGTGCTCGTCGGCGAGATCAACAAGCCCACCACGAACACGATCACCGGGTAGACGAACACCAGCGTCTGCAGCGCCGTCTGGTCACCAAATGCGATCAGCACGGCAACGGTCGCCATGCCGCTCAGCGCGTACACCCACGACGCCGTATCGACGTAATTTTGCTTGAGCACAAAGCGCGAGAGCGCCGTCCCTGCCATCAGCACCACGCAGCCAATGGCAATGCCGACTGCCCCATCTTGCGAGAGCGCCCGCGTAACACCGAATGTAAGCACCAGCATCAAAACCACAAACGCCGCCACAAATGTGACTTGGTTCATCGTTTTGAGGCGATCGACCTTAACTTCCGTTACAAAGTCAGAGTTGGTAATGGTTGTCGCGGCCATTCAAAAACTCAATTAAAGATAGCTTAAGCTGTTTAAAAGTATTGTAACAAGTAATGCGCGAACTGCAATAACTCCATGGCAAATCTATGCGAATCTCACGACGAATGGGGCTGCGTGCACGGATGATCACGCAGTCCCATCTCACATGCCTGACAAAGTGTTACGAACCGCAGCGCACGGTGACGGTTAGCGTTTCGCCTGCCTGTGACGAGAACGACGCAGAGAAGGCCGTGTCCGCTTGGAAGGTGTGGGTGAGGACGCGCTGATCGCCGCTTTGGGCGACGATGCCAGTCACGGCGTTCAAGCGGATGAAGTTGTTGAACGACGGCTGGAACGTGCCGCCGCTCACTTCAAAGGTGGCGGTTGTTCCGGCCGTGGCGCGCCAGATGCCGCCGACGTCGGTGATCGTCCCAACGGGGCTGGCAGGCTCAGTCAGCGTGGCCGGGGCCGCCCCGCACAGTTCGCCGGTGGCGGCGCTGGTCAAGCTGCCGGTGACGGGCGGCGCGTCGGGGATCGTCTCCGCAGGCACGACGGGCGTCGGCAGCGCGTCCGGCAGCGTCGGCGGCTCTTCAACCGCGGTCACCTCTTCTGGCGTCGGCTCTTCTGTCGCGGCGGCTTCTTGCGGGGTTGGCTCTGGCAGGTCAACCGCGGGTAGCGCCACCAAGCGCCCTAACAGCGACACCGGCAAGTGGCGCACTAAGCTCGCGTCGTAGGTGTCGGGCACGGGGGCGCTTGTCGCTTGCGATTGCCCGTCCACGCTGACGATCACCTCCAACCCTGAGACCGCCTCCGAGCGGAAGTTGTCGGCGATGAAGCGCGCCTCGCCCTCTAGGACGATCGCGGAAAAGCTGGCGTTGGGCTGGCTGCGGATGAACAGCGTGCCGTTGAACTCGATCAACACCTTGTTGATGCGGGTGCGCACGCGGCTGGACAGGCCGTCGGGCGATTGCAGCAGCAGGCCGCTGTTGGGCGCATCGGCACACGACGGATCAACATCGCGGCTGCTGACGATGAAGGCCTGCATGGTGGTGAACTCGGGCGTCTGCTGCGCGATGGGGGTCGGCGCAGGCGTGTTCACATCCACCACCGGCACGGTCTCAATCCCGCCGGCGATCTCCAAATACGGCGCGTAGACCCAACCCGGCGTGCCAAAGCCGTTGGGGATGACGACGCGCACCCATGAGCGATCGGCTAAGCGCCCCGTCACCGTGACCGACTCGCCCGGGCGAAGCTGCCACAGCAAGTCCGCGCCGCCGTCCGGCCCACGACGAATGTTCAGGCCGAAGTCGGCGATGACGCGCCCGCTGCGCTGGCCTGTCACTTCCTGCACGACGTCGGCATCATCTGTCACTGTCACGTCCCCAAAGGCGATCATCAACACGTTGACCAGTTGATTGTTGACCGTCAGCAGGCGCGGGCGCGCTGCGACCACTGTCAGCAGGCCGTTTTCCGTGTCGAGCGTGCGCAGCCGTAAGCTCGTGAAGTCGGTGATCGGGCGGCGATCGGCAGGCTGGGCGAGCGCGGCGCCCTCGGTGCGCGCGGTTGTCTCTACGATGCCGTTGCCGAGGCAGGCTTGGCCGTCCTGCAAGTTCTCACAGATCAAGCGCGCGGCGTTGAACGCGGCGGTCACCTGCGCGGGGCACGTGCGGCTGAGCGCCGGGGCCGCCGGCGGCGCAGGCTGGGCCGCGTCGGGCGGCGCGGGTTGCAGCGGCGCAGGCTGGGCGGGGTCAGGCGGGGGCAGCGTCGGCTGGGCGGGCACTTGCGCCGTCACGCTGACAGCCGCCACGCTGAGCATCAACAGCCCTACGACGAATCGTTTCATGGTTGGTCTCCCTTCTCCATGTTTCATGAGCATTACAGCGCCCGTCGAACGCGGAAACTGAGCTATAATGCGCCCTGAGGGTGTGCGGTACTCATCATACCTGACGAAAGGTGCGCCTGTGAAGCAAACAATCCTACTCGTTCTGGCGGCGCTGCTGGCGGCCTGCCAGCCCGCGGAACCCCCTCTGCCCACCTTAGCCAACCTGAGCGACCTCCAAACGCAGGCGGCAGCTGTTCAACCGACTGACGCGCCCACCGAAACGCTCACCCCCACCGAGACCCCGCGCGGCCTTGTGCTGCCGCCTACTTTCACGCCGACTGCACCGCCGCCGACCGAGACGCCCCCCTCGACGCGCGCGCCCGCCACGCCTACTCCCAACACCTTTGAGGTCAGCGGCACGCTCTACTACGTGGTCAATGGGCGGCAGTTCATCGCCCACGACCTCGCCAGCGACGCGCCGCGCGTCCTGCGCGAGTTTGAGCCGGGCGTGTTCATCCGCGATCTGACGCTCTCGCCCGACAGTGCGCTGATCGCTTTCGTCGCTCAGATCACCCCCCTCCTGAGCGAAATCTTCGTGATGGATCTGACGGGGAACTACCTCCAGCAGGTGTCGTGCCTGCGCTTTGGGTTTGCGCAGCGCCCTGCATGGCGCGACAGCGACACCTTGACGTGGTTCGCTGCGCCGTCCGAGGGCGCGGCGGGCAACATCTTCCAAGCGAGCGTGACGGGCAGCGGAGCCTGCCCTGAGGGCAACAACCAGCAGCCGCTCGTCCGATTGGAGCTGCCCACGTTCTACGGCATGGTGTGGGAAGGCGACACGCTCTACTACGTCCGCACGGACGCGCTGCTGACGTTCGACCCCGTGACGCAGCTTACGAGCACCGTCGTGCCGCACACCGGCTACGGCCCCAACCGCTTCCCGATTGTGTCATCACAGGGGGACATCGCCTTCATCGTGGATCGCGTCCTCACTGGCGGGCAGATCGCCGCCAACGCCAACGTCTACACCGCCCCCGGGCCAGATGGCCGCCGCCGCGTCTTCCCCACGCTCTTCCCGCCCTTCATCGAGCGCCTCGTGTGGTCGAACAGCGGCGCGCTGCTGCTTGGGATCGGGCGCGACCAGATCAACTTACGAGACAGCGCCACCGGTGACGTGCGCCTGATTGCGGATCGCCTCGTGAACCCCGCAGCGGCTTTCAGCCCAGATGACGCCTTCATCGCTTACACCGCCCCCAGCGCGAGCGGCGCGCCGCAGTGGGTGATTCACGAGCTGGCCAGCGGGCGGCGGCGCATCCTGCTCAACGCGCCGCTCGGCCTCTACAGCGATCCATTATGGCTCAACAGCGATGAGTTCACCTTGCAGGGCTAGGCCGCCCGCGTCACTCGGTGACGCCTTCTAGCTTGGGCAGGTCGCGCCGAACGAGCTTGCCGGCGTCGTTGTAGGGCAGGCGGTCGACAAAAACGTACTTGCGCGGCACTTCATAGGCGGCTAAGTGCGGCTTCAAGAACGCCACCAGCTCAGCGCTCTTGACGGTCATCCCCGGCTTGAGGACGATCCACCCCTGCACGGCTTCCTCGCCGACGACTTTGGGGTGCGGCACGTACCACACGCCCGCATCAGCCACGGCGGGGTGCTCTTTCAACACCTTCTCGATGTTGGCCGGGTAGACGTTGAAGCCGCCGATGATCGCCATGTCCTTCTTGCGATCCACCAAGTAGAGGTAGCCTTCCTCGTCCATGTAGCCCACGTCGCCCGTGTACATCCAGCGCTTGCCCTCCAGCTCGCGCAGCACCTTCGCCGACTCTTCGGGCTGGTTGTAATAGCCCAGCATCACGTTGGGCGCGTGGAGGATGACCTCGCCCACCTCGCCCACCGGCAGGACGCGCGTGCCCGTCTCCACGTCTACGATGCGAAAGTCCACATCGGGCATGGCAAGGCCGACCGAGTTCGGGCGGACGGGGCCCGTGATCGGGTTGGCGTGGTTGCCGATGGGCACTTCGCTCAGGCCGTAGGCGTCTACAAGGTTCGGGACGCCCGCGGCTGTGGCCGCCTCCCACACGGTGCGATGCAGCGGCGACGCCGCGCTGATCGCCAGCACCATGTGCTTGAAGTTGACCTCGCCTTTTTTCACGCGGTCATGGTTGGCCATCGCGTGCCACAGCAGCGGCACGGCGCACATCACCTCTGGCTTATAGGTGGCGATGAGGTCAATCAGCGTGTTCGTGTCGCGCGCATCAGGGACGAGCAGCACCTGCCAGCCGCACAAGATCGACTGGTTGAGCACGACGATCAAGCCAAAGATGTGGAACATCGGCAGCGCCACGACCGACGTGAAGTTCTCGCGCTTGTAGTGCTTGCCGTACTTGGTGTAGTCAACGTTCGTCCACGCGCCGACCTGTTCGGTGCTGAACGCCAGCATGCGGTGCGTGGCCATTGCGCCTTTGGGCGTGCCGGTCGTCCCGCCGGTGTACTGCAAGAAGGCGATGTCGTCCGGCTCAACGACGACTTCCGGCGTTTGGCCTTTGTGCTTGCGCAGCAGATCTTGGAACCAGAAATCGCCCGCTTGAATCTCTTTGAGCGCGTGGCCGCCCTTCTCTTCCTGCGTCGCCGAGAAGGCCGTGCGCGCCAGCGGCGCAAGGTATTCCTTGACGTTGGTCACGATCACATGGCGGACTTTCGTCCCTGCCTGCACCGATTTGAACGTGTTGTACAGCGCGGTGATCGTCACCAGCACCACCGCATCGCAGTCGTTGGCTTGATACTGAATCTTGGGCGGGGGATAAGCGGGGTTGATCGTGGCGACGACGCCGCCCGCCTTCAAGATGCCGTAATAGGCGATGACGAAGGCCGCGATGTTGGGCATCAGCAGGGCGACGTGCTGCCCCTTCTGCAAGCCGATCTCCACCAGCGCCGCCGCGAAGGCGTCGCTCGCCTCGTCCAGTTCTTTATAGGTCACGACGTGCTTCTGATGCCCGACGACTGGCAAGCGCACGCTGGTGATGAGCGCCGGCCGGTTGGGATGGCGGGCCGCCGTGTCTCGCAGATACGATTGTACGGTACGCTCTGGCGGCGTCCCTAGCGTGGTCGGCACGCCCGGCTCATAGTGCTTCAACCACGGTTTATCGGCATACGTTACCACAAAACTTGCCCCAGTATGGTGAGAACTTAACTCGTCAGCCTATAGTTTGCCAAAATGAACGGAATTTTACGAGTTAGAAGAATGGCGGCGTGCTAGCCCCTGACTCCCGAAGGGTTGGGGGATGAGGCCTTCACAATGGGGGGAGTCGCGCCGAGCGCTCAAGCACTCGGCTAGGACGCGCCCGCTGAAGGGGGCTGGATGAGTCCTCTGTTCGAATTTAGACACTCCCCACAATGGAACCCAACGTGCGCAATTGTCGTCATAACGATACAATAGAAACAATTGGTCAAGATGTGAAGGAGGGTTTGATGGGCAAGAAGATTATTGTGCTGCTGATCGTGCTGCTGATCGGCGCGGCCAGCGCTGCCGCACAAGAGCGCAGCCACACCGTGCAGCGCGGGGAAAACCTGACGCGCATCGCGCGGCTCTACGGCGTCAGCGTGCAGTCGATCATCACGCGCAACAACCTCGCCAACCCAAACCGCATCCTGCCCGGCCAAGTCCTCATCATCCCATCGACCACGCCGCCGCTGGTCACGGCGCCCGTCCCGCCGACGAGCGTCACCACCTACACGGTGCAGCGCGGCGACACCCTGAACACCATCGCAGCGCGCTTTGGGCTGTCCTCGTGGCGGCAGATCGGCGCGTTCAACAACTTGCAAACGCCCAACGTGATCTTTGCCGGGCAGGTGCTGCAAATCCCGCCCGCCAGCTATGTGCCGCCTGCCAGCTATCAGCCCAACCTCAGCGCGGGGCAAGGCGGCGGCGCGCTCCCACCGCAGCAGACCATCACCTACATCGTTCGGCAGGGCGACACGCTCGACAGCATCGCTCGCGTCTACAACACGACTCAAGCGGCCATCCTGCAAGCGAACAACCTCGTGACGACCGTCGTGATCCCCGGGCAGGTGCTGCTCGTCCCGCTCAACACCGTCGTAGTTCAGCCGACGCCCCTCCCGATAGTTCAGCCGCCGGCGGTTGTGCTGCCAACGCCAGTCAACAACACGCCGATCCGTGGGCCGCGTTACGTCGTCCAGCCCGGCGACACGATGATCCAGATCGGACGGCGCGCCAACCGCAGCCCGTGGGCCATCGCCGCTGCCAACGGCATCTACAACTTAAATCGCATTTTCGTCGGGCAGGTGCTGATCATCCCGTAACCGCGCGTGTCTCGCCGCCTGCTCACAGTCTGGGGGGTGCGCCTGTGGTTTGGGGCGCTCCTGCTCTTCGGGTCAGACGTGTTGATCTGGACAGACCCGCTTGCCCTATCGATCGTCGATTGGCTGGGGCGCGGCTTCGTCTGCACGCTCATCGCGGCCCTGCTGCTCGACCTCGCTGTGCGCTTTCGCATCCGTGACATCTACGACAGCATGGCGCTGATCGCCATCGGCGCGCTCTTGATCGGCCTGCTCATCGCGCCCGATTTCGCCCATGCCGACTTCCCGCGGACGCTGCTCACGCGGGTGTTGGGGGCGTATGGGCTGACCGCGCTGGAGATGTTCGGGCTGATGCTCGTCCTGTGCCGCGTGGTGGATCGCCGAACGCAGCGGCTGATCCTGCCCGTAGCCGCGTGGAACGGCTTCTACCTCGGCGTGTGGCTGCGCTGGATGCCCGTTTTCAACCCGCAGGTTGCGCCGCTCGTGCCGTTGGAGCAGGCGCTGCTGCTGACGGGCGGGGTGTTCGCCCTCAGCGTGGGGCTGTGGTGGGGGCTGCGGCGTCCGCTGCGCCAGCTTCACCCCATCGACTTGCGCCTGCCCGGTGTGCCCTTCCTGCTGCTGATCGCCGCCCTGATCGCCCTCAGCCTGCCCGTGCTCGCCTCTGGCGCGCTGACGACGGGGCCGCTGGTCGCCTCGCTGCTGCTGATCGGCGTGTCGTATGCCGTGCTGTACTTCCGCCGCAGCCCGCGCGACCCGATGCTACTGGACGCCTATCTGCCCGCCGCGCCGACAAACGGCCTGTGGCTCATCGGGATCGCGGGGGCGTTCCTCGCGGCCTGCCTGTTCGCCTACAGCCTGCCGCTGGCAGGCAGCGAGCAGATCAACCAACTGTGGCTGATGGAGGTCGGCTTTGGCGCGGTGGGGGCGTTGTGGTATCCGTTGGTGGCGGCGGTGCTGGCCTTCCGCGCGGTCGATGAGCAGATGCGCCGCAGCGAGTTGTGACCCCCACAGCGCCTGCCCTGTCCGTTTTTTTCATCGTCCGCAGCAGCATTGTAGGGACAGGGCCTGCCCTGTCCGTTTTTTCATCGTCCGCAGCAGCATTGTAGGGACAGGGCCTGCCCTGTCCGTTTTTTTCATCGTCCGCAGCA
>CALDYP010000046.1 GCA_937944445.1 uncultured Anaerolineae bacterium
ATCTGACACCGACGCCAGCCGCGTTCCGTCTGGTGACCACGCCACACTGTTCACTTGGTCTTCGTGCTCCCTGAGGAGCGCAAGCTGATCTCCGCTTGCCGCATCCCACATCCACACTGTATCGTCCCACGACCCCGACGCCAGCCGCAGCCCATTCGGCGACCACACCACGCTGCTCACCTCGCGGGTGTGCCCCCTGAGAATGGCAAGCTCATCTCCGCTGGCCGCGTCCCACACCCGCACTGTGCCGTCCCACGACCCCGACGCCAACCGCAATCCATCCGGCGACCACGCCACGCTCCACACCCCGCGCATATGCCCCTCAACAACAGCTAGAGGCTCCCTGCTCGCCACGTCCCACAGGCGTATCGTGCTGTCATCTGAAGCTGACACCAGCCGCAACCCATCCGGCGACCACAACACGCTTTTTACCCCGAACGTGTGCCCACGAAGGATGGCTAGTTCGTCCCAATTGGTCGTGTCCCACAGGCGTATCGTGCTGTCATCTGACGCCGACGCCAACTGCAACCCATCCGAGGACCATGACAAGCTGCTTACCCCGAACGTGTGCCCATGAAGGACGGCTAGTTGAGCGCCGCTGGCCGCGTCCCACACTCGCACCGCGCGGTCAGACGATCCCGACGCCAATCGTAACCCGTCCGGCGACCACGCCACGCTGGTTACCCTGTCCGTGTGCCCCTCAAAGACAGCCAGTTGATCTCCGCTTGACGCATCCCACACTCTGACCGTGCCGTCATCCGACCCCGACGCCAGTCGCAACCCGTCCGGCGACCACGCCACGCTGGTTACCCTGTCCGTATGCCCTGCGAGGACAGACAATTGATTTCCGCTCGCTGCGTCCCACACCCAGACTGTGCCGTTATTCAATCCCGACGCCAGCCGCAACCCGTCCGGTGACCACGCTACGCTCAGGGCCTCGCGCATGTGCCTTTCAAAGACGATTAGTTCATCTGCACTCGCCGCATCCCACACTCGCACTGTGTTGTCATCCGACCCTGACGCCAGCCGCGTCCCGTCCGGCGACCACGCTACGCTGGTTACAAAGCCCGTGTGCCCCTCGATGAGGCGTGGTTCGGCGTTCAGATTGTCCGCATTATACAGCCAGATGCCAATCGACGACGCCACTGCCAGCGTCCGTCCGTCTGGCGCGTAGGCAGTTTGTTCAATAGTGCCCCGCCCAAACCGCAGCAGCTCGGTCATGCGCGCGACGTTGTCAGCCGTGATCGGCTCGGTCTGAGCACGTAGTTCAGGCGCACTACTAGAACGAGTAAATGCCGAACGCCACCCCATAATTTGCCTCCAAATTATCTGAGCATGCTTCGGCATCATAGCATAAAATACGTTAAGGCGCTGTGAAACCTCAGAGTGGCCAGTCGTGCGCCTGCACGGCCTTGCTAGCAGCAGATCACCGTCTTCACGGTTGACCAAGCCTTTATCTCAGACAAGAAGCCAGCGTTTTCAGTCCCGCTTCACTCATGAATTAGAGTTTAGGGCCTAAACGCCGACCAAATTGCACATATCTGTGTTGAAAACTTTGACTGAATCTTGCCAGCAAAAACTCACTGCACAAACCCGCGACCCTCGCGCAGGCGCACACGCACTGCATCGCCCGGTTGATAAAGACGATCACCAGATGGCGCGTGTTCATCTGCGATGACTTCATCCGACTGACCCTCAAGATGCAGGTGGTAACGGGCCACTGCGCCGAGGTAACTGCTGCTGATGACACGCCCCAGCAGGCCGTCACCCTCAGAGCTGACGATCAAATTCTCCGGACGGATGGTGACAGTGATGGCAGTGCCTGCGGCGTAGGCACGGTTGGTAGCAACTGACACGCAATAGTCCCCGAAGCGAATGACGGCATTACCTTTCTCGCTGGTTTCGACTGTGCCATTCAAAAAGTTGCTGAGGCCGAGGAACTGGGCGACAAAACGATTGACTGGGCGTTCATAAATTTCCGCTGGCGAACCGAACTGCAACAGTTGACCGTTGTTCATAACGGCAATCTTGTCTGAGAGGCTAAGCGCCTCTTCTTGGTCATGGGTGACGTAAAGGGTGGTAATCCCCAAACTAGTCTGAAGTCGGCGGATTTCCTCACGCATTGTGACGCGCAGCTTCGCGTCTAAGTTGCTGAGGGGTTCGTCCAGCAGCAGCACTTTGGGCCGTGTGACAAGGGCGCGAGCAAGCGCCACGCGCTGCTGCTGACCGCCGGAAAGCTGCCCGGGCTGGCGTTCTGCCATGCCATCTAGGCCGACAACTTGCAAGATGTCATCCACCCACTGGCGCTGCTGCGCACGAGGAACGCGCTCAACTTCTAAGCCGAAAGCGACATTTTCGCGGACGGTCATATGCGGGAAGAGCGCGTAATTCTGAAACACGGTGCGCGTCGGACGTTTGTTGGGTGGCTGGTCAGTGATGCGCTCTGTGCCGATGTAAATTTCACCTTTGTCTGGGAAAAAAAACCCCGCAATCATGCGAAGCGTGGTGGTCTTGCCACAGCCCGATGGCCCTAGCAACGTAGTCAATTGCCCCGCTTCAGCGGTAAGTGTAAGGTTGTCAACTGCAACTGGCTTGCCAAACCGTTTGGTTAATCCTTGAATGATGACCGGTTCGCTGGGAGCGCGCTCCAAAGCGTTTGAAAGGTGAGAGGATGTTGCGGTGTACATCTTTCCTCATTTCTGTTTCGCTGATAGCCTGTGTGCTCAAAGGCGTAATTTACAATCTGAACAAGCGGTAGCCCAAACCACTTACACGCCAGATGACAGCGAGCACGGCTATGATAATGATGATCATTAACGCGGATAACGCCGCCGCCACGCCCAACCGCCCCGCACTCACTGAGTTGTAAATGTCAATCGACATCAGCCGCCAGCGCGGTGAGACGAGGAAGATCACAGAGGTGATGTCCGTCATGGAGCGGATGAAGCAAAAGGTCAATGTGGCGAAAAACGTCGGGCGCAGCAGCGGCAGCGTGATACGCTGGAACACACGCGGCCAGTTCGCGCCTAGGTCGGCGGCCGCTTGTTCTAATGTGCTGTCAACCTGTGCCAAGGCGGATTTGCTGCTCTCGACGCCGAAGGGCATGCGGCGCACCGCAAAATCGATGAGGATAATCATGGCTGTGCCGCTGAGGATGAGCAGGCCACTGTTGAAGCCCGCCGCCAGCCCTAGCCCCATCACCACCCCCGGCAGCGCATAAGGCAGCATCACGATGAAGTTGAAAGTTGATTTGCCCAGAAAATTCCAGCGAGTGAGAATGTACGCAATAAACACACCAAGCAGCGAGGCCACTGCTGCGCCAACTAAACTGAGCAGCAAGCTGTTGATAATGGATTGTTGATTGATGCGCAGCATCAGCTCCAAGTGGCGGGTAGTGAGGTTGTAGTTCACGCCCCAAGTCTCCGTAACAGCCCCAGCGAAAATGACTAGGTACAGGCTGAGAACGAAAAAAGTCGTAAGCGAGCAAATGGTGAACACCCCCCATTTGATGTAAGCAGGTGAGGGGCGCGGCGCGAAGGTGGTCGGCATGCCAGTCACAGTGATGTACGAACGGCGGCGCACATACCAGCCCTGAAACAAAAACAGAGCAAAACTAGGAACCAGCATGATGACTGCCAGCGTTGATCCCATTCCCCAATTGCTGTTCATCCCCAAGATTTCCAAAATGACCTCCGGGGCCAGCATGGACCCTTCGCGCCAGATCAAATTGGTGCTGCCTAGAATGGCCGGAATGCCAAAAGCACTCAGATTGAGCATAAAGATCAAAATAGCTGAGCTGAACAGCGCGGGCGTCAGCAGTGGCAGTGTGACCCGTCGAAAGGTGTAAAGAAAACTCGCGCCCATGTCCTCAGCCGCCTCTTCCAACCGCGGATCAATGCTGCTGAGGGCAGCTGTCAAGTTGAGAAAGGCGATGGGAAACAAGGTGAAAATTTGTGCCAGCGTCACCCCATGCCAGCCATAAATAACCCACCGCGTCTCGAACAAGCTGAAGAGCACTTGGTTAAAAATGCCATTGCGTCCCAACAGCAGGATAAAAGCAAACGCACTGAAGAATGGCGGGGTAATCAAGGGAAGAATTGAGACCAGCAAAAATATATTCTTGCCGGGCATAGAGGTACGTGTCACGCCGAAGGCGAAGATCAGCCCTAAGAGCAGCGCCCCAACAGTGGCCAAGGTGCTGATGACGAGGGTATTGTAAAGGGTATATTGATAGAACAGGCTGTTAAAAAAGCGCTCATAATTGCCCAGCGACCAAATCCCATCAACCTGAAAACTGCGCAGCAGCACCTGTGATACTGGGTAGACGATAAAAATCATCAGGATGACAAGCAGTGCAAGCAGTGTGACGATGCGGAAAGGCTGTTCCTTGACGCGATTTAAACGCCGTGTGAAGGCAGTCGGGGTTGACAGTTCAGAAGGGATAGTCGCCATTGAGTGATCTCAAACAACATTAGGGTAAATTCAGGTGGGGGTGTCAAGCAAGCAGTTTCCCCCTCCATGATGAGGGGGAAACCGTATAGGGTTTGAAACTTATTGAGCAGGCACTTGGACTTGAGTTTCCTCAATGAAGCGATCCAGCACGGCGGTACGCTCCTCGCCCCAACGCTGCCAGTCATAGTCCAGCACAACCAGCTCACTCAACGGAACCGCGCCATCGGGCGGGGCGATGTCCTCGCGCACCGAGTAGTTACCATACTTCAACAGCACTTCCTGAGCTTCCTGCGTCAGCAAGTAGTCGAAGAACAGCTTGGCGCGAGCTTCGTTGGGCGCACCAGCCACCACTGCCGCAGTGTACGGATCGGCAAAGATCGGCGAAGGGAACACGCTCACAATGGGGAACCCGTCCACACCCAAGTAGTACACAGCATCGAAGAAGCCGATACCGATTGGGTACTCACCTTGCGCAACGAGGTTCTGAGGCGCACGACCGCTGCGAGTGAACTGCGCGACGTTCTGCGCCAACGCTCTGATGTATTCCCAACCGTTTTCGACGTCGCCGGTTTCGTTCTCGAACCATTGCAGGAAGAAGGTCATCGCCGAGTACGATGTGCCAGAGGTAGAAGGATGCGGCATAACGATCTTGTCTTTGTACTGCGGGTCAAGCAAATCTTCCCACGTTTCTGGCACGTCAAGGCCTTCTTCTTGCAGCGCCACTTCGTTGTAGAAGATCACCAGCGGATACATACCAACGCCGGTGAAGAAGGAGCTATCCGGGTACTGATAAATCTCAGCGATCTCGCTCAGCGTGGTCGGCTTGTATTCAATAACCAGTGGTGGCTCATTGTTGAGCGCGTCTTGGATGATCGAAGCGCGCACGCTCAGCCAGAAATCAGCCTGCGGGTTGGCAGCCTCAGCTTGAAGGCGGCTGAAGGTTTCACCCGTGGAGATAACGATGTTACGCACTTGAATGCCAGTCAGCGCAGTGAACGGTTCTGCCAAGTCGAACATCTGCTCGTCTGGGAAAGGTGAGTAGACAATGATCTCACCGCCGCGCAGCTCATCAGGCACGACGAATGCACTGGGCGCTTCAGGTTCGGGTGTAGTAGCAGGTTGCTGAGCGACAGCGGTCAAGTGGAGGACGACAAACAGCGATACGAACAAAGTTGCTACACGCTTGATCATAAGTGTTCCTTTGAATTCTTTAGACCGTGACCAATAGGCTACCCGCCAGCTGTTAAGGCTTCTCTAAGATGTTGTTAAATTGCCATGCAGCTCTTTTTTTCAGGGATTATCTGAATTGAAGCCAGAACGCCCACGGTGATGCTTCCGCAGGCACGGCATGCAGGGACAGGGCCTGCCATGTCCGTGGTTTTCCACACCCTCGACAAACACGACAGCTCACGTCCCCACTCTACCCCTACGCGAGTGCCACACCCTTCGGAAGAAAGGGGTGAGGATGAGACCATACTGTTCTAATGAATTTTAGCAGTTAGGGAACGACATGATTGAAGACATGCCCCTGACAGGACTCGAACCTGTGCTTCTGCCTCCGGAGGGCAACGCTCTATCCACTGAGCTACAGGGGCTACTACACAAGATCATAGCAGATTCATCTCGTGCTTACAAGCGTCCGACTAGCATCCCAGTACCACTTATAGTACAACAGATGAAAAGCAGCGCATAAACTGAACATTCCGCAGCACAGCGCGTGTTTGTTATGATAACCGCTATGAAACGTTCATGGGTTTACCTTTTGGCCCTCGTGGCCATGACTTCCACAGCCTGCGGCACAATGCCGCAAGCGGCGGAGACGCTTGAGCCAATTCGCCCCTATGAAAGCATTGCCACCGAGGCTGCAAGCGTCCAGCAGACTGCCGCCGTGGATGTGCTCGCGCTGAACGCCACGATTGAGGCCGCCACCCGAACAGAAAGCCAACAAAATGCCTACAACGTCGTGCTGCTCGCAACGGTGCGCGCCAACGAAGTGCCAACCCCATCTCAACGCCTCGCCATGACTGAAGGTGGCGCGATGGCTGCCGAAATGCTCAACTTAGCTGACGGCCAAATGCGCATTCAACAGGTGGGCACTGCTGGCTTTGTTCGGCCAGAGGACAACTGTTTTGAGACCCATCAGCAGTTCTTCAACCGCGCCTCCACCAACATCATCTACATGACAGGCCTCGTCACGAATCTACAAGCTGGCACGACTTTTCGCGTAGACTGGATTTACAACAACCGCGTCGTGCACACTTCCACGTGGTCAGCGCCGAACAACGAAATTCGGCGGTGCTTGGCGCTGGCGATGCGAGCCAGCGACGTTGTGTTCACTCCGGGCGCGTGGGCAGCGCGGTTGTTCATGGACAACGTCCCTGTAGGCAACAGCGCCTTCGAAATCCTAGGATAAAACGGCAGATGACCAGCCATTCAGTTTCTCTGCCGTTTTTTACAACAGCATCTAGACTCGCGCTGCTTTTCCTTGCGATGTTCACCATTGCGCTCAGTCACGCGCGCGCGCAGGAATCAGAAACTCGCAGCGTGGTCATCCCTGAGAGCATTTTCGTGCGATCAGGCCCCGGGCAGTCGTTTTCTACCATCGGCGCATTGTTTCAAGGCGACACGGTGCGTCCTCTCAACCTGAGTGAAGACAGCCAGTGGGTGCTCATTTTATACCGACGACAATACGGCTGGATTCAGCGGGACCTCGTCCAGTGGGCCGATGAAGTCGCGTTGAACGCGCTGCCTGTCCTCGCAGCCGATGTAACACCAACGCCGCTGTTCCCACCCACTACAACGCCTTTCGTCGCAACCCCCACCCCAAGCGGCAGCTACGTTGTTGTGACAGAAGCTGCGGCGGCTTTTGTTCGGGCCGGGCCGGGGCGTGGGTATCTGCGCTTGGGTGGCTTGCGCCCGGGCGATCTTGTCGAGCCGGTCGCTCGCAACGCAGACACCACATGGATCATGATCCGTTACGCCAACCCTATCGCTGAGTTTGACGGTTTCGGTTGGGTGCAGCGAGTGCTCGTCCGCTGGTCAGCAGATGTTGACCTCGAGGCGCTGCCGATCATCCTCGAAACCGACTTGACCCCAACAGCCACCTTCACGGCCACGGCCACCCCTTCCGTAACGCTCACTGCGACCGCCACCCCCACGCCCACTTGGACGCGCACGCCGTCCGCCACTGCCACGCCCACGGTAACCGCTTCCGCCACGCCCACACTCACGCCTACGCCGACCGCGACGCCCTCGCCCACCCTCACGGCCACTTGGACGCGCACGCCGTCCGCCACCGCTACGCTTACGCCCACGGTGACCGCGACGCCCTCGCCCACCCTCACGCCCACAGTGACCGCTTCCGTCACGCCCACGCTTACGCCAACCGCGACGCCCACGCTTACGCCAACCGCAACGCCGTCGCCCACCCCCACGGCCACTTGGACGAGCACACCGTCCGCCACTGCCACGCCCACGGTGACCGCGACGCCCTCGCCGACCGTGACGCTGTCGCCCACTCCCACCGCCACGGTGACGCCGTCGCTCACATCAACATCGACATCAACACCTTCACCCACGACGACAGCCACGCGTTCCGCAGCACGTCCCAATCAAGCCTTTGAAACGAATACTCCGCGCCCTACCAACACAGCCACTCCGACAGTTGCCAGCCTGCTTGCCACCAACACACCGCTCGCTCTTTTGCCGCTGGCCACCACCCCAGCGCCAACTGACACTGCAACCAGCGCCCCAACCGCGTCAAATACCTTCACTGCCACGCCTACGCACACCATCAGCCCAACGGCGACCCAAACCGTCACAGCGACGCACACGCCGACGGCCACACCCAGCGCAACGCCCACTCTGACTGCGACGCCTACCCCCAGCCTGACGTTAACCAGCACAGCGACGCCGTCATTCACCCCGACTGCAACCGTCACACCCAGCAGCACGCCCACGCCTACCAGCAGCCCAACCGTAACTGTAACCGCCACAGCAACCATCACACCCAGCGCGACGTCTACCCACACCTTGACCGCTAGTGCAACGCCAACCTACACATCGACTGCCACCGCATCGCCTACGACTACCCTTACACCCACTGCCACACTGACGTTTACGCCCGCTGTGGCGGCGATTCCGGTATCGCCTACGCCCACACTTCCCACCAGCGCCAGCCCATCAGCGCCGAACACGCCGCCCCTCTCGCCAGAGATCTTCTTGAGTTCGAGCATCACGCTGCTGCTCGCTGTGTATGGCGCGTTATATTGGCGCGGGACAGTCTACACGCAGAGGTATGAAAAAGGTTTCGTCATCACGCGCTGCCCTGTCTGCGAGCGGGGGAACCTAACTGTTGAAACCCGCACAGAGCGCATCTTGGGGATTCCAATCGCGCGGCACGTGGTGCGCTGCGATCAATGTCGATCACTGCTGCGCTCAACCGGCCGCGGGCGCTGGCGGTATGCAGTTGACCGCATTGAAAACCCACTTTTCTACGAAAAGTACAACGGCCAGACCATCACAGAAACTGAGTTAACCCGCTTTGAGGTGAAGCCCATCACACCTCCCACGTTCGAGGACGATACACCCAACCCATGAGATTCATTCCAACGCTCATCACAATTGCTCTGTTGGCCTGCGTCAACCTCAGCATGCAGACGCCGCAGCGCGCTCAAGCCCAGTTCATGACTAACACGCCGCTGCCTTTGGATGGCGTGCTGCGTATCCAATCAACCGCCACGCCGACGCCACGCATCACCCCCACGCTCAGCGCTGACGTTCCGCCGTTTGTTGAGATGTACGCATTCGAGCGACCGATCCCGCGCGGCGCAGACTGGCAGGACTTCGCAACCCGCGTCTACCCCTACGGTGGCACTCAGTTCGGCAATTTTGACGTCCACCTCGGCCTTGATTTCATCAATCCGCGTTTCACGCCGGTGCTAGCCGCAGGGCCGGGCGTAGTCATCTTTGCCGGCAGTGACGATCAAATCGCCCTCGGGCCATACCTCAACTACTATGGCAACTTAGTCATCATTGAGCACGATCTTCTGTCAGTGGAGGGTTTGCCCGTGTTCACCCTGTACGCCCACCTCGAGCGCGTCGACGTCGCAAGCGGCGCACAGGTAGCAGCTGGTGACCCCATCGGCGCAGTCGGCGCGACGGGCATCGCGCTTGGCTCACACCTGCACTTTGAAGTCCGAGTGGGCGACCCAGCCGATCACCTCGCTACGCGCAACCCTGATTTCTGGATCAAACCCTACCCGGGCTTTGGAACGTTGGCCGGGCGCGTTACCTCAGCGTCAGGCGACGTCCGCGGGCAGGTCGTCCTCATCCGCAGCGAAGGGCGCACGCGCGAGGCCTACGTCTACGGTGGCGACCGAGTCAACAGCGACCCATCATGGAACGAAAACTTCACCTATGCCGATCTGCCCGCCGGGGTATATGAAGTGCTCATCAGTGAGCGGGGGCGTGTGCGGTTCCGCGCTGAGGTGACGATTGAAGATGGTAAGACCACGTTCATTACAATTGATCTAGACTGATTGAGGCCTTAGAATGCCCCGCTATGTCCACACCCCCCATCTTGACGACGTGCCATCAACAGCCGACGTGATCATCATCGGCGGCGGCCCGGCCGGCGCAGCAGCGCTCTGGGCGCTCTATGAGCTTGACCCAACGCTTGAGGTTGTCCTGATCGAGCGCGCCGAGCAGCTCGCCAGCGGCAGCTCGACGGCATCGCTTGAAAACTTCCGCACCTGCTGGCCAACAGCTTGCATTGCTCACCAATGTGCTGAGAGCCTCACCGTCTACCTTAACGCTGACCGCTGGATTGGTGAAGGGGCTAGCCAACTCGTACAGCCCAAAGTGCGCGGCTACTTGTTCTGCGGCTTCACCCCCAACCAAGCAGAACAGCTTGAAGCGGATGTCGCCCATCTTCACGCTGCAGGGATGCCCCACATCGAATTCCTCGATGAAGCCGCGCTGCGCCGTCGCTTTCCGTGGCTGGATGCCAGCGTGATCGCCGCCAAATACGATCCACAAGCGGGCTGGCTAGACAGCTACGGGCTAGTCAACGCATACGTCAAAGCCGCCGAAAAAGCCGTTGTGCTGCTCGGGGTAGAAGGTGCGACGATCTGCCACACTGACGGGCAGGTGAGCGGCGTGCAATGGCGCACAGGGCACATCCAAACCGCCCGCGTGATCCTCGCTAACGGCGCAGGCGCTGTCGAGACGGCGCGCGCGTCTGGGCTGTCACTGCCTGTCGTGCTGCGCCCACGCCAGAGCTTCACCAGCGATTTCCGCCATGAACAGTTCCCGCCAGATGCGCCGATGCTCATCAGCGCCGCGCCCTATCCACACGTCCGCCCGGAGGCCGGCAGCAGCGCGATCTTTGGCTGGGAGTATCAATGGTGTAGCCCTGAGCGCGACAGCAGCCAAGCTTTGACGGACTATCTGACGCAGCCTCACCCCAATTTGAACGAACTCAAAGATCCACGTTTTCCGTCGATCACGCTGGCGCTGCTGGCGCGCCACTTCGGCCATGCCACACATGGCTTTGCCGACAGCCGCTACTTGCGCGGGGTTCGGCACAACGTCGGCTACTACGTCTACCGTGACGCCACAGCCGCCTACACGGTGGCAGCCGACGGGTCACACGCCCCCTACACCAGCGAACGCGCTATCTTAGACCAGCATCCAGAGGTACGCGGCCTGTTCTTGTCTGTTGCCCACAGCGGCCACGGCATCATGACATCCGCCGCCGCGGGTCGCATCGTGGCGCGGCACGCGCTGGGCATGGCCTTGCACGATCCACTCTACGAGCAGTTCCGCATCGGCGTTCATTGGGTCGAGCACGACGAGAACGCGCTCTAAGCGCTCATGATACCGCAGAGGGGCGGCTCCCACGGCAGGGCTTGATGACGCGCCAGCATTTGGGCGATGGCCTCAGCAATGGCCGGTGGATACGGCGCTGTGCGACGCACACGCAGATCAGCAAATGAGTTCACACACTCAAAGACCGCAGCCAACGTCTCGCGCGTTTCGTTCACCATAAACATCACATAATGGATGCGCTTGCTGCTCGCCCCGACCAACCTCGCATACACCGAGACACGATCCCCCACGTGAACCTCACGCAAAAAGTGGATGTGATGCTCTAGATCAAAGCCGCCTGTGCCATGCTCTTTGTGAAATTCAGGCGTCATGCCCAGCGCAGCAACCAATGGATACCCCGCATCGTCGAAGATGCTCAAATAGTGCCGCACGTTCATGTGACCATTCTCATCTTGGTAAGAGATGGGAATCTCTACTGCCAAGAGCAGGTCACATAACCGAACGTGTTCTAGCGGTATAGACGGTAGCTTCATTCTTCAGTTTCCGAAGTTGATCACGACGCGAAAGCCCACTGTGCCAAAGCACACACTGGGCTTGACATAGGTGCGCGACGTCACGCGAATGTCCGTATACGGGCTGAGGTAAGACCCCCCTTTTGCCACCATTTCGTTCAGCAGGGTTTGGTCGCTAGCGCGGCGCTGTGTCTTGGTGAACTCCCAGCAGTTGCCTGCCATATCCATCACACCGAAGGGGCTAGCCCCCTCAGCAAATCGGTTGACCGGCAAGGTCGAATCGGCGCGGGCTTCTACGCCGTTGGCACGATTACGATAAAAGCGCGGCCCCCACGGGTACTGTCGATGGTCATCGCCTTGCGCGGCACGCTGCCACTGCTGCTCTGTCGGCAAGCTGATGCGCCAACCAGTCTTGTAGCTCAACCAATGGCAGAAGGCCATCGCATCAAACCAGCTAATGTTGACGCGCGGATGGTCGCCATAGGGGCTGCGGGGTGGCAGCGCCGTCGGATGCTTTTCGCGCCATTGCTGCGCAGCAGGGCTGTAATTCCACCAGCGCTTGTCCTTGTAGCCATCAGGGGCATCCACAAAGATCTGATATTGAGCGTTGGTGATCGGATACTTGCTCATTTGGAACATCGGCACGTCATAGGTGACCGCTGCTTTACGATCTGGATACCGCAGTGTCACTTCACCCGCTGGGATGACACACCACTTCAACTCTGGCAGGATGAGGGGAACGCACAGCGCGCTCAAGTTGAGAGGGTCGTAATCTGGGTATACTTGGCGATACTTCTGAAAGTTCGTCAAGCCTTGATGGCGTAGTCCTGCATCATGTGAGTTGATCATCGCAGCAATCAAGCGATACTCATGCTCACGTTCGATACGGTATTCTTGCTGCTCGCGGCGCTGCTTGGTGTCTTTGAGCAGCGCCTCAAGGTCGAACGCTGCAAATTTCAGACGACGGTTGCGTGCTTCTTCCATCAGCAGGATGGCGTGGTCGAAGTTACCGCTTTCGATAGACTTTGTAATATCTTGCATCAACGTTTCAATCTCAAAGCCCGGAACGGCCAATATCTTCGTCTTGTCCACGGACTGATTGTTGGGATTGACACGCGTGCCGCTGTTGACAGACGCAACCGAGCGAATGCGACGTTCCGCTACGATCAGTGCGTTGAGCAGCTCGCGCACAGCCGGAACTGTCATCCCGTGGCTCATATCGACCATTTGATAACGGGAAATCAGTTGCGGGATGTATTCCACATCCTCACACTTGATCGGAATGATGAGCTTATGCTGCCTATGCGCTAATTGCAGCTCAGCATTGCAATATTTAGATTTCAACGACGCTTCAGACAGCAAGTAGATGAAACATGGTCGCGCGCTGATCTGCTTGACAATTTCTGGCCACCACTGCTGCCCAGCATACAAGCGATGATCGATCCAGACGTCGTGAGCTTCTAACAAATCACGCAGCATCAGGCAAAAATGCTGCCAGAGTCGTGGATAGCTGATGAATATTTGCATAGCACTACTCCCCAACATCCTAGATATACCCTGATTAAGGGTATCCTGAATATAGTATACACATGAAATGAAAAACGATTACACATATCACAGAATTGATATGCAGACTACAATGTTCAGCTTGCCCTCGATCTATTGACACGCTTTGCTAGAATCACATGTCATGCGACGACTTGACCGACAAACCGCCACCATTGGGCTGACGTGGGCCGCTCGTCTGAGCCTGCTCGCCTTCTTGGTGACTTTCATTGCTGCCCCACGTGCGCGCGCAGTGCTCCCCCCTGCCCCAGAAGTGGTGACAAGCGAGCCGAAGCTGTGCGTCCACACGCGCTTGATTGACGAAGTCTTCGAATGGCGCATCCTCAAGTCGCTCGAGATGGCCTACCAGATGGGGGCAGCAGCTATCGTTGAGTTCTTTCCGTGGGCATACGCTGAGGACACAGCCGGTCGATTCGAATGGCAGCGTTTCGATCTCATCATGCGCTACGCCCAGCACTTCAACCTGCGCGTGATCGCCCGCCTCGGCCTAGTGCCCGCGTGGGCGCGCGAAAGCACCGAGCGCATCACAACGCTCAACACGCTGCCACCAGAAGCCGATTCCGCCTTTGCTAACTTTGCGGCACAATTTGCTGCACGCTATCAGACACAGGTTGAGGCCGTCATCATCTGGAACGAACCAAACCTCGCTTTTGAATGGGGCTATGAAACTGTTAACCCGCTGCGCTACCTTCAGTTGATGCAAACGGTGTATCCAGCCGTCAAAGCAGCAGCGCCCACCGTCACCATCTTAACGGGCGCGCTCGCCCCTACCCTTGAGCCGCCGAACAGCCCCCACGGGTGGAACGATCTCGACTACCTCAACATCCTTTACGAGAACGGGCTTGCCCAGTTTTCTGACGGCTTAGCAGTACACACTTATGGGTTTACGTCTGCGGCGAATGAGCCGCCTGAGCCGTCTGTGCTCAACTTTCGCCGTGTGGAGCTTTTGCGAGAATTGATGGAAACTCACGGCGCAGGCGATCAACCGGTCTACATCACCGAAACCGGTTGGAACGACCACCCGCGTTGGTCGCTAGCAGTCAGCCCCTCGCGCCGCGTGCGCTACACGCTGGATGCGCTCGACCTCGCCAACACGTGGCCGTGGCTTGAAAGTTTGTGCTTGTGGGTATTTCGAATGACTGCCCCCTCAAACAGCTATCCCGATGGCTTTGCCCTCGTGACGAGCAGCTTTGACCCGCGTCCGCTTTATCTTGCGCTGCAAGCGCGTGCCTTTGGCACACTTCAGGATGAGCTATGGCTGCCTTCACCACGCGCCGCGCAGTCGCAATAGCTGCGGCGCTCACTGCGGCTGTTGCTGGTTTGATGCTCGCCCTACTGCGCCCCCAGCCATCGAGCAACCAAGCCTCATCTGAGTTGTTCCTCATCACTGGGCAAATTCGCCTCGGCGTTGATCCATCTCATGCGCCCTTCGTGACTGATAACAGCGGCCAGCTCAGCGGCTTTGACGTGGAACTCGCTGCGGCGCTGGCTGATCAAATACAAATTCCAATCATCCTTGCCGTCGTCTCGTTTGATGGGCTGTTCGATGCGCTGCTCACCGGGCGCGTCGATGCGCTTGCCTCTGTTCGCTCAGATCAGCTTGTGAAAGGCGTCTCATTCACTACGCCATATGCGGATGCGGGTTGGCTGATGTACAGCTTCAAGCAGCAGCCCTTTGTGAACTGGCGTGATCTCAGCGGGCATCGTCTGTCAGTTGAGTTCGCCAGTGAAGGTGATTCGCTCGCTCGGCTGTGGCTGCGCCGCATCGCGCCGTTTGACGTGCTGCGCTATGAGACCTCTGCTGACGCCTTCGACGCGCTGCTATTCGGCCACAGCGACGCGGCACTCATCCCAGCGCTGACGCGCCTGCCATCTGACGCGCCGACGGAGGATCTCAGCGCGGCGTTGATCGCCAGCGTGCCGCTTAGCCTCGCAGTACGCGAGGGGGATCGCCAAATGCTTACACACATACAGGAAGGACTCGCCGCGCTGGAAGCTGATGGCACGTTAGCTACCTTGCGTCGGCGCTGGCTGGGAGGCTTGCCATGATTGCCGTTGACGCGCGCCTGAACGCTTATCGCACCGGTGGCATCGCTACTTACACCCGTGAGCTGCTCAACGGGCTGGCGAAGCTGCTCGCGCCTACCGCGCTGACTGTGCTGGAGCATCGCAAAGCAGCCCAGCCGACGTCAACCCATTTCCGCAGGCGCACTGTGTGGACGCCGCCTCACCATCGGCTAGAGCGGTGGGCATTGGGCGCTGAGGCTGCGTTGGGTCGTTTCGAACTGCTCCACAGCCCGGACTTCATCCCCCCTGCGTTTGGGGCAAAACGGTTCCTCATCACCGTTCATGATCTGACCTTCCTACACTACCCTGAGACGCTCACGGCTGAGAGTCGGCGCTATTACAACCAACAAATTGAGTGGGCAGTGCGCCGCGCCGACCACATCCTCACCGACAGCTACAGCTCAAAAAATGACATCGTCCAAATGTTGGACGTGCTCCCCCAGCAGGTCACTGTCATCTATGGAGGCGCGCACCCTCGCTTCCGCCCGCTGCCTGCCTCCGAGGTCAAAACGCAGTTGCAGCGGCTGGGGCTGCCGAGCGAATATATTCTGCATGTGGGCACATGGGAGCCGCGCAAAAACCTAGACCGCCTGTGCACGGCTTATCAACAGGTCATTTCAACCCTGCCAGACGCGCCGCCGCTCGTGCTGGTAGGGCGCGCCGGTTGGAACTTTGAGGCTGTTCGCCAGCGCATCGATGCGCTCAACCTGCCATCAGACTGTCTCATCTGGCGCAGCGACATTGCCGATGAGGACTTGCCCATCATTTACAATGGGGCTTACTGCACTGTGACACCGTCGCTGTATGAAGGGTTTGGCCTGCCCGCGTTGGAAGGCATGAGCTGCGGATGTGTGCCGCTTGTCAGCAATCGGTCGTCGCTGCCTGAAATCGTCGGTGAGGCAGGCATCACCTTTGACCCAGAAAACCCTAGCGACATCGCCGCAGCGCTGCAGCGCATCCTCACGAATGAGACGCTGCGCCAAGAGAAGCGCACAGCAGCCATCGCCCGCGCCAGCCAATTCTCATGGGATCAGTGCGCCGCGCAAACTCTCGCTGTCTATCAAATGCTTTTACCTCAGCCTATAATGACGCTATGAACAAAACTCGCTTGAAATCCCTCATCATCACCGCAGAGTTACCTTACCCGCCTGCTTCAGGCGGCAGCCTGCGCGTGTGGGGCTTGCTGCGCGGTCTGCATGCAGCGGGGTATGAGCTGACGGTTGTGTGCTGCCAACAAGGGGAAGTGCTGCCGCCGCTCGCCCAACTCGCCCACGTGGTCACGGTTCCTGTCGCGCCGAAACGTCGCATACAGCGGTTGATCACGCTGACCACTTCCACCCAACCAGACATCGCAGCGCGGCTGTACGATAAGCGCGTCCTACAGTGCGTGGTGGACTTGCTGAGCACAGAAGATTTCAACCTCGTGCAGGTTGAAGGGATCGAGACAGCTTGTTACTTAGAGCCGCTGCGTGAGCGCTTCCCATCGCTCAAGCTCGTGTTTGACACGTTCAACGCCGAAGCGGTCATGCAGCGCACCATCGCCCAGATCGACCGCCAGTCGCTGCGTGGATGGCCGCGGGCCTTATATTCCTACGTCCAAAGCCGACGCATCGCCGCTTACGAGCGCCATCTCTGCCAGCAGGCGGATCTCGTTGTTACAGTGTCAGAAGAAGACCGCAACCATCTCGCCGCTTATGGGGCACAAACTCCGCTTACTGTCGTCCCAAGCGGCATCACAGTGAATGACTACATGCTCCCCACGCAGCCGCGCGACGACAATCTGATCGTGTTCACAGGCAAGATGGACTATCGCCCGAATGTTGACGCCGTCGAGTGGCTGGTGAAAGAGATTCTCCCACACGTGCCGCAGGCGCAGCTCAAGATCGTCGGGCAGCAGCCGACGGAACAGGTGCGCGCCCTCGCCAGCGAGCGCGTCGAGATCACAGGTCGCGTGCCACAGGTTCAGCCCTACTTGCAAGCCGCAGCGATCTACGTCGCCCCACTGCGCATGGGGAGCGGCACGCGCCTCAAGCTGTTGGAAGCGATGGCCTGTGGCTGCGCCATCGTCGCCACGCCCCTAGCTGCCTCTGGGTTGACCTCAGACGTCGAGCAGGTGATGCGCATCGCCGAGGACGCTCGCGAATTTGCTGCGGCGGTTCAATCGCTACTGGCGGATCCACAAGAGCGCGCGAGGCTTGGCAGCGCGGCCCGCAACTATGTGGAACAGCACTACGACTGGTCAGTCATCGTGCCGCGCCTGCTGGCCGCTCATCGGGAACTCATGCATGGATAGAGAAGCCCTTGCCGAGCGCAATCGTCTGTTGGCCGAGGCTTACCATGCGCAGTCGGTGCGCCACAAGCTGCGCTTGCGGCTGTTGAAGCTGGCCGCTGTGTTTCCATTTGCAACAGTATCGCCGTCGAGTCAGCGCATCTTGCTCATCCGACCCGATCACATCGGCGATTTGCTGCTGACGACGCCCGCGATCCACGCGCTGAGGCGCGCGCTGCCCAACGCTGAAATCCATATGCTGGCCGGGCCGTGGGCGGCCAGCGTGCTGCAATCGAACCCAGACCTCGATCAAGTTCTGACCGTGCGCTTCCCGGGTTTCGACCGCGCGAGCGCTCAGCAGCGCCCTCTTCAGCCCTACGCGCTGCTGCTGAAAATTTCGCGTCAACTGCGCGTCATCGGCTACAGCACGGTCATCATCATGCGCCCTGATCACTGGTGGGGGGCCTTCCTCGCGCACGCAGCGGGTATCCGTGAGCGGGTGGGCTACGCGCTGCCTGATGTGGCTCCATTCCTGACGCGCGCCATCCCATTTGCCCCAGCCCACGCCGTTCGGCAAAATTTACGCCTTGTTGAGCACATCACAGGGGTGATCCCAGATGAAGCTGTTCAACTACAACTCCCGATTGCGCCCAACGACGCGCAGTTTGTTGAGGATTGGTTAGAGTCCATCCCAGCCGCGCGTGACAAGCGCCTTGTGTGCCTCCACACTGGCGCTGGGACGTGGGCGAAGCAGTGGGAGGCAGCGCGTTGGGCACAGTTGGCTGATGCGCTCAGCGAGCATTTCGACGCCCACGTGATCTTCACCGGCACTTCGGGCGATAAGCTAACTATCGAGCAGGTGCTGTCGCAGGCGCGCTTGCGCCACACCAGCGCCGCCGGCGTCATGGGGCTGGGCGGTCTGGCCGCGCTCTATCAGAAAAGCGCCCTTGTCGTCGGGTGCGACAGCGGCCCGATGCACATCGCCGCCGCAGTAGGAACGCCTACCGTAACGCTCTTCGGCCCGGCCAACCCCGCTGAATTCGCCCCGTGGGGCAGCCGTGAGCGCCACCTGCTGCTCATGTCGTCCATTGCCTGCCGACCTTGCCGCGTGCTGGACTGGGGGGACGACCTGCCTGCCTATCACCCGTGCCTGCGTGACATCACAGTTCACGACGTCTTTGCAACGGCCAGCCACCTGCTGCACAGCTAGTCTGGAATGACCACCGTTTCAATCCCAGCCTCTGCCAACGGGAAGCGCAGCGGCAGCCCTCCCAAAGTTTTCACCAACGTCTCCATCACCACCAGATCACGATACCATTTTGCATTCGCCGGCACGATATGCCACGGGGCATATGGGCGATTGCACTTTTCCAGCACATCTTCATAGGCGCGCATGTACAGATCCCACTGTTTGCGCACTTCTAGATCCCCGAGAGAGAACTTCCAGTGCTTGCCGGGGTCAGCAAGGCGCTCTTCAAACCGCTTCTTCTGCTCATCTTTGCTGATGTGCAGGAAGAACTTCAAGATCGTCGTACCGCTTTCAGCTAAGAGTTCTTCAAACTCGTTGATCTGATCGTAGCGCTTGCGCCATACGCTCTCAGCGACTAGGCCGTTTACTCGCACCACCAGCACATCCTCGTAATGGCTGCGATTGAACACGCCGATCATCCCCTTGCGCGGCACACGCTTGTGAATCCGCCATAAGAAGTCATGGCTGCGCTCCTCCTCAGTCGGCACTTTGAAGCTGGTGACCTCAACCCCCTGTGGGCTAACCCCAGTAAAGATGCTGCGGATTGTGCCATCCTTGCCGCCTGCGTCCATCGCTTGCAGCACGATCAGCACAGCGTGCCGCCCGTCAGCGTAGAGCTTGTTCTGCAGCACACTCAACTCCTCGCGCAGCGCCATCACGCGCTCACGCGCTGCTTCACGCTCCCATTGGCCGCGATAGTTCGGGTCATAGTCCGCCAGATTCACTTTGCCGCGTGGTGGGATTAAAGGTTGCTCAGCCATTTAGTTCACTCTCCTTCATCGGCGTTACAGGTATTGTAGTCTCGTTGCGGTACGTCACCATCCCCGGCCCAGCGCCCTTCATCTTGCGGACGTACTTCACCCGTGTCACGTCTACATCCACGCGTGCTTCAGAACGGTTCGCGCTGTAGTAGGCGACTACTGCGGCCACTTGATGGATGAGCGCCTCAGGGACAGCGCGGCCATCGTAGCGGATCACACCGTGCGCCCCGGGGACGCCCCGTGCATGCAGCCAATAATCCATCGGGTTGGCGTATTTGAACGTCACGATCTCATTCTGAAGGCTGTTGCGCCCAATCCAGATGACGTAGCCGTCCTTTGTGAGGCGCATCGGCCCGGTGCGTTGGCTGCCGCGCCGCGGGCGCGCTGCCCCCTGCCACAACCCTCGCTCGGTCAGCGCGCTCACCACATCGTCAATCTCAGGGTAGCTGGCAGCCTGCTCCAAATCGAGCGCCAACTGATCGAGGAAGGCCAGCTCGGTGCGCGCTTCTTCGATCAACTGCGGCACACCTGCTTGCGCGCGCTTGGCTCGGTTGTAGCGGTCGAAGTAGCGCTGCGCATTCTCCAGCGGCGAAAGCGATGGATCAAGCGCGATCCTCATCGGTTCCGCGTCAAAGTCATACTCGGCCACTAGCTCGCGCTGGCCGGGCTGAATGGCATATTGATACGCGAGGATCAACTCACCAGCGCGCTGCATGTGCTCGCGTTCAGCCTCGTCTTTGAGGCCGCTCTCCAGCGACGCGAGTTTGGCCTGCAACCGAGCCTTCGCCTCTTCGATCTGCGCCTGCACCGGCTTACGCGCCTCAGCATACGCCTCTGCGCCGACTGCGGCCCCATAGTAGCCAACTAGTGCCTCGCTCATCGACGCTTTGCGCTCCCAGTTTGGCAGGTGCGTCAGCGGATAGGCGCTGTAGGCAGTAGGGCTGCCGTCAAGATAGGCTGTGCCCGGCTGCCAATCGCGCCGTTTGAGCGGCTCGAGCAGCGTCTGAAGGCTCTCCCAGACGGCAGCAGGATCCACGACATCCGCGAGGCTGCCCGCGTCTTTCGTCGCCCGATAGATCACCTCACGGCTCAGCAGTGGGCTGCACCCCAACACAAGCGCGCTCAACCACTGCGACGCTTTGCGCTTCGGGTCGCTGTTGTTTTTCCACTGCGCAGCGAACGCATCAGACGAGTCGCTGAACGGGTTCAAGCGGTTCGTGATGGGCGGGGGCGGCGTATAGGGATGGTTCGGCAGGCTCACGCGGAAGCGGTTTTCGTCTGGCCCGACGCGGCGCATACAATCAAGGATGATGCCCCCCTGAACCAGCAGCAGGTTCGCACGGCGCTCCATCGGCTCCACAATGAGCTGAACCTCCCCTTCAGGGCCGCTCACCTCAAGCGTGAGCATGCGCTCCCACGGCGGCTGGCTGACGTGGTTGAGGATGCCCCCCTCAACAAAGCGGCGCATCAGCAAGCCTAGTTGGTTGGGGCGCTCTGTGCCGCGTCGCAGTCGATCTGGCACAAGGTGAACACGCGGGGTCTGCGGGTCAGCGCTGAGGTACAAGTAGCGCCGCTGACGATGCGCATAGACTTCAAGGCCGATGCCCGTCGCGTCGGTGTTCAACACATCTTGGATGCGTCCGCCCACCAGCACATCCATCAGTTCATCTACGAGCGCGCTGATAGTGTAGACGTCAAAGTTCATGACACGCTCCTCACGCTGTCACGGTAGGCTGTGCCAAACCTGACCTCAATCATACCGTGACAAGCAGAGTTGCGCCCTAGCGCGTTAACAAATAAGCGACCATGTCGCCGACTTGCTGCGGCTCCAGTCGTGTTGGGTAGTTCGCGGGCATCGACGCGCTGTAGCCGCTGACGACGTGCACCGATGGGTACATGATCGACTCGTAGAGGTAAGCAGCAGCAGTGAGGGGGGGCCTTTCCGTCGCGGCGCGCTGGCCGATGCCGTCAAACGACGGCGCGACTTGCCCCGCGCTCTGGACATGGCACACGTGGCACTCAAATTGACGGTTCACCAGCTCAGCCCCGCGCTCCACATCTGCGCTAGCCAGCAGTGGGCTGATGATGTCCATGTAGGTTGAAGCGGTCAGCGTTTCCGCCGCACCCTCTGGCGTTGTTGTGGAGGTAAGCACAAATTCATAGATGAAGCCAACGGTGATCACTGCCAGCAGCACGCCAGTGACCACCATTGGCAGTTGAGATTTTGCAGTCTTGGTTTTCACAATCCCTCAGAGTTTGCTGTGACGTTATGCTAAAGCAGGCGGTCGATGATCATCGCCATGAACAAGCCTGCCAGATACAACGACGAATATTTGTAAAGCTGACGCGCAACGGCCTTATCCGCCACCCGTATCAGCTTCAATGACAAGTAGATCATCCCAGCGCCCAGCAGCACCGCAGCCACCGTGTAGAACCCGCCCAGCATCGGCTGCACAGGCAGCAGCAGCCCCATCGACGGGATTAGCGTGATCACCACCAACTGGAATGAATAGGCTAAAATCTGCCAGCGCGTCACTTCTTCGCCGCGCGCCACCGGCATCATCGGAACGTTGGCCGCGGCATAGTCTTTGTTCACCAGAATCGCCAACGCCCAACTGTGCGGCGGCGTCCAGAAGAAGACAATTGCGAAGAGCAGCCACGCTTCCCACGGCACGCTCTGCGTCACCGCCGCCCACCCCACCAAGACCGGGATCGCGCCTGCACCCCCACCGATCACGATGTTGATCACCGTGTTGCGCTTCAGCACCATCGTGTACAACACGACGTAGTAGATAGCCCCAGCGAAGGCCAGCGCCGCCGCCAGCCAGTTCACCATGACACCCAAGATCAAGACAGCCCACGCTACCAGAGCAAGGCCAAACAAGAGCGCATTCACCGGCGCAATCCGCCCGGAAGGAATGGGGCGGCGCGCCGTGCGTGTCATGCGACGATCCATATCACGATCAACGTATTGATTCAAGGCGCTCGCGCCCGCCGCAGCCATGAACCCGCCGATGATCGTCGGCAGAATCACATGGGCAGGCGGCAGACCATCCGCCGCGACCACCATCGCCGTCACTGTTGTGAACACCAACAACGTGACGATCGGCAATTTCATGAGTTGGCTGTACGCGCGCAGTGTATCCGCAGTTAGGCGGTTGCTTGAGAAGGCTGCTTCCATGTCTCTTTACTTCCACTACTTTCCAACTTGAGGTCGCCAACGTTAACAGCTTCAACAATGCACAGAGTGATCAACAGCGTCCACGTTGCGGCTGCCATGCCCACGTGCGCCGCCCCCCAGAAGGAGCCAGCCACCGTCAGCACATACATCGCGCCCACGCCTGCTTGTCCTAAGTACAGCACACAAGCGCCTAGCGCCAGTTGACGGGTAAACCCATCCCGGTGACGCCACACCTGAACCAACATCAAGGCCAACGACACGCCCAGCGCCAGCACCGCGAACCGATGGAACATGTGCACCAACGCAAGCTGCCCCTGCCCCGCAGGGAAAATCGCGCCGTTGCACAACGGCCAATCCGTGCAGGCGAGCGTCGCGCCGCTGCCACGTACCAGCGCCCCCGTCAGCACGATCACCAGCAAGAAGATCGCATTGGCGTACATCAACGTGGTCACTTGGTCGCGCGCGCGGGGGGTTGGTTTCACCCACGCCAGCACCCACGAGGCAATCAGCGCGCCCAGCATCAGCATGCTCGTGCCGAGGTGCAGCGTTACGAAAGTCGGCGGCAGATCAAGCACCACCACAAACGCCCCGAGTGCGCTCTGCACGACGAACAGCGCAGCCGCCAACGCCACCGTGTTCAGCACTACGCGGTTGTTTCGCCGATAGGCCCGCCACGCTGTGGCCAGCATCCCCAACCCGAACAGCCCGATCAACGCCGCAAACAAGCGGTGCAGCCATTCGATCCAAGCCGTCACGTTGTCCAACGGTGGGAAGATCGTCCCATTGCACAGCGGCCAGTCGCTTCCACAGCCCAAGCCGCTGTCCGTGACGCGCACCACCGCGCCAAAGACGATCAGCCCTAGCGTTAAGGCAGCAGTTGAAAAAGCCAGCACCCGAAAGGAGCCGCCCCTCTGAACAGAAGTATTCATCCTCTAACACCTATCACACTAACGACTAAACTCACCAAGATCAATCGATACGTCAACGCCCAAAAGCCTTACGCACTGCCTTCGCTCAGTTGCGCTTTAGACTCGTTACCAGCCGGTAAGCTTTCACTCTCAGCAGGGCGGTTCAAAATTGCCGGGGGGGTATTGGGAAGATTGCGCGCGTGGTTCGTCGCACGCCCTAAGAACCACATCACGAGCGTCAGCGTCACCCCAGCCCCTACTAGGTTGATCAGCACAAAGACAACCCAAAAGACAAACTGGTTCGCCTGCTCAGGCGTCGCCATCATCGGTGAGGCATTCGGGTCAGCCGTCTGCACAAGAAACGGCAAACTCGGCAGCAGACCTGCGCTGCTAGCCCCAAATACAGTTAACAAGATCACAAAACCGGCCAGAATACCCAGTCGTCTCACAGTTGCCTACCCTTTTTAACAACGGATCGCCTGTCTAGTATAATGGTTCCGATCACAAATTTCAGTATGCTTCTTATAAAATTTAACGAAGCATCATGACACGGCGTTCGGATCATCGTAATCGGTGAAATCAGCGCCTTCTTGTGAGTCGTCGTCCAGCGCGTCAAGCTCCTCACCCGACTCATGCTGACGCTCACCTGTTGACAGTGGGATCTGCACGGTAAAAGATGTGCCCTCGTCTAGTTGGCTCTCCACGCTGATGCTGCCGCCGTGTCGTTCAACAATCTCGCGCACCACCGCAAGGCCGATGCCGCTGCCTTCCGTCTTGCTGCCTCGAACGCGGTAAAATTTGTCAAAGATGCGGCTGAGCGCTTCCGTCGGAATGCCGCATCCCGTGTCAGTGACACGCAAGAATATCTTGCGATTTCCCTTCCACGTCTCGATGTATATGTGCCCATCCTGCTCGTTGTACTTCGCGGCGTTCGACAGCAGGTTATAGACCACATGGCGGAACCAACGCGGGTCACACACAAGTTGATGAGCATCGATGCCAATATCTATCTGAACAATCAGGTTCCGCTCTAAAATTAAGTGTTCGACGTGTTGAAGCGCTTCTTGCAGCAGAGAGCGAATCTCCACCGGCTGCAGATCAAGCTGCTGTGATCCAACTTGGCTGAGCACGATCATATCGTTCAGCGTTGCGACACCGCGGTCAACATTGGCGTAGATGCGCTCCAGCCAGCGCTGCTGTGCTTCGTTCAGATCACCGGTGTGTTCCAACAAGTCCGCGAAGCTTTTGATACTGCCCAAAGTGCCGCGCATGTCATGTGCGAACAGCGCGATCAAGTCATTCGGGTTCTCTGCATCCAGCTTCATAACAAGTGTTCACCCTGTTGGCCGCAGCAAGCGCGGCAGCACGTCAAAGGCATAAGCAACCCGTGTCCCATGCCACGTTAGCAGCGACCCATCCACTATATGAACGCGCTTCGAACGAGCCGCTGGCACGTCCAATTTTAAGAATAAAGGCACATGAGAATCATTAAAGGCAAATGGCTCATCCGGCAGCAAGATCACGTCCGGCTGTGCCACCTCTACTTCTTCCCAAGTCACCCGTGGATAGCGCGTGTCGCGGCCAGCCACCCGCTTGTCATCAGGTGACAGCGGAGCAGCCGTTCCCAGATCAGCCGCTAGCGGGTAATAACGGTCACGATCGGCGAAGACGTTCGTTCCACCGCACACCCGAATGACATCATGAACATACGTCTCACGGTTGATCGTCATCAACGGATCCAACCAAATCGGGCAAAACACCTTGAGCGGGTCAGTCACTTCAAGCCGCAGCGCAATCGCGTTGAGCCAATCATAAGTGTACTCGATCAGACGCACTCGCTCCACCATTGTGGTCACGTCGCACAAATACATCAAGTTCCACATGACGTTGAACGACTCTAACACAGTCTGCGGAAACGTCACCCACACCGCGATGCCAGCCGCTTGGAGCGCCTCCACGTCTTCGCGGCGGTTTTCCTCCCGATTTGCGATCACCAGATCAGGCTTCAGCGCAATGATCTCGTCAACGCGCGGGTTCTTCGTCCCCCCCACCGACGGGATCGCTTGCACGCTGTGAGGCGGGCGCACACAGTAATCCGTGCGCCCCACCACCAGATGCCCCAGCGCCAAATCAAACAGCGTCTCAGTCATGCTCGGCACGAGCGACACGATACGGCGTGGTGGCACGTCGATCGGCAAGTCCTGCATCTGAGTGTAGTGCTTCGGTTCTGTCATGATACTTGTATCAGTTGTGTACGTTCAGGCCCGACACTCAGCATCCGAATCGGCAGCTCCAACAGCTCAGAAATGCGCGAGACGTACTGACGCGCCTCAACGGGCAAATCACCCCATGAGCGCACCCCTGTTAGGTCAGCCTCCCACCCGTGGAGCGTTTCATAAATCGGAACCGCCCGCGCGAGCTGATACGTCGTGCTAGGCGGTGTGGTCACATGCTGACCATCTACATCATAACCAACTGCCAGTTGGAGCGTCTCAAACCCGCTCAAGACGTCGAGCTTGGTTAGCGCCAGTTCGGTAAAGCCGTTGACCATCGCGGCGTAGCGCAGCATCACCACGTCTAGCCAACCACAGCGGCGCGCGCGGCCAGTCGTCGTGCCGTATTCGTCCCAGAAGTTTTCCCCAGTGCCGCGCAGCCGCGCGCCGATCTCGTTCTGCTGTTCAGTCGGCATCGGCCCACCACCCACGCGAGTGCTGAACGCTTTCGCTACGCCAATCACCCGATCAACATGAGTCGGGCCAAAGCCTAAGCCGGTCAGCGCGCCGCCTGACGTGGGCGAGGAACTCGTGACAAACGGATACGTGCCGTGATCAACGTCGAGCAGCGTGCCCTGCGCCCCTTCGCTGACGACGCGCGCCCCCTCTTGCAGCCGTTGGTTGATATACAAGGTAGTGTCTTGAATGAACGGGCGCAGTCGATCCGCCGCGTCGACATAGGCCTGCACCGCCGCTGGAACATCCACAAGCTCCGCGCCCATCTGAGCCAACTGCGCGTTTGACCGTTCGAGCGCCGCCGTCATCGTGTCCGCGAAGACCTCAACGTCCAGCAGATCGCCCATCCGAATGCCAGTGCGGCCCGTCTTGTCAAAGTAGGCCGGGCCGATGCCGCGCAGGGTCGTTCCGATTGCGCCAGCCCCAAGCTGCGCCTCACGGGCTTTATCGAGCGCGATGTGGCCGGGCGTGATCACATGCGCCCGCGTGCTGATGCGCAGCGTCTCAGGCGTGATGTTAATGCCCTCACCAGCCAAATAGTCCATCTCCTTGACGAGGTTCACAGGGTTGATCACCATGCCGTTGCCCATGATCGACACAACCTCAGAGTGAAGCACCCCTGAAGGAATCAGATGGAGTTTGTACACCTTTTGGCCGACTGCTACAGTGTGACCGGCGTTGTCACCACCGCTGTAACGGGCGACCACTTGGGCGCTGCCTGCTAACCAATCGACAAAGCGGCCTTTGCCCTCATCGCCCCACTGCGCCCCAATTAGAATCGTGACTGGCATTCAGCCTTCCTTACTGTGAATATTGACGCCCAAGCGAGATCTGAACATTCCGCTGCCCCCACACTTCGATCGAGCCGTCACCGCCCAGAACCAACGCTGACCCTTCCCCGATAGCAATGCCAATGGCTTCTTCAAAGGCCTGAAGCAGTTGATGAATTAGGGTGTTGTCATTATCCGCAGCGATCGGCTCTACGAACACGTTTTCAATCCAGCCGAGGCCATCAACCAAATCGCCACTGTCAGTGAGAACCCATCGCCCGAATGCATTCACGGCAAGGCCTTCGATGAGCAGCACGGCCCCACGCTCGTATAAGCGCCGCAGTGCCTGCACCACATCCTCATGAAGCGCTGCCAACACAGCATCAAGCGAGGTTCCTGTCTCAAGCACGAGCATCGTCGCATGCTCAAGCTGGTGGTCGAGCACAGCGCCGCGATCCACGTTGAAGTCTACCATGTACCCGGCGAGCGCCCCCAGATCTTCCATGTCGTCCATGAGAGCATCGCCGCGATCTGCTGCAAAAGAAACATACACGGTGACACCCTCTGCGTCCGCACGCGCCAGCGCCTGTGATCGAATCTCGCTTTCTGGGGCAGCCGCAGAGAGCACCAGCCAGCCAGCCCCCGGTATCCAACGAAGCGGCCCCTGCTGGTTCATGCCTCATCCATCACATAGTGCGCCACCGCCGCAGCCAGCAGCCCCGCGCTCAGCGGCAGCACGGCCTCGTCGAAGTCAAAACGCGGGTGATGATGCGGGTAGTTCAGCCCACGTTCTGGGTTAGCCGAGCCAACAAAGAAGAACATGCCGGGAATATCGGTCATGAACTCGCCCACATCTTCCGACCCCATCGTGCGATAGTTGTGGAAGTGTTCCGGTGAGACGCCCAACGCTTCAAACACGCGGCGCACGGGCGCGGCCACTTCATCAGCGTTCGCCACAGGCTCAGTCGTAAGCTTGATCTGCACCTCGGCTGTGCAGTTCATCGCCGCGCACACGCCATCGACAATTTCGCGCATCCGCCGCTGGATCGTTTCGGCTACCGTATGCTTGAAGAATCGGAAGGTTCCGCCCATCACAGCCGTCTGCGGGATGATGTTGTTGGCCGTGCCAGTGTGCAGCCGTGTTACCGACAGCACAGCCGTGTCGAGTGGGTCGAGAGTGCGCGCGATAATCGTCTGAAAGCCTAAAACGATCTGCGCAGCGCACACCACAGGGTCAACCGCCATATGCGGGGCTGCGCCGTGGCCGCCTTTGCCAGTGATCGTGATCTCAAAATCGCCAGAGCCAGCCATGACCGGGCCGCTGGCTACCCCCAGCTCGCCAACCGGCATTTCATTCCACAGGTGCAGGCCAAGCGACACATCAGGCCGCGGGTTTTGCAGCACGCCGTCTACCTTCATCGCGCGCGCGCCGCTGCCGATTTCCTCTGCTGGCTGAAAGACAAACTTGATCCGGCCCTTCATCTGGTCTCGACGCGCTGCGAACATGCGCGCCACCCCTAACGCGACTGCCGTGTGGCCATCATGGCCGCAGGCGTGCATGACGCCGGGCGTCTGGCTAGCGTATTCAGTGTTGATCTCCGTCGCAATGGGCAGCGCGTCCATATCAGCGCGCACGAGCACGGTTGGCCCGTCTGAGGCTCCTTCTAGCACCGCGACGACCCCCGTCTTGCCCACACCTGTTTGCACTTCCATCCCAAGTGATTGCAGTTCTTCCGCCACGATCCGCGCGGTGCGCGTCTCTTTGAAGGCCAGTTCCGGGTGCTGATGGAAGTCTCGTCGCCAGCGCACGATTTCATCTGTCAATTTATTTGCCTGTTGCAGCCAATCGATTTTCGTCATCATCAACCTTCCTAAGTGAGGCAGCACACTGACAGCCTCAACGCAATTGTATCACTCTGAACTGCTCAACATAGCGTGGAAATTCAAGGGGGCTGTTGTCATCTAACGAGCGCTCGCGCACACGCTGTGCCATTGCTTCCATATCCGCAATTTGGCTTTTGTGTTCGTGCAGGGCTTTGATTTTCAGTTCAATCGTGTCAGTCACATCCACACGCACCGTTGGATCGTTCGCGCCTGCCACATACACGGTGAGCACTTTGTGCGGCTGCAAGCCTTCGTCACGCTCCATCTCAGGGAAGTTCAGGCGGTCACGCGCGGTTGGGTAGATAGCTTCCAGCGTGGCCGCGCCGATTGCACGATGGTCAGGGTGGTTGATGCCAAACGTGCCGTAAAACCACGTGCGCGGGTCTAGCGTGATGACCAGATCAGGGCGCTTGTGCCTCAGCAGGCGCGTGATGTCGCGGCGCAGTTGCAGCGTGGGGAACAGCTCACCATCTGGATACCGCAGGAAGATCACCTCGTGAACGCCCAACACGGCGTTACACGCGCGCTCCTCCGCTTCACGGATGGCCACTAAGCGCTCTGAGGTCATCTCAGGGTCAGCGCTGCCTTTGTCGCCGCTGGTCGCAACCACAACGGTTACCTCACTGCCGCTGCAAGCAAACTTTGCGAGCGTCGCGCCACAAAAGAAAGCAGCGTCGTCTGGGTGCGCAAAGATACCCATCACCCGCTGCGGTCTACTTTCTGTCATAATGAGTTGCTCTCCTAAAGATGAGGCGCACGCCCTCACCTACTTAATCGTTATCACCTGTGTCTTGTGGCGCGCTGTGTCGAGGGGGCTGTTTGTCAGCGCGCCGCTGGCCTTTGGGTTTGCCACAGTCACAGTCGCCATCCCCGTGCTTGTCGCATGGTTCAGCAGCTTTTTTGGCCAGCGCCTTCAACTCATCGAGAGGAACTAAGTCCTCCCGCGCGACGATCTTCACCCCCTGCTCTTCGATGAACACACTCACCATGTCCTTCAGAGGGAAGACATCCACGACGCGCCCCTCACCAAACGGCGTGCCCACGCGCTTGTTGCGCTTCGGCAGGTGCTTGCGCGCCTCTACGTACTGCTCGTATTCATACACAAGGCAGCAGCGCAGCCGCCCACACATCCCCGTGATTTCACTCGGGTTGAGCGAGATACCCTGTGCCTTTGCCATCTTGATCGACACAGGGCTGAAGTCGGTGAGGAAGGTGCTGCAACAGCGCTCGATGCCACACGCGCCAAACCCGCCGAGCAGCTTCGCCACGTCACGCGGCCCAATCTGACGAAAGTCCACCTTCGCCGCAAACAGCCGCCCCACTTCTCTTTGCAGCCGGCTGATGTCCACTTTTTCCTCAGTGCTGTAGAGAAAGGTGAGCATTGTCCCTTCGTAGTTGTAGAGCGCGCCCACAAACTTCACAGCGTCAAAGCCACCCATCGCGTTGGCTCGCTCTTGACAGATCAGCAGCGCCTCTGGCTGCTTTGCCTCCCACTCTTGGCGCAGCGCCAAGTCACGCGGCGTAGCCGGGCGTAAGATCGTGCGATACTCAATGGCAGGGTCACGCTCAGTGAAGCCCATCACCTGCCCCATCTGTCGTCCACGCGCCGTCTCAGCAATGACATAGTCACCCGCCGAGACTTGATGACCACCCAGATCGAAATGATACAGCTTGCCCACTTTTGTAAAACGAACACCCGCCACACGCTCAGCCAGCGCGGCGGATGGAATGGCTTGATCGCTCATAACAGTAACTACCCCATTTTCAACACTATGCCATCAAGGGGCACATTTGAACTGTAGCGTATCCAAAATGCAAATGCAATATTCGTTCACGAGAAGCGCTTTGTTATAATCAGGTTACATCACACACACAAGGGGATTGTCGATGGCGAACCTCGTCATGAAGTTCGGCGGCACATCCGTTGGCACACCGCCTGCCCTCTCGCAGGTCATCAGTATTGTGTTGCACGAACACAAACGATGGGATCATCTGATTCTGGTTGCATCTGCATTGGATGGCGTCACCGATAGTCTGCTTGAAGCCGCTTACCTCGCACAGGCAGCCAACCACCGAGGCTATCGGCGCATCGCGGCCACACTGCGCACACGGCACATCTCGCTCGTAGAACAACTGCCGCTGAGCCAAGCCGAAAGCAGTGCCCTCCAAGCAGACATTGATCGCCTGCTGCTGGAAATGATCGAGACGTGCCAAGCCCTCGCTAACACCCAGAGCGATACTCTCTCGCCAGCAGTCAGCGACAGCATTTGCAGCGTCGGCGAGCGCCTCGCTGCGCGGATCATCGCCAGCTTGCTGCGTCAAAATGATCTGCTAAGTGTTGCAATTGACGGCACAGACATACTGGTTACAGACGACGTGCACGGCAACGCTGCCCCGCTGCTAGCGGAAACGCGCCAGCGCATCCAGCAAAACCTCATCCCAATGCTCAACCGTGGCATCGTGCCGGTGGTCACTGGCTACATCGGCGCAACCGTCAAAGGCGCTACGACCACCATCGGGCGCGGCGGAAGCGACTACACGGCCTCCATTCTGGCGATCAGCACCGCCGCTCAAGAGGTTTGGATCTGGTCAGGTGTCGATGGTATGATGAGCGCTGACCCGCGCGAAATTCCAGAAGCGCAGGTCATCGCCGAGATGTCTTACAACGAAGTTGCTGAGCTGGCCTACTTCGGCGCACGCATCCTACACGCGCGGATGATCGCCCCACTCCGTGAGCACAACATCCCACTCGTCGTGCGCAATGTCTACAAACCTCAGCGCAACGGCACACGCATTCACGCAGCGGGGGCATCGTCTACACCTCACATCAAAGCGGTGACGTCCATTCAAGGCATCGGCTTGTTCGCAGACCGCAGCGGCTCGCTCACTCACGTGACGCAAATCGCAGACGAAACGCTTTTCGAGACAGTTGGAACCCACGCCGATGTCATGATCGCGTCCCAGTCGTCGTCCCGCTCATTTCTGTGTTTCGTCATCCCTACCAGCGTAGGCAGCGATTCGATTGACACGATTCGCACGGCCTTGCACGTCAAGTTAAAACAGTCCAACGACACAGCTATCTGGCAGGCGCGACCTGTATCGTTGATCACTGCCATCGGCGATCAAATCAACACCGCAACTAGCTTGATGGCCAATGTGATACACGCCTTGTCCGGCCTGCACCTCCTCGGAATAACGCTCGGCCCCTCGGGCTGCACGTTGTCGGTGATCGTGGAAGTTGACGATACCGAAGTGACTCTCCAGCGGCTGCATCGCCTCACGCTCACAACCGTGTGAGATAGTGCTCCAGTTCCCACGGCGTGACCTGCCGGTTGTAGGCGTCTACCTCTTGCCGTTTGGCGCTGACGTAGCGATCGCTGATGTACGGCCCAAGCGCCGCCTGAACCACATCATTCGCGGTGAGCGCCTGAAGCGCTTCATCGAGCGACGCGGGCAGCACCTCGGTCTGCCGCAGCCGCCCACGATTGCGCGCCAGCAGTGTTTCCTCGAGCGCTTCCGGCAGGGGCATCCGTTGGCGGATGCCGTCTAAACCAGTCATCAACATGACGGCTTTCGCAAGGTAAGGGTTGGCCGCCGGGTCAGGGCAGCGCAGCTCTAGGCGCGTGTGTGACTCTTTCCCCGGCGCGGTGCTCGGCACACGGATCAGCGCGCCGCGATTGATGTGCGCCCACGTCACATACACCGGCGCTTCAAAGCTCGTGCCGAGGCGTTTGTAGCTGTTCACCAGAGGGGCCAGCACGGCAGTCATCGCGCGCGCGTGAGCCAACTGCCCTGCCAAGAAGTAACGCGCCGTCTCTGACAGGCCGTACTCGTGGCTGACATCCATGAACACGTTCTGGCCGGTCTCACAATCGTGCAGGCTCTGGTGCGTGTGCATGCCACTGCCGGGCATATCGGCCATGGGCCGCGGCATGAACGTACACACCATGCCATGCCGCTGAGCAATCGTGCGCGCGGTGATGCGCGCGGTTAGGATGTGATCCGCTGAAACGAGCGCGTGATTGTATTGAAAGTCGATCTCGTGCTGCCCATAGCCGATCTCGCTGTGGGTGCTGTCCACGCCGATGCCCATCTCATTCAACGCCATAATGATCTGTCGCAGCACTGCCGCCGCATGCTCATCTGCCACATCAAAATAGCCAGAGTGGTCTACTGGCGTGTTCAAGATCGGGCGACCGTGTTCATCCTGTCGAAACAGGAAGAACTCCAACTCCATGCCCGTTTTGAACACGAAGTTCATCTCTTCAGCGGCCTTCAAAGCGCGCACCAGTGCATAACGAGGGTCACCGATGAACGGCTCTCCGGCAGGCGTTGTGACAGAGCAGATCACCCGCGCAGTCTTGTGGTCGCCGTTTGTCCACGGCAGCACCGTGTAGGTAGCCAGATCAGGCCGCAGCACCATGTCGCTCTCTGCGACGCGCGCAAACCCCTCAAGCGATGAGCCGTCAAAATGCACCCCGTTGTCGAGGATGTTCTCCAATTCGCTGATGGGGGCAAGCACGCTTTTCACGCTGCCCATGATGTCGCAGAACCACAGAGAGATAAAGCGAACCTGCTCACTTTGGGACTGCTGGATGACATCTTGTTTGCTCATCGGCACGTAATGCCGATTTGAATCTAATTTCATCATACCCCCCATGCTATCCCAAACTGCCCAGTCAGCCCATAGACGAGGTCACTAAAATTATGGCCAGCGCTATTGGCCAGAGGTGCTAAGCGCGTCACGTGCGATCCCTAGATGGCCCAGCAGCGCCTCCACCCCTAAGATGTAGCTGCGCCACCCAAACCCAGCCACCACCCCCACGCACACCGGCGCAATCATCGACTGGTGACGAAACGACTCGCGCGCGTGAACGTTCGAGAGGTGAACTTCTACCGTAGGCAGCTTGACCGCGCTGATCGCGTCACGCAGCGCGATGCTGGTGTGGGTGTAAGCCCCAGCGTTGATGACGACGCCCAATGCCCAGCCGCGCGCATCGTGCAGCGCATCCACCAACGCGCCCTCGTGGTTGCTCTGAACAGCCCGCAGCCCAACCCCATAGGCAGATGCGGTCTGCTCACACGCCGCGTTGATGTCGGCCAGCGTCGTTGTTCCGTACACATCTGGCTCGCGTGTGCCCAAGAGGTTTAAGTTGGGGCCGTGCAGCAGCAGCAGTTCACGCCTCATCGACGCACATCTCCTTCAACACCGCCAACACATCTTCAACGGGAACATCCGTTACAATGGTTGGTTCACACACGCCTTTCAGCAAAACAAAGCGTGACGCCCCCGCCCGCCACTTCTTGTCAGTGGCCATTGCGTCGTACAGCGCCTGTGGATCAAGCGCGCCCATGCGCGTTGGCAGCCCAATGCTGCGCAGAATGCCCTCCACTTGCATCACAAGCTGTTCGTCGATCATCCCAAGACGCAGCGATAGGCGCAGCGCTGCCACCAATCCCGCCGCCACCGCGAACCCGTGCAACCAGCGATACTGCGTCACTTGCTCGATTGCGTGGCCGAAGGTGTGACCAAGATTCAGGTGTGCACGGATGCCGTGTTCAAACGGATCCTGCTGCACGATGTCTACCTTCACACGCACTGCACGCGCGATCAGCTCAGTGGTACGCTCTGGTGTGTGCAGCGCGGGGTCAAGTAGGCTGGAATCCGCCAACAACCCGTGCTTGATCACCTCGGCCATGCCGGCTTGCCACTCAACCGATGGCAGAGTAGTCAATACGTTGGGGTCGATCAGCACAAGTGACGGCTGTTTGAACGCGCCGACAAGGTTCTTTCCTTGTGGCAGGTCAACACCGACTTTGCCGCCTACGCTGCTGTCCACCATCGCTAACAAAGTTGTGGGGATTTGCACCAGCCGCAAGCCTCGCATATACGTTGCGGCGGCAAACCCTGCGGTGTCTCCCACCACGCCCCCACCCAACGCAACAATGGTTGTGCTGCGGTCGGCGCGCGCTGTCACCAGTTGATCGTAGAGCATTCGCACCGTGTCGAGCGTTTTGTGCTGCTCGCCCGCTGGCATTACAATCAAGGCCGCTTGAGGCGTCTGCTGCACCCACGGCCCACCGTACAAGTGCGCCACGTTAGTGTCCGTGATCACTGCTGGACGAGCAGAGAGATCGTAACGCTCAGGGTGCGCCACGACATCGCCTAAGAGTCCACTGCCGATCAAGATGTCATATGCCCCATCGGGCGTCGTTACAGGGATGCGTTCCACAGCCTGATGATCTCCTCCCCAACCTCAGACGGGGTTTTGTGATCTGTCCAAATGTGGTGCGGCAGCGATTCGTACACGGCCTGACGTTCCGCCAGCAGCGCTTGCCACTGGGTGGCCAGCGGGCGCTGTGGGCTGTCCGCGAGGCGCTGCGCTAAGGTTTCTGGACGCGCATGCAAACAAACTACAAAGGCCGATTTCACTAGCGCCTCGCGACTGAGGGGGTTCAGCAGCGCGCCACCGCCCGTCGCAACCACTAGCGCCTCGCGCAGGGACAGCTCTAGGCACATGGCATGTTCTAACGTGCGGAAGAACGATTCGCTCCGTTCAGCAAAGATGCGCGCGATAGGCCAGCCGGTGCGCTGCTCAATCAGCGTGTCCATGTCCACCAGCAGGCGATCCAACCGATCCGCCAACCACAGCGCCACCGTACTTTTGCCTGTCCCCATGAAGCCTGTCAGGACAATAGAATGGCGTTCACTCATACCCAAACCGCCAAACTGCGTTGTCCATCGGCAGGTCAGCAATGCGGTTACGCCGCAGCGCTTCAAAGCGTGGCTTCATCTCGTCGATGCTGTCGCCGCCGAGCTTCTCCATCAGCGCATCCGCCAGCACAATGGCCAGCATCGCCTCGCCAATCGGGATTGCGCGCGGCAGCGCACAGAAATCGCTGCGCTCGTACACGGTGCGTTCTGCCTCGCCGGTGACGAGGCTCACGCTGTCCGCGCCACGCAGCATGGTCGCAATCGGCTTCATCGCCACCCGCGCCACAATCGGATCACCCGTCGTGATGCCCCCTTCTAACCCGCCCGCGCGGTTTGTGCGGCGGCGGATGCCCCCCTGCCCGTCTGGCTCCATCTCATCGTGGACTTGGCTGCCCGGCAGGCCGGCGTTCTCAAACGCTCGGCCAATTTCTGCGCCTTTCATCGCCTGAATGCTTGTGAGCGCCCCAACGATGCGCGCGTCCAGCCGTCGATCCCAATGCACATGCGACCCCAACCCGGGCGGGACGCCCAGCGCCACGATCTCCATCACGCCGCCTAATGTATCCTTGTTAATCTTGGCTTGGCGGATCGTCTCGTGCATTGCCTCCTGCACGCTCACATCTGGGCAGCGCACGTCGCTCGCCTCTGCAATGGCGAACAAGGCGCGGTAGTCTGGATCCGCCGGGAGCGCGGCCACCACGTCCCCAATCTGCGTGACATAGCCCAGCACCTCCACCCCAAACTGCGCCAGATACGCCTTGCAAACCGCCCCAACCGCCACGCGCATCGTCGTCTCGCGCGCGCTGGCGCGTTCCAACGACAGGCGCAGCTCACGATAGCCGTACTTCACCGCGCCGGTCAGGTCAGCGTGGCCCGGGCGCGGCACAGTAATCGGCTCGATGTCCTTCTCTTTCCAATTCTTGAAGTCACGGTTTTGCACGGTCAAGGCGATGGGCGCGCCGGTCGTGTGGCCGGCCATCACCCCTGCCGAGATGTGCACCTCGTCGCGTTCGATGTGCATGCGCCCGCCGCTGCCATAGCCCGTTTGGCGGCGCGCTAAATCAGCGTTGATTGTCTCGGCGTTCAGCGGAATCCCAGCAGGCAGGCCCTCTACGATGGCCGTGAGGTAAGGGCCATGGCTCTCACCTGCGGTCAAAAAACGAATTGGCATCTTGAACTATACTCCACACACTCACGAACGACTTGACAAAGCATCTCGACACGCTTGAAACATCACCTCAATCGGCGCAGGGCGTCCTGTCCAAATTTCGAATGCCTTCGCCCCCTGCCGCACAAGCATCCCTAACCCGCCTAGCGCACGCCCCCCAGCCTGCTCAACCTGCGCCATCAAGCGCGTCTGCTCAGGCCGATAGATCATATCATACACAGTCACATGGTGCGGCAGCGGCACACCGTCGATCCACGGGCTGGCGTCTACATCCGGGTACATCCCGACCGGCGTGCAGTTGACGATGAGCGAGGCATTGCGCTCTGCAGCTTCATCTAGGGTCAACACTTCGGCGTCGCGCAGGCCAGCGCTGATCGTAAGCTGTGTGAGCAGGTGTTCGGCGCGTTCACGGCTGCGGTTCACGATCAAAACGCGCACGCCCTGCTGCCACAGCCCATACACCGCCGCGCGCGCTGCCCCGCCCGCGCCCAAGACGATGGCCGTCTCGCCCTGCAAGCGCACCTCATGCGCCAGCAGGTCGTCGATCAGACCGTCCACGTCGGTGTTCGTCCCCACGTCGTTGCGGAAGTCAATCGTGTTCACCGCGCCGATTGCCCGCGCCTTCTCATCTGGCACGCAGTAGCGCATCGACGTTTCTTTAAACGGGATCGTCACGTTCAGGCCGATGTAGCCGTGACGACGCGGCTCTTCCACCGCGTGCCGTGGGATGTCCGGTGGGATCTCCATCGCATCGTAGAGCCAATCGTCCATGCCCAACGCTCGAAACGCGGCGTTGTGCATTGCTGGGCTGAGCGTGTGCGACAGCGGAAACCCGATGATGCCGACGCGGTTCACGACGCGCCCCCTTCAGCCACGTTGGCCCCAAGCTGCATCATCGTCTGTGGGAAGCCGGGGAAGCTGTCCCCCGCGCAGCGAATTTCATGCACAATCGTTTCCCCCTGCGCCACCAGCCCTGCGACGGTCATGCTCATTGCAATGCGGTGGTCATCGTGGCCTTGCACTTCAGCGCTGTGCAGACGCTGCGGCCCCACCACGCGGAACCCGTCCTCACGTTCCTCGACGACCGCGCCCATCTTGCGCAGCTCGCCCGCCATCACAGCAATTCGATCCGTCTCTTTGACGCGCAGCTCTTTCGCGTCGCGCACCAGCGTTTCGCCCTCGGCGTGCAGCGCCGCCACCATGAACACCGGGAACTCATCAATCATGCGCACGACGACGTCCCCGCCGACCTCGACACCCCGCAGGGCGCTCGTCTGCGCGCGGATCGTGCCTACCGGTTCGCCCGCTTCTAGCCCTGTCTCGTGGATTTCGAGCCGCGCCCCCATCGCTTGCAGAACGTCAAGAATGCCGGTGCGCGTCGGGTTCAAGTTGACATTCGTCAGCGTGATGTCGCTGTCTGGAACGAGACACGCGGCCACGATCAAGAAAGCTGCCGATGAAATGTCGCCCGGCACAGTCATATCCATCGGTCGCAGTTGGCCGTTAGCCGTCACGCGGATCACGTTCCCCTCAGTTTGGATGTCCGCCCCCATGCTGACGAGCATCCGCTCTGTGTGGTCACGCGCTGGGCCGGGTTCAACGATCTCGGTCACGCCCTCCGCGTACAGCCCAGCCAGCAGAATCGCACTCTTTACCTGCGCTGAGGCCATCGGCAGCTCATAGCGCACGCCGCGCAGCTTGCTCGGGCGGATCGTCAGCGGGGCGCGGTCGTTGACGGCCTCAATGTCTGCGCCCATCAGCCGCAGCGGTTCGATAATGCGGCGCATCGGGCGGCGACGAAGCTGCTCGCTGCCGTCTAGGACGCTGGGAAAGGGCTGCCCAGCCAAGACGCCAGCCGCCAGCCGAATGCCCGTGCCCGCGTTGACGAAGTTCAGCGGCGCGGTGGGCTGGCGCATCGTGCCCCCGTGCACAGTCAGCGTGTGCTCATCGTGCCGCTCTACAAATACACCCAGCGCTTGCACCGATGCCAGCGTTGCCTCGGTGTCGCCAGCAGCCAACCACCCTCGCACGTGGCTCACGCCGTCAGCCATCGCGCCCATCAACACCGCCCGATGCGACAGAGATTTATCCCCCGGAACGCTGCTCGTCCCGCGCAGCGGGTTGCCGGGCCGCACCCGCAGCAGATCCATTGTGGCCATTTCGCTTTTGCTCATATCGTTCCATCCACTCCAATCGTGCTTGACGCACCGGGAAAAGCATCTTCGTTAGCTCTTCGTATTCGCCGCTGATGAGCAGCGCTTCCATCAACGCTAGCTGCACGCGAAACTGCGCGAGCAACGTCGCCACCGCCCGGCTGTTGCTGCTGATGATATCGCTCATCATCTTGATGTCGCTGGCGGCCAAGCGCGACGTATCTCGAAAGCCTCCTGCGGCAAGCTGCCAATAGGCTTCATCTTTACGGGCTTCATTGGCAATCGTCGCCACCAAAGACGCGCTCAAAATATACGGCAGATGACTGATTCCTGCCACGATCTTATCATGACGGTCGGGGTCTAGCTCGATTGGTTCCGCGCCCAACGCCTCCACGAACGTTATCGCACGGATGCGCGTGGCCGGCGTGGTGCGCCGCGTGGCGCACAGCACGAACGGACGCCCCTCATACAGCGCGGCATCGGCTGCCTCAATGCCGCTGACTTCCTTGCCAGTCATCGGGTGGCCGCCAATAGCCTGAACGCCGATGGGCAAGCGCCCCATCGCCTCGCAGATGTCGTGCTTCGTGCTGCCGATGTCGATCAGCAAGGTGTTCGAACGCAAATACGAGCCGATCTGCATCCTCAAGATGTAGGCGATCACCTGCACTGGCGCACACAGCACCACCGTTTCCGCGTCCATCACCCCCATGCGCAGATCGTCGGTCACGTGGTCACAGATGCCCTGCTCGATGGCGTAACGCCGCGTCTGGGGCGATGGATCGACGCCGGTAATGCGCTCAGCACGCGGTCGCAGGGCCATCGCTAGCGAAGCGCCCATCAGCCCCAAACCAACTACAGCCAAATGCCTAGTACGAAACCCCGTTGTCGTCATCGTTCGCTCACTTCTTGCGTGGTGTAGACAACTCCGGACGAAGTGATACCGCGCCTTTCAGATAGACATGCTCCAGCTCGTGCTGCTGCTTCGTCGTGTTCCAATGGACGAGCACGCGAATGCAAAGTTTGACGCCGTCGGGCACGTCCATTTCCTGAAAGCCCATCAGCGCCACTTGATGCCACCCCATATCGCGCGCCGCTTTCGCTGGGAACGCCGCGTTCAAGTCCGGCGTCGTGGTGAACAGCACGCTGGCCACATCCTCAGGTTGAATGCCGTTTAATCGGACGATTTCTCGCAGCACTTCAGTCGTCGCCGCGTGGATCGCCTCCGCGGTGTTGGCATCCGCCGTAATCGCGCCGCGAACCCCCCTCACCATTAACATGCCCTCTGCCCTTTCCACAAAAAAAGCGCGATGATGAACGTCTCGCGCTGATTAGTCTATGGGGCTGTCTTTAGCCAAACAAACGCTAGCGACTCATCATCTATCGGATTATGTCGTAAGCGTAGTAATAAAATTGGCGGACAGCGTGCATCACCATGTCAGAAGTTGCCTTGTCTACAATAGTAGAGAGTAGCGATGAACTAGGCACTTGTCAACCTTTGCGCAAGCCCATCCATTACTCAACAGCGATCATCGTCTTTTTGCGCCAGACCAGACACCAGCGCGCGCGTCAGCGCCTTAACCGCCGCCACGCCCTCTTGCCCAGCCCGCACTAACGCGCTGCCCACGATGAACCCATCTACCAATGACTTGATCTGCTTGACGTGTTCCGGTTTGCTGATGCCGAAGCCCAGCACCAACCGCTTGTCCGTCCGCGCGCGGATGCGCCCCAGCGTGTCGGTCAAATCAGGCGGCAGCTCAGCGCGCGCGCCGGTGATCCCCGTCAGCGCGACCACGTAGATGAAGCCCGTCGCGCGGCTGGCCACAAGGTCGATGCGGCGGTCATCGCTAGTCGGCGCGAGCATGAACACCTGCGCTAGCCCAGCCGCTTCACACGCCGCGCTGAAGTAGTGCGCTTCCTCAGCCGGCAGGTCAGGGACGATGAGGCCATCCGCGCCGGCCGCACGCGCATCTTGCACGAAGCGTTCCGCTCCGTAGGCGAGCAGCGGGTTGGCGTAGCCCATCATCATCATCGGCTGTGCGACGCCCCGCGCCCGCAGCGTCGCCACCGCGTCCAAGCATTTGCGCACCGTCACCCCATTGTCAAGCGCGATCTGCGTCGCCATCTGAATCGCTGGGCCATCCGCGATGGGGTCGCTGAACGGGATGCCGATCTCAAACCCATCCACCCCCTCAGCGGCCATCGCCTCAAGCGCGTCGATGCTCTCGTCATAGGTTGGGTAGCCAATCGGGAAGTAAGGCAAGAACGCCGCGCGATTTTGGGCGCGCGCCGCGTTGAACATCGCATCCAGTGCGGCAAGGCCTTGCTGCGTGCGTGTGAGTGTCATAAGTCGATCCCTCAAACTCGAACGATAATGCCTTCAACGTGTGCCACGGCCCACTCCGCTTGAGTCGCAAACAGCGGGCTGGTCGTCCAATTGTCATAAATGTGATACAGGTGCTGAGCCGCTGCCGTCGTAACGCACGCTGCGACGCTGTCGGCTATATCTTGACTGCGCACGGTTTGCAGCGCCGCGGGCAGCACCACCTCAATCACGCCCAGCGCGTTGAACGCCTTGACAAACGCGCCCACGTCAGTTGAGCGCGCCAGCCTGACGCGCGCCCACGTGTGCGATGGGTACACCTCGCACACCTGCTTATCCGTCGGCATGTCCAGCGGGTACGCGGCTACTCCCTTCTGATGCAGATACCACAGCAGTTTTGACCCCGCATACACCATCGCCACCAGCGACGGGTTGACCCGCTTCAAGCCGCTGTAAGCGCCTGAGGCGGCGTCTGTCTCGCGGCAGTAGAGCGAGGCCGCGCTGCACTTCCCTTCACAGCGCCCCACGCGCTCCGCCAGCAGTTCGGCAAACTCCGCCCGTGAGCAGTTCAAGCTCAACTCGTGCAGCCCCGCCACGCCTAGGTACTGCATCGCCTGCTGCGGCAGTCGGAACGGGAAGTCCAACCCACACAGCAGCGGCGCATCATTCAGGGCGATCTCAGCGTACAGGTCAAGGCGGTCATCGCACGCGCGCAGCGTGTCGATTGTCAGCACGCCGTCGATCAAACTGCCGCCGACCACTGCAATTTCTGGCGATTTTCCGCCGCTGAAGTCCGCCCCCAGAATGCGCATCAGTTCCCCAGCAGCTTCATCACCGTGTCGAGGTCTTTGTCGCCGCGCCCGCTCAAGTTGACCAAGATGATGCTGTCTTTGGGCATAGTCGGCGCGCGTTTGATGACCTCCGCGATGGCGTGGCTGCTCTCCAACGCGGGGATGATGCCCTCGTTCTCGCACAGGACTTTGAACCCCTGCATCGCCTCGTCATCGGTGGCGCTGGTGTAAAACGCGCGCTCTAGCGACCGCAGGTAAGCGTGCTCTGGCCCAACGCTCGGATAGTCCAGCCCGGCGCTGACGCTGTGCGTCTCGCGCACTTGGCCGTCTTCTGTTTGCATCACAAACGAGCGCGTGCCGTGCAGGATGCCGGGCCGCGCCACATCGGGGTTAGCGAAGCGCGCCGCGTGCTTCTCCGTGTGGATGCCCAAACCGCCCGCCTCCACCCCGATCAGTTCAACGTCTGGATCGTCGCGGAAGGCGTGGAACAGCCCAATCGCGTTGCTGCCGCCGCCCACGCAAGCGATGCACACATCCGGAAGCTGTCCAGTCGCATCAAGGATTTGCTGCTTGGCCTCTATGCCGATGACGCTCTGAAAGTCACGGACGATGCGCGGATAGGGATGCGGCCCCAGCGCTGACCCCAACAGGTAGAAGGTGCTGCGAACGTTCGTCACCCAATCGCGCATCGCCTCGTTGATAGCGTCCTTGAGCGTGCGGCTGCCGCTCTCCACCGGGATCACCTCCGCGCCCATCAGCTTCATGCGGAACACATTGGGCTGCTGGCGGGCGATGTCCACGCTGCCCATGTACACATGGCACTCTAGGCCCAACAGCGCCGACGCGGTCGCGCTGGCCACGCCGTGCTGCCCTGCGCCCGTCTCAGCGATGACGCGATGCTTGCCCATGCGCTTAGCCAGCAGCGCCTGCCCCAGCGCGTTGTTGATCTTGTGCGCGCCAGTGTGCGCCAAGTCCTCGCGTTTGAGGTAAATTCGCGCGCCGCCCAGCATCTCGGTGAGGCGCTTGGCGTAGGTCAGCGGCGTGGGCCGCCCGACGTAGGTGCGCTGCAAGTGGCTCAGCTCTGTGTGGAAGCGCGCATCTTGCATCGCCTCTTGATAGGCCGCCTCCAGCTCGTCCAGCGCAGGGATGATCGTCTCAGGGACGAAGCGCCCGCCAAACTCACCGTAGTAGCCGCGTGCATCTGGAACGTTCGTTACAACACTCATCGCAATCCCTCTTTCGCTCTTACAATAAACCGTCTCATCTTGTCGTGATCTTTCACACCCGGGGTGCCGCTTTCTACGCCGCTGGCTACGTCCACCCCCCACGGGCGAAACTGCGCGACGCGCTCGGCCACGTTGTCCGGCGTCAGACCGCCCGCCAACATCAAACGCAGGGTGAGCGCGCTCACGGCTGCGATCACCTCAGCGCTCGCGCCTTCCCCTGTCCCGCCGCGCAGCGTCGGATGATATGCGTCTAACACCAACGAGGGGAAGCGCTCATCGGGCTGTGGGTGCTGGCTGAAGTACATTGCGTCCTCGCGCGCCTGCGCCACGTTGGCGGGCTGAACAGCCTTGAACACGGGCAGCTTCAGCTCGCGCATCACTTCCAAGCTTTCATCGCCGGACAGTTGGATCGCGTCTAACCCAACCGTGCTGGCCGTGCTGGAAATCTCATAAGTCGCCGCGTTGACGAACACCCCCACGAACAGCGGGCACGTCGCCCCCAAGCGCCGCCGCAGCGCCTGCACCAGATCGTGCGCTGCGTTCACCTCAACGTAACGCGGCGACTTGCGATAGAAGTTGAGGCCGATCATGTCCGCGCCTGCTTCTGCCGCGGCCATGGCGTCATCTAGTTTTGTAATACCGCAAATCTTCACCACAGTCATAGGCGCGCGACCCCACTCAAACTGCGTACCTGCTCCGTCATGTTCTGCGCTGTCACCAAGCTCTCACCAACAAGGACGGCATGCGCGCCAGCTTGTGCCATGCGCTCTACGTCAGCTACGGTGTGGATGCCGCTTTCAGCGACCAGCGTCACCCCCTCTGGAATCCAACGCGCCACCCGCTCGGTGACGTCAAGGCTCACTTGGAAGGTGTGCAAGTTGCGGTTGTTGACGCCGATCAGCGTCGCGCCGACGCGCAGCGCGCGCTCAGCTTCTAACTCATCGTGGACTTCTACGAGCGCTGTCATACCATAGCCGGTGATGCGCTCGTGCAGATCGCGCAGCAGGTCATCCTCCAACGCCGCCGCGATCAGCAGCACAGCGTCTGCCCCATAAAAGCGCGCCTCATCCACTTGATACGGACTGATGACGAACTCTTTGCGCAGCACAGGCAAGTCAACCGCCTGCCGCACCATCATTAGGTGATCCAAATGCCCCATGAAGAACTTTTCATCGGTCAAGACGCTGACCGCGCTTGCGCCGTTGTCGGCATACGTCTTGGCGATGCGTACAGGATCAAAATTCTGCACGAGTATTCCTTTACTCGGTGAGGCCTTCTTCACCTCAGCGATGAGCGCTACGGTCGGCTTATGCAGCGCCCCAACAAAATCACGCACCGGGTACGGGGACTTCTCAGCTAGATTGCGCATCACTTGAAACGAGGCAACCATACTGCGCTGGCCGATCTCAGTTACTTTTCGTGCGAGAATTTGATCTAGGATCGTATTTGTCTTAGTGAAAGTGACCATCTGCTGCCTTTTACTGAACTCGTTGACTATACGTAATGAGCGCTTCAAGCTTGGCCAGCGCCGCCCCACTGTCGAGCGACTCACGCGCCATGTCGATTCCGTCCAGCAACGACGACACCACACCAGCGGCCATCAACGCTGCGCCGCTGTTTAGCAGCACCACGTCACGCTTTGCGCCGCGCACGCTGCCATCCAACACACCGCGCATGATCTGCGCGTTCGTCTGCGGGTCGCCGCCTTGCAGTTCCGTGATGTTCGCGCCCTCAAACCCGTAATCCAGCGGGTTGATCTCGGTGCGCTGCACGCTGCCATCTTCACGCAAGATCGCTACGGTGTTCGGGCCGGTGATCGTCAGCTCGTCGAGGTTGCCATAGCCGCAGACGACCATCGCGCTTTTCGTGCCCAGCGCGCGCAGCACATGCGCCAAGAAGTCCGTCAAATCCGGCGCGAACACCCCCATCAACTGACGATTGGCTCCGGCGGGGTTCGTCAGCGGGCCGAGGATGTTGAACATCGTCCGCACGGCCATTTCTCGCCGCGGCTGGATCGCGTGTTTCATTGCAGGGTGCAGCTTCACTGCGAACAAAAACCCAATACCCACTTCATCAATGCAGTCCGCTATCTGCTCCGGCGTCAGGTCGAGGTTCACCCCCAGCGCGGCCAGCACGTCAGCACTGCCGCTCTTGCTGCTGGCGGCGCGGTTGCCGTGTTTGGCCACACGCACCCCCGCCCCTGCCGCCACAAACGCGACCGTCGTGCTGATGTTGAAGGTGTGCGAACGATCCCCGCCCGTGCCGCAGGTGTCGAGCAGATCCCCTTCAGACTTCACGCACACAGCGTGCGCGTTGGCGCGCATGGCGCGGGCGCTGCCGATGATCTCTTCCAACGTTTCGCCCTTCATGCGCAGCCCCATCAGGTAAGCGCCAATCTGCGCATCTGACGCGCCGCCGCTCATGATCTGGTTCATCACTGCTTCGGCGTCGGCCTCTTGCAGGTGGCCAAAGCGGCTGATGATGTCGATGGCTTGCTGAATAGGTGACACTTCCATAACCAATCTGCTCCGCCTAGATGGAAACTTGTTTGTTCTTCAACAGCAGTTGGCGCAGCTCCTCCACGCTGAGCGGCGGCGTGCGCGTGTGAGCCATCCGATGACAGTTCGCACACAACAAATGCAAGTCCTCAACGCGCGTTTGCTGCTCCCCTGTGAAACTTGCCAGCTGCACCCCGTGATGCGCCTCAATGTAGGCGACCCCGTAAGCCTCTAAAAAGCTAAACCCACACACCTCACACGATAGCTGTGGATCGCGCTGCTGATGCCGCAGCTTCGCCTCGCGGATCAGGGCGCGATTGCGCTGGCGTTCTTGCAGCGTTCGCAGCACCAGCCTGCCCTCGGTGTAGGCGCGGTCGTCCTCTGTCAGCTCGAGGTAGTCCTGCACAAAATCCTGCGCAGCGATGACCTCGTCTTGATACGCCGCCCACAGGTCGTTCAAGAGCTGCGCGCTCTCCGGGTGCAAAGCCCGCAGCGCGCGCCACCGCTGCACACCCAAATCCTCAGACGATCCCTCATCCATATGGGCAATCTCGCTGGCGCGCCCCGTGATGTCGATCAACCGCAGCGGTTCCACATCCCGCCGATCAGAGATGGCATACCACGGGGCGTCACGCCACGGCTTGTCAGAGTTGACTAAATCGGACGCGGTGAGCGCATCCTGTGTAACTACAGCTACCTTCACCCGTCCCAGCAGGTAGAGCCGCCCACGGTGGATGTTCAGCAGCCACAGCACATCGCCGGGCTTGACACGCTCCAGATGCCGCCCAGCTGCGTAGTGCGCGTCTAGCACAGCGTTGAGGTCACGGCGCTCTTCATCTGTCAGCCGTTGGTACAGCGTGTAGTGCACCGCCTCAAAATAGGCCGGACGCCGCGCCATAGCGCTACACAGCCTCCGACGCGGTCGTCATCGCCAAGAAGTTACGGAAGATCTGAATGCCGTTCGTCGTCAAGATGCTTTCCGGATGAAACTGCACCCCCAAGATGGGGTAGTGCTTATGGCGCAGCCCCATGATCTCATCTTCGTCCGTCCATGCCGTCACCACAAGGTCAGGCGGCAACGTCTCAGGCAGCACGACAAGGCTGTGATAGCGCGTCGCTTGGAAGGGGTTGGGCAGCCCACGGAACAGCGGATCGTCGTCGTGATGAATCATACTGATCTTGCCGTGCATCTGGCGCTTCGCATGCGACACAACCCCGCCGAACACCTCTCCGATGGCTTGATGCCCCAGACAGACCCCTAACAGCGGCGTCGTCGGCCCCAGCTCACGGATGACGTCCGGTGAGATGCCGCTACTTTTAGGGAAGCCCGGCCCCGGCGAGATGACAATGTGAGTAGGCTGCATCGCGCGCACTTGATCAACCGTCACTTGATCGTTGCGCACAACTTCGATCTGTGCGCCCAATTCACCCATCTCTTGAACGATGTTGTACGTAAAGCTGTCGTAGTTGTCGATTACAAGAATCATGTTGCTATCTATCCTCTAATTCTCCAAACGACCTAGTGGCCAAACCTTCCAGATGCCGCGTGTCATCTAGCATGGTGATCCGCCACGGGCCATCGCCTTCTCGGCCCAAGGTCGTGACGCTCATGTTGCTGTACTTCAATTTGTTGGGTTCAAAATCAGGCACAAGCTCTGGCAGCAGCAGCCGCATCGCGGTCGTGTGCGACAAGATGCCGACCACTTCACTCTGCTCTCTTGCAAACAAATCTGTCATGAACGACTGCACCCGCTCACGCACATCTCGCCGCGATTCGCCGCCCGGAATGCGATAGTTTTCAGGATCAGCCTGTAGTTGGGCATACTCGTCAGGATACCAACTGGCGATCTCCTGACGGGTCAGGCCTTGCCAAATCCCGACTGCCCGCTCGCGCAGGCGCGCATCCTGTACCGGCTGTAAGCCAATTACATCGGCAATAATCTGCGCCGTCTCAAGCGCGCGCCGCAGATCGCTCGTGTAGAGCGCGCTCATGCCCGTGTTGCGGATGTACTGCGCGGCGCGTTCCGCCTGCGCGCGCCCCATCTCGTTCAACGGCACAGCAACAGTGCCCTGCCAGCGCTCCATTCTGTTCCAATCCGTCTCACCCGGACGCAAGAAAACAAGTTGTTGAATGGCCATTTTAAGCCTCCTTGAGGTGGTTACAACAGGCCGCTTTCTGCGTATTGTAACGCAAGCGCAACGCCTTTGGCTTTGTTTAAGCATTCCTGATGCTCGCTGGTCGGGTCGCTGTCTGCCACCAAGCCAGCGCCGGCCTGCAAGTAGACGCGGTCGCCGCGCATCAACAGCGTGCGGATGGTGATGCAGGTGTCCATCGAGCCGTCAAAGCTGAAATAGCCGACCGCACCCCCATAAGTGCCGCGCCGTGTTCCCTCCAGTTCTTCGATGATTTCCATCGCGCGGACTTTGGGCGCGCCGCTCAACGTCCCTGCCGGAAAGGTGGCTCGCAGCAAGTCGAAAGCGTTCAAATGCGGGCGCAGCCGACCTTCTACGTGGCTGACGATGTGCATCACGTGGCTGTAGCGCTCCACCACCATCATCTCACGAACTTTTACCGTGCCGTACTCGCACACACGACCCAAATCGTTCCGCCCCAGATCCACCAACATCACATGCTCGGCAATCTCTTTGGGGTCAGCCATCAGTTCTCGCTCCAACGCCTGATCTTCAGCCTCTGTCTTGCCGCGTTTGCGCGTGCCAGCAATCGGGCGAACGCTAGCCGTGCCGTCCTCAAGGCGCACCATGACCTCCGGCGATGCGCCGACCAGTGTCAGATCGTCGTCAAACTCCAGCAAGAACATATAAGGCGACGGATTGAGCGCCCGCAGCGCGCGATAGATCGCCAACGGAGAGGCTGATGTGCGCTGGCTGAAGCGCTGCGACAAGACGATCTGGAAGGCGTCGCCGTTGCGGATGTAGACCTTTGCCGCGCGCACGGCCTCTTCAAACTGTGCTTGTGTCATGTTCGACGTGAGGGTGTCTCCTAAAGGCGTGGGCGGAGGCGCAAACGGCGGCAGCGGCTGATACAGCACGTTCACGATGTCCTCGATGCGCTGCGCCGCCTTGTCATACGCGGCCTTTGGGTCGCCTGTATTGTGAGCGTTGGCCAACACCAGCAGTTGGTGTTTAGCATGATCGAAGATCACAACCGTGTCCACCAGCATGAACATCGCGTCCGGCACGCCCAACTCATCGACAGCCGTAGCAGGCAGCTTTTCAAAATGCCGCACAATGTCGTAGGCCATGAAGCCCACCGCCCCGCCGATCAAACGCGGCAGGCCGGGCATTTTCACCGGTCGAAACTGGCGGATGTACGCCTCTACCACGTGCAGCGGGTCTTCACCCTCACGCAGCGGGCGGGTCTGCGTGCCCTCTTTCGTGCGTAAGACGACTTCGCGGTTCTGCACGCTGAGGATGCCCGCTGGGTCAACCCCGATGAACGAGTAGCGCCCGACGCGCTCGCCGCCTTCGACGCTTTCCAACAGGAAGGCGCGCTTGCCAGCGTGGGTCAGCTTCATATACACCGAGACAGGCGTTTCAAGGTCAGCTAGCAGCGTGCGATAAACAGGCACAAGATCGCCCTGTTCGAAATAAGACTGCACGTTGTCGAATGTGGGTTGCAGGTCGCTGCGGTAGCGTTGAGCGGGCATGAACATCGGCGCACCTCCTTGATCTTGGAAACAAAAAACTTCTCTCCAACACAAGGACGAGAAGCAGTTTCCCGCGGTGCCACCTTGTTTGGGCAGTTGATGCCCCACTCTGTGGGTACGAGCGGTTGACGCTGATACCCTGCGCCTTGATGACGGAGCGCTTGCCGTCGTAAGCTACTGTTCGTTCACCTACGCAACTCCCCAGCCCATTCACCTACCCTATGGCATCTTCCCCTCTCAGCATATTGGGGAATTCTCTGTCTGCTAGCAGCAGGTTACTCTTCTGGATCACAGTCTTTGTGTATTCAATTGCGATTAAGGTAACTCGGCTGTCTGCGTTTGTCAAGTCATTCACGACTTCGAGAGTGTTTAAAATTCGAACAGAGGACTCATCTAGCCCCCTTCAGGGGACGTGCCTTAGCTGAGTGCTTCAGCGCTCGGCGCGACGGTGAAGGCCGATGACTGTCTGTTTATCTTTAGACACTCCCACGACTTCAGAACGACCGTGCTATAATGATAAGCGTTAGAAGCATCTTCAAAAAAGGACGAACACGCTTGCTCTCCAATCAGCAGATTGCCACAATCTTCAGCAACATCGCCGACATGCTCGAAATCATGGGCGAAAGCAAGTTTCGCTTCCTGTCGTATCGCCGCGCTAGCGAGACGATCAGCGAACTGCCGCGCGACCTCGCCGCCTATGTTGAGGATGGCACGCTGGAAGAGATTCCGGGCGTCGGCAAGGCTATCGCTGACAAAATCCGTGAACTGCTCCACACCGGCCAATTAGCCTATTACGAGAAGCTTAAAACCCAAGTGCCGGAGACGCTCGTTGAGGTGATGAAGGTGAACGGGGTCGGCCCCAAAAAAGCTAAACTGTTTTGGGATCAGCTTGGCGTTACAACGCTGACCGCCCTTCAAGAAGCGGCAGCCGCTGGCAAGCTGCGCGATCTACCGAGCATGGGGGCCAAGAGCGAAGCCAAAATCTTGGAGAGCATCGCCGCGCTCAGTCGGCAAACAGGTCGCTTTCCCATCGGGCGTGTTCGCCCCACTGCCGAAGCTGTTTTGAAGGAACTCATGACCGTAGAAGGCGCGCTAGAGGGCACGCTGGCTGGCAGCCTGCGACGCGGCAAAACCACTATCGGCGATGTGGACATCCTCATCGCCAGCGAATCCTCTGCGCCACTGATGGAGCGTTTCGTCAACGTCCCACGGGTGGCGCGCGTCCTCGGCAAAGGTGAGACCAAAAGCTCCATTGAAACCGACTCTGGCCTACAGATCGATTTGCGCGTGCTAAAGCCCAGCCAGTGGGGAACAGCCTTGCAGTACTTCACCGGCAGCAAGGAGCACAACATCCGCATTCGTGAGCTGGCGCTGGCCAAAGGCTACAGCCTCAACGAGAGCGCCTTCACCCCAGTCGACGCTGACGGCAGCATCATCCCTGACGCGCCCAAAGTCACCTGCGCGCGCGAGGAGGAGGTGTACGAGTTTCTCGGCCTGCCGTGGATCCCGCCGGAACTGCGCGAGGACAGCGGCGAGATTGAGGCTGCGCTGCAAGGCAAGCTGCCCAACTTGATCACCCGCGCCGACATCGTCGCTGACCTGCACATGCACACCACATGGAGCGATGGCACGCTGTCGATCCGTGGCATGGCGGAGCAAGCCATCCAACGCGGGCATCGCTACATCTGCATCACCGATCACTCGCGCAGCTTAGGCGTCGCCAACGGCCTCTCGATTGAGCGCCTCATGCAGCAGCACGAGGAAATCCAGCAGCTCAACGAGGAATTCGAGGGGCGCATCACGATCTTGCACGGCACTGAGATGGACATCAAAGCGGATGCCACGCTCGACTTCCCAGACGACGTGCTGGCACAATTGGACTTCGTCATCGCCTCGCTGCACGTCAGCTTGGGACAGCCGCGCGCTCAGATCACCGATCGGCTGCTGGCCGCCATCCACAACCCACACGTTGACCTCATCGGGCATCCATCAGCCCGCTACGTGCCAGACCGCGAGCCAGTCGACGCTGATTGGGATGCGGTGTTCGACGCGGCGGCCAAGACCGGCGTTGCGCTGGAGATCAACAGCAACCCGCGCCGCCTCGACCTAGACGCACCCTACGCTCGGCGCGCGATTGAGTTAGGCATCCCCCTCTGCATTAACACGGACGCCCACAGCCCTACTATGCTAGACGATTTGACCTATGGGTTGACTGTTGCGCGGCGCGGATGGGTGACAGCCCAGCACGTCTTGAACGCCAAGCCACTTCCTGAGTTTTTAACATGGGCACGCGCCAGAGGGACTTAACACATGACAAAGCCACCGCCGCCGCTGCCAGAGTTCAATGAGGACACCGACCGCAGCAGCACCCAGCCCACCCGATCACAGCCGTCAGCGCCCATGATCCCGCCGTCACCGCGCCGTCCGTCCCCTTCAACGCTGGGGCAGCCCCACGTCGGAGCACGCCCTCAGCCGCGCACAGCCCCCATCGGTGACATCCGTCGTGTCGCTCCGCCGCGCCGCCGTCGTCGTACCACGTTGGTTTTGCCGTGGTGGTCGATCTTGATCATGATCGCAGGGGTCATGATCGTGGTTTTTGGTGTGGCCAGCGTCTTTGTGGCGTTAGGGCAGCGCGCCACCCCGCAAGCCGTCACGCCGATCATCCGCATCATCACTGCCCAGCCCACCGCGCCGCAGGCCATCCTGCCCCAAGCCACCAGCGCCCCATTGATCCAACTGCCCAACCTCGGCGCGGGCAGCGCTGGCCAGCTCGCGCTCGCAGGGCCGACGCTCCCGCCAGTGCTGTTCACCAACACCCCTGTGCCGATCACGATCGGATCGATGGTGACAGTGAACGGCGTCGGCGCAAACCAGCTTAACGTGCGCGATCGTGCCGGCGTTCGCGGCACAAACATCTTGTTCCGCGCCCCTGATGGCACTCGCTTCACGATCATCGGCGGCCCACAGCAGGCCGACAACTTCATTTGGTGGCAAATCCAAGCCCTCGACAACCCCGCCAACAGCGGGTGGGCTGTGTCGAATTACTTGCAGGTGACTGGAGGCAGCTAGCGTGACAGACGTCACCCAAGCCGAACGCGCCGCGTGGCTGCGCGACACGTTGAACGAGCACATTTACCGCTATTACATCCTCAACGCGCCCATCATCACTGACGGCGAATACGACCGCCTCTATCAGGAACTCGTCGCGCTAGAAGAAGCTGATCCGACGCTCATCACCCCTGACAGCCCTACCCAGCGCGTGAGCAGCGACCTGCAAGAAGACCTGCCCAAAGTGCGCCACGCCGCACCGATCCTCAGCTTGTCAAACGCCTTCAACGCAGGCGACCTGCGTCGTTGGGAAGAGCGCAACCTGCGCCTGCTGCCCCCCAACACCCAATTAAACTACGTCGTAGAGCCAAAGCTCGACGGTCTCACTATCGTGCTAACGTATGAGAACGGCTTTTTGCGCAGCGGGGCCACACGCGGCAACGGCGAAATCGGCGACGACGTGACCGCCAACGTCCGCACGCTGAAGACCATTCCGCTGCGCATCCCTGTTCAGCGCAATTCTCTCAGCGCCCCCGCGCGCCTTGTCGTGCGCGGCGAGGTGTTGATCCTCAAAGAGGATTTCAAGAAGCTCAACGAGGAACAAGCCGCGCGCGGCCATGCCATTTACGTCAACGCACGCAACACCGCCTCTGGCAGCCTGAAGCAAAAAGACCCGCGCATTACCGCTCAAAGGCCGCTCACTGCCTTCGTCTACGACCTCATCGACAGCAGCGACCCCATCCCATCGACAGAGTGGGAATGCCTCGAATACCTCAGGCAGTTGGGGTTCAACCTTGTGCCCGACTGTGAACACTACCCCGACCTTGACTCGCTGGCGGCGGCGCTCGACAAGTGGGAAGCACGACGGCACGCTTTCCCGTTTGAAACGGATGGCATCGTGATCAAAATCGATCAAGTTGCGCTGCGCCGTGAATTGGGCGTCGTCGGCAAGGATCCGCGCGGGGCGACCGCTTTCAAGTTCCCCTCTGAAGAGGCCACCACGCGACTGCTAGACGTGACAATCAACGTCGGGCGCACCGGCAAGGTCACGCCCACTGCAGTGTTGGAGCCGGTCTTTGTGAGCGGCGTCACAGTCAGCAGTGCCACGCTTCACAACTACGAGGTGATCCGCGAGCTTGACATCCGCCTCGGTGACCGCGTGATTGTTAAGCGCAGCGGCGAGGTGATCCCCTACATCATCGGCCCCGTCGAGGGCGCGCGGATCGGCAGCGAGACCCTGATTCAGCCGCCTACGCACTGCCCATTTTGCGGCGCGCCGCTCGTCCAGCCGTCCGGCGCGGTTGACCTCTTCTGCCCCAACCCACGCTGCCCGGAGCGTGTGTTTCGCTCACTGGAGTTTTTCGTCTCGCGCCAAGCGATGGACATCGAGAACGTCGGGCCGCAGACCATCCGCCAGCTCATCGCCGAGGGCAAGATCACCCGCGAGTCTGATTTGTTCACCCTCACCACTGACGACTTCAAGGGGCTTGAGGGGTTTGCCGAGCGCAAGATTGCCAACGCGCTGGCCGCCATTGAAGCCGCCAAACAGCGCCCCCTGCCACAAGTCCTCGCCTCGCTGGGGATCGACGGCGTTGGTGGAGTTGTCGCGGCCACGCTCGCCGCTGAGTTCCAGTCCATCGACGCGCTCATTGATACCTGTGTGCGCGTTCGTCAAGCAGTTGAAACGTTCAAGCAGATCGCTGCCCCGTTGTCACAGGGTCTGAACTCGCCAGAAGCCGTCCGCGCTGCTGAGCGGCTGGTCAACCCCCTGCTTGACCTCGTACCGCGCTACGCTGACGCCGCCGACGTGGAGAAGCGCCTCACGCGGCTGCTCAAGCCGCTGCTCGACGAGCGGCCAGATGCCCCTATCTTTGATCTGAGCGCTGCTCTGACCGACGTAATTGCCGCGGCGCGCCCCCTACTGGCTATCACAGGCCTCGGCGGCGTCCTCATCAACGCGATCGTGGCTTGGTTCTCTGATGAGGACAACATTGCCTTGATCCGCGCAATGCAGGCAGCCGGCGTCACTATGCAAAGCCAGCAGGCCGCCGCGCTAGCGGACACGTTCAACGGCCTGACGTTTGTCATCACCGGCACGCTGAGCGTCCCACGCGAACAGATCGAGCAGTTGATCACCAGCCACGGCGGCAAAGTCAGCGGCAGCGTGAGCAAGAAGACGAGCTACGTCGTCGTTGGCGAGTCGCCGGGCAGCAAGTACGACAAGGCGCTGACGTTAGGCGTGCCCATTCTGAGCGAAGCCGACCTACGCAAGATGGCTTCTAGCCCCTAGAATGTAACGTTCAACCCACAGGCCGCCCTCACCATGTGCGGCTTTCTTGTCCTCAGGGGGCAGCATGTCCGGCATTGTCACAATCGCCAAAAACAGAGAAAAACCCGTGCGCAACCGCCATCCGTGGGTGTTCAGCGGGGCAGTTGAGCACATCCGCGGCGCGCGCGATGGCGACATCGTCACCGTGGTAGACAGCGCCGGCGGCTTCCTCGGCGCGGGCTACTTCAACTCTCGATCGCAGATTCAAGTGCGCCTGCTGACGTGGGTTGAAGAACCGATTGACGAAGCGTGGTGGCGACGCCGCATCCAACAGGCGATGGCGCTGCGTCATGAGCATTTTCCGCTCACCAAAGCGCCGAGCGGGTTCCGCCTCATCAACGCCGAGAACGACTTCTTGCCCGGTCTTGTGGTGGACGTGTACGGCGAATACCTCGTGCTGCAAGCGCAGACGCTCTTCATCGACCAGATCAAGCGCGACCTCGCCGAAATCCTGCTAGAAGAGACCCAAGCGCGGGGCATCTACGAGCGCAGCGACATCGACGCGCGAGGCCGCGAGGGGCTGAAAGACGCAAAGGGCATGCTCGCGGGCGAGCCGCTGCCTGAGACGATTGAAATCGTCGAGGATGGGCGACGCTTTGCCGTCAACGTGGCGACTGGCCAAAAGACTGGTTTCTACCTCGATCAGCGCCCGAATCGCTCGCTGCTGCGTGACCTGCTGCTTGCGCGGGTTGGGCCACCCGCTCGCGTGTTGAACTTGTTCTCGTATACCGGCGGGTTTGGGATCGCTGCCCAACAAGCCGCAGGCAAGGTTACGCAGGTCGTCAACGTCGATTCTTCCGCGGAGGCCTTGCAGCAAGCCCAAGCCAACAGCCAACGCAGCGGTTTGGACTCGTCGTCAGCTCAATACGTCGAAGCGGACTGCTTCACTTACCTGCGCACGGCATGGCAGCAGCACGAACAGTTCGATGTTATCATATGCGACCCGCCCAAGTTCGCGAGCAGCGCCCAACAGGTAGACAAAGCCGCGCGCGGCTACAAAGACCTCAACCTGCACGCCTTTCGCTTGCTGCGGCAGGGAGGTCTGCTGCTGACCTTCTCGTGCAGCGGGGCAGTCAGCCGCGACTTGTTTCAGAAGATCGTGTTTGGCGCGCTGGCCGACAGCGGGCGCGATGGGCAAATCCTCGCCCACCTCAGCGCAGGGCCAGATCACCCGGTCGCGCTCACCTTCCCTGAGGGCGAGTACCTCAAAGGGCTGCTCGTGCGCGTGCTCTAGAACCGCTTCTCTTCTCTGAGCTGACGCTCCAAAAGCTGCTTGATTTTGCCGCTCGTCTCGTGCCACGACGGGCGGCTGAGGCCCATCTTCTCGCGGATCGCGTCCTCGCTCATCCCCGCGCGCCAGTCGCACACCCCCATCGTCCAGCGCAGATTTTCGAACGACAGCTTGAACGGCACGCCCGCGCTCACGCCGATGTCTGTCAAGATGTATTCGAGGTTGCGCGTCGTGCAGGTAAAGACCTGACGAGTGGGCTGATACTGCGCAAGGTAAGCTTCATAGGCGCGCAGCAGCGCTTGACCGAACTCAATGCGCCGCTCTTTGTAGATGTTTTTCACATCGTGCCGCACGATCAACACCGGGCGCTGTCGGTTGCTCAGGTCAACATCAGCGCGCGTCAAACGGGCGGTTTCGCTCTTCTTGATGCCTGTTTCTACCAGCAATCGGAAGATAAACTCCGGGCGTGTGTCAGGCTCATCGCCGCGCACCATCTGCCGTGCCGCCTGAATGCAGTCTTCAATCTGCTGCGGCGTCAGCGCCTCAGAGAGCGGGGCCGGCCCAGAGCGCTGAAGCAGCGGCTTAGCCGGGTCAACAGGCAGAATTTCTAACGTATGCAGCCATTTAAAAAACACTTTTACACTGGTCACGCGGCGCGCGTAGGTCTTGCGGCTGCACGGCACGCCCCGTTCAAACTCCATCCAGCGCAAAAAGTCGTTAAGCATCTCCGTCGTGTAGACCCCGATCGGCGTATCACGGCCAGTGTGCTCACCGAGCAGCATCAGATCGCCGATGAAGGCCTTCACCGTGTGTTCGCTCTTGCCTTCCATGCGCAAGGCATCTGCGAACAGCTCAAGCGACGCGCTCAGTGGCGTTTGCCGCGTCATGTCTTGCGGCTGCTGCGGCTGGTTAGGAAATAAAGCCAATTGTTGATCGCTCATACTGCTGCACTTTCTAGCGTTTGTTCGTCCAAGTTGGATCAAGGTAGGTTTCGGCGCGGGCTGCCATTGCGGCCAGCTCTTCATCCGTCAGCACGCCTTCAGAGAATGCAACGTCAAACGCCCGCTCAAACCCAACAATCACCGCGCTGGTGGCTTCTTCGTAGCTCACCGAACGGCCTAGCGCCGCCTCTAGGGTGGTCGCGCGCGTGCGGACGTGCGAACGGGCGGCATCACGCGCTTCATCGCTCTCGTAGGGCAGCACGTCACAAATGCGCGTGATGTCACCCGACAAGGGCAGCGTCCCATGCTGGAGCAAGCCTGCACGCCGCCGCACCTGCGCGCTGCCGATGAGCTTGCGCCCGTGAACCGTAACTTCGTAGTGCGACGGCACTTCAAAGCAGACCGGCCCGGTGCGCGCGCCGCGTGGGCTGGCTTTCTCGCTCTGCGGCGTCAAGCCAAGTATCATGAGCGCTTCCATCAGTCCGCGGCTGATACGGCGATAACTCTCGATGATGTCCCCCTGCGCAATCTCATCGTCCAGCGGAAGGGTCAAGCTGTAAGTCAGTTCATCCCCGTGCAGGATGGCCTTGCCGCCTGTGGGGCGGCGCACGACATCCCAGCCGCGCGCACGCAGCCGCTCCCAGTCAACATCAGCGCTCGTCTGGCCATACCCTAGCGACAGACAGAACGGATCCCAACTGTAGAGGCGCAAGGTTGGCAGGCGCGCCTTGCTGGACACTGATTCAAGCAGCGTTTCGTCAATTGCCATGTTACATGCGCCATTGTGCGGCGTGCGCTCAACGATCAACTGCCATTGACGCATATACGACCTCACCCTATACTCACTTTATGACCTATTTTAACGGCAGAAATGTGTAAAAACAAATGTTCGAACCTTCGAGCAACGATGAGCCGACCATCCGAGGGACGCAGGCAGGCGGCATGCCCACCGAACCCTCGCTACCGAAGGCCGTACCACCGACGGTTTACAGCACACGCTCTTACTCCACCCATCGCACGACGCCGCCCCCACCGCCCCTGCCAGTCCGCCCTACCCCCACGCGCGACCGCACACGACGCAGGCGGCGCAGCGGCGGCCTTGCCGAGTGGGCATGGGTGATCGTAGCAGTGGCGATGGTGGCTGTCGTCATCCTTTCCAGCCTGAGCGTCGTCGTCGCCATCCGCGCCAACGCGCTGCCACAAGAGGTCATCCCGACTGCCGACATCGCGGCGATACTGCCAACTGCGGTAATCGCAGACAGCATCGGCGGCGGCTCGCAGTTCCTCGCCGAGTCGCTTATCATGCCTGACGGCAGCAACATTCGCCTCACGCCGTGGGATGGGCACTCGCGGTTCACCTTCGTGCTCGCCGGGCTTGACCGCCGCCCCGGCGAGCGCGGCCTCGCCTATCGCACCGACAGCATGATGCTCATCAGCATCGACCCCGTGAGCCAGTCTATCGGCGTTTTGAGCATTCCGCGCGACCTCTACGTGCAGATTCCGGGCTACACGAGCCTACAGCGCGTCAACACGCCGATGGTGTTCGGCGAGACACGCCAGCCCGGCTACGGCCCCACCCTGCTCATGCAGACCGTCCAGCTCAACCTCGGCATTCGCGTACATGATTATGTCGTGGTGGATTTTCAAGCTTTCATCGACATCATCGACGCCATCGGCGGCATCCAAGTCACCACCGACTACACCATCAACGACCGCACATTCCCCGATCTGGCCTACGGCTACGATCCTTTCTATCTGCCGGCTGGCACGCACCAGCTCAACGGCTACAACGCGCTGCGCTTCGCCCGCACTCGTCACGGTGACAGCGACATCGCCCGCGCCCGCCGCCAGCAGCAGACCCTGCTTGCCATCCGTGACCGCATCCTGAACTTCGGTCAGCTTCCCGCGTTGATCGGCCAAGCGCCCACCATCTGGCAATCCCTCTCGAACAACGTCTACACAGGTTTAACGTTCGAGCAGATCATCCAGCTTGCGCTGTATGTGAAGGATATCCCAGCGGAGAACATCCGCATGGGCGTGATCAACTTCGACTACTTGATCCCATACACGACCCCCGACGGCGCATCCGTGTTGGTTCCTAATCGCGCAGCGCTCGGCAATCTGATGGTGCAGGTGTTTGGGGCCAGCTACACCCAGTAAAACCACTCTCACTGTCCATAAAAAAAGAACCGCACGAGAGAAATTTCTCGTGCGGCTTAGATAAGGCCGACCTGCCATGCCGTGTGACGTTAACCTGTGAGACCTGCTATGCAGGTGGGAGTCCTGAGAGGCGGTTTGGTCTTGGCTGCTCGAGCCTATCACCTGAGTGCCTTACGCAGAATCCCGATTTGAGAGAGTGTTGGCCCGCAGTGTTCGTCACGTCATCACTAACATCGCAGGTGAGCCTTTTTTATACCATCTTCGCTGGCAGACGTCTAGCTGTAATCTGTCACAAGTTGCCCACGATCACTGCGGCTGAGAGGTTTTCTTCGCTTCCGGCAGCACAACGCGGATGTGAAGCTCCTCAAGCTGCGCAGGATCAACCTCACTAGGGGCGTGCGCCATCGCATCGGAGCCGGTTTGTGTCTTGGGGAACGCAATCACCTCGCGGATGTTCGGCTCGCCTGCTAACAGCGCCACCACACGATCTAGCCCCCACGCACAGCCCCCATGCGGCGGAACCCCGTACTCAAACGCCTCAACAATGTGCCCGAACTGCTCCATGGCGTGCTCCATCGTCTGGCCGATCAACGGGAAGATCTTCTTCTGAAGCTCACGGTCATGAATGCGGATTGATCCACCAACCACCTCATGGCCGTTGCAAGCGAGATCGTATTGGCTGCCGCGCGCTGCCCCCGGATCGGTGTCGAGCAGGTGCACATCTTCCGGCATAGGCATCGTGAACATGTGCTGCGACGGATCCCAACGCTGGTTTTCCTCGTCCCACAAAAACATCGGGAAGTCGATGATCCACACGAACGACAGCACATTCGGGTCAGTCAACTTCATCTGCTCAGCCAGATGCCGCCGCAGCGTATCCGTCACGTCCCAGCACACTTCGCGTTTGTCGCTCAAGAACAGCAGCAGATCGCCCGGCTCAGCGCCAACGCGCTCAAACAACGCCAGCTTCTGCTCGACGGTGAAGTACTTGCCAATTGGGCCGCGCACTTCCTCAGATTCGTTGAGCGGCAGCGCCATCCACGCGAGGCCCTTCGCGCCGGCGCTCTTGGCCACCTGCTCCAGCTCCGCCAAGATCTGCCGCTGGCGCGTCCCGCTCACGTCTGACGTGTACTTGGGCACACGGATCACCTTAATCGGCTTGCCTTCTGCGGCGTTGTTCACGAACACCGGAAACGCGCTGTGTGATGCAATGTCCGTGACATCGTGGGCGCGCATGTCATAGCGAATGTCGGGCTTGTCGCTGCCGTACAGTTCCATCGCGTCCTTGTAGAGCAAGCGCGGGAACGGCGTCTGATAGATCGTCTTGTCGGGCGCAACGTGGGTCACAAGGTCGATCATCAACTTTTCCATCAAGCTAATCACGTCCTCGCGCTCGACAAAGCTCATCTCAAGGTCAAGCTGGGTGAACTCAAGCTGCCGCTGGCCGCGCAAATCTTCATCGCGAAAGCAGCGCGCAATTTGAAAATACTTCTCATACCCGGCCACCATCAGAAGCTGCTTAAGTTGTTGGGGCGACTGCGGCAGCGCGTAGAATTTGCCGGGCTGAAGGCGGCTGGGCACGAGGAAATCACGCGCGCCTTCTGGCGTCGTCTTGAACAAGATCGGCGTTTCGATCTCGACAAAGCCTTCACGATCCAGCCAATCGCGGATGAACTTCACCGCCTTGTGCCTCAGGATGATGTTCTTCTGCATCCGTGCACGCCGTAGATCAAGATAGCGATAGCGCATGCGCAGCGCTTCATCTGTCTCTGACTCTTGATTCAAGTAGAACGGCGGCGTCTTGCTCTCAGTCAAGATGTTCAAGGCTGAGACGGCCACTTCTACTTGGCCGGTCGCCAAGTCAGGGTTGGCTGTGCCTGCTGGCCGCAGCCGCACCACGCCGATCACCTGCACCACATACTCGCTGCGAACACGGCTAGCTGTGTCGTGGGCCGCCTCTGCCTCAGCGCGATCGACCACGATCTGCGTGATGCCCCAACGGTCGCGCAGGTCAATAAAGATCAGTCCCCCTTGATCCCGACGACGATGAACCCAACCGGCCAGCGTTACCTGTTGGCCTGCATGCTGCTCACGCAGTTCGCCGCATGTGTGCGTCTTCATCATGGTCTATCATGCTCCTGAGTGTCGGCTTGTTCGCGTTTCTGATTGTAACGCACATCCCGCAGCGCGAGAAGACGATGCGCCAGAAATCGCTATACCCACACTGCCCCAGTCTCAGCTATGATCACAGCACAGTCAACACAAGGTAACGGTATGTCAAAGTTCAGTCAGGGGTGGTGGTGGCGCATTTTTGCCGCCGACTTTTCCTTCAGCAAGCGCCAGTTAGGGCAGCTTCTGCTTGTCAGTGGGCTGCTGTTGGGCGCTGCCATTCTCGCAATTGACCTGATCGACATCGGGCGTGAAGGTGGCATCGGCCCAGCACAGCGCGCCGCGTTGATCGTCTGCGGCGTGGTCGCCCTGCTCGGCCTCACTTTGATCCCACTAGGAGATGACCCCGCGTGACCTTGCTGCCACGTGTCCAAACTGGGTTTTACGCGGGCGCGTTCCTCATTTTAGGGTTTGCGCTCGTCATTTACGCCCTCTATGCAGTGAACTTGATGCAGTTTCCCTTTGATTACGATCAAGGGGAAGGGTTTGAACTCGTGGACAGCATCATGCTGGCGCGCGGTGAAAGCCCCTATCGCAGCGTTGAGGAGTTCCCCTTCTACGCCAGCAACTACCCACCGTTGTACCACGTGCTAGCGATCCCGTTCGTGTGGGCGTTCGGCCCAGAGTACTGGTATGGCCGCCTGCTGAGCTTCCTCTCGACGCTTGTCACCGCCAGTGTGATCGGTTATACCGTGTGGCGCGAGACCAAGCATTGGCCTGTGGCTGCTCTCGCAGGCCTCGCCTTCCTCAGCGCAAACACGGTCTACCACATCGGGCCGCTGTTCCGCCAGCATATCAGCATGGTGATGTTCGAGACGCTGGCGGTTGTTGTGCTGTGGCGCGCTTTCCCCAAGCGAGACACGCGCGGCGTTGCGCTCGGTTTCTTCCTGCTCATCTGTGCTGGCTATACGAAACAACTCGCGGCCATCACAGCCGTCGCCGTGGTCTTGTGGCTGTTCGTGCAGAATCCGCGCCGCGCCATCTTGTGGACAATCGGCTTTGGCATCGCTGGCGGCGCGATCTTCCTGTGGCTGACGTGGATCACAGACGGGGAGTGGTGGCGGCAGACCATCGTCGCCAACGTCGGCGGCATCAACGCCGTGCAGGTTTTCGCCCTGTTCAACCTCTACTGGAAGCTCTACGGCTTTTTGATCGTCCCGGCAGTGTTGTGGGTCGCTTATGAGCTTTACTTCAGCCGCATCTCGCTCATCAGCGTGTGGTTCGTGGTGTCGCTGCTCTTGGGCGGCAGCGCTAGCGGCACATGGGGCGGCGGTGACAGTTACTTCGCCACGTCGATTGCCGCCTTGTGCATGGTCAGCGGCTTCCTGCTTGGGCGTCTCGCCAACGGAGCGCTTACCTTCCCCGACAACGTCTACAGCCGCCTGCTGCGCCCACTGAGTCGATTTGCGCCCACCCTCTTCGCCGCCGCCGCGCTGATCGTGCCGTTGCTCTACCTCGGCTATGGCCGCGCCACGTTCAAGATGCCCACAGACGGCGCGTTCGCGCCGCTGGCGCAGGCGCTGAACGTCCAGCCGAATGCGCTCGGTCGCTTCTACGACAGCGCTGGCTACGACGTGGGCGGCTACGCGCAGATCGGGCACTTCACCACCCCAGAGGACATCGCCAACGGCTTCCGCATCGTTGAACTCATCCGCAGCAGCGAACAGCCCACCCTCAGCGAAGAAGCGGGTTTCAGCCTCGTCGCAGGCCGCGACGTCATCACCAACCCTACTCAACTGCTGAACTTGTGGCGCGCCGGCCAGTTCGATGGCAGCACGCTGATCGAGATGATCGACGCGCGCGCGTTCGCGTTCATCGTGCTGCGCGCCCGCTTCTACCCTGACCCTGTCCTGATCGCCATCGACACGCACTACGAGCTGGATCAGATCATCCCAATGAACGGCTTCAACTACGAAATTTTGCGCCCACGAGATTAGGAGCACCCCATGAGCGTTGGCTATCTCACGCATCCCAGCTTCAGCAAACATGCCATGCCCGGCTACAACCACCCTGAAAGCCCAGAGCGGATCAAAGCCGTCTGGAACGCGCTCGATCACGCACAGCTTACCCCTCGGCTGACGGCCATCGAACCCGTTGAAGCGACGCGCGAAATACTGCGCGCTGTGCACACGGAAACGTTCATCCGCCTGCTGGAACGGCTCGAGGCTGAAAATCGTCCCGTGCTCATCGATCAAGACACCTACGCGCTGCCGCGCTCGTTTCAGATTGCACGGTTGGCGGCGGGCGCGTGCGTGCGCGGGGTGGAAGCCGTCGTGCGCGGCGACGTCCACACTGCTCTAGCAGCTATCCGACCGCCCGGCCACCATGCCACCCCCAACAATGCGATGGGCTTCTGCCTGCTCTCCAACGTGGCAATTGCCGCACGCTATGCCACGCAGCAGCTCGGCTTAGAGCGCGTGCTCATCCTCGATTACGACGTGCACCACGGCAACGGCACACAGGATGCGTTCTACGATGACCCGCGTGTGCTGTTCATCTCTACCCATCAATCACCCTTCTACCCGATGACTGGCCACCTTGAAGAGACCGGAACCGGCGCAGGCGTCGGTGCGACCCTGAACGTCCCACTGCCCAACAACACCGGTGACAGCGGCTATCAGCAGGTGTTCGAGCAGATCGTTTGGCCAGCCGCGCGCCGCTACCAGCCGCAGCTCATCATCGTGTCAGCAGGGTTTGATGCGCATTGGGCAGACCCACTCGCTCAAATGCGTCTGACGCTCGCCGGCTATGACCAACTCGCGCGCAGCGTCCTCAACATGGCGAATGAACTGTGCGGTGGGCGTGTCGTGTTCGTCATGGAAGGCGGCTACAACGTGACCGCGCTCGGCAGCGGGATGCGCAACATCGCCCATCGCCTGCTTGGAGACGACGACTTCGATGATCCACTGGGAGATGCGCCGCCCAGCCACGAGCCAGACCTGAGCGCCTTGGTGGCGCAAATCGTCCAACTGCACAGGCTAGGCTAACGCAGCCTATTCGACAGCTTCGATCCGCTTGCGCAAGGCTTGCAGTTGGCGTTCATACGCCAGCAAGTTCTGTTCGCTGTCGCGGCACTCTTTGATGAGAGTTTCCAACTGGTTGTAGATCGGCGTCAACTGCGACACGCTGAACTGGCGCATGCGGTTGATCTCTTTGGTCGTGATCTCATCAACAGCCGTATGATACGTCTTCTTCATGTTGTCAATACGGCGGTTGAGGTCTTCCCGCAGCCGCCGATTGGCCTCGCGCGCTTTCAAAATCGTCGGGATGCCGAACACGACCGTCACGACGCCGCCCGCGATGAGCGCAGGCATCACCAGTGGGAACGCGGCCAACCCGCCCGGCGTAGCAACTGCGACGGCCATCGCTAGGATTCCGCCTGCTGTCGCTGCGCCGTTCACCATCATCGAACGCGAGATGGTGCTGAATTGGCTCTGCAAGTCGTCCAGCACTTTGCCAGAGGTGTTCGCTTGCAGTTCCTGCTCCGCCGCGCGGATGGCCTCTTCTAGGTTCTCGCGCTGCTCTGCGTAAATCGCCGCGTCCATCGTCCCCATGCGCTGTTCGAGGTACTCTTGCAGCCGGTTGAGCCGATCGATCACGCCTTTCCAGTACATGCGGCTGTTGTCCACAATGGTAGTGACGTAGCTCGTCGCAGACTCGTTCAAATCGCGCATCGAGCGGCCAATGACCACCTCTCGGAACTCAGCCTCCAGCTCATCGCGCTTGGCGCGGCTCAACATCGTGCGAACCGTGAAATGCCTGTCGATGAACGCCAAGCCGCGCTCACGCACACCTTCCAGCGTGCGGTCGATTTCTTCGAGGGTGCGCGTGCGGCCTGATGCGATGCCCGCCGCCTGCGCCTCCAGCTCGCTCTCCACGCCTTTCACCTTATCCTTGTTGCCAGAGACGAGCAGCGTCTTTTCTTGGGCTTTTTCAACGTACTTCTTGAGGATGCGCTCGGTCGTGTCTAACTCGTTGAGCAGCTTCTGTTTGGCAGGCCGCGCCTGCGCATAAACGCCACGCAAATAAGCGCGCACACCTTCCAAACCGCCGCCCTCGCCGCCCGTTTCAAGGGCTTGTTTCGCGCTCACCATGAAGATCTGCGGCTCAATCCCCAGCGACTCTTTCACGCGCACTTGCACAAACGAGCGCACTTGCTCTTGCTCCGCGGGGGTCAGCAAGTCGATCTGGTTGATGATCAGCACGATCTTCTTTTCATAATTGCGCGCCAGTTCAAGGTAGAGGCGTTCAGACTCAGCGAAAGCCTGCTTGGCGCTGAAGACGAACAGCACTAAATCGCTGCGATGGAGGAAGTTCTTGGCTGTCTGCTCGTGTTTCATGAAGATCGAACCTGTGCCGGGCGTGTCGACAATTGCCACGCCGGGCGCGCCCGTGTTGGGGTGCGCCCACTCGCGCAGCCCATCTTGGCGCATCGCCGGAACGGTGAGCGGCGTCTCGCTGTAGCGCACCAACTCAATGAACTCTGTCGTGGGGGTGATGCCCGTCTCAAGCAGATTGTAGCCCAGCAGCGCATTCACGAAGCTCGACTTGCCTGAGTTGAACTCTCCCACCACCGCCACCATGAAGAACATCTCGCGCAAGTCCTGCGCGATGTCTAACAGGCGCTGGCGATCCATTCGACTGGCTTCGTCGTGGTCTGTGATCGAGCGGGCAATGTCTCCGATTAGCTCAATCTGATTCTGCCGCAGTGCCGCGATTTCGCCTTCAAGTACGTTGCTCAACAATGCCATCGTCATATGAAACCCCTAGAATGTCACCCCTAGTATCCGTCGCTTGCCAAGCGCGTTCACGTCTGCTTCGAGCTTGATCACGTTTTGTTCCGCCTGCTGAAGCTGAGTCAGCTGTTTGCCCTGCACAGACGCCTGCGCCTCGATGAGCTGCATGAGCGGGCGCACCGTGCTCTGACGAAGCTGCATGCCCGTCGCAAGCTGCGCATCAGCCGCCTCAGTGAGTGTTTCGATGTATCGCGCTTGAAGTTTCAGAAGCTCCTGATGATACCTGCGATGAATCCAACGCCCACGCAGCGGGACAGTTACAAACCCGATCAAGCTCACGATGATGAGCATCACCAGCAGCACAAACTCAATCGGCGCTTCGTTGGTCGTCGCAATCTGCCCCCACAGCGCGATCAGCGCCACCAGCAGCACGGCACAGATGAACTGCCACAGCGCGAGGTAGATCATCGCCGTGCGCTGCTCGCGCTCCACAACGTCGGTCAGCTTGACCAGCGCTTCCTGCTCAATCGGCTCAAGTTTCTCGCGCAGGTTCAGCGTCGCGCTGCGGTCATAGCTCACAGGGACTTGGATCGTGCCGATCAGCTTGTCCTGCATATCCTGCGGCATTCGGCGCACCTCACGCTGCGCGTAAGCAGCAAGGTCGGTCATGTCCTTCATATCCTGCCCTTCAAGCTGGCGCGGCAGGCGGTCACTCACCATCTTCAACTCAGTCAGCGGTTCATGCACCTTGTGCTGCTGAAAGGCATCATGCACCAGATGGGACGGCTTGCCACCGCGCAAGATGCGCCCGATGAACGTCGCCTCAAGCAAGCCGCGCCACGTCAGCCCCAACACCGTTGACAAGCGGAACAATTCGTCCAACGCGACACGCGCGCGCTTGCTTGCTTGGCGGAAGCGTTCTTCGATCTCTGCGTTCGTCTCGCGAATGACGCGCCGCTGATCGTTCTTCTGCTGCTCAAGCTGCCGCTCGATGTTCTCGTTGATCAACCGATACTCATCGTAGCGCTGCTGATTGGTTTTGACCGTCTCGACAGCAGCTTGATGCGCGTTCTGCGCGATCTGGAGCGGCGTCTGAAGCTTTTGGCGTAGGCGGTTGCTGTCGTTAAGCTGTTTTTCGACGAACGCCTCTACCACGCCGAGGTTGCTGCGCGACCACAGCGCTTCGTCGCGCGGCTCGCTGGCTTGCGCCTCTAAGCCCCACTTGGCGCTCACCATCCATATTTCCGGGGCGAATCCCAAGCGATCCTTGCTCTGCTCGCTCACATACTGCTTGACCTTCTGCTGTTCGTCTTCTGTGAGCAAGTCAATCTGATTGACGACGAGGATCACTTTCTTGCCGTACTGTTTGAACCGTTGGAGGTACTCGAGGTTGCTGCTGGTCATCGCCTGCGTCGCTAGCATTACCAGCAGGATGATGTCGGCGCGGTGCAGGAACTTCTGCGTGGTGTCCTCGTGCTCGCGGAACACGCTGTCTAAGCCGGGCGTGTCCACAAAGCTGACCTTTTTCAACAACGGCGCGGGGTAGAACACCGTCTGCACGCGGTTCATCGCCTCGATAGGCTGCGTGTCCTCACCGTAGCGCAGAATGCTCACCTGATCTGTGACCGGCGTCGGCCCAACTTTCAACAAGTTCTCACGACCAATCAGCGCGTTGATGAGGCTGCTCTTGCCGCTGTTGAACGGGCCAACGAACACCATCATGTACGGATGATCTGCATGGAACATCGCATCTCGCAGTTGGTTGAGCCACTGCTGGTCGAGGTTGTCGATGCGCGGCAGGATGTCCATCAAATGCGTGACTAGTTCTACTTCACGCTGGCGCACTGCATCGTAGTCTTGTAATAGTTTGACACTCAGTTCCTCAGCCAAAGGAAACCCTTTCAACCTGATGAAATCTGTAAAGCTGAGCGCATCTCGGCGCCCTCAGCAGTTATAATCAGAATAATGGGGATTCAACTATCACACAATAGTAAGTGTGTTAATGTATTGGGAAGGCTCAGCGTTTACATGACGTTCAACTCTTCAATTCGCTACCAGAATCAGCGCCTCTTCGTTGACGATGTGCCCGTGCTAGACATTCAACACGCGGTCAACACGCCGGTTTATATCTACAGCCAACGGCGCATCCTACAAAACTATCGCGCCATTGAACAAGCCTTCAGCGCGATGCAGCCGCACATCCACTTCAGCATGAAGGCGAACAACTCCCTTGCTATTCTCAGGGGGCTTCGTCAAGTCGGCGCAGGCATCGACGCTGTCAGCGGGGGTGAAATCTACAAAGCTATCGCTGCCGGGTTTGACCCGTCACACATCGTATTCGCTGGCGTCGGCAAGACGGCTGCCGATATTCGGTATGCGCTCGACGTAGGCATCGGTTGGTTTAACGTCGAAAATGTGCAGGAAGCGCATCTGATTCAACAGCTTGCTGCGGGAATGGGTCGAACACACGTCCGCATCGCGCTGCGTCTCAACCCAGACATCACCGCCAACACGCACCCACACATCGCTACCGGCCACGGCGCAGCCAAGTTCGGTCTGACCGCTGAAGCCATCCGCCACTTGCTCGACCATCAGCACGAGTTCCCTGCGCTGACGATGTGCGGGCTGCATGTTCACATCGGCAGCAACCTTAAAGACACCACCGCCACAGTCGAGGCGATCAAGCGCGCCCGTGAGCTAATCGCCCCCTACCCCAACGTGACCACCCTCAACATCGGCGGGGGGATGCCAGTGGCTTACTCCTCTGATGAAGTGGTTCCCTGCGCGGCTGATTTTGCTCAAGCCATTGCGCTTCACGTTGACGGCTATCACCTGCTGCTCGAACCGGGACGGGCTATCGTCGCCGACGCTGGCATCTTGATCACCAAAGTGCTTTACACCAAGTTTCAGGGGGGGCAGCGCCTCGTCATCATCGACGCCAGCATGACCGAGCTGATCCGCCCGATGCTGTACCAAGCACACCACGACATCGTCCCAGTGCACCACGATTCGAACGTGCAGCACTTCCCGACACAGGTGCACGGCCCCGTGTGTGAGACAACCGACGTGATGGGGCGCGATGTAGACCTGCCCGAGCTGGAGCCAGACGACTTGCTAGCTGTGCTGACGGTGGGGGCCTATGGCAGCGTGATGAGCAGCCACTACAACGCGCGCCCACGCCCAGCTGAGGTACTGGTGCACGAGGACGGCACAACATGGAACATAATTCGACGGCGCGAAAGCTGGTCAGATCTAGTACAAGGAGAAATGTAAACAACGCGAAAAGCCCGCAGGCTTGCGGGCTTAGTGGTGGTGTTAGCAAGACTTGAACTTGCGACCTAGCGATTATGAGTCGCTCGCTCTAACCAGCTGAGCTATAACACCACATAGTTGCGGAGGATGGACTCGAACCATCGGCCTCCGGGTTATGAGCCCGACGAGCTACCACTGCTCTACTCCGCGACCTTCATATTAGCATTGCTCAATCAGCCTGTAAAGGCCTAATTGAGCGTCGATCAGGTTCGGTTTAGGCGTCTTCCGCGTCGATAGCTGCGTGCGTCACCTGATAGATTTCGTTTAGGCTGTGGCTGCGCGCGGCTTCGATGCGGCTCAAGCGCTTCTGAAACTGCATCATCGCGTATGAGACAAAATCATCCTGCTTCAACCCAAACGGCATCGGATCATACGACGAGAAGATGTCATCAATCACCCCCAACGCTGGCATGAGCAGTTCCTGCATCTTGGCCTGTGCGAAATCCCACAAGTGCGGCTGCTCCGAGATGATGCGTGAAATCAAGAAAATGCCATAAGCAATGTGGCGAGATTCGTCTTGCTTGAGCTTCTGAATGCCTTCCGTGTTGCCGGGCATGAGATGGTTGTTCCTCAGCATCGTGAAGTAAGCATGATAGCCCGTCTCAGCAAGCGTGCCCTCCACAATCATGTTGTAAGTGATGCTGGCTTCGATCTGCGCTTCAGGCGATTGATCGACCATCAGACGATCCAACGCGCGCGGCAGCGCCTCATAGATGATCGTGCGATAGGCTGGCCCGTGAAACCGCGTAAGCGATTCTCTGTTGACTTGCAGCACCTCGTTGAGGAAGCGCTGGAAAAAATCAGTGTGCTTGGCCTCCTCCCATAGGAACGTCGTCAGGAACATCTCTTCTTCGATGCGCCCTTCTTTGGCCACTGTCATCATCAACGGCAGCAGATCAAGCGTCACCGCTTCCTCGCCAGCCACAAACAGGCTCGTCAAGTGTAAGATAACTTCACGTTCTTGATCGTTCAGGCGCTGCCAGTCCTGCTTGTCCTGTGTAAAGTCAATGTCGCTCGGGTTCCAAATGCCATAGCGTTTGGCTTTCTCAAACAACTTCATCGGAGGCGTCGAACGATCCAGCCCGCGGGTGGTCGTCACAAACGAGTCATGGGCTTCAACACGGTTCATGTGGTGCGTCCTCTCAAACATTTTTTCTGCATTGGCAGTGCCACAGCGGGTTGATTGGTGCGTGTGGCATTCACCTTTGCTGCCTATAATTATAAGCTGACTTAAGCAACAATAGAAGCAAGGAAAAACGCTATGGATCCCCGAATTGAACGGTACGCCGACCTGCTAGTGAACTATTCGACGTCTGTCAAGAAAGGTGAGTGGGTCGGCATCATCGGTGATGTGGAGGCGCTGCCTGCTCTGCGCGCCGTGTATGCTCACGTGTTGGCAGCCGGTGGCAACCCGTCCCTCATGCTCATCGATGAAACTTCTGAGCGGCACTTCGCGCGCCACGCCAGCGACGAGCAAATCCAATGGCTCGACCCGATGCAGTCGCTCTACTACGACCGCGCCGACGTGTACATCCGCATTCGCGGCAGCGCCAACACCCGCGCGATGACCTCCATCCCGGGCGCGCGCGTTCAGCAGATTGCCAAAGCGCGCCAAATCTGGCTCGATACCCGCCTCAGCCGCGCCGCGCAGGGGCAGTTCAAATGGGTCGGCACGATCTTCCCCACCCAAGCCCACGCTCAAGAGGCCAACATGAGCCTCGAGGAGTTTGAGGACTTCGTCTACAGCGCCATGTTCTGCGATCAACCCGACCCCAAAGCCGCATGGGAGCAGCTCGGGCGCAACCAACAGAGCAAAGTCGACTATCTGAACGGCAAGAAGCACATTCGCTGCGTCGGCCCGAACATTGACCTGAGCCTCTCCATCGAAGGGCGCAAATTCATCAACTGCTGCGGGCTGAACAACATGCCCGACGGTGAAATCTTCACCGGCCCTGTCGAAGACAGCGTCAACGGTTGGGTGCGCTTCAGCTATCCGTCGCTGGTCAGCGGCCGAGCCGTGAGCGGGATTGAACTCAAGTTCGTCGATGGCAAAGTGGTAGAAGCCCACGCCGAGCAAAATGACGAGCTGCTGCAAGCTCAGCTCAACACCGATGACGGGGCGCGCTATCTCGGTGAATTTGCTATCGGCACGAACTTTGGCATCAACAAGTTCACCAGCAACATCCTCTATGACGAGAAGATCGGCGGGACGATCCACATGGCCATCGGTCGCAGCTACGCCGAAACCGGCGGCAAGAACCAAAGCGCTGTCCACTGGGACATGATCTGCGACATGCGCACCGACAGCGAGATCCATGTAGACGGTGAGCTGTTCTACCGCAACGGTGATTTTACCGTCTAAGCAGGCTCAAGCTGGGGTCGCGCGCTGCGGCCCCTGCTCATTAAGGCATCCACCAGCCAGCACCCACCTACCATCCCGAAGGACGCCCACGGAACCCACCAATAGATCTCATCGCTGTTGGAACTGTTCAGCCTCAAGCTGAAGAACTGCCACCAGATGAGGCCATAGACGACAACCCACAAGAGCCTTGCCAGCAACCGCTGAACTTGGAACAGCGTGAATGTCATCATCGGCAGCAGCAGCACAAAGTCATACGACCACATATAGGGCGTCACGAGCAGCGTTAGCGCCATCGTCCAAATCACTGCAAGCGTCGGTCTAATGCGCAGCCAGAGCATGGCTGTGATCACAACCGCCGCTGCCAGCATGACGCCCCACACAATGACACCTGCATCGCCAATCCACTGCCGCAAGATCACCAAGCTGGACGGGTGCAGCCAGCCCGGGTTGCGCTCAAACGCCCACAGCATCCCCTCGATCCACGCGGGAAACAGGACGAACAACGGCGCGACCAGCAGCGCCGCCCAGCCAATGCCCCACATGACCAAGCGCACTATCCCCAAGAGACCGTGCGTTCGCAGCACCCACACCGCCACCCCCACCCCCAACAGCAGCACAACTTGCGGCTTGGTCGCGCTCAACACCAACGCGAGCGCCACGGCCCACAGCTTCCAACCGCGCTCCAGCATTTCAGCCACACACATGCTCAGTAAGAGCGCCAACAGCGTAAATTGGCCCCATTGAAAATGGGAAACCGTCGATGGAAGCAAAAAACTCGCTAGCAGTGCGCAAGCAAGCCACAAGGGGTAAGGTTTCTCCATCCTTGACGCCGCAGCGACGCACATCACTAGCGCCGCCAAAGATGCCATACTCCACAGCATCGACGCCTGACTTAAAGGGAGGCTGCCCAGCGGCAAGAACGCGCCAATTGCCGTCGGCAGCCAGACCGAATTGCTGCCCTCAAACAACTGATCAATCCGATAAGGACTGCGACCGCTCAAGAGCAGATGCGTCGGCCCCCATAGGTTGTTGCGAAAGTCCCACGTGCTCGATGGCACAGTTGCAACCACAACTGCCACCACAAAGCTAAACAAGAACAAGCCCACTGTAAGATAGACCTGTTCCCCCAAAGTTCGCTCACGCCACCAGCGCATGCTCACCTACCCCAACAATAGATCGCCCTCTACCCCTTTGATCTGTGTAAGCATACCACGCAGTTCACGAATTTGATCGCGCAGGGCGGCTGCTTTTTCGAACTCTAGCGCTTGCGCCGCTGATTTCATCTCTTTTTCCAGCTCGGAGACCATCTTTTGCAGGCGAGTCGGATCAAGCGCGCGCATCGCGCTGATCGAGGGTTCCTTCACTGCGCCTTCGACCTCTTCATCGCCTGTCATCGCCTTCACGCGGTCGGTCAGATCTTTGATCTGCTTGACGATCTGCTTCGGTTCGATGTTGTGCGCGGTGTTGTAATCGATCTGAATCTGACGACGCCGATCGGTCTCGTCAATCGCGCGCTTCATGCTGTCGGTCACCTTGTCCGCATACATGATGACGTGCCCTTCGATGTGGCGCGCAGCCCGCCCGATCGTCTGGATGAGCGCGCTGTCACTGCGCAGGAAGCCTTCCTTGTCCGCGTCCATGATCGCCACCAGCGACACCTCCGGCAAGTCCAACCCTTCACGCAGCAGGTTGATCCCCACCACCACATCATAGACGCCCATCCGCAGGTCGCGCAGAATCTCAACGCGCTCCAGCGTGTCTACCTCGGCGTGCAGCCACTGCGCCTTGATCCCCATCTCGTTGAGGTAGCCAGCCATCTCCTCGGCCATCTTCTGCGTGAGCGTTGTCACCAACGCGCGCTGCCCCTTCTTAACGCGCAGCGCGATCTCTTGCAGCAGATCGTCTACCTGCCCGCGCACAGGCCGCACGTCCACCCGTGGATCGACAATGCCCGTCGGACGGATGATCTGCTCCACGATGGCTTGGCTCACCTCTTTTTCGTAGGGGCCGGGCGTCGCCGTCGTGAAGATCACATCGCGGATGCGCTCTTCAATTTCGTCGAACTTTAACGGTCGGTTGTCCATCGCGCTTGGCAGTCGGAACCCATAGTCCACCAGAACAGCCTTGCGCTGACGGTCGCCGTTGTACATGCCGCGCAGCTGCGGCACGGTCATATGGCTTTCATCGATCACCAGCAGATAGTCGTCCGGCATGTAATCCAACAGCGTAAACGGGGGGCTGCCCGGCGGGCGCTGCTCCATGTGGCGGCTGTAGTTCTCAATCCCAGATGTGAACCCCACCTCACGCAGCATGTCAAGGTCATAGCGCACGCGCTGCTCGATGCGCTGCGCTTCCAAGAGCTTGCCCTCTTGCTTGAAGTAGGCGATGCGCTCTTCCAGCTCTTTCTCGATGTCGATGATCGCCTGTTTGATGTTCTCCTCGTCGCTGATGTACTCGCGCGAGGGGAAGATGATGATATTGTTGTGTGTTTTGAGAAGCTCGCCGGTAAACGGGTCAAACTCTGTGATGCGTTCGATTTCGTCGCCGAACATGGCAATGCGATAAGCCGTTTCGCTGTAGCCGGGGATGATCTCCAACGTGTCGCCGCGCACGCGGAAGCTGCCACGCTTCAGCACCATATCGTTGCGCGAGTATTGAATACGCACGAGGTCGCGCAGCAGCTTATCACGTCGGATGACATCGCCCACCGCCAGCGGGACGCTCGCGTTCTGCCAACTGCGCGGGTCGCCCACGCCGTAGATGCACGACACCGACGCGACGATGATCACATCCCGCCGCGTGAACAACGACGCTGACGTAGACAGGCGCAGCCGTTCGATCTGCTCGTTGATCTGCGTCTGCTTCTCGATGTAGAGGTCATGGCGCGGGACGTAGGCCTCAGGCTGGTAGTAGTCGTAGTAACTGACAAAATACTCCACCGCGTTGTTAGGGAAGATCTCTTTGAACTCAGCGAAGAGCTGAGCGGCCAGCGTCTTGTTGTGGGCGAGGATGAGCGTGGGCTTCTGCGTGCGCTCGATCACGTTGGCGATGGTGAAAGTCTTGCCTGTGCCCGTCGCCCCCAACAGCGTCTGCTTCTGAATGCCCTTTTGCAGGTTGCTCACGAGTTGATCGATGGCACGCGGTTGATCGCCAGTCGGCTTGTAGGGCGTGCCAATCTTGAGTTCGGACATCGGACGGCCTTTCTGATCGCTTCAGCTAGGCCTTCAATGATAGAACATGTTTGCGAAAAATGACACTGAGGATCGACAAAGGGAGTGTCTAAATCTCGACAGATTACCGCCAAGCGTCAGAGGCTGAATCTGATTGCCCTGTAGGGGTTTGGCGCGCCAACCCCCTACAAACTATGACGCCATGCCCACTCAATAGATCCAGCAAGCGTCAACTGCTACACCAGACTCTTCGCCACGCGCAGGGCTTCGTCAAAGTTCACCTCATGGCCGATCACGTCTACGTATTCAGCATGGCGGATGATCCCCTCGCGGTCGATCACGAACACCGCGCGTTGGCATACGCGCCAATCCAGATCGTGCACGCCGTAGTCGTCGGCGAACTTCATGTCCATGTAGCAGCTCAGCGTTTCGTGGTTGCTGATGCCTTCTGCGCCGCAGTAGCGCTTGAGCGCAAACGTCAAATCCGCGCTGACGGTGATGACACGGATGTCCTCGTGCAGGTTAGCCGCCTCAGCGTTGAAGCGCCGCGTCTGCGCGCTGCACACACTCGTATCGATCGACGGGATCGTGCTGATGATCAACACCTTGCCTGCATAGTCCGCCAGCGTGCGGCTGCTGCGATCCACTGCCATCAGCGTGAAGTCAGGCGCTTTGTCGCCGACCATCAACATCTCACCCTGCACACGATGCTCCACCGGCCCCACCATCATCCCCTTGCGCGCCATGTTCTCTTCCCCTTTAGATATGCCAATAGGCTTAACAGGAAAAGTGTATCGGGCGTTGCTTAGACCCAGTTTAATCTAACCCACCAAAGCGCCACTGCCCATCAACCATCGTGGCAACGGGCAAAATGCGGTCGATCTCGTGCGCGGGCGTCGTGAAGATATCTCGATCCAGCACCACCAAATCTGCGTAGCAGCCGACTGCCAGCCGCCCCAGCCGATCCTCTTGGTACGACGCATAAGCTGCCCCAGTGGTGAAACCAGCAATCGCCTCTTCCACGGTCAAGCGCAGCTCAGGATACCAGCCACCTTCCGGCTGTCCGTTCTTTTGGCGCGTGACCGCCGCCGCGATCCCCTCAAACGGGTTAAAACGCTCCACTGGGCTATCAGAGCCGAGCGCCACCACCACCCCTTGATCGAGCTGCCAGCGGATGTTGTACGCCCAAGCGCAGCGCTCGCCCCAATAGCGGTCTGCCACGGGGTGATCGCTGGTGGCGTGGGTCGGCTGCATAGACGCGATAACCTGCAAATCGCGCAGGCGATAGCGATCGTCGGGGTGGATGATCTGGACGTGCTCCACGCGGTGGCGCAGTTGATCGGGCGTCTGGCCGCGGGCAGCTTCCTCAGCGCGCACCCGCTCCATGACGTTGCACACGTCGCGGAAGGCACGGTCACCGATAGCGTGGATCGTCGTCGGCAGGCCGTGCGCGCTGGCCTTGCTCATCGCCTCGTACATCTCATCGACGCTCAGCACGGCCATCCCATAGTTGTCCGGTTCGCCCTTGTAGGGGGCGAGCATCAGCGCCGTTTTGGGGCCGAGCGCGCCATCCGCAAACAGCTTGAGCGCGCCGATCTTCAACCAGTCGTCGCCGAAGTTCGCACGCACGCCCAGCTCAATCGCGTGCTCCAACCACTTACGGTTGACGTTCTTATGAACGCGCAGCCCCAACTGGCCGCGCTCGCGCAGTCGCTGCAAGGCCATCATGCAGATTGGGTCGTCGAAGTCGTGCAGCCCCGTGAGACCCTGCGCGTGGAACTGCGCCTGCGCCTCCAGCATCATATCCGCCAGTTGATCCACCGTCGGCACAGGGATCTGACGCTCGACCAACTTCATCGCCGTTTCGAGCAAGATCCCAGTCGGGCTGCCCTGCGCGTCTCGCGCGATTTCACCGCCGCTTGGGTCGGATGTGCTGGCAGTGATGCCGCAAGCTGCCAGCGCGGCGCTGTTCGCCCAGCCGGCGTGAAAGCTCTTCGCTCTTAAATAAACTGGATTTTGCGGCGCAACACGGTCTAAATCCGCCGCCGTTGGGAACGCACCCGATGGCCACAGCCCCTGCGCCCAGCCCCCGCCTGTGATCCACTGGCCGGGCTGAACGCTGCTCACGCGCGCAGCCACCCGCTCCAGCGCAGCCTCCAGCGAAGGGACTTCGAACACGTCCACCTCGTTCAAGGCGCGGGCTGTCTGGTGATAGTGAACGTGGGCGTCAATCAAACCGGGCAGCACCGTCCGTCCGCGCAGATTTTCGACAACCGTTCGAGCGCTGCGCAGCGCCAGCACCTCGCGCGTTGTGCCCACCGCGACAATTCGCCCGCGCGCAATTGCTATCGCTTCCACAAACCCCGCTTCGGATTGGGTGTAAACGCGCCCATCAGTCAGGATCAAGTCGATCATCTGCGCCTCCTCACTATGTGTACTGCGCCACAATTGCGCTGATTTCGTCTGGAGTTGGCGTATAAACGCCTGTGTGCTGCACAGTGAGCGCCGCAACCTGCGCCGCCAACGACAGCGCCTCCTCAAGGGGCAGCTTGAGAAAATACTGCGCAATGAGCAGAGAGGTAGCGAAGACATCGCCCGCGCCGGTGGGGTCCACTTCCTCAGCAGGGTACGCAGGATACGTGAAGACGCTCGTCCCTCTGTATACTGCGCCGCCGGCAGCTCCATCGGTGACCACTGTCATCACCACCTGACGGAACGCTTCAATGAGTGAAGTGTCTCCTTCTATGTCCTGCTGGCTGAACACTGCCAGCGCCACATGACGCAGCAGATGCGGCTCAAACCAGCGTCTGAACGTTACACGCCCCTTTGCGTCCCACTGACGCATCAACCCCTGCGGGGTGAGCATCACCGGCGCACGAAACGCACTGTAGAGGTCATTATTCAGCTCATCCACCAGTGGGGCTAAATGTACGAGGCCCGCAGCGCGCCACGCAGCCGGGACATCTTCAATGGAGAGGTT
>CALDYP010000047.1 GCA_937944445.1 uncultured Anaerolineae bacterium
ACGCCGCACCACCATCGTCCAATCGTAGAGGTCGTAGTCGTGGTAGAGGGCTACGTTGCGCGAGAGCTGGCGCTTGCAGAAGTCGAACACCTGCATCGGGTCAGGGTAGAACAGCTCAGGGCGCATGTGTTCAGGGTCGGAGTAGCTGGTGAGCGAGTTAAAGACGATGCCGCGCGTGCTGAGCGACCATAAGCGCTCGATGGTGTGCAGCATGTAGGCGTACCACTCGTCATCGGGGGTGTTCAAGCGCATGCTGAACAACCCACAGCCGACGACGTAATCCGCTGGGCGCAGTTCACTCTCGTCGGCCGTGAAGCGCACCCCGCGCAGGTGACCGTAGGCGGCTTGTGCGGCGCTGATGGATGCGGGCGTCATGTCATAGCCGACGTAGTCCATCTCATAGCCTTGCTCAGCCAAGTAAGCGGCCAGCGCCCCCACGCCGCACCCGTAGTCAACCACGCTGAAGTGGGGCACGTCGGGTTCGAACAGGTGCAGCAGCTGCGCGTAGCGGGCGCGCTGCGCGTCGGTATCCTTCCAGCCCACGCCTTCGCCCGTTGCGCCGTGTGCCTTGATCTTGTCGTCGAAAAACTGCCGCAGTTGATTAAGCGTGTCTTCTGGGCTAGTCACGGAATGTCCCTCCTCGCGCTTGTCAGTTCACATTCACCCGCACATCGCGTATGATGATGCTGTCCACTCACGTTGTTTTGATTGTACGCCGATACATGCCAAAAACGATTGCCATTATTCAATCGAATTATATCCCGTGGAAGGGATACTTTGACATTATACACGCTTGCGATGAGTTCATCCTGTTCGATGAAGCGCAGTACACCGACAACGACTGGCGCAATCGCAATCGAATCAAGACGGCACAGGGCGTGCAGTGGCTGACGATCCCCGTGCGCTACAGTGGGCGCTTTGGCCAGCGGATCGACGAGACTGAGATTGCGAACCCGCGTTGGCACGTCAAGCACTGGAAGACGCTGCAAACAGCCTATGGCCGCGCCCCGTATTTTCGCGCCTACCGCGACCAGATCGAGGCGCTCTACCAACAGATGGAAGGGATCACGCGGCTGAGCGAGGTCAACATGCGCTTCCTGCGCGCGCTCTGCGACCTGCTGGGCATCACGACCCCGCTCACATGGTCAACGCAGTATCGCTCGCAAGGGGTCAAAGCGGATCGCGTGTTGAGCTTGTGCTTGGAGGCCGGGGCGGATGTCTACATCTCCGGCCCGTCGGCGCGGGCGTACATGGATGATGACCTGTTCGCGCGGCACGGCGTGCAGGTCATCTACAAAGACTACAGCGGCTACCCGGAGTATCCGCAGCTTTATCCGCCGTTCGAACACAGCGTGAGCGTGCTGGATGTGATCTTCCACACCGGCCCGGACGCGCCGTGCTATATCTTCAAGAAGCCATGAACGACGCTCAACGCCGCGACCTTGCCGACCTGCGCGCCGCTGCCCATGAGCGCAACCCGGAGCAGTGCCAATTCCTGACGAAGCGCCTGCTGGGGCAGCTCAGCTTGTACGTGGCGCTCAGCGTGGCGTTGGAACAGGTTTGGCGCTTTGTGGACATCTTCGAGAGCTACTACCCTGACGAGGGCTGGGTGCGGCGCATGCTGGTGAGCATTGCGTCATATGGCATGGCCCCTGATGACCAAGTGGCTGAGGCCGCGCTTAGCCAATCGTTCACGGAGCCGGGCTGCGCCAACTTCCTCAAAGCCGTGTATGACGTGGTGCAGGCAATGCAGCAGAAGCACACGCCCGAGGCGCGCGTCAGTTTCATGACTAGCGCCATCGTCAACGCGATCATGGCGGAGTTGGTCGAGGCGTGGTACGGTGAGCGCCCCGAGGCGTGGGCGCACCAGCGCGAGCATCCGGGTGACCCCGAAGCGCTGGAGTTGGCCTATCTATTCTGGATAGACGATGACACGGCCGCTCTGGACACGACCTGCTGGCTGGAAGTGGCGGATCGCCTCGAGAAGGCGTTGACGCGCCATTAGTCTAACTGCATCGTCGCTATATCTTCTTCTGCAGACGCCAGCGCTGCTGCCAAAGTTGGCCTAGCGTATGTCTTGCGCATCATGTGCGGAAACAGCCGGCTCGCTACGTCTAGTATGATTTGAGAGCGACCATTGGGGTTGGCGAAGTAGCTGGCATGCCAGTTGGGGTGTCGGATGATGCGCATGCGTGGCAGCTTAGCCAGCGCTGGCACGTCGATCTTGAATACCAACTCTAGATCGTTCATATCGTGGACGAGGGCCACCGGGTGTGATACTGTGTCCAGCAACTCTGCGCACTTTTCATAGATCTCGTAGAGCATCGGGTAGGTTACCTCACGACCGAAGGTAACGAGGATAATTTCCTTATTGTCGTCGTGCCAGCGGATGTCATAGTTCATGAAGAGATGGTCTCACCTTTTATCTGTTGGGCAGCTTCTCGGCGTTGAATATCTGCCAGAGCCTCATCGAGTGTTCTGACAAACGCAAAGCGCCTGAGGGTGGTCGGGAAGAGCTTGCAACCGAGATCCACCACCATCTTCACACGAGGGGAAGATGTGATGAAATAGCTGAAAACACGTCTAGGGTGTGAGACAACGCGATGACCAACTGTTCGCGTAATATCCCTGATCTGAATCTGCGAGGTGCGGCGGATGTTTTCCAATTGATGGCAAACGTACACCGCATGCTCAACCGTATCCAGCAGAGCGGCAACCATGTCAAAGTGGTTCTTCACTTCAGTGTACGTGACATCACCCTCAAGTGACGCAACGATGACTGTTTTTTTATCGTTCAGCCAATAGACCGAGCTAGACATGACAGACACTTACCCTAGTACAACGCTTAGACTACTAAACATATGATGCTAGGGTTTCGTAATGCTGTCAACTCTAGTAACACCAGAAATTATAAAAAACTTGTTCAAATTAACGCAGCGTCACCCGCCAGTCAGTGAGGGCGACGACCACGCCCTTGTCGCTGACGAACACCACCGGCTGCACGGGCGCATCCGACGCGCCGAACGGGATCGGGTCGCCGAAGCGCTCATCATTGTAGAACAAGCTGACGCTGCCTGATGCGAGGTCACGCTCCATTCGCAGGCGGACAACCGGCGCGTTGACCGTACGCTGAGCGAGGAAGGTCGCCCGCCCGTTGATGATCTGATACAGGTTGATGACATCCTGCACGACGATCTGCACACGCAGGCCGACGTTGTCACCGTTGGCGGTGTTTTGCAGCAGCGCCCCGAACACCAAGTCTTCCGCGCTAACGGTCGTCGGGTTGAAGGTGCGCAGCGCCATCTCAACGTCCATGCGGCGGATGCGGCTGGGGGCGTTGTTCCCTAGCAGGCGGTCGAGGTCGTCGGCGGCCAGCGCCACGTTCAAGAGGTCACTCTCACCCGGCACACCCCGCCCAAAGCGGTAGCCGCCGTCAATCCGCAGGAAGTAATCGGGGTCAGGGGTGACGGTGAGCGCGTTCATCAGATTGAAGAGGTTGACCGTGCCTGTGACGCCGTCGGGCGGCAGCGGGGTAGCGGTAGGCGGGCCGAGCGTGCGCGTGACCGTCGGCGCGGGGGTGGTGGACGGCGTCGGGGGCGTTGCGGTCGGGGGTTCTGTGGTCGCAGTCGGTGAGTTGGGCGTGGCACTAGGCAGCAGCGAGGTAGCAGTGGGCGGGACAGAGGTGAGGGTGGCCGTGGGCGCGGGCGGCGTCGCGGTGGGCACTTCCACAAGCGCGGCCTCATCCGTGGCTTCCTCAGTCGCATCTGATGAGTCCCCCGCCACGATCACGCTGCTGTCAGGCGTCGCAGTGATCGTCAGCTCGATAGGTGGCACGGCTTGGTTCAACGACGACAGCAGCACCGCGCTGCCGACCGCCAGCAAGATCACAACGGGCACGGCGATCAGCGCGAAAGTGCGGAAGCGCGACGACGCAGCAGACGGCTCGGCGGCGTCATCGTAGCGCGAATCGCGGAAGTCATCGCGTGTGAGCGGGGCTTGCTCGGCGATGCGCGGCACGGGGTCGGCAGTCGGCGGGGCGGGGAACTCAGGCGAGCGCTCCAACACGTCGTACCAGTGACGGAACAGCCCATAGGCGGGATGACGGTCGATGAACATGGCACGGAACAGCTCGTTCATGCGATCCATGCGGCGGCTGCGGCGTTCGTCAGCGGTGAACACGCTCAAGAAGCTGTTGTAGGTGTCGCGCCAGCTGCGCAGCGTGCCGCTGTAGTCCTCGCCCAACAGCTTGTTGGTGACGCTCACTAAGTGATCGAAGGTCTGCTGCACTTTCGGGTTTGGCTCGTCGGGGCGCTGCTCGATGATGCCGCGCGCCTCGCGGAACTGCACCAGCAGCTCAGCGGCGGCGGCCATCAGCTCCATCACCCACGCGCGGTAGCCCGAGAGCGTGAACCCCGCGGACTTCTCAAGGTCGGCGATGCCTTTAATCGTCTGCTCGAGCTTGAGGCCGGCGCTGCGGAAGTCGCCATCGCTCCAATGGCGCAGCGCCACTTCCAGATCGCGGATGCTCTGCACCCCCGAGGCGAGCAGGCGCGCTTGGGCGCTGCTCTCCAATTGGCGGCGGATGCCCTCCAGATCAGGCAGGCAGCCCTTGTCGATGAGCTGGTTGAAGAGCGCCTGCGCGCTGTTGAGTTCGCGCTTGCGCGTGGTGAACTCGTCTAGCGCGCGCAGGGCAGGATGGCGCAGGCTGTAATCGCCGAGGGTGCGCAGCGCTGCCTCGCGCCAGAAGTCGCCGTCGGATAGGCGGTTCTCGTGCACTTCCAATGCGGCAAGCAGCACGTAGCGCATGTAGAGCAGGCGCAGCGCGGCGGTGCTCGTCTCATGAAAGACCTCGACCAAGCTGCGCGGCATAGCCTTGAGGTAGGTCTCAAGCGAAGGCATCTGCTGGGTGAAGTTGTCGAGCGTTGCGCGTTCCTCGGCAGTGAAGCGCTTCTCAACCTCGTCGAGGATGGCTTGGGTGCGCTGGGGGTTGTTGACGGTGTTGCGCTCGACCCATTCGCGCGTGAGGATGCTCAGCTCTTGCAGGCGGCGGGCGGCCTCGTATTCGGCAGGGGTTTTAGCCGCTTCATAGGCTTGGATGCCGAGCCGCTCACTGTCGCTCAGGCGGCCACGATCGAAGGCTTCCCAGCCGTCGGCCAGCGCGCGCCCGACTGCGTTCGGGATGCTGTGCCGTTCGATGTAGGCTGCGCCCTCCAGCACCACGCGCAGATGACGAAACCACGCGCTCAAGGTGGGGCTGATCGTGGCGACCAAGCGCCCCGCTTGATCGACCGAGTCGAGCGCGACGTTACGGTTGCCGTGAATAACCGCATCGCGGTACTGTTCCCAGACGCGGTCAGCCGTGGCAAGGTCTTTGACGATGCGCGCTAGCAGGTGGTCAAACAGGCGCGAGACGAACGGCGCGAGTTCCTGCTGGGTCGCTTTGAGCCATACCTGAATGTCCGTCCCGTCCGCGCTAGGGACGTAGGTCTGGCAGGCTTGCAGCCGCTCGTAGAGCCGATTGAGCAGGTACTGCACGTCGTCCCAGACGGGGTTGGTGGGGTCAACCGAGCGGGCGAGGTCAAGCGCGTTGGTGGCGTCGCGCGGGCTGGCGGTGGCCTGCCGACCGATGACGTGCATTGCGTCGGCCAGCGCCATCGCCGCGGTCTGTGCGCGGTCGAGCGAGTTGAGCGGAAGCTGGCGCGAGTCGAACTGGTGCTGCAAGGCGAAAGTTTGCATCACCGGGTTGACGAGCGAGAGCTGCTCCACCACCGAGCGGTAGCCATCGCGCAGGCCGGGCAGGTCGATGTTGCCGCCGGCCAGTCGGTCAAGAGTTTGCTCCACGCTGTTGAGGACGCTGCGCGGCTCGCTCGTGTTATAGCCCTGCTTTTCGAGCTGTTGAAGCGCGAGGTTGAGGCGGTAGAGGTTGGGGCGCAGCAGCATCACATCGGGGAAGTGGGATGAAACGCGCTCGGCCACCAGCCACTGCAAGCGATACAGCCGGTCGTCGCTGGGAGCTTCCGTCAGCAGCACGTGGGCGGCTTGGGCCATCTGACCTTTGAACGCGGCAGTGAGCGCCTGCTGCAAGGCCGGGGTGGTTCCCGCGCTGTGCTCTTGCAGGATGTCGCAGACGTCGATCAAAAAGTTGATGAGCGCCGCCGTCTGTGACCCTGCGCGCTCGCGCAGTTGCAGCAAGAGATCGTGCGCGCGCAGCCATGAGGCAGCTTCCATGTAGATACGCGCCGCGTCGAGGTCGGCTTCTACGGCCAGATCGCGCAGGCGGTCTTGGATCACGACGCTCACTTCTCGCGCAGGCGGGTAGCCCGGATCCTGCTGCAAAGCGGATTCGACCATCGTCTTGAGGGCGCGCAGGTCGTTCTTGCTGAGGTCGTCGCGCTTGAGCCGCTCCGTGACGGTGGCGACGACGTTGTTGCGCTCGCGCTCCAGCGGCTGGCGGAAGTTGGCAAGGTCAGCGCGCAGGGCGGCGATGCTGCCGTAGCGCAGGCGGATGGCGGGGTGAAGCGCGCGGCTGATGATCTCTTGCAGGCGGCTGTGAACGCGGCGCGTGTCATCGCCGAAATCCACGCGGAACTCTGGCCCGGCGTCGCGCGGCACGTCGGGGCGTCGCCCACCCGTCACAAGGTAGTACAGAAGCTGACCGACTTGGAAGACGTCGGTTTGGCGGCTGATGCCCTGCGGCGTCATCTCGTCCCCTTCAAGGAAGATGGCGTTGCCCCAGTCGATCACCTTCAGTTGGTAGCGCTCGCGGCTCCAGAATAGATGCTTGGCGTCTACGTCGTTGTAGACAATGCCTTTGGCGTGGGCGGCCTCAAGCAAATCCAGCAGGTTATCGACGATGACGAGGATTTCCAACATCGGCAGGCGTTCGCCGATGGCGTTCAACTCTTGGACGGCCTCAGCGATGACCGTGCCTTCTGCGCGCTCCATCACGATGTATTGATGCGCGACGCCGCCCACCATGAACTGCCCCTCGCCGAGCAGGGCCGTCAAGACAGGGTGACCGGCGAGGGCTTTCAAGGCGCGGCGCTCGTTGTGGATGCTGACCTCTTGCCCGGCGCGGATTGGCGGCGCGTCCAGCGCGGCGGGGCGTTTGATGACCACGGGGCGATCTTGCGCCTCGATGTCCACTGCCCGCAGCGTCTCGCCGCTGCGCCCGCGTGGGTAGATGAAATCATAACGATAGCGCTTATCGAAGAGGCTGTCTGCCATGCCGCGTCCTGCAAAAAGGGGTTATCTCAGACTTGTATTGTACGTCAGCAGGGGGGATGCGCAAGACAGCGCGTGGTGGGGGAGTGTCTAAAGATAAACAGACAGTCGCGCTGAGCGCTCAAGCACTCGGCTAGGGCGCACCCCCTGAAGGGGGCTGGATGAGGCCTCTGTTCGAATTTAGACACTCCCTGTGGTGGGCGGGGGCAGTCGCCTCGATTCGCCCCCGCTAGTCGCGGCGCTGTCGAATGGCCAAGACGCGCGTGCCAGACGCCACGTACATGATCTGCTGCTGGGGGTTGGTCACGATGTCGCTCATGCGGTAGAGCGCGTCTTCAGGGTCAGTGCGGTAGAGCGCGATGAACGACCCCGCTAGCGAGGCCTCATAGATCGTGCCAGTGGGCGCGCTGAGGATGTAGAAGGCTGTGTCAACTGGGCTGTCGTTCAGGAAGAGGGCGTTCGTCAGCACATTGGAGATCTCCGCGCCATCGGGGAAGCCGGCAAACGCGAACGGGTCCGGCCGACCTTGAAAGTGTTTCGTCATCAGCCCATTGCTGTAAAGCACGTAAACCGAGCCAGCCGCCGCCCCGGCTGTGCTGATGGTGAAATCGACCGCCAGTCGCAGATCAGGCCGCACCGTGCCGGTGAAGTATTCGGACGGGACGCCGCCATACGTGCCGCCGCTGGGCTGGTAGCGCCACAGTTGATTGCCGCCAGTGTCGAGGAGGTAGAGGTTGCCGCGCCAGATGTAGATGCTGGTGGGTGTCCCCCACTTCTCGACGCCGAGGAGCTGCTGCGCCTCGCACTCGTTGATGAAGCGCGGCGGACAGCGGAAGAGCACCCCGTTCCGCCCGACCGCCACCACCACATCCAGCGTGCTGTCGTAGGCGATGTCGAGGATGTCGCCCATGAGCAGCCCTTGCACGCTGGCCCCGCGGCGCATGGCGATCAGCGGTGAAGGGTTGGAGGCGATCCCTAAACCGTCTTGTGTGAGCTGCCAGCGGTAGACGAGGCCGTTCTGCTGGTCGAGCGCGTACATCGTCAGGCCTTGCAGCAGCAGGCGGGTGATGTTGGCGTTGGGCAGCTCGAACAGTTGAACCGGCGTGCGGCGTTCGATGTTGCGCAGGATGTCCACCACGCCGCGCCCCTCGCGGCGGATGGTCTGCAAGAGCAGGTCGCCCGGTCGCAGCCGCTCGCAGTCGTCCAGCTTGAGGAAGGTCGCTTCCCATGCGGCCAGCACCCCCTGCGGGATGCTGCTGTCGATCGTGCGGGCGACGTTGGCCGCGTCGATGGCCTCGCGCGCGCAGGCCTCAAAGCGCGTCTCGCCGATGCCGACCGTCCACGAGGCGACAACCAGCACTACCACCACAATCGGCAGCGCGAACAGCGCCAGCGTCGCCACGCCGGTGCTGTAGCGGACGGCGCGCGATTCCGCGCTGCGCCCCAGCAGCCGCCCGAACAGGTTAGCGATGCGGGTGAGCATCGTCCCTAACAGGCGCGCGACCGCTGCTATGACGCGGGCGGGCAGGCTTGGCCGGCGCAGGGGCGTGGCAGAGAGGGGGGGCGCAGCCGGATTAGGCGCGGGGGCGGCGCTGCGCTGTGTCATCATCTCCGCGGCAATCGCTTTGCTCGACTCGCCCGCGATGACTGGAATCGGAGCGGGTTCCTCCGCTTTGACGAACTCGATCATCATGGCCTGTGTCTGTCCGGTGACGAGCAGGCGGTATTCCTCGATCGCGGCTTGAATGTCGGGGGCGCTTAGGGCAGTTTTGACGTTTTCGAGGCGCTGTTCGGCAATGGCCGCGTCGACGAGCAGCAGGCGCGTGCCCGCCGCCACTTGAAAGCGCTTCATCTCCACTTCCGGGATGGGGCGCACGCCCAACGGAGGCTGGAAGAGCGCTTCCTCATCGCTGAGCGCTTCCGGCAGCGTCGTGAGTGTGAGGCCGTTCTTCAACGCAAGGGCGGCTGCGCCCGTCCGCGCGGTGAACAGCTCATCGCCGCGCAGCACCGCTACGACGATGTTCGCTTCATAGTATCTGCGCCCGCTGGCGTTGTGCTCATAAAGGTTCGCGTTGAGCGTGTTGAACACATCGCGCAGCGCGGAGGTGACGCTGCCGGTCGTGCTGAAGTAGCGCTCGGCGGCCATGACAGCCATCTGCTCGTAGAAGCTGACGGGGGCGTTGGCTCCGCTTGGCAGGACGAGCGCAAAGAACGTGTCTTGTTCGCGGCCACGCGCCGCTTTCTTGGGGGCGATCTCACACAACGCGCCGGGCGGGTTGGTCTTGATCGTGCGCCCGCCCGCGATGAAGATGTGCCCGACGAGGGCTTCTAACTCAACAACCATGCCCGTGTTCTCATCCTTTCCTCTCGATGATTGTACATGAGACTATCCAGACGAGCCTACGGGCATTACAGAATTGAAATCAAAGGCCCCCCACACCTAACAAGCGCGTGGGGGGCAGAGGTATGGCGTCAGCCGCCCAACAGCGGCGGAACGAGCGTTGGCACAATTGGCGGGACTTCGACGGGTGGCACTTGAACCGGCGGGACTTCGACGGGTGGCACTTGCACCGGCGGGACTTGAACGGGTGGCACTTGCACCGGCGGGACTTGCACCGGTGGCACTTGCACCGGTGGCACTTGAACTGGCGGGACTTCGACGGGTGGCACTTGCACCGGCGCAGACGGCAGGTTGACGTTGACACCTGCGTTGATGCCGCTAGAGCCTGCGGTCACGGTGGCGTTGATGCCGCTGCCGCCCAGATCGACGCTGCCATCC
>CALDYP010000048.1 GCA_937944445.1 uncultured Anaerolineae bacterium
CTGCCCTGTCCGTGGGGCCTGCCCTGTACGTTTTTCTGTTCCCCGACGGACGCGACAGGTCGCGTCCCTACGCACGCGGTATCGTCGGGACAGGGCCTGCCCTGTCCGTGGTTTTCTACACCCCAACGGACGCGACAGGTCGCGTCCCTACTGCTTTAGGAGGGATGAGGCCTCACTTTATTTACAAATTGGCCGTATACTCACTGGAGTGTTCGCACAAGCCTAAAAGGGATCCATCATGTCGTTTACTCGGTTTCTTGGCGCTTTCAGCGTGATCGCAGTGGCCGTGGGGGTGGCCAGCGCTCAGACCCCTCAAACCCCAGCGGAGCTTTGCGCTGCCGCCGACACCAGCGAGCCAACCACGCGCCAGTTCGCGCAGCCCGAACAGGTCTTGCAGCGCGGCGTGGACTACCGCGCCATCTTCTGCACCGAGGCTGGTCCGGTCTACGTCGACTTGTTCGAGCGCTACACGCCCGTGACGGTCAACAATTTCGTCTTCCTAGCGCAGCAAGGCTACTACAACAACACCACCTTCCACCGCGTGCTGGAGAACTTCATGGCGCAGGGCGGCGACCCAACCGGAAGCGGCGCGGGCGGCCCCGGCTACCGCTTCGAGGATGAGCCGCTCGGCTTCCTCAACTTCGATCGGCCCGGCCTGCTGGCGATGGCCAACGCTGGCCCCGCCACCAACGGCAGCCAGTTCTTCATCACCACCGTTGAAACCCCGTGGCTGAACGGCGCACACACCATCTTCGGCGACGTGATCGAAGGCTTCGAAACCGTGCGCAGCCTGCGCCTGCGCGACCCGCAGACCGCCACCACCCCCGGCGCGCGCCTCGACACGGTGATCATCATCACCGACCCCGCCAGCGTCGTCACCACCTTCGAAGACACGACGCCCGTCGCCACCGCGGAAGAGTTCGCTGCGGCGCTCTCGACCAGCGTCACCGGCAGCGCTCTGCCCGACGATCTGCGCGCGACGCAGAACGGCCTCCAGACGCTGGACGAGGTGATCGACGCGCAGCTTGAGGTCGTGCGCCCCGCCTACCGCGACCTGCTGACCGGCGCGGGCTTCCAGTATCGCGTTGCAGTGGAGGTGGAGCAGGTCGGCTGTGAGCCGCGCTACGGCTTCGATTTGTTGGGCTACTTCGTCGACGCCTTCGAGACGCCAGAAGCCGCGACCTCTGTCCTCGAGGACGGCTTCCTCGACGAGCTGGCCGCCGCCAACGGCTACACCAAGCTCGAGACGGACGCCGGCACGCTCGGCTACGAGATCGACTTCACGATGTGCGACGACAGCGCCGGCAAGATCCAGTGGCTGATCGTCCAGCGCGGGCGCTATCTGGCTACCCTGTACGGCTCCTTCAACGCCGAGATCACCGCCGTGCTGCCGATCAACGAGCTGCTCGGGGTGCGCATCAGCCCGATCTTTGAGAGCGCCCTCGGCGACATCTACCGCAGCGAACTGCGCTAAAACTCGTTCCGGAGGGCGTGGTGAGCTGCGTCCTCCCCTCGCGACACTCGGTACTCCCCTCTTGCGGCATTTCGCGTTACACTTGATGCATCTTGCGGCATGTGTAGAGTTATTTGGGGAAGTCCCTATGAGCGTTTACTACGTCAACGGGCAGTTTGTGTCGGCGGATGAGGCGGTCATCCCCGCGTCAGATTTGGCCGTCCTGCGCGGCTTTGGCGCGTTTGACTTTTTGCGCACCTACGGCGGGCGGCCGTTCCGTTTGAAGGACAACATCGCCCGCCTGCGCCGAAGCTGCAACATCATCGAGCTGGCGCTGCCGTACACTGACGAGCAGATCTACGACATCGTGATGCAAACGCTCGAAACGAACCGCCACCTGAGCGATGAGTTCAACATCCGCCTTGTGGTGACGGGCGGCCTCAGCCCAGACAACATCACCCCCACCGGCGAGAGCCGCTTGATCGTGATGGTAACGCCGCTCCAGCCCCCGCCCGCCCATTGGTATACCGACGGCGTCAAGGTCATCATTGTAGACATCGAGCGCATCTTTCCTGACAGCAAGAGCACCAACTACATCCCCGCCATCATCGCCCAGAAGCGCGCCCGCGAGCAGGGGGCGATCGAGGCGCTCTACGAGCGCAGCGGGCGCATCCTTGAGGGCACGACCACTAACGTGTTTGCCTTCTTCGGCGAGGAACTCGTCACGCCCGCCGCGGGCATCCTGCCCGGCATCACCCGCCAGACGATCCTTGAACTGGCCGAGCCGCACTACCCGATCACCGTTCGTGAGCTGCCCGTGACCGAGTTCCTGCGCGCCGATGAGGTGTTCATCACCGCCGCCAACAAGCAGGTTGTGCCCGTCGTGCGCGTGGATGACACCGTGTTCAGCGGTGGGCGGCCCGGCCCGCGCACCCAGCACATCATGGCTCTGTTCCACGAGTGCACGCAGGCCGTCGCGAATGCTGTGCCCTGAATTCGTCATCACAGCTTTAGCGATCTTTCGCGGGTTCTGTCGTATAATGAACAAGACAACCGTTTCGTTCGTCTAGCAGAAAGCGATTCGTCGTGCCAGAAGACAAGCTGCCCGCCGATGATGACAACAAGAAGGAAGATCCCTTCGAGGAATTTATCAACCGTGACCTCGGCATGGATAGCGTGATGCGAGAAAATGAGTTCGGCTTGCCTGATGGCGAAGACGACTTCCCCGCTGGCAGCTATTTGCCGCATGAGGCCGACGACGATGACGACTCTTCGCCCTTCACGCCGCGCTTTGGCGGCTTCGCCAGCCGCTTACCATCAACTGGCGGCTCAATCGGCGACTCGTCGTTTCGGTCTTTTGGCGGTCGCAGCCCCTTCGGCTCTTCTCCCTCGTCGTCTTCATCGGGGTCGTTCGGTCGCCCCCCCTCGCGGCCATTCGGGACGTCAGGGTCGCTGAAGTTCACCCGCTCAGAGCCAGAGCCGCCGCGCACCCCTGCCCAGCGCTTCCTCAACACGATGCACAAGCTCATCGGCGAGGAGATGATCTTCTTCGTGTTGGCCTTCGCGATGCTGCTCGTCATCGCCAGCACCCTGCTCTATATCGACAACCTGCGCCTGAGCATCGCCGTGCGCGACGGCCAGATTCAAGAGCTGCGCACCCAATTGATCGACCTCCAGCGCCAGATCACCCCCACCGCTGAACTGCCCATCGAGCCAGCAACAGACACCGCACGATAGGGGCGACCCACCCGGTCGCCCCCACACTGGCGGTTACACCGCGATGTTGTACAGCGCGCTGGCTACGTCGTCGTCATAACGCCCGAAGCCCAAACGCACGCTGGCCGTCAGTTGATAGCTGTCGTAGTAGGGCAGGTAGTCCACGTTGACGCTGATCTTGCGTCGATAGCCCACAAACCACCCCCCACGATACACACAGACCGCCGTCCCGCGGTTGTTGGGGCCAGCGCCCACCTTACCATCGGCCTCCGTCGGGTGCATTAGCGAGCTGACCAAGACCGGAATGCCGTCCAAAAAGCCGATTTGCCCGGTCTGAGCCGTGGCCAGCGCCCCCGCCTTGTCCATCGTGATGAGTTCCGGCAGGCTCAACAGGCGGGCATACGTGCCGCCGTCGACGATCCACGCCAGTTCGTTGGGGCGGGCGCTGTAGCGGTAGGCCATCGCAAAGCGCGCCTCGCGCAGCTTGGCCAGCGTCGGCGCGGCGTTGCCCATGTCGATCGCGTTGCCCGCTGTGCTGAGCGCCGTCTTGCGCACCCCATCAAACGCGAGGTAGACCGACCCTGCGGGCGGTGCGGCGTGGTCGCTGTTGATGTTGCCGGTGGCCGCGGTGGTCGTGTCGCCGTTCAGCAGCGCGTGGTCAATCGCATCCGCAATCGCGCGCACGGCCTGCTCACGGTAGAGCGCCACCACCGGCACGATGCTGTCCTCCACCAGTTCGCTGCTGAAGCCCACCCGCAGCGCCAGCTTCTTCGCGTGCAGCACCACCTTGCCGCTGCCGATCTTGCTGTCCGGGATCGGGTTGCTCGCCCCCAGTGTGAGCTGCGCCTCGTCCTTCGTCTCAGGGACAAACGTCACCACCGGGTCCGCCCCTTCTACGGGCAGATCGAACGGGTTGGAGGGCATATCAACCGCGCGGAAGAGCGGCATCACAACGTTGTCTACGCGTGCCTTCTTCCAGATTTGCGCGCTCCACAGTTCCTGCACCCACTCATCGCCGTAGCCCGCCTGCGTGCTGGTGGAGAGTTCATCCGCTTTGAGGTGGGAGAGGTTGGCGCTGCGGACTTTGTGCGCCAGCGCGTTGGCGTAGCGCTCGCTCACCCCGTGGAAGTCGCGGCTGGCGCGCAGCAGCACATAGCCGTGCAGCAGGTCCTCCGCGCTGAGCGTGTCAAACTCGCTGCTCACGCGGATGCGCTGGGCGTCCTGCGCGTCGGCAATCGGCAGGCGCTTGAAGGTCTTGGGTTCATTGTTCATGGGGGTTCCTTTCTGAGGGGTTCCTTGCTGGGTGAATGGCTCATCGGGCAGCAGCGGCGCGGGGTTCATCCCCAACGCGCGATACGCGGGCGTGATTAAGCTGACGTCGGTCAGGCGCGGCTCGGCTGGGGTAGGCGTCAGGCTGCCCTCCACGAGGATCCAGCGGCGGATGTGACCGTCGGCGGCGCGCTGGATCAGGTGCGGCAGGCTGCCCGACGACCACGCCAGCGCGCCTTTGGCGATCAAGCGGCGAATCGCCTCTGCGTAGCGGTGGCGGCGGTCGAGCTGCCCCTCCGCCCACAAGCCGAACTCATCCGCTTTCAGGTGGTCGATGCGCCCGACGACGCTCGCTTGTACGCCGTCGTCGAGGCCGTGGTGATAGAGCATCGGGCGGGCTTCGAACCACTCAAGGCCAAAGTCCGTCTCCGGTGTGAAGTAATCGCCGTGCAGGTCGCGGGCGGCGGGGCTGCCCCACACCACCAGATACCCGCCGACACGATCGGGCATATCCAACAGTTTGACAGCGTTCATCCTCCGTCCTTTTGACTGTGGTTGTGTCTAACGAATAGATCTTGCAGTATGGCGTTGTTAAGGTGCGCACCCTCACCATACGTCACAATGCGCCACAGCATCAGAACATTTGGTCGAACATCTGGTTGAAGTTTGCGTGGGAAGGGATGAGGCCATCCTCCGCCTTTTGAAGATTCGATACGGGGTAAAAGATGACGGGTCGGAGCCGCGCCCGCAGCATCGTAGGGACAGGGCCTGCCCTGTCCGTTGCGTTTCACCCCTCGACGGACGCGACAGGTCGCGTCCCTACGCACGCGGCCTTGTAGGGACAGGGCCTGCCCTTTCCGTGGTTTTCT
>CALDYP010000049.1 GCA_937944445.1 uncultured Anaerolineae bacterium
GGGCAGCGGGCGCACCAGCATCAGCGTCCGTGAGCGCGTGGCCGCCAGCGGCGCGACAGCCGTGAACTGTGTGTTCCACTTCAACCCGTATCGTTCTCTGTTCAGCAAAGCCAAGCCAGACATCTACGGCGAAGCGACGGATGCCTACATCATCTACCCGTGGGAAACTGACCGCGGCTTGTACAACCTCGGCGCACTCGACCCGCAGCCCTCACCGATCATCAACTGACTGCAAACGCCCCCTGTGACAGACGGCGATTCATCGTACTTTTTTAAAGCGCAGTTTGCATTTCTAGGTTATACTCTTGATATTCAGTATTTACATATGCTTAAGGCTGTGTTAGACGACAGCCGCGCGCCGTCGAAAGGAGATCGCATCCAGCATCTTGAAGGATGCGAAAGACAGATATGAGTGAAAATGTTTACGATACTGCTGCCAATGATGAGGATTTCGCTGCCCTGCTGAATCACTCATTTGAGCAGTACGCCGATCCACGGCGCGGTGAGATTCGCACGGCGCGCATTTTATCTGTGTCAGAGCGTGAAGTGATCGTTGATTTGGGCGCAAAGCAGGATGGCATCGTGCGCTCGCAGGATTTGGAGCGCATGGACGAGTCGTTCCGCCGCTCGCTGCAAGTCGGTCAGGAGATTCCCGTTTACGTGTTGAACCCACGCGACCAAGATGAAAGCCTCGTTGTGTCGATCAATATGGGGATGCAGCGCTACGATTGGGACGAGGCCGCCCGCCTGCTGGCCAGCGAAACGCCCACCGAGGTGGTCGTGTCAGGGTATAACAAAGGCGGCGTGTTGGTGCGCTGGCGGCGTTTGGAGGGGTTCATCCCCAGCAGCCACCTGACGACCAACGCCCAAAACCCGGAACGACCCATCAGCGCGCTGGTCGATCAAACGCTGGTGGTGAAAGTGATCGAAGTCGATCAAGATCGCCGCCGCTTGATCTTCAGCGAGCGCGAAGCCCAGAAGGAAACGCGCCTCAAGCAGAAAGCCAAGCTGCTGGCCGAGTTGAAAGAGGGCGACCGCACCTTTGGCGTTGTGACGGGCCTGCGCGACTTCGGCGCGTTCGTGAACATCGGCGGGGCGGACGGCTTGATCCACGTGAGCGAGCTGGCATGGCATCGCGTCGATCATCCGCGCGACATCCTCAAAGCCGGCGACCGCATCGAAGTTTACGTGCTGAGCCTTGATCGTGAGACGAATCGCATCGCCCTCAGCCGCAAGCGCCTGTTGAACGACCCGTGGGAGAGCGCCGCCACGAAATATCATGAGGGCCAACTTGTCGAAGGTACAGTGACGAACGTCGTGGACTTTGGGGCGTTCGTGGCGCTCGATGACGGCTTGGAAGGCCTGCTGCACCTCAGCGAGATGGGTGATGGCTCGCTCAAAGAGCCGCACAGCTACGTCCAAAAAGGGGATCGCTTGTCGCTGCGCATCAGCCACCTTGAGCCGGAGAAGCGCCGCGTAGGCTTCACCCAGCGTTGGGGCACGCCCCCTGAGGGCAGCGAGGCCGAAGCCGCCGAAGCGCCCGCCGACGAAAGCGCCGCGCCACCCGCAGACGAGCCAGAAGCGTAACCCGCGCGAGCAACAACCCAGCCCGATTATGAGGCGGCCACCGCGCCGCCTCGTTTGTTCCTGAACGAGGGAGTGTCTAAATTCGAACAGAGGCCTCATCCAGCCCTCTTCAGGGGGCGCGCCCCAGCCGAGTGCTTCAGCGCTCGGCGCGACGGTGAAGGCCTTTAGACACTCCCCTGAACAAAAACGACCCAAAAAACTCGTTCTGTAAGCAAATTTTAAGCATTTTGTTGACAAACCTCGCTCACAAACTTATAATGGCGTCGTTTTGGGAGACGCGCGTCAACTGCTGACGCTTGTAACATCGCTACCACCAATGTGCCAATCCCTAGCTGTTTGGGCGATTGCAATCGCAATGGCCGTGGTGTGTATGTGTGTGTCTCACAAAGCAGCACACTATCGTTAACGGAGTCATTTAACTACCATGCACAAAGATCTTTCAGTCGAGAACGACATGCAACTGGAGTTCGCGGCGCTGCTGGAGCAGAGCTTTGCTCAAATTCTCAAGCCGGGCGATTTTATCACCGGGTCGATCCTTTCAGTTTCAGGGAAGGGCTTGCTAGTCGATGTCGGATGGAAGCATGACGGGTTCGTTTCCAGCCAAGACATCGAGCGGATGGGCATCACCCCCAGTGAGTACACTGCTGGCGAAGAAGTGGAAGTGGTCGTCGTTCGCTTGGAGGATGACAACCTCGTCTTGTCCATCGCGCAAGCGCGGCAGAACGAAGACTGGAAGCGTGCCGAGGAACTTCAGGAGCGGGACGAAGCCTTTAAGGGGTTGGTGGCGGCGGCCAACAAGGGCGGCCTGATCGTGCCGTTTGGCAACTTGCGTGGGTTCATCCCTGCTAGCCACGTGGTGGACTTGCCGCGCACCCTGAACGAGGATGACCGCGTGCGCTACCTCGAGACGCTCGTCAACAAAGAAATCTCGCTGAAAGTGATCGAAGTGAACCGCAAACGCCGCCGTTTGGTCTTCAGCCAGCGCAACGCCGAGCGCGAGACGCGCAACGCCCGTAAGGAAGTGCTGCTGAGCGAGTTAAAGGAAGGCGATGCGCGCGAAGGCGTCGTCAGCGGTTTGTGCGACTTTGGCGCGTTCGTTGATCTAGGTGGGGCGGACGGCCTGATCCACATCAGCGAGCTGGCGTGGCATCGCGTGCGTCACCCATCTGAAGTGGTGAACCCGGGCGACAAGGTGAAAGTTTACATCCTACACTTGGACGACAACGGCAAGCGCATCGGCTTGAGCTTGAAGCGCCTGCAAGACAACCCGTGGGCCGCCGTCGATGAGCGCTATCACATCGGCCAGTTGGTCGAGGGCTTGGTCAGCCGTGTGGAGGCTTTTGGCGCGTTCGTCAACCTTGACCCCGGCATCGAAGCGCTGCTGCACGTCAGCCAATTCCCGGAAGGCCAGTCCGACCCGCGCCGCGTGCTGTATGAAGGCCAAAAGGTGCTGGCGCGCATCATCAGCATCGAGGCCGACAAACAGCGCCTCGGCTTGTCGCTGCGCGACGTCAGCGAGGCGGAGACCGCCCAATGGAAAGAGCAGCAAGCGCAGCAGGAAGAAGCTGTAGAGTAGCCCGCGTCGGTGAAGGCCGAGCGGCGGCAAGGCCGCTCGGCCTGCGCGTAACCTCACAATAGGCAAACGCACAGGGGATGCTGTATAATAGCGCTCGCTGTGTGATCAGATAAAGGAAACGAAACACGTATGGCTTCAGTGAGACTTAAGCCCGGCGAATCGCAGGAGGCCCTGCTGCGCCGCTTTCGCAAGCGCGTGACGAACGCCGGCATCCTCAGCACGGTGCGCCGCAAGCGCTGGCATATCTCCAAGAGTGAACTTCGTCGTATCGAGAAGAAGAAGGCGATCCGTCGTTCGCGTCGTCGTCAGCGCAAAGCCCAAGCGCGCGGTGGCATCTAACTGCAACGAGGATCGCGTTCCAATTAGTTAGGCTCAAGCAGACCGTTGCACTTGACATGGCAGCGGCTTGTTTGTTTCAATGGTAATAGTGTCAACAACGTTCAAAGGAGTCGTATGGCAAACTCAGAAGACAAGATCGAACTAGAGGGGACAGTGATCGAAGCGCTGCCCAACACGCATTTCACGGTGCAGCTCGACAACGGCCACAAGCTGCTAGCGTATTTGTCGGGTAAGATGCGCAAGCACTACATTCGTATTTTGTTAGGTGACCGCGTGAAGGTCGAGGTGACCCCCTACGACATGAACCGTGGCCGCATTGTGTTCCGCAGTAAGGATCGTATCGACATCGAATCGTAGCTGCGGCAGGCCCTACGGGGCAGGAGCCGACATGACCGGTAACTGAGCAACCCGTCCATGCGTTAAGGACGGGTTTTTTTGTTTGCGGCATCAGCGTGCTGAGCAGTGCTTGGGGGCTTCGATGGTTAGGGCTTCGTCCCCCAATGGACGGCCATCGTGCCGAACATGAAAGTGCGCCATGCCACCTGTTCGAAGCCGGCGGCCTGCATCAACGCGGCCAACTCTTCTGGCGTCTTGAAGGCTTGGGTGCTCTCTGGCAGGTACTGATAGGCGTCACTGTTGCCGCTGATGAGCTTGCCCAACAGGGGGATGCCGTATTTGAGGTGCATCAAGATGAACGGCCGCAGCAGGTTCTTTGGGGGCGGGGTCGTCTCGAGGATGACGATGCGCCCCCCATGCTTGAGGACGCGCCCCTGCTCTTGCAGTGTGCGCGGGATGTCGATCACGTTGCGGACGAGATACCCGCTCACGACGGCGTCAAAATGCTCGTTAGGGAAGGGCAGGTTGAGCGCGTCGGCCTGTGTCCATTCGATCTGGCTGCCCATCTCCAGCCGCTTGCCCACGGCCATCATCTGATAGGCGAAGTCCGCGCCGATGACCTCGGCGTTGGGGTGGGCGCGGCGCGCCTCGAAGGCGATGTCGCCGGTTCCAGTGGCCAAGTCCAACAGGCGGCCAGTCGGTGGGAGCTGCGCCTGCTGGACGACAAAGCGCCGCCACTTCATGTCCTGCCCCAGCGTCATCACGCGGTTCATCAGGTTATAGCGGCCAGCGATGCGGTCGAACATCGTCTGTACGTACACGGCGCGTTCGCGCCCAGTGAGATGTGCCATCACATGCCTCGTTAACAGTAAAACGATAAAACCAGCAATAAGCCGCCGCAGCGGCTGAATTCAAGACAATCTACAACGCAGTTTTTTTGATCTACCTGCCATCATACACCCCCCGTGTGAGCGATGGATGAGCAGACGCGGCTCATTGCAGTGCATAATACAGGATCGACTTCCAATGTGCGGCGTCCACCTTCCAGATCACGCGCACGTTGGGCTTGTGCTGGATGAGCGCCGCCCACACGCTGCGGTTGCGGGCATCTTGCGCGACGCCCAAGCGATCAACGACCGTCATGCCGCGCGTCAACTCGCTTTGGGTCTCCACGTCGACGTAATGCAGGCTGCTCTCGACGGCCACAGCCGGGTCGAGCGCGACGGCCATCGCCACTGGGTCGGCTAAGCTGAGGCCGTCCTCGCCCGTTTGCACGTGATAAGCGCGGATGGCGGCCTCGTTGCTGCGGATGGCGAACTCGGCAAGGGGGGTGTTGAAGGCTTGGATGTGGGCAATCTCGGCGGCGCTCAGCACTTTGTCATGGCGGCAGTGTTCCCAGCCGACCATCTCAAGCGGCAGGCCGCTGTGGAAGACGATACGCGCGGCTTCGGGGTCAACCCAGATGTTGTACTCGGCGGCGGGGGTGACGTTGCCCTCGGTGCAGGCCGCGCCGCCCATCACAACGCAGCGCCCCACCAGCGGCACGATCTCCGGCGCGCGGGTGACAGCCAGCGCGACGTTGGTCAGCGGCCCCAGCGTGACCAGCTCGATGCCCGGGTGGGCTTTGACGGTGTCGATGATCGTGTCCACGGCGTGCTGCGGGGCAAAGCGCGCCTCGCGCGGGGCATAGCCGACGTCGCTGAGGCCGTCCTGCCCGTGGAACCACTCAGCGTGGGCGTTGGCGCGCAGCAGCGGCTTGCCCGCGCCGAGGCTGATCGGCACATCGGCGCCGCACAGTTCCACGGCAAGACGGGCGTTCCGCGCGCCCTGTTCCAGCGGCATGTTGCCCGCGACAACTGTGATCGCCTTGACCGCCACGCCCGGCCAGCGCAGCGCCATGATGAGCGCGACGGCGTCATCTGAGGCGGTGTCCGTGTCGATCAAAAAAGGGCGCATAGCAGGCTCCTCATGATGGACAATCAACACAGGCGAGTATAGCGCACGACAAGAGGCCTTGGGGAGTGTCTAAGGATGAACAGACAGTCGCGCCGCGCGCTTCAGCGCTCGGCTAGGGCGCGCCCCCTGAAGGGGCTGGATGAGGCCTCTGTTCGAATTTAGACACTCCTAGGCCTTGAAACTCGCAGCAGATCCCGCCAGCATGTGTTACAATCACACTAATCATTTGGTGTAGATAGATCTTTCTCACAAGGTCGGCATGAACCAACCTTCAAACCCAACTGCGATTAACGTCTCTGCTGGTCTCAACTTGCCGCTTTGGCGTGGGTTGGTGGCGAGCCTCGGCGTCGGTGCGCTGGTCTTCCTCGCGTTCTCGCTGTTGTTTGCGCTGAGCTTCTTCAACCGCCCGTTTATTGGGTTCTTCATGCTGCCCAATGGAGTGATACTCGGGGGCGGGCCAACCAGCGCTGAACCGTGGACAGGGCTGAGCGCGGGGCTGATGCGCGGGGATCGACTGGTGGCGGTCAACGGCGTGCCGATCGATCCAAGCAGCGACGTCTATCCGCAAATTGCCCCCATCTTGGGCACGCTGCGCGTGGGTGACCCGATCACTGTGACGGTGGAGCGCCCCACGAGCGAGCCGCAGGCCAGCTTCTGTGAGACGATTACCCGCGGCGTAGACCGCTGTATCGTGACCTACCCGACGATGGCGATGCCTTCATCCGATCTGGTGGCGTACTTCCTCGTGCCCTTCATCGCGGGGGTGTTCACCTTCATCATCGGGGCGGTGGTGTGGCGCTATCAGCGCGGCTATCGGCAAGGGGACGGCATCACGGCGATCTGTTGGCTCATCGCGATCTTCTCGACCGGCCTCTTTCACGCTTATTCGACGCACCAGCTCGAAATCCTGTGGGTGATCATCGGCTTCCTGTTGAGCACATCGCTGATCAGCATCAGTTTGACCTTCCCCCAGCGCCTGCGGCTGGTGCGGCGATATCCGTCGCTGCCTAATGGGATCGTCGTGGCAGGGCTTGCGCTGGGCATTGGGTTTAACCTGTATCGCTTGAACGTTGCCCCAGATGTGATCTTCACCCAGATCACTTTCTTCTTTGCCACGGCTTCTCTCATCCTCTCGGCGCTCATCTTGCGGCTCGGGCAGCGCCCGCTGTGCATCCAGACGACCCCACGCCGCCAAGTCGACATCGCGCTGATCGGGATGAGCTTGTTGATCTTCCCGGCGGTGGCGTTCATTCTCTACCAGTACCTGATCGCCAACGTGTTCGGCACGCCCACGCTGCAAGTGGAACTGCTGCTGCCGATGCAGGTCTTCCCAGCGGCGGCGCTGGCGCTCTTCCAGCATCAACGCATTGACACCGATCGCTTCATCACCCAAAGCATTGCCTACAGCCTGATGCTCATCGCGCTGCTGTTAGGGACGTTCCTGCTGTCGCTGGGCGGCACGTTGATCGCCATCGACCTGTTGAGCGCCAACAACATCGTGAGCATCACGCTGATCTTGTTCGTGATGGTGATGCTCTTCACGCCCGCGCGGACGGCGATTCAGAACCGTATCGACGCTATCTATTTCCGCACGCGGCGCAACTACACCGAACTGGTGGAAGAGTTCAGCCAGTTCTTGGTGATGAACACGCGCTATGATGACATTGTGGCCGAATATCGGCGGCTGATCGCTGAGACGCTCGTGCCCGAAACGCTCTTCATCTTCGTGCGCTCGCGCGAGGGCGGCGACTACAGCGCTTACGACAGCGCAACGGACGTGCGCTTTAGCGCGGACAGTTCCCTGATCGAACTGCTGCGCGGCGGGCGCGAGGCGATCATCCTGCTGCCTGATGAGCCGCTGCCGCTACAGCTTTACACCGAACAAGCGCGGCTGCGGCTGCTGCGCGCCCACGCCATCGCGCCCATGAAGAGCGGTGAGGAGGTCATCGGCTTTGTGATCATCAGCCTGTCGCGCTCTGGGCGCTTCTACGGCTATGAAGAGCTGCGCTTCTTCACCCTGTTGACGGCGCAGTTTGCCGTCGGCACAGAGCGCACGCAGGTGATCGACAGCCTCGAGCAGCGCGTGCGCGAGCTGGACGTGCTGAGCCAAGTGAGCCAAGCCGTCAACTTCACGATTGAGTTTGACGACCTGCTGGAGCTGATCTACGCCCAGACGAGCAAGCTCATCAACGCCGACTGCTTCTACATCGCTTTGTACAACGAGGCGCTGAAACAGCTGACGTTCTCGTTCTTCTTGGAGGGCGATGACCGCGACCCCGCGAAAGAAGCGCTGCATTGGCCGCTGGACGACGGCTTGTTCAGCCAAGTCGTGCGGACGAACGCGCCCGTGCAGACGACCAACTACGCGCAGGAGATGGCGCGGCGCGGCGTGTCGTTGAAGCTCGAATCGCCGCATCTGCGAGCGTGGATGGGTGTGCCGCTTACGGCAGGGCGGCGCATGCTGGGCGTGCTGGCGGTCGGCAAGACTAGCCACGAGAGCTTTAGTGAGGAGCAGGTCAAAATCTTCAGCGACATCGCCGCGCTGGCGGCTACGTCGATCGACAAAGCCCGCCTCTTCGCTGAAACGCGCCAGCGCGAGCGCCAACTAACTGTGCTGAACGACATCAGTCGGCAGTTGGTCGCCACGGAAAGCGACGTCGAGAAGCTGCTCCAGATCATCATGACCAGCGCGGTAGAAATCCTCAACGGCGAGGCCGGCTCGCTGCTGCTGACCGCGGAGGACGACCCAACCAAGCTTGAGTTCCGCGTGGTGATTGGCGGGGCGGAGAACTTGCTCAAGACGCGCATCCCTAGCGATAAGGGCATCGCTGGGCAAGTGATGAAGACCGGCAAAGCGGTGATCGTCAACAACCTAGAAGAGACCCGCGCCAATCAGATGGTGACCGACACCTACAAGACGGAGGCGCTGCTGGCCGTGCCGCTCACCGCCAAAGATACGGTGATCGGCGTGCTGGAGGTGCTGAACAAGCGCGACGGCACTGGCTTCGTGCAAGAGGACAGCGACCTGCTGACGGCCTTCGCCAGCCAAGCCGCCGTGGCGATTGAAAACGCCCGCCTGTTCCGCATGACCGACCTCCAGCTTGCCCAGCGCGTGCGCGAGTTGGAAGCGCTGGAGAAGATCGACAGCGAGCTGAACCGCACGCTGGATGTGAGTCAAGTGGCGACGATCACCGTGCGGTCAGCGCTGCAAACGCTCAACGCGCAGGCTGGGGCGCTGGGCATCGTCCATGAGACGACCAAGCGGTTGGAGATCGTCGGCATTGAGGGCTACACGCCTGAAGAGTACCCAGCAGGGGCGGACGGCTTGATGTGGTCGCTCGAGACGGGCATCCTCAAGCGCGTGATGCGCTCGCGCCAGCCTGACCTTGCGACGGACGTCCGCATCGACCCCGACTACACGCCCGGCCTGCACGGCAGCCTCAGCCAGATGACCCTGCCCATGTTCAGCGGCGACACGATCAACGCCATCTTGATCCTCGAGAAGAGCCAACTGCCGCGCTTCACGCTCTCAGACTGGGCGTTCGCTCAGCGCCTAGCGGAACACGCCAGCATCGCCATCGCCAACGCCCAGCTTTACGACGCGCTGACGCAGGCCAACAAGTCCAAGAGCGAGTTCATGGGCTTTGCGGCGCATGAGTTGAAGAACCCGCTCACGTCGGTGATCGGCTTTGCCGATCTGCTGCGACAGGGGATGACAGGCGCGCTCAACGAGCAGCAGCAGGGCCTCATCAACATCATCCACAGCAACGCCAACCGCATGCAGAGCATCATCGCTGACCTGCGCGACAGCGCCAAGATGGACGCGAACGAGTTCAGCGTTGACCTCGCGCCCATGCAGATCGCGCGCGTGGTGCAAGAGACGGTGCGGCCTTTTGCCCAGTTCATGCGCGACAAGCAGCAAACGCTGGTGAACCAAGTGCCGGACGATCTGCCGCTGGTGATGGGCGACGAAAACCGCTTGATCCAAGTGCTGACGAACCTCGTGAGCAACGCGCACAAGTACAGCCCTGAGAACACGACGATCACGATCACCGCGCAGGTGATCTACGACTACGTAGACCGACAGGGCAAACGCCGCGAGCCGATGCTGCGCATCAGCGTGATCGATCAAGGCATTGGCATCAGCGAGGAAGATCAGAAGCGCCTGTTCCGTGAGCGCTACTTCCGCAGCACGAACCAGCGCGCGCTTGAACAGCCCGGCACAGGCCTCGGCATGACGTTGACCTACGGCATCGTTGAAAAGCACAACGGGGAAATTTGGGTGGAAAGCGAGTTGGGCAAAGGCTCAACCTTCCACGTGGCCATCCCCCTTGCGCCGCAGATCATTAGCGCTGGCCGAGAGTGATGGACGCGCCAACAACAGGGCACGGCGTGCCGTGCCCCCCGTGTTAGACGTGGCTGCGCAGCTTCTTGAGGATTTCGCCCTTAGGCTTGTAGCCCATAATGCTTTCGACCGGTTTGCCGTTCTTGAACAGCATCAGGGTTGGCAGGCCGAGCACGCCAAACGCGCTGGCGATCTCCCCGTCACGGTCGGTATCGACTTTGACGACGCGCAGCTTGCCGTCGTACTCGGCGGCGATTTCGTCCACGATGGGCGCGATCATGCGGCAGGGGCCGCACCACTCCGCCCAGAAATCTACCAACACCGGCACATCGGATTGAATCACTTGCGCCTCAAAATCGGCGCTGGTTACGTTCAACGCTTTGGAACCCATGATCGTTTGCTCCTCCCGTACACAACTTTACAGACGCGCCCCTCGCGGCTGACCTTACATGTGTTGTAGGGTTTTATTTTCGATATACTACAAATGGACACACTGGTAACAACGCAAGCTTAAGGAACGAACTCGTATGGATCATCCGGAGCAACTGCCCGCCTTAACGCGGCGTCAAGAAGAACTGCTGGCGATGATCGTGCGTGCTTACAGCGAAAACCCAGAGCCAGTCAGCAGCAAATACCTCGCCGAGCAGCCTAACGTCACCTTCAGCAGCGCGACGGTGCGCAACGAGATGGCGCATCTAGAAGAACTGGGCTACTTAACCGCGCCACACACCAGCGCCGGGCGCATCCCTACCACAAAGGGTTTTCGCTACTTCGTGCGCGGTTTGATCGAACGGGCAACACTAGACGACGTAGAGCAGGAGATCATGACGCAAAAGCTGAACGCCGCCCCGAACGCGCTCGATCAATGGATGCGCCAAGCGGCCACGCTGCTCGCGCGCAACTCCGCCAGCGCGTCGATCGTGACCTCGCCGTCGGTGGAACAGTCGCGCTTCAAGCACATGGAGTTGATCAACATTCAAGGGCGGCTAACGCTGATGGTGCTGGTGCTGCAAGGTGGCGTGGTGCACCAGCGCATGCTCAACCTCGCTGAGCCGATCCCGCAGGCGCGCCTGAGCGAGCTGGCCGACCGCCTGAACCGCATCTGCGCTGACCTGAACGCCGCGCAGATGTTGGTCAAGGCGCGGCAGATGAGCGAGCTAGAGCGCGAAGTGACCGAGATCGCCGCAGAAGTCCTCCAGCGCAGCGGCAGCCAGCCCATCCAGACGGTCTACCAAGACGGCCTGAGTGACATCATCAAGAACTTCCCTGATCAAGACGCTGCGCAGCAGGCCGTGCGCGTGTATGAGGAGCCGGCTTTCCTCGATCTGCTCGTGCGCGAGGTGCTCGACCCCGACAACCACATGGGCGTGCAGGTCATCATCGCGGGCGATGGGCGCTATGAGGAGCTGAACCAGCTCAGCATTGTCATCTCGCGCTATGGCGAGCGCAGTGGCCTGAGCGGGGCGCTGGGGGTGTTCGGGCCGACGACCCTGAACTACGGCCGCGCGATCAGCACGGTGCGCTTCATCGCCGGCAAGATCACCGACAAGCTGGCTGACCTCACTGAGCGGCCTGCGGCTAACTCAGAGAACAATGAGTAAAGCCAAACTCTAACAGTTTTCTTGTATTCGACCGTTAGTATTTAACCAGTCAGGCTGATACACTTGCGCCGTGTTCGTTACGCAGCGCGCGTGATTCAGCGCTCACTTATCTTGGCCGGAGTTCGTTATGAGCGATACCAATCATCAAGAAAACACCCCCCATCCCGCCGCAGATGAAGTCGTCGCCCCCGTGGAGACAGACGCCCCCGCCGAGGTCAACCGCGCGGACGAGATCATCAGCAAGCTGCAAGAGGAAGCGCGCGTCAACCTTGAAGGCTGGCAGCGGGCGCGGGCGGAGTTTGCCAACTACAAGAAGCGCATCGAGTCTGAGATCAAGTCCGCCTCAGAGCGGGGCGCGCACGACGCGCTCATCAAGATGCTGCCGATCATGGATGACTTCCAACGGGCGCTCGACAACATCCCCGAAGACCTCAAGAGCCACCCGTGGGTGAGCGGCACTGCGCTCATCATGAAGCACTTCGACAAAGTGCTGGAGGCCTACCATGTGACAGAGGTGGACCCCGTCGGCCAGCCGTTCGACCCGCATTTGCACGAGGCCATCGGCATGGACGACAGCGGGGAACACCCTAGCGGCACAGTGACCGCCACCATGCAAAAAGGGTATGTCAGCGGTGACCGCGTTCTGCGGCCTGCGCTGGTCAAAGTCGCACAGTAAACAGCGCCGCTGTCGGCGTTAATCATCATCAGAGGAGAAAGCCAAACACTATGGGACGTATCATCGGAATTGATCTGGGAACGACAAACTCAGTCGTGGCAGTTATCGAGGGCGGCGAGCCGGTCGTCATCCCGTCGTCGGAGGGCAGCAACTTAGTGCCGTCCGTCGTGGCGACGAACCCCAAAACAGGGGAACGACTGGTCGGCAAGATCGCGCGCAATCAGGCGGTCGTCAACCCAGAGAACACGATCTTTTCGGTCAAGCGCTTCATGGGGCGCAAGTACAAAGATAAGGAAGTGCAGGAAGCAATGACGCGCATGCCGTATCACGTGTCGGCTGCGCCCAACGGCGACGTGCGCATCACGATGGGCGGGCGCGAGTATTCCCCGCCGGAGATCAGCGCGATGATCTTGCAAAAGCTCAAGGCGGACGCAGAGGCCTACCTCGGCACGACCGTTGACCAAGCCGTGATCACCGTCCCGGCTTACTTCAACGACACGCAGCGCAACGCCACCAAAGACGCAGGCCGCATCGCCGGGTTGGAAGTGCTGCGCATCATCAACGAGCCGACGGCGTCTTCACTGGCTTACGGCCTCGGCGAGCGCAAAGACGGCATCGTAGCCGTCTACGACTTGGGCGGCGGCACATTCGACATCACCATCCTTGAGATCGCGGATGGCGTGTTCGAGGTCAAGAGCACCAACGGGGATACCTTCCTCGGCGGCGACAACTTTGACGAGCGCATCATCGACTGGCTGGTGGACAGCTTCCGCAAGGAGCACGGCATCGACCTGCGCAACGACAAGCAGGCCTTGCAGCGTCTGAAAGAGGCCGCCGAGAAGGCCAAGATCGAGCTGTCGAGCACGATGAGCGCTGACATCAACCTGCCGTTCATCACCGCTGATGCCAGCGGGCCGAAGCACCTCAACACGACGCTGACCCGCGCCAAGCTGGAGCAGCTCGTCGATGACCTCATCCAGAAGTCGATTGAGCCGTGCCGTCAAGCGCTCAAAGATGCCAAGCTGGAGACGAAGAACGTTGACACGGTGCTGCTGGTGGGCGGCATGACCCGCATGCCCGCCATCCAAGAGGCCGTTAAGAAGTTCTTCGGCAAGGAGCCGACGAAGGGCGTGAACCCCGATGAGGTGGTGGCGCTGGGCGCGGCGATTCAGGCGGGCGTGCTGGGCGGCGATGTGAAGGACATCCTGCTGCTGGACGTGACCCCGCTCACGCTGAGCGTGGAGACGCTGGGCGGCGTGGCCACCCCGATGATCGAGCGCAATACGACCATCCCCATCAGCAAGACGCAGGTCTACAGCACCGCCGCTGACAATCAAACGCAGGTTGAGATCCACGTGGTGCAGGGCGAGCGCCCGCTGGCCGCAGACAACAAGTCGCTGGGGCGCTTCATCTTGGATGGGCTGCCGCCTGCGCCGCGCGGCGTCCCGCAGATCGAGGTGACCTTCGACATCGACGCCAACGGCATCTTGAACGTGAGCGCCCGCGACAAAGCCACCGGCAAAGAGCAGCGCATCACCATCACCGCCAGCAGCGGCTTGAGCGACGCCGAGATTGACCGCATGGTCAAAGAGGCCGAGAAGCACGCCAGCGAGGACGCCAAGCGCAAAGAGCGCATCGAGGTGCGCAACCACGCGGAGACGGCAGTCTTCAACATGGAGAAGTTCCTGCGCGACTACGGCGACAAGCTGCCCGAGGACGCCAAGACCGAGGCCCAGAAGAAGATGGCTGCCGTCAACGCGGCGAAGGACAGCGAGGACATCGCCCACTTGCGCGACGTGACCGAGGCGCTGAACCAGTACATGCAGAGCTTGGGCGCGCGCATGTACGAGAACAACGCTCAAACCCCGCCGCCCGCTGAGGACGGCGCGAAGAACAAGAAGGGCGAGGACGTCGTCGACGCCGAGTTCACCGAGCAGTAAGCCATCGTCCGGTGGGGCGCAGCTTGCGAGCAGCTGTGCCCCGTTGTGAGAACAAGTGACACAAAGACCTATGGCGCGAGATTACTACGAAGTACTGGGCGTGACCCGCAGTGCGAGCAAAGAAGAGATCAAGAAGGCGTTCCGTGGGCTGGCGCGCACCTACCACCCCGACGTGAACAAAGAACCGGGCGCAGAAGAACGCTTCAAAGAGATCAACGAGGCGTATGAAGTCCTGAGCGACGACGACAAGCGCGCCCGCTATGATCGCTTTGGCCATGCAGGGGTGAGCGGCCCGGGCGGGGCTGGCCCCTATGGCGCGGCCGGCTTTGGCGGCTTTGAGGACATCTTCGAGGATTTCTTCAGCAGCTTCGTTGGGCGGCAGAGCGGCGTGCGGCGCGGGCCGCGCAAGGGTGGCGACATCCGCGTGAGCGTGACGATTGACTTCATTGAAGCGGCCTTCGGCGTGGAGAAGACGCTGGACTTCCAGCGCTTGGAGGTCTGTGAGGTGTGCGACGGCTCCGGCACGGAGAAGGGGTATTCGCCGATCACGTGCCCGGACTGCAACGGCACGGGCGAGGTGCGCCAAGTGCGCCAAACCTTCGTCGGGAACGTCGTGCGCGTCGCGCCCTGCCCGCGCTGCGGCGGCAAAGGCACGATCATCACGCACCCCTGCCGTGCCTGCAACGGCAGCGGGCGCAAGCGCAAGGCCGTCAAGCTGCCGGTGAACATCCCCGCGGGCGTCCACGACGGGCTGAGCATCCAAATCCGCGGCGAGGGCGACGTGGGCGAGACGGGCGGCCCCTCGGGTGATTTGATCGTCGTGGTCAACGTGCGCGAGCATGAGCACTTCAACCGCAAAGACTTCGACGTGATCTACGACCTCAACCTGAACGTGGCGCAGGCCGCGTTGGGGGCAAAGGTGACCGTGCCAACGATTGACGGCGACGTTGAACTGACGATCCCGGCCGGCACGCAGACGGGCAAGGTGTTCCGCCTGCGTGGGAAGGGCGTCCCGCGGCTGCGCTCGGATGGCAGCAACAGCGGGCGCGGCGATCAGCTCGTGTACGTGCAGGTGGTCGTCCCAACCAAGCTGACTGACCGCCAGCGTCAGCTCTTCGAGGAGCTGGCTCAAAGCTTCGGCACGGACTCGCCGACGAGCCAGCAGGGGCGCGGCTTCTTCGAGCGCATGAGAGACCTCATCAACGGTGAGAGCAGTTGACGGCGCGCCCAACGATTCGAACAAGGTGAGGGAAAGACGTGGCACGTTGGATTGAGGTAGCGCTGACGACCGACGGCGAAGCGGCTGAGGCCATCGCGCAGGAGCTGCATGAGCTGTGTCATCAAGGTGTGGCGATTGAACAGGCTGACATCGAAGCCGGGGTGTGGGACGATGGCGATGTGCCCCCTGCCACGCGCGTAACCGTGCGCGGCTACTTCGCCGACGACCACCGCGCGGCGGAAACGCAGGCGCGCATCCGTCAGGTATTGACCTACCTCAACATGATGTACCCCATGCCGCAGCCCGCCTTCAGCTATGTGAACGATGAAGACTGGGCCGAGGCGTGGAAAGTCCACTATCATCCGGTGCGGCTGGGCAAGCGGCTCCTCATCCGCCCGCGCTGGATCGAAGTCATCCCGCAGCCGAACGACCTCGTGATCTCGCTCGACCCGGGGATGGCCTTCGGCACAGGCACGCACCCGACGACGCAGCTCTGTTTGGAGGCGCTCGAAGACCTCGTGCAGCCCGGCATCGACGCGCTCGATTTGGGGTGTGGCAGCGGCATCTTGGCGATCGGCGCGGCGCTGCTCGGCGCGCGGCGCATCCTCGCAGTGGACATCGACCCTATCGCCGTGGAGGTGACAATCCAGAACGCGCGTGAGAACGGCGTGGCGCAGCACATCATCGCCCAAGAGGGCAGCCTCGAAACGGTCTTGACCTCGGCGCGCCGCTTTGACCTCGTGGTCGTCAACATCCTTGCAAAGGTCATCATCCCGATGTGCGACGCCGGGTTAGGGCAGACCGTGCGACCGGGCGGGCGGGCGATCTTCAGCGGCTTGATCGACACGCAGGCTGACGAGGTCGAGGCGGCGCTGCGCCGCACCGGCCTAGAACCGACAGGCCGCCGCCAGATCGGCGACTGGGTGCTGATCGAGGCCACGCGCCCGCACGCTTGAGGCCATCAAATCGGGCTGTAGACGAACACCCCATAGCCGACGGCCTCGCGCTCGAAGCTGAGGTATTGGCGCTGGCTGGCCTGCCACTGGCGGCGGATTTCGGGCGCGTCGTCGTCGTTGGGGTGGTCGCGCAGCCAGCGCGCCACCGTGCGCCACTGCTGCGCGTAGTATTCATCCCATGCCGCATGATCGAGCAGCAGCATGTCCACTAGCGCTAGGCCTGCCTGTTCGCCTACAAGGCGCAGGTCGTCTAGCTGGGGCAGCGCGTGGATCGGGATGCCCTTCTGTTTGAGCGCGGCGCGGCTGGGGCGGGCTTTCCAGTAGGATTCGCCGACGAGGATGAGGCTAGTGCGGTCGCGCAGGGCGGTGCGCATCACCGCCAGCCAGCGCGGCAGGTCTAGCCCTGCGCCCACTGTCAACCATGTGATGAGGTTGTACTCGTGGAAGGGCTGGGGATACTCGAACACGTCGGCCACGACATACTGTACGTTCGTCCAGACGTTGAGTTCATTGGCGCGCGTCTGAGCGATGTTGATGCACTCCGGGCGTTCGTCGACGCCCGTCCCGCGCAGGTCATAGTCGCGCGCCCACGTGTTGAGCAGGTGGCCGCGGTAGCAGGACAAGTCCAGCACGCGCAGGCCGCTGTGCAGGCCGCAGCGCTGCGCTAGCGCCGCCAGCGCGTCGTCGCTCAGCGGCACTTGCAGCGGCTGATCGCTCATGGCGACGTCGTTGTAATCGGGCATCGCTCAGAACCCCGCCGAAAGTTCGTTCAAGCGCGTGATCGCGTCGGAATCGAGCAGCAGGTCTTCCGCGCCGAGCACTTCCTCGAGCTGTTCGACGGTGCGCGCCCCGATGATCGGCGCGGTGATGACCGGCTTCGCCAGCAGCCATGCCAGCGCCACGTGCGCCATCGGCACGCCGCAGTCGTGGGCGATCTCGCGGAGCGCGTCCAGCAGGTCGTAGGCGCGCTCGTCGTCGATCAGCCGCGCGACGAGGCTGCTGTACTCGGCGCGGGGGGTGGTGCGGGCGCGGTTTTCGCGGGTGAATTTGCCGGTGGCGAAGCCCGCCGCCAGCGGGCTGTAGGGGATGACGGCGATCTGCTGGTCAAGGCAGACGGCTTCCAGTTCGGCTTCGAACTCGCGGCGGTGGAACAGGCTGTAATGCGGCTGAAGCGACTCATAGCGGACGAGGTGATGCTTGTCGCTCATCCACAGGGCTTTCATCACCTGCCACGCGGGGTAGTTGCTGCACCCGACGTAGAGCACTTTGCCCTCGCGCACCAGCCGATCAAACGCCTCGAGCGTCTCCTCGTGGGGGGTGTGCGGGTCGATGGAGTGCGTTTGGTAGAGGTCGATGTAGTCGGTTTGCAAGCGGCGCAGGCTGTCCTCCACGGCGTGTTTGATGTGCTGCCGGCTGAGGCCCTCGCCCGATGTGCCCGCCCACATGCGCCCGCGGACTTTGGTCGCCAGCACGACCTGACGGCGGTCTTTGGTCTTGAGCCAGCGCCCGATGATCGCCTCGGACTCGCCCCCGACGTTGCCCTCCCCCCAGTAGCTGTAGATGTTGGCTGTGTCGAAGAAGTTCAAGCCTGCGTCGAACGCACGATCCATGATGGCGAACGACGCGGCTTCATCGGCTGACCAGCCGAAGGTCATCGTGCCCAAGCACAAGCGGCTGACCTTCATGCCCGTGCGGCCTAAGTACGTGTACTGCATAGCGGCTCCTTTCGTTGCTGTGCTGCGGCCAATTATGACACAGCCGCGCGACGCTGGGCGAGTTAGACGCGCTGCAGCCCGCAGCTGAAGCAGGTTGAAAAATTAACACGGGCCAGTAGGGACGCGACCTGTCGCGTCCGCGGCGGCTTCATGCATCAGCTCGGTCAGCGGCCGGCCGCGCCCATGCCGACCTGTCGCGTCCGCGGGGGCCTCGTCCTCTAGCCCCTTTTCCTGAAGGGGGCTTTGATCCTCAGCAGAGCCACCATCTCTTCAAGGGGGCTTCCGCCGCGGGCGTTCCCTCCGCCGCGGGGGTGGCTCAGGCCGCCGAGTTCTGAAGCGCTCGGCTAGGGCGCGCCCCTGAAGGGGGCTGGATGAGGCTTCTGTTCGAATTTAGACACGCCCTAAAATACAATAGACTTCTAACAAACGTGATAGTACCGTATGATATAATGCGCATGGAAACCAGCCCTTAGAGGATGTCCTGAGATGGGTGTGTTCAAAAACGTGGTGAAGGCGGTCTTTGGCGACCCGATGGAGCGCGCGGTTAACAAATATCGCGCTGTGGTTGAGAAAATTAACGCGCTGGAGCCTGCCATGCAAGCCCTGCGCGATGATGAGCTGCCGCTCAAAACCGAAGAGTTCAAGAAGCGGCTGGCAGAGGGTGAGACGCTCGACGACCTGCTGCCGGAGGCGTTCGCGCTTGTCCGCGAGACGAGCCGCCGCACCACTGGCCTGCGCCATTACGACGTGCAGCTGATCGGCGGGGCAGTCCTCCATGAGGGGCGCATCGCTGAGATGAAGACCGGCGAGGGTAAGACGCTCGTCGCCACGCTGCCCATCTACCTGAACGCGCTGACCGGGCGCGGCGTGCACCTCGTGACGCCCAACGACTACCTGAGCAAGTACGGCTTGCAGACGATGGGCATCATCTACCACACCCTCGGCCTGAGCGCCGCCGTCATCCAGAACACCAGCGGCAACCCCGACGACGGGTCGTTCTTGTACGATCCGAACTTTGCCAGCGAGGACGCGCGCTTCCAGTCGCTGCGGCCGATCACCCGCGCCGAGGCCTACCAAGCGGACATCACCTACGGCACGAACAACGAGTTCGGCTTTGACTACTTGCGCGACAACATGGCGTGGAGCCGTGACCGCCTCGCGCAGCGCGAGCTGTACTACGCCATCATCGACGAGGTCGATAACATCCTCATCGACGAGGCGCGCACCCCGCTCATCATCAGCGGCCAAGCCGATGAGCCGTCCGACTACTATCGCGTGTTCACCGGCATGGTGAAGAAGCTCAAAGCCAGCAGCCAAGACAGCGTAGACGACAAAGAACCCGACGGCGACTACGTGGTGGACATCAAAGACCGCATCGCCTACCTGACGGAAGCGGGCGTCGAAAAGATGGAAGCGATGATGCGTTCCGCTGGCATCCTCAAGGGTGACAGCCTCTACCACCCTGAAAACAGCGAGATGATCCCCTATCTAGACAACTGCCTGCGCGCCATGACTTTGTTTGAGCGCGACAAGGAGTACGTCGTGCAGGATGGGCAGGTGGTGATCGTGGACGACTTCACGGGGCGTTTGATGCCGGGTCGGCGCTTCAGCGAGGGCTTGCACCAAGCGATTGAGGCCAAAGAGGGCGTCAAAATCCGCCGTGAGAACATCACGATGGCCACCATCACCTTCCAGAACTTTTTCCGCATGTATGAGAAACTCGGCGGCATGACCGGCACGGCGCTCACCGAGCAGGAAGAGTTCGAGAAGATCTATAACCTCGACGTGATCAGCATCCCGACGAACAAGCCCGTCAAGCGCGTTGACCGTCAAGACTTCATCTACCTCAACCAGAAGGCGAAGTGGCGCGCCGTCGTCAACGAAATTCGTGAGCGCCATCAAAAAGGGCAGCCGGTGCTCGTCGGCACGGTGGCCATCGAGACGAGCGAGTTTCTTTCGAAGCTGCTGGAGAAAGAGAAGATCCCCCACCGCGTGCTGAACGCCAAGCAGCACGAGCGCGAGGCGCAGATCATCGCGCAGGCCGGCCGGCCCGGCGCGGTCACGATCGCAACGAACATGGCCGGGCGCGGCGTGGACATCCTCTTGGGCGGCAACCCGGACGGCCTTGCCCGTGACTACGTGCGGCAGACGTTCAACGTCGACGTGACCGAAGCCACCCCCGAACAATGGGAAGAGGCGATGGCGTGGGCGAAGGCCGAGTGCGCCGCAGGCCGTGAGAAGGTGCTAGAAGCGGGCGGCCTCTACGTGCTGGGCACGGAGCGCCACGAAGCCCGCCGCATTGACAATCAGCTGCGTGGGCGCGCCGGGCGTCAAGGCGACCCGGGCGAATCGCGTTTCTTCCTCTCGTTGGAGGACGACCTCATGCGCCGCTTCAACGGCGAGCAGGTCAAGCGCTTTATGAGTTGGGCCAACCTGCCTGAAGATGAACCCATCGAGCACAGCATGATCAGCAAGTCGATCGAGCAAGCGCAGGTGCGCGTCGAGGGCTTCAACTTTGACATCCGTAAGAAGGTGTTGGAGTATGACGATGTGGTGAACGCGCAGCGCACCTTCATCTACAAGCAGCGCCGCGAGTGGCTCTTTAAGGACAGCGAAGACCTGCGCCGCGACTACTTGCAGATGATCGTCAACAACGTGATGAACGTAGTGGAGCAGTACGACGAAGGCGAAGAGGTGGCCGACTGGGACACCGAGCAGCTCTACCGCGACCTGCTGATGATCTTCCCCGTGCCGCTGACTATCAACGCTGAGACGATGCTCGACATGACGCGCGACGAGTTGAAGGCCGCGCTGGAAGAGGCCGTCGCCGAGGTGTTCAAAGCCAAAGAGACCGAGCTTGAGTCGGTGCAGCCCGGCCTGTGGGACTACGCGCTGCGGTTGACAATCCTGCGGGCGATTGACTATCACTGGCAGCGCCACTTGACCGCGATTGACATGCTGCGCGAGGGCATCGGGCTGGTGAGCATCGGCCAGCGTGACCCCATCGTCGAGTTCAAGCGCGATTCGTTCGCCATGTTCAACGACATGAAGAGTCAAATCACCGACCAAGCCTGTAACCAGATCTTCCGCGTGCGCCCACAGGTGGCCGCGCAACCAGCGCGCCGCCCGCCCGTTCGGGAGATCCTGCCCGGGGCCACACCGACCGTCACCAGCACCAACGCCGCCAACGTCTCGCAGACAGTCGTCAAGCGCGCCACGCTTGGGCGGAATGACCCGTGCTGGTGTGGCAGCGGCAAGAAGTACAAGAACTGCCACATGCGCGAGGACATGGCCAAGACCACCGTCAAATCGACGTAGGGGGCACGGCGCGCCAATGCCTATGTGGAACGACAGGCCTCACACCCCTAAATCCCCTCTCGAAGTGAGCTGCTTTGCAGTCACCCGTGGAGAGGGGTAGGGGGATGCGGCTTCTGCGATTTTCAGATGTTTGCAATTGGTGGGCTCGCGTGTTAAACTGATACTAATGAAATTTGACCTCGACTTAACTTCGCACTCCGGCGGTTCTGTCAAAAAGTTTTCTTTGTGGGCTTCAAACCATAGTCATTAGGAGAAACCCCAACGATGGTGCAGCTGCTGACGACTGATCCGACACTGAGCGACTTTGACCTCAAATGGTCAGGGTTCATCAAGAGCAAGGTCAACAGTTTTACGAAGTGGGATTTGCTGCGCTTCTTCTACGATAACCCCCACACCTTCGACACAGCCGACAACATTGCCCAATACATCGGGCGCGAAGTCCAGACGGTGCAAGCTGCCCTTGAGGGCTTGGTGCGCTCTGGTTTGATCGACAAGGAGACGCGCGGCCAAGCGTCCATCTTCCGCCTCTCGCAGCAGCCGGAAATGCGCCAAGCGCTGACCGACTTCATCAAAGCCTGCCACAACCGCGAATTCCGCGCGCGGGCCATCCATCTGGTTATTCAGAGCAAAAGCCACGCCTAAACTGAAGCTGCCTCTGTGACGCTCGAAGCACTCCACCAATTCCTCGTGTTGTATTTTTGGCTGGGTGTGGCAGTGCTTCTGTTGTTTTGGGGCCTGCTGACGCGCTACTACCAGCGCTTCAGCCGGCGTCGCACGTTCTACCGCCTGCTGCTGCTGCCGACGCTGCTAAGCGGCTTGGTGAGCGTGCGCAGGGCAGCAGATCCGTTTGCGGCCTCTTCGTTGTTAGATCAAGCCGCGGCTGTTGCCGCCGCGCTCAGCTTGATGCTGATCGTCGTGCGCGCGACGTTCTACATGCTGCGGCGGGGCTGAGATGGGGTGGGCGCTGGTGCTGCTGGCAGTGGCGGTGGCGGTGGCTTCGCTGGGGCGGCTCAGCCAGCGCATGAGCCACGTCACCCAAACCCCCCCTTACTATTACGGTCTATATCTAGCAAGCGTGTTGATCTTGGCGGCGGCGCTGGTTACGTGGGGGCTGCAAAGTGGAGTATTGGCGAATTTACCAGAAATCGTTCAAAATAGTTTGCAGGTTGTAATCGCCGATATGTTAGCGGCGCTTGGCATCACGCTTGCTCTGCCGATTGCATGGTACTACTGGAGCTGGCTGCTGTCAGAGCGTGACTAGCCTGCTGAGCATAATGAAAGCGCTAGAGCGTGTTGACGCTTCAAGAGAGCTTGCAGCAAACTGTCTCGTTGATGCCTAAGGTGGAACTGCACCGCCACCTTGAGGGGTCGCTGCGCCTGTCTACCCTTGTGGAGATTGGTCAGCAGTACGGCATGGAAGTGGAGGACGCCGAGGCGCTGCGCCCCTTCGTTCAGATGATGCCCAACGAGCCGCGCAACCCCAGCCGCTTCTTGAGCAAGTTCCACACCCTGCGCCAGTTTTACCGCACAGAAGCCATCGTCGAACGCTTGGTGCGCGAGGTGGTGGAGGACGCCGCCGCCGATCATATCCGTTATCTGGAGCTGCGCTTTACGCCGCGCGCGCTGTGCAGCACGATCGGCTGCTCGATGAGCGACATGGTGGAACTCGTGTGCGAAGCTGGCAACACTGCTGCCAAGCAGACCGGGTTAGAACTGCGTTACATCGTGAGCATGAACCGACATGAGGCGGTCGAAGTGGGGGAGGCGACACTTGACGCCGCGCTAATGCACCGCGCGCGGGGCGTCGTCGCGCTGGACTTGGCGGGCGATGAGGCGAACTTTTCCGTGCACCCCTTCTACGACATTTTCTATCACGCGCGGCAGGTTGGCCTTTACATCACGGTTCATGCGGGCGAATGGGCGGGCGCGCAGAGCGTGCGCGACGCGCTGGAGGTGTTGAGGGCGCATCGCATCGGCCACGGCCTGAACAGCGTCTACGACCGCGACGTCCTCACCGAGCTGGTTGCCCGCGGCACGGCGTTGGAGCTGTGCCCCACGAGCAACCTCTTGAGCGGGATCGTGGAGTCGCTGCCGCTGCACCCCATCCATCAACTGACTGAACGGGGCGTCACCACCACGCTCAACACCGATGACCCGCTGGTGTGTGACATCACGCTCTCGCAAGAGATGCTGCGGCTGATGCAAGCGTTCAACTTGACGCTGGACGACCTGAAACAATACATGCTGCGGGCGGCGCGCCATGCCTTCCTGCCCACCGATGAGCGGCAGCAGCTCTTCACCGCTTTACAAGCCCACTATGCGACAATCTCATGATCAAAATTGGCCAATTCTCCATCACCTTAATCAACGACGCAATGACTTATGTAGACGCGGGCGGGGCGTTCGGTTTAGTGCCGCGCGCGCTGTGGTCGCGCTTGCTGCCGCCAGATGAGAACAACCTCGTCCCGATGAGCCAAGTGTGCCTCTACGTAGAGGCGCACGGCAAGCGGATCATCGTCGATACAGGCATGGGCACGCGCCTCACGGATCGGCAGCGCCGCTTCTGGCAGATTCAAAACGAGGGCGGCCTGCCGCGTGGGCTGGCGGCGTTGGGCGTCGCGCCTGAGCAGATCGACCTTGTCATCAACACGCACCTGCACAGCGACCACTGCGGCGGCAACACCCGCTGGCGCAGCGCCGACGATCACACCGTCATCCCGACCTTTCCCAACGCCGAATACGTCGTCCAGCGCCGCGAATACGAAGACGCCACCCACCCCAACGAGCGCACCGCGGCGACGTACATCGCTGAGAACTTTGAGCCGCTGCGCGCCAGTGGCCAGCTTCGCTTGCTGGACGGCGACACCGAACTGCTGCCCGGCATCGTCGGCATGGTGACGCCCGGCCACACGCCGGGGCATATGAGCGTTGCCTTCCACGACGGGGGCGAAACGGCGCTGTTCGTGTGCGACTTGGCCTGCTACGCGATTCACTTCGAGCGGCTGGCGTGGATGACAGCCTACGACGTAGAGCCGCTGCGCACGCTGGAGACGAAGCGCGTGATGCAGCAGTGGGCGCTGGAGCACGACGCCACGCTGATCTTTGTGCACGATTCAAAGCGGCCTGTGGGCAAGCTGCGGCGCGGTGAATCGTCCGTCTACGTAGAGCCGCTGGACGTGCGCTGGCTCGACTAGCCCTGTCGCTCCTGCCACTCTTGGATGCTCTGTTTGATGAAGGCCTTCGCCTCAGGGTCGGCGATGTCGTCCACGAAGTCGTAGTAGTTGTCGTCCACGCGGATGCGCACGCCGCCGCCCGGCGCGGTCAACACGTGCAGCTGCCTTCCGCGGAATTGGCCGGTAGTCTGCAAGCGCCACTGTAGGTAAGCCTCGATCGCTGATGGAATGTCTACCGCTGGCGGCGGCGTAAACTCCACCTTCTTGAAGCCAGCCGTGCCGGGGACGATGACCGCGGGGTTATCGTCAAATTTGTAGCTGGGCAGGTCGCCCGGCAGCGGGCCAGCTACCTTTGGCACGGGCGGGGCGCTGGGGGCAGCCGGCGGCTCAGCGGGGGTGGTGAGCAGGTCGCGCGCGCGGGGCAGCTCTGGCTCGGCAGGGGTGGGCGTTGGCTTGGCAGGGGGGGCAGCCGGCGCGGGCGCGCTTTCTAACGGGTCGGCCTCGGTCACAACGGTTGACAGTTCTTTCATCACGCGGGTGAAGGTGCGGCGCACCTCAGGCGCGTTGACAAGTGACCGATACCCCGTCCCATCCTCCATGACGACCAGCAGTCGCCCATCGCGCGGGTCGCGCATGACTTGCAGCACCGGCACAGCCTCGATCTGCTCGCCGGTGTGGAGCGTCACGCGCGCGTCAGAGGTGGGGGCGGGCGGTGCAGTCGGGATCTCGGGCAACAGCAGCGATAGATCAGGCAGCTCGTCGGGGCTGTACTCGCGGGCTTGGCGCAGCAGCTCCAGCCCGTCGGGGCCAGTTGGGGCGGGGGGCGTTTGGGCTGATGCGCTGGCCTGCGCCGCGCTGAGCTTCTTCACACGGCGCGACGCGCGCACGTAGAGCGCCATCACGTACAGCACGATCAGGAAGAAGGGGATCAGGACGAGCGCGAGCATCCCCGACACGAAATTCTGACTGAAGAACCCCTGAACTAAATCCATGCTCAAACTCCCTCAAACGACTGGCAGGATGGGCAGAAGTGCGTGCCGCGCTGGGCCACGCGGATTTTTTGCAGCGGCGTGCCACAGACTCGGCACGGCTGCCCGGCGCGCCCGTAGACGAACAAGCTGTCCTGCGCGCTGCCGCGGCTGCCGTCCGCTTTGCGATACCAGTTGACGCTGGCCCCCTCGCGCGCGATGCCGTCCGCCAGCGCGGCGCGCACCGTCTCATAGAGCGTCGTGATCTGCGCGTCGGTCAGGTCGCGGCTGCGCGTCAGCGGGTGGATGCGCGCGCGGAACAGCGCTTCATCCGCGTAGATGTTGCCGACGCCTGCGATGAAGGTCTGATCGAGCAGCAGCGCCTTGATCCCTTTATCGCGCAGTTTGAGCCGCTGCGCAAATTCCGCCGCGCTGAAGGCCTCTGCGAGCGGCTCCGGCCCCAGATCGCCGGTGATGCGCGTTGGGTTGCTCGTCAGGTAGACGCGGCCAAACTTGCGGCTGTCGCTGAAGCGCAGTTCCTCCGCCCCGTCCAGCGGGAAGCGCACGTGTACCCAGCGGTCGGCTTCTTGCACACGGTCACACGGGGAGACGTACAGCCGCCCCGTCATCTTGAGGTGCACCAGCAGGTAATCGTGCTCAAGCTGGATCACGATGTACTTGGCGCGGCGTTCGACGGCCAGCACGCGCTGCCCACGGACGCGATCCGCGAATTCTTCAAGGGATGGGCTGTGGACGGCGCGCGGCCAATCGCACCACAGGCCTTGCAGGGTGCGCCCCACCAGCACAGGCCGCAGCCCGCGCACCACCGTTTCAACTTCGGGCAGTTCTGGCATGGTTCAACTCAACGAAAAACAATCGGACACGGCAGCGCAGTCGGACACGGCAGCGCAGTCGGACACGGCAGGGCAATCGGACACGGCAGCGCAGTCGGACACGGCAGCGCAATCGGACACGGCAGGGCAATCGGACACGGCAGCGCAATCGGACACGGCAGGGCAATCGGACACGGCAGCGCATTCGGACACGGCAGCGCA
>CALDYP010000050.1 GCA_937944445.1 uncultured Anaerolineae bacterium
CTCACGGAACGGGTAGTTCCGCACGTAGCGCGGCGGGCGCGCGGTGGCGTTGTCCACCTCCACCAGCGCCAAGATGAACGCCTCAGGGCTGTTCAAGGCGCAGTGCAGCTCATTATACGTCAGCGTGACCGTTTCGGCATCAGGGCGCCGGCCTTTGACCTCGATGAAGCGCAGGCGGCCCGTGCGCCCGTCGCGGCTCTCGATGTCGTAGCCGACGTTCTGGCTGCTCACGTCGCGCGGGTCGTTGCCCAGCGCGATCTCGGCGTCCATCACGGCGCGCATGGCGATCTGCTCGGTGATGCGCCGGTCGAGGATTGCTGCCCGCTCCTCAGAGAGATGGGAGAACAACACGCCCACCGGGACGATCAGCGCCCCGCCGACGACGACCGGCGGCGCAGCCGAGATCTGCCGTTCCTGCTCGAGCTGCGCCTTGCGCTCTTTCAACCGCTCGACGAGGCGGTTGGCGCGTTCCTGCGCGAGTTTGCTGTTCAGGCGGGCGTTGAACTTGCCGGCCTGCTCCTGTGCGCGCAGTTCGGCGGCGCGCCAGTCCCAGTAGTTGATCTCCTTCGTCAGGCGCTCTTGCACGGCGGCTTCGGTCTTGTCGATCAACTCGATGCGGCGGGCGCGCACCCGCTCCAGATGCCGCGGGACGAGATGTTCGATCGCGTAGTCCATCGCGCGGCGTTCAAGGATCTCACCTCTAAGCCAGTCCTGATCCAGCAGGGGCGCGATTTGAGTGAGTTCCTCTGCGGTGGCCGGGCGATAGTCCAGATAGGGCGCGCCGCCCGCCTCGCGCACTGCTCCCGCGCCGTCGATCTCGACAAAGTGCACCTCGCGCGAGATGGCACGGCGTTCGCCGTCGCGGCTGGGCGTCGCGTCCTGTATGGCCTGCTCCAAGTAGAGCAGCACTCGCAGGTCTTGGCCGGGGTCGGTTTCATCGATCAATACGCCGCCGCGCTTGAGCGTCTCCCGTTCGCGCAGCAGCAGGCTGAGCGTCGCATCCAGCAGCGGGTGGCCCGGGCAGATGAAGGTGGCGTCCGGTTTGCCTTCCACGTGGATCAGCCCCTTCTCAAAGCAGATGCGCTCATATTTGATCGACACCGCCCCCAATCCCTGCTCTTTGGCGTGGGTGCGGATGACCGCCGGCACGTGGCTGATGGCATAGCGCCCGTGCTCGCGCTTGTGGATCGTGCCCCCGAAGCGTTCAAACGCCTGCAAGAAGAACGCTTTGATGTAAAACGGCTGAAGGCGGCGGGCGGCGGCGCGCTCCATCTCCTCGCGGATGCGCACAATCTGGCTGACGTCCATGCTGTTCGCCACCAGCGACTGGCGTTCCAGCAGGTCGCGCACCCGTTCGCGGTCGGTGGCGTTGTCAACCGCCTGTTCAAGACGGGCGCGCACCGCCGGATCGTCGCCATAGCGCACCGCCTCCACCAGCAGCTTGCGCAGCGGCGTTTCCTGAAACAGCTTGCCCAACACGTCGAACACCTGCCCATCCAGCGCGTGGCGCTCGGCTTCTAGCTTCTTGAGCAGCCGCTGATAGACCGCACCCTCGCGCGTCTCGCCCGCCACCAAGTTCCACAGGTGGCAGACCTCGGTCTGGCCGATACGGTGGATGCGCCCGAAGCGCTGCTCAAGACGGTTGGGGTTCCACGGCAGGTCGTAGTTCACCATCAGATGGGCGCGCTGGAGGTTGATGCCCTCGCCGGCGGCGTCCGTCGCCAGCAGGATCAGCGCCTCGGGGTCGTTGCGGAAGCGGTCTTCGACCTCACGGCGTTCCTCGCGCCGCATCCCCCCGTGAATGGTGACAATCGCCTCTTCACGCCCGATGAACGTCGACAGCCGTTCCAGCAGGTAGTTGAGCGTGTCGCGGTGTTCGGTGAAGATCACCAGCTTGCGCCGAGAACGATCTACGTTGAGCATCTCAGGGGTGTCTTGCAGCAGCCTGAGCAGCTCGTTCCATTTGCGGTCGCTGCCGCTGCGCCGCAGCCGCCGCGCTTGTTCTTCCAACTCGCGCAGGATGCGGATCTCCGCCTCCAACTCTTCAACGGTGCGGGCGGCGGTCGCGCTGTCGATCAACTCCGCTTCGACTTGTTCGATCTCTGAGTCCGGCGCCTCCTCAAAATCGTCCCAGTAGTCGTCGTCGTAGGTGGGGCCTTCGGCCTGTAGCAAGGTCTGGCGGGCGCGCTGTGCTTCTTTGAGCCGCTTTTCCAGCCGTTCCCGCCGCCGCTTCAGCGATTGGTAGATGGCCTCGGGCGACGACGCCAAGCGCCGCTGGAGGATGGTCAGCGCAAAGCCGACCGTGCCCTTGCGCCCATCGTTTTCGAGCTGCTCAGCGCGGTTGAACTCCTGCCGCACATAATCGGTCACCGCTTCGTAGAGCAAACTCTCCTCTGGCGAGAGCGCGTAGTTGACGGTGTAGGCGCGCCGCTCAGGGAACAGCGGTTTGCCGTCAAACTTGAGCAGCTTCTCCTTGACCATGCGCCGCATCAAATCCGACACATCGACCCGATGCACCCCATCGCGGAAGCGCCCCTCAAACCGATCCGCGTCCAGCAGCGCTAGGAACAACTGGAAGTCTTCTTCTTTGCCGTTGTGGGGGGTGGCGGTCATCAGCAGCAAGTGGCGCGTGAGTTGGCCCAACAGCTTGCCCAACCGATAGCGTTTGGTCTCCTTCAAGTCATTCCCAAAGAACGAGGCGGACATCTTGTGGGCTTCATCGCACACCACCAGATCCCAATCGGTCTGCTGAAGCCGCGCCTGAAGCGCCTCGCTGCGGCTGACTTGATCGAGCCGAACGATGAGCAGGTCATGCTCGGCAAACGGGTTGCCGCTGCGCGACGTCTCGGCTAGCTCGCGGCTCAAGATGGTGAACTCGAGCTGAAACTTGCTCCACAGCTCGTCTTGCCACTGTTCGGTGAGGCTGCCGGGCGCGCAGATCAAACAGCGGCGTACATCCCCGCGCACCACCAACTCACGGATCAACAGCCCAGCCATGATGGTTTTGCCCGCGCCGGGGTCATCCGCCAGCAGGAAGCGCAGCGGCTGGCGCGTGAGCATCTCGTCGTACACCGCGGTGATCTGATGGGGCAGCGGCTCGATCAGCGACGTGTGCACCGCCAGCAGCGGGTCAAACAGGTGGGCGAGGCGGATGCGATAGGCCTCTGAGACCAAGCGCAAGAGCGCCCCATCCACATCAAACGCCCACAGCCGTTCGGCCTCAACAATTGTCAACTCTGGCTCATTCTCACGGTACAGCAGCGTGTCGCCGACCTTGCCGTTTTCCTGCCGATACACGACCGTGACCGCGTTCGACCCGCTCCATTCCACGTCAACCAGCTTGACGATCTGGCCGGGGACGATTCCGCGCACCATCAGGCCGCGCTCTAGTTGTTCAAGGGACGCCACAGGGTTACCTCAACCGTTGTGTTTAGCGACTAAGAATACTATTTTTTATCTTAACAGAAAATTAGACGGATTATAAAGTCTGCTGCGGGCACGGGGTAAAGCGCATCGCGTGGGGACAGCGGGGAACAAAAAAGGGGCGGCCCTAATAGAGCCGCCCCTCGGCTGCTGCTGGCTACTGCGACCAGCGCAGTTGACTCACGCGCAGATCAGGCACGCGGATGAACGGCGCGCTGTTCGTGCCGTCCACCGAGGCCAACGTGACGGATTCGCCGTCGTCCCAGATGAGCGTGCCGCTGCTCGGCCCGGGGCCGGCGTAGGCCAGCGTCTCAAGGCCGGTGGGCACTTCGACCAGCTCGCCCGCGCCCTGCCAGTAGAGGGCGGCGCGGTCGCCGCTGCGGCAGATGAAGA
>CALDYP010000051.1 GCA_937944445.1 uncultured Anaerolineae bacterium
CCAAATTCGACGCGCGGATCAACACCCGTTACACTACACACGATCCACGAGGACAAGGACATCTCTCAACATGGGCGGAACGCTGCTGAACGTGGTGACGGTGCTGTTGGGGGGCACGCTTGGGCTGTTGATCGGCAATCGGCTGAACGAGCGCATCCAGCAGAGCATCACCACAGGGCTGGGGTTGGTGACGTTGGTCGTCGGCTTGAGCAACGCGCAGACCAGCGGCAACATCATCATCCCCCTGCTGGCGACCGTGATCGGGGTCATCGTCGGTGAGGCGCTGCGCATCGACCTTGCGCTGGAGCGGCTGGGCGGCTGGCTGCAAGCGCGCCTCACCCGCGGCGCAGCCGACGGCGGCCAGCGCGAGCGCTTCATCACCGGCTTCGTGACGGCCAGCCTGTTGTTCTGCGTCGGGCCGCTGACCATCGTCGGCTCAGTGCAGGATGGGATGGGGCTGGCGGTCGGCTTTCAAGCGCTGGCGATCAAGAGCGTGCTCGACGGCTTCGCGGCGATGGCCTTCGCGGCGTCGTTCGGCGTGGGCGTGCTGGCGACGGTGTTCACCATCCTCATCGTGCAGGGCGGGCTGGCGCTCGTAGGGGCGCTGCTCATCGCCACGCTGGGCAGCGCCAGCGATGTAGAACTCGTGCGGACAGCCCCTGCCGTAGTTGAGCTGACCGCGACCGGTGGCATCCTGCTGATGGGGCTGGCGCTGGCGCTGCTGGAGGTCAAACGGCCGCGCGTCGCCAACTTTCTGCCTGCCCTGCTGATCGCCCCGCTCATCGTGGTGGCGGCGCAGGCGCTGGGGGTCAACGTCTACCCTTGAGCGCTACTCACTCGAATTCCGCGATGATCAGCACCGCATAGCCGCCGGTAGTGTCATAGTTGCGCGAGCTAAGATACAGCGAGAACGGCTCAGCGCTGTTGGGCTGGAAGATGAGGCCTGCGTCGTAACGCCCCCCCTCGATGATGGTGCTGCCGTCTGGGGCGGTGACCCGCAGGCCGCGCGCCGACGGCACATTGGCGCACTCGCGCGCCCCGGCGTCGTCGCACTCCATCAGCGCTGCGCCGTTCGCGTCTACTAGCGTGAGGTGGGGGTCAAGGCGGCTGTCCTTGTCAGAGATCATGTAGACGGTGAGGGTGGCGTGGCGCGCGCGCGGCCCCAAGCGCACGTTGAGCACGTCCGGGGCGCGGCGGTTGGCGATGCTGCGCCCTTGCAGCAGCACCACAAAGCGCCCGCTCGTCCCCTCCAACCCGCCTACGGTGAACACCAGATCGCCCAACAGAACGTCGGCCGCAGTGCTGATGGCGGCCACTTGGGCAGCGTAGGCGCTGTCGCGGACGGTCAGTTGCGGTTGGGTAGGGATCGTGAACGTGACGCCCGTCATCTGCGCGGCGTCGCGCGTGCAGTCCAACTGTGCGCCAATCGTCTCCGACACAACGCGCACCGCCGGCTCAAACGTGTCGAAGCTGGCCACGGTAATGAGGTAGGTCTCAATAGGCGCGCCGGGCGGCAAATTCTCTGGGATGACGACGTCCTCAGCGAAATGCAGCGACAGCGCGTTGTTGATGAGCAGCGTGTCGCAGCGAAACTGCGTCTCTGGGGCGAGGTTTTCGCGCGTCGGGATGCGGCTGATGAGCGTCGCCAGCAGGGTATACGTGCCGATGGTCGTGCCGTCTGATGCGCCCGCGCGCGAGGCCACGATGCGGTACTCGCCAGCGGCTTCCGCGCGGAACTCTAGCTTGGCCACGCCGTCAACGTCGGCGTCGCCTTCGTCGTCGCTGCGGGCGATGGCTTGGCGGCTGTCGTCCAACACGCCGATGAGCGGCGCGAGGCCGTCGTAGCCCTGCATCTCGATCAGGATCGTGTCGCCTTCGTCGAGGTAGATCACCCACCAATCGTAGAGCGCTTCCTCGGTGATCGTGTCGCCGACCATCGTCCCCAGCGTGATGGGCACTTCCAACGGAAAGTCGCGCTCCGCTTGGGCCAGCGCAGGCCAGATCAACGTGATGAGGGTGACGAACGCCAACACAGTACGCATGAAGCATCTCTCCAGACAGCGTCGCGCCTATCATAGCACAAGCTGCGGCGGCGGCTGGCCAATTCTGACAAACGCCAACAAAAACGGGGCGGCCCATTTGGCACGCCCCGCTGCGACACACTCGGAAAGTTACTTGACTTCGACTGTCGCGCCCACTTCCTTGAGCTGCTTCTCGGCTTCGGCAGCTTTGTCCTTGCTGACGCCTTCCATCACTTTGTAGGGCGCGCCTTCGACGGCGTCCTTCGCTTCCTTCAAGCCGAGGCCGGTCAAGGCGCGCACGACCTTGATCACTTCGATCTTCTTGGCCCCAGCTTCCTTGAGGATTACGTCGAACTCGGTCTGTTCCTCGACGGGTTCCGCCGCAGCGGCAGCCGCTGGGGCAGCGCCCGCTGCCATCATCATCATGCCACCGCCGCTGGCCGCCTTGACGCCCCACTTGTCTTCGAGCATCGTCTTGAGTTCGGCGGCTTCTAGTAGGGTCAGGCTGCTGAGTTCTTCCACGAGTTTGTTGAGATCGGCCATGAGAGTTTCTCCTTAAAATTGAACTGGTGAGTGGGTGTAGGACCCGATGGTTGACGATTGAGTTAACTGGCTTTGCGGTCGTCCAAGTAGGCTTGCAGGACGTTGACGATTTGGGCGTTGGCGGCGTCCAAGACGGTGACGATCCCCTGCGCGGGCGCGACGATGAGGCCGGCCAACTGCGCACGGATTTCGTCCAGTGTGGGCAGGTTCGAGACGGCTTCGAGCCGCTGCGGATCGAGCACGTCCTTGCCGCCCATCACGCCCCCCACCGTCTGGAACAGCGCGGGGTCGGGGGATTCTTCCTTCACATAGTTGAGCAGCGCTTTGGCCACGCCCGGGAAGTTTGTCTTGCCGAAGGCGATGGCCGTGGGGCCTTTCAACTGATCTGTGGGAACCGTCCAACCGGCTTGTTCCAATGCTTTGATGAGGAGGGTGTTTTTGGCAACGGCGTACTGCCCGCCTGCTTCACGAATCCGCTTGCGGATGGCCTCCACTTTGGCGACCGTCATGCCCTGCGTGCGAACAATAGCGAAGCCGTCGCTGCTTTTGATCAGCTCCACGAGGGCTTCGAGTTGTTCCGACTTGCGTTCCTTTGAAACTGGCACGTGCGGCACTCCTTTCCGATTAGGTCACTTGCGCGGCGGCTGCGGGAATGAAAAAGCGGCCTCGGAACACGCCGAGGCCGCCTGCTGAATTGCCACAGGGGATGAGTGTGCTCAACCTCGGCGGGGATTCCATTAAGAGCTTGCGCTCCCCCAGCTGTCTACGGCAGAGTGAACCGTTTGTTGTGTAGCCACACAAGTATAGGCAGGCGGCCTGCAAAGTCAAGAGGCGGATTACAGCGGAGAGAACGCTCGCGGCTGAAGCCACGGGCTAGGAGCGGGGGCTGAAGATCCCTTCAGGGGGCGCGCCCTAGCCGAGCGCTTCAGCGCTTGTCGCGACTGTCTGTTTATCTTTAGACACTCCCATTACACAGGCCAACCCTCCTCTTGAAGTGCCTCTCAGATCATGATAAACTTTAAAACAGCTTGGGGATTGGCCAAATGGCAAGGCAGCTGCCTTTGGAGCAGAAGATTCCTGGTTCGAGTCCAGGATCCCCAGTCCGCGAACAGGTGACGCGTGTGTCACCTGTTTTGTTTTTGTCCTGCTTATCTTTATGTGGTCAGCGTTGAGCGCGGTTTATGTGAGGCATCTCAACGCCGCGTGCGCACTAGTTCAATATCATAGGATACGTTGTGGTTCCCTTCGTAGTAGAGATACACCACTACAAAGTATTCGCCGCCTTCGTATCCAGAATGACTGATGCGTGCTTGTTGTGGCACGGTAAAGATGGTTCCCGTGCCGTAATTCTGGCTGCTCTCACGTAAAAACCGCGCGCCCCCTTGTGGTGTTCGTTGGAAGAGGAACAAACGGACTCGATCAATGAACACGGTGGAGGGTCTAACGAAGATGCCGGGACTCTCGCCGGGGTTGAGTGTAAACGTCCAGCCGCCGCCACGATCGCTGCGATTTTTGGATGTTTGCGTTAGATCGCCAAGTACGTGCTCGTTGTTCGGAGGCCAATCGTCGTAGTTGCGTTCATAGATGGGAATTCTGAACGTGAGTGGCGCTCGAGTAGGGCGCACGGTGGCTTCATGTGTGACAACCAGAACTGGCGTTTCATTGATGCTGATTTGGAGATTGGGCGTGCCAAACAGGGCCGATAATAGACAAAGGCTCACACAGGACAAAGGAACCGCCAGAAAGATCAGCATCCACTGATTCGAGCCGCGTTTTTGTTTCTCCACTTCTCTATGGTGGCTGCGTTTCGATTTTTGGTCACTTGACGAATAAGCCCGCTCGTCAGCCTGCTTTCGCCTTGTCTCAGATGCTGGCGCAGCGGCGTTGGCAGAATCGACTGCCTTCACAGCCAATTTTTCCCGCAATTTGTCCAACCAGCTATGGGCAAGCGGATGATCGACTGTTTTGAGCAATCTGACGGCGTCACCATACTGGCCAGACTTGATCAGCGTCCGGGCTTCTTGCATGCGTTCTTGTTGTGATGGGCTAAGAGGCGGATGATCGCTCATAGAAACTGCCTTCCTTGACGTTGTAGTTGACCCTCGTCTCACTCAAGCTTGATTGGCTGATGTCTCTACCAGTCTGTCGCTTTGCTGATGTCGTTCATCCGTCGGCAAGGCACACGTAATAATTCGAAATATTTTACAGCGCACATATTAGATAAAACACAAACCCCCTCGCCTCTTATCATAAGGCCATTTCACAACAAAATGCAACAAGGAACGATCTAAAAGCGGGACAGTCTGATGCTCACGTGCTTCGGCAAACCGCTCATCCACACCCTGCGCGGCACAGAGACGATCTTCAGCAAGTGGCTCACACGTTCTCTTCCACACCGATAACGCGCGTGCCGCGGAAGAACTCGAACGTCTCGCGTGTACCTTCCTCGCTGAAGCCGCTCCAGCCCCACGCCGGGCGCGGCGCAAACAAGTTCAGGCTCATCATGCTCGAGCCGTTGACCTTGACACCACCGGCGTGAATGCTGCGCCCCAACGCCAGCGCGCGTTCAGTGTCTCGCGCGAACACATACGCCTCCAAGCCGTAGGGCGTGCCGTTGGCCAGCGCAAGTGCTTCCTCGTCGGTGCGGAAAGTGTGCACCGTGCCTACCGGCCCGAAAATCTCATCCTGTGCGTCCTCAGGCTGCACGCCCGTCACCAGCGTGGGCGCGAAGAAGTGACCGCCTAAATCGGGCAGCGGTGTGCTGCGGTGCGCTTGGCCGCCTTTGGCCAGCAAGCCTTCTAGCTGCCCGGTTATCTTGGCAAGATGACGCGAATGCACCAGCGGCCCCATCTGGCTTTCTGTTTGCAGCGAATGCCCTACCTTGACCTGCGCCAGCACGGCCAGCACCGCCTCAAGCAGCGCGTCAGCGATGCGCTCATGCACAATCAACCGCCCCAACGCCCGACACCACTGCCCATTGAGCGACACCATCAAGTTCACCACGCCGCGCGCCGCATGATCAATGTCGGCGTCCTCCAACACAACCACCGGATTGTTGCCGCCAAGCTCAAGCTGAGCCGGTTTGAAGTCATAGGCGCAGGCTTGGGCAATCGCGCGCCCACCCTCCAAGCCGCCGGTGAACGACACCGCTTTCACGCGCCTGTCCTTGACCAAGATGCCGCCCGCGCGCGGATTGCCATGCACGATCTGGAACACGCCCTTCGGGAAGCCCACCGCGTGCGCGGCTTCGGCAAACACGTCGCTGCCGTGTGGAGCCCATTCGGTCGGCTTCAAAATCGTGGGGCAGCCCGCCGCCAGCGCGTTCGCCACCTTGTGCGCTGCCATCGGCGCGGGCGCGTTCCACGGCACGAGGCACAACGCCACCCCCCACGGCAGGCGGTGGATCGCGACGTCGTTGCCGTTCATGCCCTCCATGTGCTTGGCTGCCGCCCCTTGCCGCATTTGCTCAACGGCCAAGTGCCACGCGCCCGTCACAATCACCGTCAGCATGCTGGTGAGGCTGATGACCGCGCCCGTCGTCGCGGCCTCCAGCTCGGCAATGCGCGCTTTGCGCTTGTCTAGCTCCATCGCCATAGCAGTCAGGTACTGGGCGCGTTCTTCGAGCGGCAGACGCGCCCACACGCCTGTTTCGTGGGCACGCGCTGCGCTGGCCAGCGCGCGCGCTAGTTGGTCGTCGCTCGTAGCGCGCTGCTCTTGGGTGGGTATGCCTGTGTTGGGGTCTTCCAGCCAAACGCCCAAGCCCACAGCGGGTGTGCTTCGCTCGCCATCGATCAGGTCGATTAACTCTGGCAGCGCGCTCATCGTCTAAACCCCCCTTCTGCTATGCATCCGTTCTCTTAAAAACTGTCGTCACGCTGTGGTGCTCGTGAACATCGCCCGCTTGGCCGCGCGGGTCAAACGCGACGCGGCGTGACGTGTCCGCCGTCAGCTTGTAGCCCGTCGCCAAGAGGGTGCGCACCGCTTCCCCATGTCGATACAGCACGGTTGTACGGGTGCGCTGGTTCTGGCCGATCAAGTGGATAAAATCCGGCTCGCTGTAGCGTGACAGCGCGTCTGTCACGCGCTGCGCCACGTAGAGCAGCATGTCCTGCCCGCCGCTGATGCCCACATGGCCGGGGTCATCAGGCCCCAGCTTGTCGAAGTACAGCACGCCCGCGCGTAGCGCCCCTTGAAACGAGCGCACGTGCAGCGGTCGCCCGCGAAACGTCACGTTGGTTTGGCGATAGGTCACGCCGTCAAAGTCGATGTAGACGAGGTTATCAAAGGGGGCCTCACCCGCCGCGCCCGCCCATGTGTCCGCTGCGAGGGGCGTGCCATCTAAGCCGAAAATCTCGACGTGATCGTGCCACACGCCGCGCATGCGCAGCAGGTGATGCCCCACACTGCCCGGCACAAACACGCTCATGAGTTCGCCCCGAGCACGCTGAAATCGGCCTGCATCTGCGCTTTGACGACCGACTCAGCCACCATCAACCGCCCGCGCTCGGCGGGGAAGGCCTGCACCAAGCCCATCGACAAATCGCGCAGCCCACGCGCGATCACCCCGCTGTTGTTCGTGTTGGACGTGCCGCACGCCTTCAGCGCGATCACTGCGACCTGAAAGGCGTGTTCGCACGCCGACCCCTTCGCCATACGCCACTGCTGCACGACGCGCTCTTTGGGCAGCAGCGGCGGCTCACAGGATTCCAACTCAAGCTGGCGACGGATCCACAAGTAGGCGCTTTCTAGCTCAGTCGTCATCTCGCCGATGAGCTGCTGGTGCAGCGGGCTTTCAGCGATGGCCTGCCCCGTATCGCCGAACTTGACGCTCGTCAGGTAACTCAGCGCGTAGTTGTAGACCGCCTGCGCTGCACCGACGTAGATCGCGGTGGCTGCCATCTGGTTGCCGACGAAAGACCCACGGCTCATCTGCATCATGCGCACGAACGCGCCCTCCAGCGTGAGCGCCTCGTCATCTGGCACGAACACGTCTTGGAGGACGATGCCGTTGTTGGCGGTGGCGCGCATGCCGATGGCGTCCCACGCCGTGCGCACGCTTACACCCGGCGCAGCGCGCGGCACGAAGAACAGCGCCAGCCCGTCGGCGTTGGGCACGCCGTCCAAGACCGCTGTCACGAGATATTCATCGGCGACGCCTGTTGCGCAGCCGAACGACTTCACCCCGTTCAACAGCCAGCCGCCGTCTGCCTTGGTCGCCGTGGTGTTGATCGTAATCGCGCTCTTGCTGGTTTTGGTGCTCTCACTGGCGAAGTTGGCGAGCCATTTGCCCTCGCGTCCCATCTTGCACAGCAGCTTTTCAGCGAAGGCGCGCACGATCCTCGCCTCGTCGTCGGTGAACAAGCCCGCCTCGATCGCCTCCAAGCCTAGCAGCCCGCGCGAGGCCGTGCTGCAGTGGAAGAAGTAGGCGAGGGCAGTTGACGGGCAGGCCGTCCCCATCGCAAAGCACGCCCCTGCCAAGTCGCGCAGGCCGCCGCCCATGCCACCGTATACCTCAGGGACGACCAAACCGAGCAAGCCTGCCGCGCTGAGCGTTTGGATATGGTCGGTGTAGAAGCTGCCGCTGCTGTCAGCGATCTGCGCCGCTTCGCGCAAGGTGGGCAGCACGTTCTCCACGGCGCGGGCGCGCTGCAATTCCGCCTCAGTCAAACGGTCAACGAGCAAACTCGCAGTGATTGTTTCGGTCATGTGATGCCCCTTGTTGTCCAGTTTCAAGCGCGCTCGCCTAGTGCGCAGGCGCAAATAAGTTGCGCTTGTTAAAGCCCGCTGTCGTAAAACGTATCAACACTTTAGGCGTGGTCAACCAGTTGATGTAAGCGCCGTTCTTGTCGTTCTTCAAAATTTGCTCGACGAGATACGGGGTCACCGTTTCGACCGTGTCACCAAGAATGTTGAAAATGCGCTGCGCCCGCGTGAGGTCGCTGCCTTTGCCCACGTAGCCCTCCATCAGCAAGTCAGTGATGACGATGCCCGGGCTTAAGCGGCAGACTTTCACGCTGGTTTTGGCTACTTCTTTGGCGAGATTTTTCGTCAAGTAGTGCACGCCGTACTTGGTCGTGCCGTAAAGCAGCAGCCCCGCGCGAAACTGCCCCGTGCTGCCGAAGCCTTCCATGTTGTAGATCGTGCCGCCGCCCTGCGCCAACATGCCCGCCACGGCCACCTTCGAGCCGTACATCACGCCTAAGATGTTCGTGCGAGCCACGCTTTCGATGCGCTCAGGGGACTGCTCCCAAAATGGGTGCATCGGGTTGGACAGGCCGGCGTTGTTGATCCAGATGTCCACGCGCCCGAACTGCTGGACGGCCTGCTGCCAGAGCGCTTCGACTTGCGCATAATCACCCACGTCCGCCGCCACGCCCAGCACACGATCTTTGTCAGCGGCCAGCGCGGCCAGTGCCTGCTGCGTGCTGGCGTCGCTGCGCCCGTTCACCACAACGCGATGCCCGCGCTTGAGGAACTCGCGCGCCATGCCCAGCCCAATGCCGCGCGTGCTGCCAGTGATCACAACGGTTTGCATTGCCGCCTCGCTATTCTGCTTGCCAGCGCAGCACGCCAAACGCAGCGTAGGCGAGCGTCTGAGAGTGGTAGAACTGCCAGACGACGCTCATCGTGTGCTGATCGTCGATGAGGAACTCACGCCCTTGCAAGCGCACTGCTTCGCCCACGAAATGCTGTGTTGTGTAAAGCGCCCGCCCGTAGCCAATACCGTTGCCGAAGAGGTCGCCCTCATAGGTGTGCAAGTTGGCGTGCCGCCGCCGCGCGAACATGTACTGACGGTTGATCACCCCTTCGAGTGTCACGGTCTGCTCGGCGCTTAACAGACCAGTGGGCTTGTGTGTGATGGTGACGGTGTTCGTGCCGACGCGCTGCTGTGCGTTGTCATAGACTTCCAGCGTGCCTGTCCATCGGCCGGCCTGCTTGGCGGGCAGCGTGTGCGGCTTCGGGCCGTTTTCAACCTCAGTTTGCACGAAGGCATTGATGCGCACCTGCGTCTCAGAGTTGGTGTGGTAGTCAAAAGCCACTTTGTACAAACCGTTGAACACACATAAGATCGTCGGGCCTTGATACAGCAGCGACGAGTACACTTGCGTTTGATTGTCAGGCAGGATGTGAACCATCGTCTTGAGGTCGAGCATCCAGCCCGGTGAATAGTAGTGCGCGTCAACCAGCGCGCCGAAAGGCCGCCCTGAGCCGTAAAAGTCCGGGCCGAGGTAGATGCGGTCTTGGTCGCTGTCGATCACGCCAAAGGCGAATTTGGCATGATCGAGCCGCGCACGCAGCTCGCCAGACGCCTCAAACAGCGAGTTCATGTAATAAGTTGTCTTGCCGTCCTCAAACACGCTTGAGCGGTAGACCTTGCTGAAGCCGCTGTGGTTGCCCTGCGCGTCAAAGATCGAAGGACGACCGTGCCACTCGCCTTCAATGCGCGCTTGCCAATCGCTCGGTTTTTTCTCTAATACGGGTTGTGTCATGGCTGCGTCCTCTTGATCATGCTTCTACGGTTTGATTGCGCAAAATCAGGCGCATGCGCTCGCCCATCTCCGCGCCGAGCAGCCGCTCGACCTGCGCCCACACTTTGTCCACTTTGGGGTTAAAGATGGCATCGCGGTTGGCTTGGTCGCGCGCTGCGAGATCAGCCGCGCCAAACTCGGCTAGCCCATCGGCGACCAACCCGAACCAATGCTCCAGATACGCGCTGACCGGGGCTTGAATGGCGTCGAATGCGCCCGCATCAGCGCGATACGCCAGCATCCACGGCGACATGATAGCGTACTGCGTCGGGGTGAGGCGCGCTGGGCGCAGCCCCTTGATCTGGCTCGCTTGCTCGTAGACCGCGTCAAGCGGTGTGAACGCCCGCCAGATATATTCCAAGTTCGCCCCTAAGTCCAAGCGTGGGATGAGGTCGAGGTGGAAGGCAAAGTCGGGCGCGTTCATGACGCTGTCGAGCGTGAAGTGGGGTACAGGGCTGTCGGCGGGGGTAAACGCAAAGATCATGTGGCTGTCCAGCCCAAACTGCGGCACGGTCATGCCGATGTAGACCATCTTCGCCACGGCGTCGCCTTTGAAGAGGCGCAGCGCCCCCACTTCGCCCATCGGGCTTTTGAGCGGGATGTAATGACCGCCGTCCGGCCCGTACACCTCTTGCATGGCAAACCGTTCTTGAATGCGCGTCAGCGTCGTTGTTGAGAGATCGGCGGCAGCGGTCATGCCTCATCTCCGCTGCTTTTGGTGGGCTTCGTTTGGCGCACGGGCACTTCTTTCATCACCCATGCCTTTTCTAGCTCAGGAATTTCGCGCCGCGCTGGCGACGGAATGACCACTGCCTTGACGTTGGCGTATTCGCTCTGGATGCGGTGCGTGTCGATGCCCCAGCCCATGTCGAGATACTTGTTGCGCATCTTGCGGTAGGCGATCTGGATGGCGTCGCTGCGCACGTGCAGCTCGGCGGCGAGGTCGTAGGGCAGCAGCTCTGGGCGCTGCTCTAACACCGTTCTGCGGTCTTCGTTGAAAATTTTGATAACACGGCGGAAGCTGTCACGGTCGAAGTAGTTGTGCTTGAAGAAGCTACGAAGCTGCAGCCAGATGCTGCGGGTTTTGTTGTCGTCCACGGGCAGATGGCAGGTGTACAGCACAAAGTCACCGAAAGGCAGGCGCACTTGCAAGCGTGTGATATTGGGCATGCGGAAGCCGCCCGTCGTCTTCACGCGCGGGCGTTCGCCCTTGCTGCCGCGCAGCTTGCCCCAGATGCCGCGCGCGGGCGGCGGGTTCAGGTGCACGGTGGCGTCTGCCCCAAATGGCACTTCTTCTACCTCGTAACTTTCAACCTCTGGCTCATCAGGGTTGCCAAAGCTGCCCGCGTGGACGAACGGCGCGTGGGCGATGTCCATGCCGTTTTCGACCGCGCGAGTGTAGTGCACGTCCCACCAGTAATCGCCCCACAGCCGCTTGTACTTGGGGTCGTCAAATTCAGGGAAGGTGGGCAGCGGTGGGCGCTCAGCCTCAGGCAAGTCTCCTAAGAAGGCGAAGATGAAACCGTATCTCTCAGCAGTCGGATAGCTGTCAACGCGCGCCTTACGCGGGATCGGCACGCCCTCCAAGTTAGCCGGGATGCGCACGCACGCGCCGTTCTGGTCATATTCCCAGCCATGATAAGGGCACACAACACAATCGCCCTTCGTCCAACCGTCTGACAGCGCGCCGCCGCGATGCACGCACAGATCGCTCATCACAACGGGTTCTTTCTTGCTGTTGCGATAGATGACCAGCTCGTTGCCCAGCGCGGTAACGCGAATCGGCTTGTCCTTAACTTCTGTGCTCAGGCACAACGCATACCAAAAGTTTTTTAGCATGACAAACTCCTCAGAGTGCTCATTTACGGCAAAATATGGCAATACTTCCCTCTGGCTGCAGGAAAGTCATCCCTTCCCCACCTGAACAAATCTGGCGCAAAAATGCGCCTACCAACGCCCCCAACTCAGCACGGTAGTCTATGTGGTTGGTCGGCTGCTCCTCCAGAAACTGACGACCCGTTGTAGGCTCTTGAGGATGCACGCAGGCAAAATGCCCTGCGTCGCGCAGCATCACACAGTAGCAATCGCCGCGCCCCCCCGTAATTCCCTCGTGGAACGTGCGCAGGATGGGGTCTTGCGCGTCGGTCGTGCCATAGCGCCCGCTGCTTGCGGCAATGACACCGTCTGCCGTGCCGCCGATGAGCAAGTAAGCGCTTTCAGGCGCAACGGGCAAAATCGTCCCCGCTGGATAGCCGAGCAGGGTGCTGGCCATCGTGTGGGCAGCGTAGGTGAACGCGCCGCGCACGCCCGCGAACCAGCGTGGGTTGGCGTTGTGCAGCGCCAGCGTGCCGCCGCCTGAGTGCCCGCCTAAGACAATCGTCTGCGTGTCAAGTTGGCCGTTAAACGGGGCTTGCGTGTTCCAAGCGTGGAGCGCCTCCAGCAGCGCGGGGAGCGTGGTGGAAGTCGGGCGCGTGCCGTACTGGCCGACCTGCACAGCCGCGAGGTCGATGCCGGCGGTCAGCGTGGGCATGCCGAACAACTCAGCGACGTGGTCAAACAGCACGACCACATAGCTCGTAGCGGCAAGCTGTTCAGCTAGCCACTGATAGCCGCTCTTTTCAACGTTGACGCCGTTGAAGAAGATGACGATAGGATAAGACATGTCACGCTCAAGGATGGGCAGCTGGCCGGTGCTGCGCTCGCTTTCGGTGTCGTGAAACGCTGCCGGATAGTACACCTTGCACAGCAGATGGTTGTAAGGCACAGCAGCCTCAGGCAGCGTGACAGCCCGAAAGACAGCCCGAACAAGCATGCTAGAGGTCCCCCACTGGGCGTGGATTGACGCGGTCCCCTCCCCATAAAGCGCGCACCAACCGCGGGGCCAGCTCCGCGCCGAACAAGATTTCCCCGATGGGGTTGGCTGGGTCGCGCTCGGCTATGGCGCGGCGCACGTGCAGGTCACGCGCGGCAAGTGCGGCTTGTTCGGCCTGCGGCACAGCGGGCGGGTTCGCCATCCAGCCCAGCCAACGGTCAAGCATCTCGTGAGAAACCTCGCGGATTTTGGCGATGTTTGCATCGCTCCGCTGGCACAAGAAACATAGGCTCGCCGCCGATTGGGACTGGCGCATGTAGAGGCTCTTGCTGATGAACGGCGAGAACTCAGGGTCTTGGTGAAAGCTCAAGTAACGCTCGTTGGCGGGTTCGTAGTAGGTGTCTAAATAGGCCAAATCTTCGATGATGTTTACGCGCGGCACGTAGTCAACATACATGAAGATGTCAGGCATCGTCCCTAACGCCATGCCGAAGTGGGGGACGTTAGTCTGTGCGCCCAGCCAAACCGTCAGGTGCATGTTGCAAAACGACTGTTTGGGGTTGCCGATGTAGCTGTGCACCAGCCAATCGATCTCATCGCTGGTGAAGGCGCTCAGCAGCCCTTTGGCGTCGCCGCTGCGCGATTGGTAGGGCTGAAAGTCGGCGGTGCTGGCGTCGGGCGTTAGGGCAAAGCGCGCGTCCAGCTTGGCGCGCAGCTCGCCTAAAATGCCCCAAAGTTGCACGAACAGCTCTGAATTGTCTACGTCTGGACGTTCGCCAATGAGTTCTAATAAGGACTTTACCGTGCCGACTGCCATGATCACGCTCTTTCTATCTAAAATGACCTGACCTGACGACGATCTACAGTTTGAGAGCTAGCGCTGCGGTTGGATCGCGTCATCACGCTTAGTTATGAAGATAGTTTGATAGGGCTTTCATAAAAAGTGTTTTTAGTACCAGCGATTAAACCCACAACATTATAATGTCATGACATTCTAACACGCAAAGAATATTTACACAATCACTTGTTTCAGAGCGAAATGCGGTATCTAAAGCGGTCACCGTGAAAGGCGGCTTGCAAGAATTCCAACGGTTCGCCTTCAGCGCTGTAGACTACACGCTCCATGTAGAGCATGGGCGCGCCGCCCGCCATGCCCAGAAGCTCCGCTTCCAACTCACCAGAGAGGCGTGCCTCAAGGGTGCGCTCGATGCGCGGGTTTGACATCTGCGGTAGCCCCTTCAGATAGTCCAGCGAGTCGCCTTCTTCCAGCGCGTTCATGTTCAGATGGGGGACGTACCGCTTGGGCACATACGCGCAGTGATAGCCGATGGTCTCTTCGCCCACCAACCGCAGGCGGCGCACAGCCCAAACGGGCGCGCCCTCAGTTAGATGCAACATCGCGGCGACGGCAGCGTCTGCGGTTGTCCACTCGGTCTTCAACAGCCGCCACCCAAGCTGGATGCCCTGCTTGCGCATGTATTCCGTCATCTCCAGCGAGGCAGTGGGGTTGTAGGTCACTTTGGGCTTAGCAACAAACGTCCCGCGCCCACGATGCCTGACCAAGTAGCCCTCGTTCACCAGCTCGCTGAGCGTTTGGCGCACGGTGGTACGGCTCAGCTCATAATCTTCCTGAAGTTCCTGCTCGCCCGGGAACATCTCGCCCACTCTCCACTCGTTGTTGTGAAGGCGTTCGAGCAAGATGTTTTTCAATTGATAATACAGTGGCACAGGTGAATTACGGTCTATAGTAGACATAACGACTAACTCCAAGTTCTGCGCTCACCTGAAAGGTTGTTGTTGATAGCATCGGCAAGTTCGACAGCAACAAGCCTGTTTTGGCACATGCAGGGCGTGCCGCCCAACATAACCCTAACAGTAAAGGCATACGCTTGGGCGCAAGGCCCGCCCGTAAACTGCGATAACGCCCGTGCGGTTGTGCTCTGCAACGCATAAGTGTAAATGAAAAAGAGGGCGATCATCAAGGCGATCGAGCGCGCTGAGAGCTTTTACTACTTCTACTAACTGTGGAACGGGTTGAACACCCAGCACTGAAGCATGTTGAAAATTAGACAAGGTGCAAGAGATGACTGGACGGATCCATAGGCCTCATTCCTGACCCCTTCTCCTTCGGGAGAAGGGGAGAAAAGCCCCCTGATGCAGTTTAAAAAATTAGTCATATAAGAGGCCGACATAGCGCAAGAGGCCAGTTGAGCCATGTTCAAAGCGCTGGATAAAGTTGAGAACGGCTTGCTTGAGGGCAGGCCAATCGTCACTGAGGCGATGGAGATGTAACACCTCTTGCCGCAACCAGCGCCAGAGCTTTTCGATGGGATTAAGCCAAGAAGCATAGGTAGGCAAGCACACACATTGAATG
>CALDYP010000052.1 GCA_937944445.1 uncultured Anaerolineae bacterium
GCATGCCTGCGTTAAAAGTGTTAGTGGTAGAAGATGACATCGGCTTGTGCGTGATCTACGAACGTATCCTCGTCAAGATGGATTGCCAAGTCAAGATCGCCCGCGACGGCCACTACGCTTTGCAGCTTCTTCAAACTTTTACGCCGCATCTCATCTTCTTGGACATCTACCTGCCGTTTGTGAACGGGCTGACGGTTCTTGAAAGCATCGCATCCAAGCCTGAGCTTGACCAAACCCACGTGGTCGTCTCCAGCTCTTCGCGCGATTATGAACGCAAAGTGCTGCAATACCCCAACACGCAGTTCATCCTCAAGCCGATCATGCCGACGCAGATCCGCGACGTCGTCACAACGCTGATCGAATCGACACGCTAGGCGCGGCCTCGGCCACAGGCGATCACCTCTTCCAACGCCCGCCACGCGAGCATCGCACACTTGACGCGCGCCGGCAGCCGCCGCACCCCCTCCAGCGCTTCGAGTTCCTCTAATGTAGGGTCGAGCAGGTCGCCCGCGGTGATGAACGCCCGAAAGCTCGCCAGCAGACGCGCGGCGTCCTCCACGGTGCGGCCTTTGATCGCCTCCGTCATCATCGACGCGGATGCCGTGCTGATGGCGCACCCCTGCGACTCGAAACGTACCTCCACGATGCGGCCATCGCGCACCTCAGCGTAGAGGTCGATCTCGTCGCCACAGGTGGGGTTGTCTTGGTGGCTGTGGCACGTCGCGTCGGGCAGCGTCCCGTGGTTGTACGGGGACTGGGCATGCGCAAGGATGACCTCACGATACAGGTCATGAGACATGGAACACCTCCAGCGCGTGGTGCAGCCCGTCGATCAGCGCGTCTACCTCAGCGGGCTGGTTGTAGAAGGCGAGGCTGGCGCGCGCGCTGGCCGGCACGCCAAAGCGCTTGCCGAGCGGCTGCGCGCAGTGATGCCCCGCGCGGATGGCGATCCCGCGCTCATCCAGCAGCGTAGACAGGTCGTGCGCGTGGATGTTGCCCAGCGTGAAGGCGAACACCGCGCCGCGCTCTGGCGCGTTCCCCAGCAGGCGCAGCCCTTCCACCTCGCGCAGTTTGCCAAGCGCGTAGGCCGTCAAGTCGTGCTCGTAGGCGGCAATCTCGGCCATGCCCACGCAGTTGAGGTAGTCCACCGCCGCCCCCAGCGTGATCGCCTCAGCGATGGGGGGCGTGCCCGCCTCGAACTTAGCCGGCGGCTCGGCGTAGGTCACGCGCTCTAGCTCCACCTTGACGATCATATCGCCGCCGCCGAGGAAGGGGTTCATCGCCTCCAGCAGCGCCAGCCGCCCCCACAGGACGCCGATGCCGGTCGGCCCGCACATCTTGTGGCCGCTGAAAGCGTAGAAATCACAGCCCAACGCCTGAACGTCCACGGGCAGGTGCAGCAGCGCCTGCGCCCCATCCACCAGCACGACCGCGCCAGCCGCGTGCGCCGCGTCGGCGATCTGCCGCACAGGGTTGATCGTCCCCAGCACGTTGGAGGCGTGGACGAACGACACCAGCTTCACGCCGTCCAAGCGCCGCTCGAGGTCGCTCAGGTCAAGCGTGCCGTCGTCGTGGACGGGCAGATAGCGCACCTCAATCCCGATCTGATCGCGCAGGATTTGCCACGGGACGAGGTTGCTGTGATGCTCCATCACGGTCAGCAGCACGGCATCGCCTGCTTTGAGGAACTTGCGCCCCCATGCGTTCGCCACCAAGTTGATGCCCTCCGTCGTGTTGCGGGTGAAGATCACCTCTTCGGTCTGCGGGGCGTGGATGAAGGCGGCCACCTTGCGCCGCGCTTCTTCGTAGGCGTGGGTGGCGGCCTCGCTCAGGGCGTGGATGCCGCGGTGCACGTTGGCGTTGATCGTGCGGTAGTAGGCGGCCTGCGCGTCGATCACGGCCTGCGGCTTCTGCGAGGTGGCCGCGTTGTCGAGGTAGACGAGCGGACGGCCATGCACGGTTTGGTTCAAGATCGGGAAGTCAGCACGCACATTGCGCATAAGGATTTTCCTAAACAACCATCGTTTTAACTATGATACCTGATTTGCCGCGCTGACCGTTACACCTTCTCTGATTGGTTCCCTTTTTCCTTATGACCGCATCCCCCAACCCCGTTCTCCATTGGAGAAGACAGCTTCAGCGGCGGGGCATATCGTAGGGGCGCGGCCAGCCGCGTCTATCGAGGCCGCATCCCCCCTGTACGCATCACCAATGTGCTAAAACCTAAGCAAACCCTTAAAAACTACTTAACTTGACTTTCCAGCGGTGTCTCTCGTACAGTCTAGATGAGCAATCCTGAAAGTCCTCGGTTGTTTGCAGCGGCGAAGATCTCCATCGGTTGATGAACCCGTAAGTGATCCAAACGCCTATCTAAGTTAACCTGTTGTGTGGCGCGATGCGCGCCTGCTGTGGGCTGCTCAGGGTGAGCCATCGTCAGAAAGTGTATGGAGTTTTTCAAGTATGTCGCAGCGCATCGTTGGTGAAGTGAAGTGGTTCAACGCCGAAAAGGGCTATGGGTTCATCAAAATGGGAGACAGCAGCGCCGATATTTTCGTGCACTACTCCGCAATTGAGAGCACCGGGTATCGGACGCTGAACGAGGGTGACCGCGTCGAGTTTGAAATTGTTGACGGGCGCAAGGGCAAGCAGGCTAGCGGCGTTCGCGTGGTGCAGGCCGCTTCCAACGGCTAACCCACACCGTCGTGTCTCGTTGATTTTTTCATAAGCCGCCTCGTTCACAGGCGGCTTGTGCGTTACTCAAGCGGCTGCGGGAACACCTCGTTCAGCCAGCGCTGAACTGTGCTAAGCGCGCGCGGGCTGCCGATGCTCTGCAGCGCTTGGATCACGTAGCGGTTCATCATCGTGTCCTCAGGCGTGAGCAGCGTCTGCAAGGTGGCAAGGGCGCGCTCATCGGGCTGGCTCCACAGGGACGTGATCGCGCTGCCCTGCACGACAAAATCAGGGTCATTCAGCGCAATCAGCAGCCAGTGGAAGGCCGGTTCGTAGCGTTCCTGCCGCCACAGCGCCACCGCCGCCCCCAGCTTGACGCGCATCTCTTGAGCGCTCGTCAGCGCCAACTTGAGCGCGTCCGCTGCGGTTGGCAGCTTGGCGAGCGCTGCCGTCGCTTGGCTCCACACGCCCACGTCGTCGTCAGCCAGCGCCCGCAGCAGCTTCTCAACGGCCTCCGCCGCGCCCAACTCGCCCAAGACGCGCGCTGCCCCCTGCCGCACGCGCGCCTGTTTGTGGTCGAGCGCGGCGAGCATCTGCGGGATGACGGCTGGCCCCTCCGCGATGAGCGCTTGCGCCGCGGCGTCGCGCGTCTGCACGTCTGGATGGGCCAGCCCGCGCACCATCTCACGCACGCGGTAAGGGATCAAGCGTTCACGTGCGGTAGGACGCCAGCGCTCCACAGCGGCGCGCGCAGCCTCTGTGCCAAGCTGCATGAGCGCCTCTGCCGCGTACTGCGCAACGAAGACGTGGGCCGCTTGGTCTTGCACCTCGGTGAAGTCGTCCAGCAGGCTGATCAGCGGTTGTTCGGGGCGCGCGTCGCCCGCCTCGCTGCCGAGCGTGCCGAGCGCCCACGCGGCTTTGGCGCGCACGTCGGGGGTTGGGTCGCGCAGCACGTCGATCAACGGCGGGATCAGCGACGGGTCGGCCATCTCGCCTAGCGCCCACGCCGCATTTGCGCGCAGCTTAGGGTCCTCAGCGTGGAGCAGCTTCACCAGCGGCGGAACCGCTGGACGCGCTCGAAGCTGCCCCAGCGCCCACGCCGCCACGCTGGCTACAGCCCTCTCAGGGTCGTCCAGCCGCTCGATCAGCGGGTCAATCGCGCGTGAGTCGCCCGATGCGCCCAGCACGTAAGCCGCCCGACTGCGCACCCAGCCGTTCGGGTCGCCCAGCTTAGCGATGATCGGTTCCACCACGTCGCTCGTGCCGAGCTGCGCGAGCGCGGTGATCGCCCGCTCACGGACGATCTCGTTCGGGTCGTCGAGCAGCGGCAGCAGGGCGGGCAGCGCATCCAACGCGCGGTTCAGGCCGAGGCCGCTGGCGGCGTTGGCGCGGATCGTGGCGTCAGGGTCGCCCACGAGGGGCAGCAGCGCCGCCACGACGCGCGCATTGCGGCGGGTCGCCAGCGCAATGACAGCTTCCTGCCGTGCCAGCGCGTCATCGGCGCGCAGGCGCTCAATCAGGCGGTCGATCTCGTCAGGGTGATCCATAAATGGGGCAAGTCGCTTTCTGTGGTGGTTGGCTGCTATTGTAATCCAAACCGTGCGCAGGTCACGGGTGCGTATCAGGGTGGGCGTGCAGCGTGCTGTGCCCGCGTGGCCGTGGGAGAAGGGGGGGCTATGCCCGCTTGTGGTTGCAACTTGCAGCCGTCTTTTCGCGTATCTTTTTTTAAGCCAGTTTACATAAACCTGTGCTAGACTACGTGGTAAAAATATAGTGGAATTGAGACTATGGGCGACGAAATCACCGTGTGGAAAGTGCTGTCAACAATTGGTCAAGGCATCGGCAAAACGGTCGAAGTCATCGGCCAAGGTGTCAACGCAACGGTGCAAGGTGTCCAAAGTGCAAATGCCGCAGTGAGGGATTCCGTGCCAATCACCGAGATTACGATGGTGTTCAACACCACCGACCAAACGATCCGCTTCATCAACAAAGAAACGGCCCGCGACACGCGCGACATCCTCGGCCAGTCCGCCGCCAGCCTCAAAACCGATCAGACCGCCGGCGCGTGGATCCCGTGGTATGATCCGCCGCGGTTTGACGGCTTCGCGAATCGCCACCTTGAAATCGTCGTCAACGATGTGCCCGTGCTTTACATCTGGCAGCGCGGCGACTTCGTCTACTGGTGCAACAAGCTCGACAGCGAAGGCCGCCCGGCCAAAGCTTATAAGATGTCCGGCATCACTTACGTCGGCGGGCAGCGAATGCTAGTCGTCCGCAACGACCCTGAGACCGGCTACAGCGCCTTCCTGTCTAACACAGTGGGCACGAGCTAATGCCAACGCTGGAGGCCGGCGGCCAGCCCGTCAGCGTCACCTTGACTTCAGTTGAAGGGGGACGCTGGCGCTGCCAAGTGGGGGATCAAGCGCTGGACGTAGAGGTAATCGACTTGGGCGCGGGGCGCTGGCTGCTGCGCCACGACGGCCAGCAGCACCTCGTCTACACCGCGGCGCAAGATCGCACCGTTCACGTGTGGCACAACGGCCAGCAGCACCGCATCACCCGCGCCGAGCAGCGCAGTCGTCGGCGGTCGAGCGCAGGCGCAGGCGACCTCAGCGCACAGATGCCCGGCCAAGTGATGGAGGTGCGCGTGGCCGTCGGGCAGGCGGTGACCGCAGGCCAAGTGCTGATGGTGCTAGAAGCGATGAAGATGGAAATCCGCGTGACGGCCCCCAGCGATGGCGTGGTCAGCGCGCTGCACGTGGCCGCTGGGCAGATCGTCCAGCGTGGCCAACGGTTGATTGACCTTCAGCCGACGAACCCGACAGCCGGCTGAACACATGAGAGGAAAACTTGTATGGCGCTGGAAGGCAAAGTCGCGCTCATCACCGGGGCTAGCTCAGGGATTGGGCAGGCGGCAGCGGTGGCGCTGGCTCAGATGGGCGCGCGGCTCGTGCTGGCAGACATCGACGGCGACGGCGGCGCGCGCACCGTCCACAAAGTGCAGGAGGTGGGCGGCGAAGCCACCTACATCACCTGCGACGTGACGCAGCCGCGCGAGGTGGACGCGGCGGTGCAGCGGGCGCTGAGCGCTTACGGCGGGCTGCATCACGCCGTCAACAGCGCGGGCATCAGCGGCGGCGGCATGCAGAAGCCGCTCTTGGAATGGGATGAAGACGAGTTCGACCGCATCATGACGGTCAACGTGCGCGGGGTGTGGCTGTGCATGAAGGCGCAGATCCCCGCCATCCTCAACAGCGGCGGCGGCTCGATTGTCAACTTGGCCTCCGTCGCTGGGTTGATCGGCGCGCCCGGCGGGGCGGCTTACGCTGCCAGCAAGCACGCCGTCATCGGCCTGACGCGCACCGCTGCGCTGGAATATGGGCGGTTGGGGGTGCGCGTCAACGCGCTGTGCCCGTCGTTCATCGACACGCCGATGGTCACCGCGATCACTTCGAAGAGCGAAAAGATGGCCGAGCGCACGCGCCGCGCCAGCCCGCTGCACCGCCTCGGCACGGCGCAAGAGGTGGCCAGCGCCATCGCCTACCTATGCAGCGACGGGGCGAGCTTCGTCAATGGGGTGGCGTTGGCCGTCGATGGCGGCCTCACAGCGATGTAGGGCGCGGCGGGCCGCGCCCATCGGCGACAACGGGCACTTCGTTTGTTGTAAAATTTTAAAGTTTTCAACTTCGGTTTTTTGTGTGAAACAACCCACATGACGAGCGACGACATCTTTCAATCCTACACCCAAATGCGCAGCAGCGGGGTCGAAGCGAAAAACGTCCTTAAGACGCTGCGCGCCAGCATCGACGCGCTGCCGCGCGACACGCGCGAGGCGCTAGCGCTGCAGCTGCGCCACTGGGAGCGCAACCACAGTCTGAACGCTGCGGCAGACGAGGGCGCCACCATGCCCATCAACAACAACAGCCCCGTCACCCTCACCGCCACGTGGATTGCCTGCCCATCGTGCGGCAAGAAAAACCGCCGCCAAGAGGTGTTCTGCTACAGCTGCGGCCACCTGCTTCAGCTGCCCGGTGGGCTGAGCGAGACCCGCCAATTTGCCGACGCCACCAGCCAACTGTTCACCGATGACTACTTCGGCGAGGATTCGGTGCTGGTGCTGCTCGTGCGCGACACGTCGCAGCGCTTTGAAATCCGCCCGCAGCTTCGCTCCTATGAGGTGGTGGTGGGGCGCAGCGCTGACGGTTCCACGGTGATCCCGGATGTCGATTTGTCGTCTGCGCAGGCCTCAGAGATGGGCGTCTCACGCTTGCACGTCGGCATTCAGTACGACGCCAGCGCCAACACCCTTCAAGTGAAAGATCTAGGCAGCGCCAACGGCTCCTACCTCAACGGCCAGCGGCTGCACCCGCGCGAGGTGCGCATCCTGCGCAACGGGGACGAACTGCGCCTGTCGAGGCTGGTGCTGGGGGTGTACTTCCTGCACCCGGGTGAAGCGATCTGATGACCCGCCCGCCGTCCACGCTCAACCGCATCGTGAGCCTGCTGCGCGTGGGGCCGCGCGGGCTGGTGCTGCGCTTTGTCGATCAAGGGAGCCGCCTGTGGACAGGCCGCCCGCTGTGGCGCTACAGCCGCATCACCCCGCAGCTCTACGTTGGCGGGCAGCACCGCCCGCGCGGCTGGGGCGCGATGACCGCCGAGGGCATCAGCGCGGTCGTCAACATGCGTGAAGCCCACCTCGACGACGCCAAGAAGGGCATCCAAAGCGCCTGCTACCTGCACCTTGCCACGCGCGACAACACCCCCCCCACGCTCGATGACCTGCTGCGCGGCGCGCAGTTCATCGCGCAGCAGGTGGCGGCAGGCGGCAAGGTCTACATCCACTGCGGGGTAGGCGTGGGGCGCGCCCCCACCCAAGCCGCCGCCTACCTCGTCTACAGCGGCCTGAGCGCGGATGAAGCGCTCGCCCTCATTCGCCGCGCCCGCCCCTTCATCCACTTGACATCAAGCCAGCGCCGCCAGCTCGCCGAGTTTGAGGCGCGCTACCGTGGGCGTTTGCAGGCTGAAACGAGCTAGCGCGTGTCATAAAATTCTTCTTGAAACTTAAGGCAGTTCGTGATGAATGTGCGATAATCAAGGCGTAGTGTCACTGTATCTGTGGAAGTGAGGATCGCTATGTCATGGCTCATGCACACGGTGGGCGGGTTCATTTTTGACCGCCCCGCACAGAAGTACTCCAAAGATGCTCTCTTAGGGCGCTTGGAAACTCAGCAGACCAAGCTGCTTGAGAAGTTCCGCGCCTGCCCCCAAACTCCACGCAACACCGCCGTGTTCACCCACATCATCGGCATCGAGCGCTGGGCGCACACCCGCCTGCGGACGCTGCTCGGCTCGCCGCTGCGGGCAGAGGAGGAGTACAACAACTACCGCCCAGCGAACACGACGCCTTTTTATGAGCTGCTGACGGCCTTTGAAGACGCGCGCAACGAGACAGTGGCCATCGCCCGTGCCATCCCTGCTGCCGACTATCAGCAGCGCATCCCACACAACCAATGGGGGCAGCTGACCGTGGCGGGCTGGCTGAACTACCTGATCGTTCACGCTGGGGCAGAAAGTCAAAAGGTGCGCTGATGCGCTTGCTAGAGCAGACCCCTACGCGGCTGACGCTGGGGCAAAACCGGCCTGTGCTGGCGGCGGCCATGTTAGCGATGTTGGCGCTGTCGGTGCTGATGCTAGTGAACCTGCTCGTGCAGACGGCCCAGCGCGCCGACGTGTTCACCGGCGCGCAGTGGGTGGGGCTAGTCATCTGGGCGGGCTTGGCGCTGGGGTTGATCGGCTTCAGCGTATGGACACTCAACGTCGGGCTGCGCGGCACGCGCCTGACCTTCGACCGTGACGCGCAAACGGTGACGCTGCGCCGCCCGTTCCGCTTGGGGCTGCGTGAACAGCGCTTCGCCATCTACGCCGTCAGCGGCCTTGAACTCATCCACAACGCAGAGTTCAAGGTCTACGCGCTGGTGCTGCTCTTACGCAGCGGGGAGCGGCTGCCGCTGGTCACTGTCAGCCCCTACGCTGAGGCCGACGTGCGCCGCCTCGTCAAGCGGGTGCGCGAGTTCCTCAATCAACCTTACCGCCCCGTTCATGAAAAGATGCCTAGCGGGGAAGGCCAGCCGTCGTAAAATCGGCTACAATGAGGGTGCTAGTCGTCCACAACCTGCCCGCGGAGGAGAGAATGCGTCGTCTAATTTCGTCGCTCAGTTCATTTGCAATCGCTGTTTGCTTGGTGCTGGTGGCGGCGCTGCCCGCTGCGGCGCAAGGGATCATCGTCCGCATCGACCCGCCTGTGATCGCGCGCGGCGGCGGTTTCGTGCTGACGGCCAGCGGGCTGACCCCCAACGAGCGCTACACCTTCGATTTCATCTTTGTCGCCACTGAGCAGATCGTGTTCACGACCGATCGCGTGGCCGACCCGCTCGGCAGCATCTCGCTTTCGATTCGCAGCGACGACACTGACGAACTCGGCGAGTACCGCGTGGACATCTCGCTGAATCGCGTTGTGGTGGCCGAGGCGAGCTTCACACTCGTCGGGGCGGATGTGCCCCCCACCCCCAGCCCGGTGCCACAGGCGACGCCGCAAGCGCCATCTAGCGACTCCACCGTACGGCTGACCGTGCGCCCGGCGGAAGGGCGCGTGCGGCAGGATTTCCAGATTATCGCTACCGGCTTGCAGCCGCGCGCCCCACACTTCATCACCGTGCGCGAGGCCGCCACGAACGCCATCGTCTACGACCGCGAGCGCACCTCAGACGCCAACGGCGAGATCCGCGTGACGCTCTTCACCACCGCCGACAACCCGCCCGGCGAGTACATCGTCCAAATCAGCGACACGTTCAGCAACATCCTTGCCAGCACGTCGCTGCAACTGTTGGGCGTGGGCGGGCGCGACGCTGTCCTGACGATCACCCGCCGCCCCTCTAACATCCCGACCTTCGACATCGTCATCACCAACGCCGCCCAGTTCAGCGACATCACCATCAACATCCTCGACCCCGACACGCGCAGCAGCATCTTCCAGCGCATCGTGCGCACCAACGTTGACGGAACCGCCCGCACCGAGTTCACCCTGCCAGCGGATCTGCCGCTGAAGCCGTTTGACGTGGTGCTGACGGACATCGAGGGCGAGATCACGCGCGGCACGATCCCGACTGGCCCGGCCCCCAGCCCGTTTGACCTGAGCATCTCCGTCCGCCCGCAAAGCGGCGTCGTCGGCCAAGTGTTCAACATCTCGGCCAATGGGCTGCCCCTCGCTGACCTCGCAACGGTGCGCGTGCTGCGCGACGGCCAAACGGTCAACGCCCTGCCGACGCGCATCAACCGCAGCGGCAGCGCCACCGTGACCATCCCCAGCGCTGACCTTGCGCCGGGCGTGTACGCTGTCGAAGTGGAAGTGGACGGCGAGACGCTGCTTGAGACGACGTTTGAAGTCCGCTCCGCGACTGTGCCGCCCAGCATCACGATTGACCCACCCACCGGCCCAGTCGGCACGACCCACACGATCACCGTTGAGAGCTTGCCGCCCGACGAGGTGGCGACGATCGAAGTGCTCTTTGACGGGCGGCCCGTGCTGACGACCAGCCGCCGTGCCGACAGCGAAGGCCGCGTGACGCTCGCGCTGACGAGCGAGCCGCGCGACGAGGCCGGCGAATACACCGTCCGCGTGATCGTCGGCGATACAGAGGCCAGCGGAACGTTCACCGTGCTGGCCGACACCGAAGAGCTGCCGCCGCTCGTCAGCAGCGACGTTCGCATCACGATTACGCCCCCCAGCGGCCCCGAGGGCACGAGCCACCTTGTAGAGGCCACCGGCCTGCCGGCTGACACCCCGCTGACCGTACAAGTGACTTTCAACCGCGAGGTGGTGTTCAGCGCCGAACGCGCCAGCGACGCCGACGGGAACTTCAGCATTCGCCTCATCACCGAGCCGAGCGACCCCGCAGGCGTCTACAGCGTCGAGATCGTCATCAGCGGGGAGGTTGTCGCCAGCGCGCCGCTCACGCTCACCCGCGCGACGGTGCTGCCGTTTGCGCCGTTGGGGCCAGCAGGCGCGCAGCCCCTGCTGCCCAACGAGCGCGAAAAGACCTCCTTTGAGGGGGAGCTGACCGCAGACGCGCCCAGCCAATTCTTCGAGCTGGCTGGCCGTGCGGGCGAGTTGGTGGTGATCTCAGTGCAGTCGAGCGACTTCGACACCTACTTGATCTTGCGCAATTCGTTCGGGACGGAAATCCGCGCTAACGACGACTTTGATGGCCTCAACAGCCGCATCGTCGCTGTGCTGCCCACCGACGACACCTTCAGCGTCGAGGTGACCAGCTTCGGCCAATTCTCATCGGGCAGCGCTGAAACAGGCCGCTTCGCGCTCACCATCGAGCGCATCATCCCGCTGCCCATCAGCCCAGAAACGCCCGTGCAAGTCGACTTCAGCCTTGCCGAGGCGTATTACTTCACCGTCGAGATGACGACCGAGGCGCGCTACACGCTGCGCGGCTACGGCGGCGACACGGACACCGACCTGCAGTTGTTCGGCCCCAGCGGCGACAGCCTCTTCTATGAAGACGACAGCGGCTTCAACCTTGACCCGGAGGTGTTGAACTTCCGCCCGTTTGAGAACGGAACGTACCTGATCGTGTTCGGGCGCGTGGAAGCCGAACTAGGCGGGTTGGCCGTGTTTGAGGTCATCGAAGCAACCTTCCCCGCGCTGGAGGCTGGCCCGGCCACCCTGCGGCTGACCTCTAAGCTGAACACAGACGGCGCGACCTTCGAGGGCGTGGCCAACACGATCCAGAACATCCGTCTAGACTTCGTGAGCGGCAGCGCAACCAGCGTCACCGTCGAGGCGATCCAGAACGGCAGCACGCTCATGTCGTTCAGCAGCAACTTCGCCGTGCTGCCGACGTTGACGCTGCCGGTGGCCGTCCCAGCGGATGGGCGCGTGACCGTGTTCGTCAGCACGTTCAGGGGCACGAGCACCTATACCTTGCAGCTAGATTAGGTGAGGCATGGGGTTTGGCCCGCCAAACCCTGACTTGATTGAACCAGTCGTCAGAGCCTCGCCTCGGCCGCGGGGTGAGGCCTGACTCCACACAGGCAGTTCCAGCATGACAACTCCGCTCAAAGACCCGCTCTACCAGTCCACTCGCCGCGCGTGGGAGACGATCTGGCAGCAGGCCGACGTGGCCGCCGAGGTGGCCACGATGCAGTACCCGCGCGCGGTTGAGACGTTCAACGCCTATCTACCCTATCTGCCCAAAGACGCATGGATCCTTGAGGCAGGCAGCGGGCAGGGGGCGGTGCTGGTGGCGCTGCAAGCGCGCGGCTACCGCGTGGTCGGGCTGGATTACGCCTTCAACGCGTTGGCTGCTAGCCAAGCCTACGAGCCGACGCTCTGCTTGCAAACCGGGGACGTGCACGCCCTGCCCTACGCAGACGACAGCCTCGGCGCGTACCTCTCGTTTGGCGTGCTGGAGCACTTCCCGCATGGGATGCGCCCCGCGCTGATCGAGGCCTACCGCGTGCTGCGGCGCGGCGGCGTGCTCGTCATGACGATCCCTTATCCCAACCTCATCTGGAAGCTGGCACAGCAGCGCCGCGCCGCACAGGGCCGCCAGCGCATCAGCGAGGACTTCTACGAAACCACCTACACCCGCGAGGAACTTATCGCCGCGTGCACCGACGTCGGCTTTGACGTGGTGCAGGCGCGCCCCACTAGTCACTCGTTCACGCTGTGGGGGGCGCACCCCATCTTCCGCGCCCCGGGCTACTACCGCACGTCGGCGCTGGCGGAATGGAGCGGGCGCGTCCTGCGCTGGCTCGCGCCGTGGCCGTTCAACTACATGACGCTTATCATCGCCCGCAAATAGACGCGCCATGCCGCTGGAGAGGGGCGCCGAGCGCGGAAGCACTCGGCTGAGATGCGCCCCTTGAAGGGGGGTTCAGTTGGTGGCGTGGGCGTTGGCCGTTTTTGCCCTAGCAGGCAGATCCATTCCCATGCGCATCGCCTTGAGGATGGTTTGTGCTCAGCGGT
>CALDYP010000053.1 GCA_937944445.1 uncultured Anaerolineae bacterium
GTCTCTGCTTGAAAGGTATACGCTTGGGACATATCACCCCCGTGATTGAGTCGGAACAATACACCACCTGCTGTTTTAACACAGCCGCGTAAGAAGAAAATAAGCGGCGACGCAGCGTGATGTGCTTGTGGGAACTCATCCCCCAACCCCTCCTCTCAGTGGAGTAGGGGGCGCGGCGTGCCCGTGCAACGTCCACGCTCATTGAGCGCTCAGCCAACGGCGGATTTGCCGCTGATTTACCCACAGAAATGGGGGATACGCTGCTCTTGTCTGCGTGTTATGATGACACTATGAAGTTGGAACGATAAGTTGAGATATGGAGGCAATGTCATGATGAGCGATCAGGAACGTGAACAGCGACTGGCCGACCATCCCCTGAGCGCCGCGCCGCAGGAAGAAAAAGCCAAAAACGACGAGCAGTTCTCGTTTGAAGACGAGAAGTCCAAGCCCTTGCCGCCGGCCACCACGCGCGACTTGCAGGACATCTTCGGCTTCACCGATGCCGAACTCAATGCCAACCGCATGGGGCGCTTCTCCAACGAGCAGCGGGCGATGCTGGCCGACAACCTCAAAGAAGAGACTGATGGCATGTGGCTGATGCTGACGATCATGCTCGGCACGGCGGCGCTCATCGCGCTCATCGTGTTTCCCGCCGGGGAGCTGACCCTGCCGATGATTTTGGCCATCGGCGGCGTGATCGGTGCGTTCATGGCGTTTTCGTATCGGCGGCAGACCAAAGCCCGCGAGATGCAGGACAGCCAGCGCGTCAAGCAGATTGCCGGCGTGCCGCAGCTCAACATCGCGCGCTGGCGCACTGGCGAGGGCAGTCTCATCATCGGCGATCGGCGCTTCACCATCACCTCAGACCAGTTGATCCGCCTCTCGCGTTTCCATCTGCCCTATATGAAAGTCTACTACACGCAGAACGGCGAGCGCGTCATCAGCGCCGAGGTGATCACACGCTACAATGACGACCTAAACAGGGAAGAAGCCGCCGAGGACGTGCTCATCATCCCCGACGACTTCAGCGCGCAGGCCAAAGCTAAAAACGAGTAACGCGGCTTCAATCGCCCACTGTTGGGCGCGCGGCCTCCGGCTGTGCGCCGTATTTCTTGGCCACCGCGCGGGCGGCTACCATGCGATGCACCTCGCTCGCCCCATCGTAGATGCGGAAGGCGCGCGCCGCCTCATACCACGTCGAAAGCGGCAGGTCGCGGCTCACGCCCGTGCCGCCGCAGATTTGCAGCGCCCGGTCGATCACCCGATTCACCATCTCGCTCACGTGAACTTTGGTCATGCTGGCCTCGGCGCGGGCTTGGTCACCGTTGGTGAGCAGCCACGCGCTGTGCTGCATCATCAGGCGAGCGGCGTAGAGTTCCATCTCGCTGTCGGCGAGCATGAAGCCGACGGACTGATGCTCGATCAGCTTCTTGCCGAAGGCCCCACGTTCAACCGCGTACTGCGTGGCAAGCTCAAGGGCGCGCTGCGCGATGCCCGTCCAGCGCATGCAGTGCGTCAGACGCGCCGGGCCAAGCCGCGCCTGCGCGATGGCGAAGCCCTGCCCTTCCTTGCCGAGGATGGCGCTGTGGGGCACGCGCACGTTCTCATAGTGGATCTCGGCATGTCCGCCGAAGTCGCCGCGCCCCAGCGTGGGCACATCGCGCACGATGGTGATGCCGGGGGTGTCAATCGGCGCGAGGAAGATTGTGCTGCCCTTGTGCGCGCCTTTTTCGGGGTCGGTCATGGCCATGATGAGCAGAAAATCGGCTATGAGGCCGTTGCTCGTGTACCACTTATGGCCGTTGATGACCCACTCATCGCCCTCACGGACGGCGTGGGTTTGCAGCATGGTGGGGTCGCTGCCTGCGCCGGGGGGCGGCTCGGTCATGCTGAAGCCGCTGAAAACGCGCCCCTCAGCCAGCGGGCGCAGGTAGCGCTCGCGCTGTGCCTCGTTGGCGAAGTGCAGCAGGGTGTGCATGTTGCCCTCGTCGGGCGCGGCGCAGTGGATCGCCAGCGGCCCGATGAGGCTGCGGCCTGCCGCCTCTAACACCGGAACCCACTCTTGAATCGTCAGGCCTAAGCCGCCTAGTTCACGCGGCATGGTGGGAGCGAAGAGGCCTTCTGCTTTGGCCAGCGCGCGCAGGCGCATCACCTCCTCGACGCTCAGTTCTTCGCCGCTGCGCATCAGGCGCTGCTCAACGGGGATGACCTCGCGGTCAACGAAGGCGCGCACGCGCTGCGCTAGCTCGGTCACATGGGGGGGGATGGTAAAGTCCATTAGCTGTTCCTCAAAAAATTAAACGGCCTTTTGATTACATAGTGTAGCGAAGCTTTGCCAACTCGGCGAGAGGGTGTGATGAGTGGAGGCATGAGACCCTCACCCCACATCACAAAACGCAAACGTGCTGCCAGCGCAAACTCGATTACAATCAATGATATGAAGGCAGAGGAAGCGCATGAAACAGCTCACAGCGGCAGTGTTTGGCATTTTGACGCAGTTCAACGGCCTGAACGGCTATCTCATCCGCGGCGAAGACGGCTTCACGCTGGTTGACGCGGGGATGAAAGGCTTTGAGCGCTCGGTGCGGCAGGCGCTTCATCAACTCGGCAGCACCCTGAGCGACCTCAAGCGCATCGTCATCACCCACGCGCACCCTGATCACGTCGGCGCGCTGCCGAGCCTTCAGCAGGTGGTCAACGTCACCACTTACGCCCACCGTCTTGATGCCCCCGTCATCCGAGGCGATTGGCCGATGGCCTGCCCCAAGCCCGCTGAGCTTGGGGTGGTGGGGCGGTTCATGCTGGCGCGGATGCAGTCGATGAGCCTCGTGCCCGCGCGCGTGGACGTTGAGCTGACCGATGAGCAGATCATCGAAGGGATCGCCGCAGGCGCGCAAGTGAGGCATCTGCCCGGCCACAGCCACGGGCACATCGGCTTGTACCTGCCCGCTGAAAAGACGCTCATCGGTGGTGATGTGGTGATGCACCTGCCGTGGGGCTTGACACCCCCACTGCGGGCTGCCTCGCCGGATTGGGCGGCGGTCAAGGCGTCGATCCTCAAGGCGGCAGAACTGCCGATAGAGAACCTGCTGCTAGGGCACGGCGCGCCCATCATCGGCGGGGCGCAGGCGCGGCTGCAAGCGTTCGCGCGCCAACTCTGACCATTTGGACGCCTGCTTGCGCGCAAGCAGATGTAAAATGAAGCGAAGACCGAGGAACAGCGAGGTAACAACTATGGCACTCCCGCCTCCATTTGAACCATCTGCCACCTCCAACGGCAAGACGACGCCTGCGCCGCGCGCCGCCACTGTCCTAACGCCCGGCGACACGCCGCAGCGTTTGCAAACGACGTCCACCCCGTCAGAGTACGATGCCTTCAAGGATCCGGCGCTGCTCAGCGCGTGGCGACGCTTTTTGGACTATGACCGTGTATCCACCAGCCAAAAGCGCTCGTACTTGCGCATCCGCGAGTGGGTGATCTTGCTCTACTTCTTGGCGGCGTCCGGCGCGGTGATCACTACCCTTTTACAAGCCAGCGGCGAGATGAACGAGCTGGTGGTGAACGGGCTGCGCTTGCTGCTGGTGATCATCCCACTGATCAGCGTCGGCCTGAACAGCTACGCTAACCAGTTTGCCAGCAGCATCGCGTGGATTGAATATCGCGTCGGCGCGGAGACGATCCGCGAGAAGATCTACCTTTATCGCCTGCGCGCGGGCGAGTTCGCGCCGCTGCTCAGCTTGCAAGACCGCCAGCGCAAGCTGCTCGAGATGGTCAACGAAGCGGATCGCCGCATCGACCGCGCCAACGCCACGCTGCCCTACATGCAGTCGCTGGAGTCGGAAAAGCTGCCCGGCAAATCGGTTCCTGAGCGCGTGCGCCGCAAGACAGACACGCCATTCACGATTCCGGGGGAGCGCTTCGACGACGGCTTCAGTCCGCTGAGCGTGGCCGATTACCTCTATCTGCGCATTCGCAACCAAATTGACTGGTACACGAGCCGCATTGAAGGCGACTACAACGCGGTCAAGCTGGCGCGCCTGTTCGCCCTCATCATCGCGGGCACGGGGTCGGTGATTGCAGCCTTAGGCAACGGGTTGGAGGGGCTGGTGGCCATCACCACTGCCGCGGGCGTCGCCCTGACGATGAAATCGGACTCGCGCATGTACGGCGCGACTTACGCTACCTACCACCTGACGGCCAGCCGCCTGCGCAACGAGCTGAGCCAGTGGGAAATCTTGACGCCAGAGCAGCAGCAGGACGAAGAAATCGGCGCGGAGCTGGTGGCGCGGATGGAGAAGATCCTGTCTGAAGAGCGCGAGACGTGGCGCAGCAGCGCGATCGAGCTGCAAAACAACGCCGACCGCACCGTGACCGCCCACATCCGCACCGACGGCAACCCGATTGCGGCAGTCTCGCAGCGGGCCAACTCGCTCGATGAGTACCCGATGCTGGTTGGCCGCGTGACGGAGCCGACGCCCAGCACGGCAGCGCCCGCCAGCCCGGCGCTGCTCCACGCCGATGAGCCGACCGAGGAAGCGACGCGCGCCTCTTAGCGGATGGGCACGCTGCGCCAGTTGCCGATGACGCGCCCGCCGATCAGCACGAGGGTGTCTTGGCGGCCATCAAACGCAGCCATCAAGCCGTTCTGAAAGGCGACCGTGCGCGCGGTCGCGCCCGTCTCGACAGTCACCCCCCAGCCCAGCCCGGCGCGCACGCTGGGCTGGTTGGCCCACACCTTCGCAAACCCCCGCACTGGGGCCACCAGCCCCGGCGGGGGCGTATCCGGCAGCGTTTCAGGGTCAACCCCTGCCGCGAAGGTGTCCGCGTAGAACTCGTAATTCCCATTGCTGTAGAGCACGTAAATATCCCCGCTCAGCCAGATCATGAGGCCGTTCTGGAAGGGTTGCCACGCGCCGTTGATCGCCACCACGTCCGGCGGGTTGACGGCTGGGCAGCCCAAGCGCGGCGCGAGGTCGTTCAAGCTGGCGAAGACCTGCCCGAACGCCCCGGGCGGGAAGAACGCACAGTTGAGCGGCATGGCCACGCCCGGCACAGGCAGCGCCCCGCCCGCCGGCGCGATGACCGTGCCGATCGGAACGAACGGCAGCGGCGCGGGCGTCGTCGGCAGCGCCACGTTGAACCCTTCATAGGCAGGGACGACAAAATCAGTCGGCAGCAGGGTGGTGCGCGCGGCGAGTTCTAGCAGGCTGGTGAGCGGGCGCGCTTCGGGCGGCAGGGTTGGCTCAAAGGTGGCCGTGGGCGAGGGCGTGTCAGTGATGGTCGCGCTGGGGGTGACGGACGGCGTGCTGCTGGCCTCAGGCGTCGGCGTGAAGGTCACAGACGGCTCAACCGTGTGGGTAAAGGTGGGGGTGAAGGCGTCTGGCAGGGTGGGGCGGGGCGGCAGCGTCGCCACGAGCGCGGCCGTGGTTGGCGCTTGCGTCGGCAGCTCTGCCAGCGTCGGCAGGGCGGGGTCAGCGCTGCTGCACGCGCTCAGCAGCCCCAGCAGGCCAACCCCGAACAAGCGTCGCCACATCATCCTAGCAGGTTGAGCGCTTTGCGATAGGTGCTCAGCGCGTCTTGCAGCTTGCCCTGCCGCATCAGCGCATCGCCGAGGACGCGGTACACGGCTGGGTTGGCCTTGTGCGTCTTGTCGTTCACGGCCCCGCTCAAGTCCTGTACTACCTCGTTTAAGGCGATGTTCGCGCGGACGACCGCTTCGTAGTGCTGCAAGCTCGCCTCAACGTTGGTGGTCAACTGCTGGCGGGCTTGCTGCAGGTGAGCAGCCACCTCCACCGGCGGCGCGGCCACTGGCACGGGGCGGGCAGGCAGGGGCGCGGCGCGCTCTACGATCACAGGCTGTGGGGCCGGGTCAGCAGGCGGCGTGATGACCATCGCAGGCATCGGCTCATCCTCAATCGGCTGCACGAGCCACGACGGCACGTCGCTCTTGTCTATGTTCTCCCCTACTAGCCAATCGGGCAGCGGGTCGTCAGGCGTGAATTCTTCCGTCGTCTGCGGTTGCAACCACTCTGGAATCGGCTCATTTTCTGTTTCGAACCACTCAGTGGTGGTGACGGGTTCAACGGCGGCTTCGACCGGCTCGCCGATGAGCCATGACGGCACTACCACCGGTGTAGCGTGTTCGAGCACGGCTTCTATGGGCAGATGGGCGGGTTGCAAGCCACCCATGACGGGCGCAGCGTGTTCGAACGAAGCCGCCGCTTCCACGCGGGCTGCTGGCGCGCCGCTGTCGATTTGCGCCAAGCGGCTGGTGTACCACGCTTCCAGCTCGTCGGGGTGGCTGCTTTCCTTGTCGAAGGCTTCCACCCACGGGTCGTTGCGGTCGATGACGAGGGACGGATCTTCGGACACTATCGGCACGGTGTTCTCATCGTCGGCGAAGATGTCGCTCATGTCATCGCTCAGTCCGTCCGTCTGCGCCAAGATCCACTCTGGGATAGACGTAACAGTTGGGTCTGGTTCGCCCTCTCCCATGCTTACCAGCGCGTCGAAGTCCTCTACTGGATCAATCGCGTCGTACACATCCACCTGCCAATCGAGCGGGGTCGACTCAGCGTACTGCGGATCCACTAGAAGCGAAGTCGCGTTGAACTCCTCTTCGTTGAGGCCGAGGTCTGCCAACATCTGTGAGACGGGGACGTCCGTCATCGTGTCTTGGTCGAGGCTGGCGAACGACTCTTGCAGCCAATCAGGGATCTCGGCCTCAATCGGCGGCAGGTTAGAATCGGTCGCCTCAGGTTCATCGGGCATCTGCTCGGCCCGTTCGAACATCTTCTCGAAGAACGTTTCAACGGCTTCCGGTGGCACATCCGCGCCGGCGTTCAGGGCGCGCATCACCTCCATCGGATCCTCTGGGATGGCCGCTTGAGCGTCTAGCTTCGTTTCGAGCGCTTCTTCACGCTGGGCATTGATCCCGGACGCGAGCGCGTCCAGCCACAGCTCGGGGTCGTCAAAGCTGCTCACGTCGGGCACAGCGGCTTCCGCGTGAGAGGCTTCATCCAGTGCACTGATAGGCTCATCGCCCATGTAGGCCGATTCGAACGAATACGGCTGATAGCCCGGACCATCCGCTGCGCTGATGACGGGCGGCGGCAGCGGCACGTTGGCCGGGGTGACCAGCTCTGCTTGATCGACTCCGCTGGCGCGCGCGATCGACTCCAGCCAGTTGATCTCATCGCTGGTGCTGGCCTCATCCGAGGCGACGCTCTCGGCCAGTTCGGACAAGTTGCGCAGGTTGAACATGCCTGTGTCGAGGTCTTCAATCGGCGCAGGCGTGCTGGGTTGCAGCGCGCTCAAACTGCTGAGCCACTTCAGCGGGTCATCATCCACGGCCGGTTGGGGCAGATCGGCAAGGTTCTTGTTCAGCTCTTCAAACGAAACGCTAGGCAGCGCAGCGGCCTCTGGCGCGGCTCCACCTATTTGTTTCAACCATTCAAGTGGGTCATCGAGGGCAGTCGTGGCGGCAGCGGGCGGCGCGGGCGCGAGCAAGTCATCCAGTGATGGCGGCCGCAGCACATCACCCAGATCGGCCACCGGCTCGCTGATGGGCGGCGGCGCGGCAGCAGCTTTGGCGGCTGCTTCCTTCGCTTGATAAGCTTTCCACTCCTCTTCAGACATGTAGCCCGGCGTGTACTCACCTAGTTTGGACTCATCCACCGTGCTGGTATCCCACTTGGGCAGCAGTTCCGCGAGGCGGTTCGGCTCGCCGCGCTGCGATTTGCCCATCTCTGCCAGCAGCTCCATCTGCTGCTCCAGATCAAGGCTGAGGATGTATTCGGTCAGCTCTTGTTCGCTCATCACAGGGCCAGCCGCCGCGGACGCAGGCGGCGGCGGTGGGGGCGGCGGCGCGGCTGCCACAGGCGGCGGGCTGACGGCGGCGCGGCGCTGCTTTTGGGCTTCTTCCTTCTCTAGCTGAGCCTTCCAGTCCTCGCGCGACCAACCGTAAGGAACGTAAGTGTCCTCAAGCAGCGATTGATCGACCATTGAGGGGTCAATCTCGGGAACGTCCATGCTGGCCGACGTCGTGAACCCCTCTGTGGCTCCTTGCCGCCGCGCGAGGCTTTCCAGCCATTCGTTGATCTGTTCTTGAGTCATGTTGTCAAAGTCCGGCATGGCATCCGTCATGACACAAACCCCCTGACTAGTTCTCGATTACTTAAGGTCTTCATCGTCGAAATCAAAGTCTTCAAACTCATCTTTGACTGCCGCCGGTGCGCCCAGCATGGCCCGCAGGCGCTCCAACCACGGCGGCGGCGCAGCGAACACAAACGAGCGCGTGGCCGCTGGCGGCACGACGGCGGCAGGGGCCGGCTGTGGCTCGGCTCGGCGCGAGAAATCTGGCACAGGCGGCAGCGGCACGAGCGGCGGCGCGCTTACCGCGGGCGTGTTGCTGGTCTCTTCCTCCACGAGGTCATCGAGCCAGTCATAGCCCTCGTTGACCGCGTCGAAGCCTTCCATCGAGCGCGAGCGATACGCCTCATCGGTGACAAATTCATCTTCGATCAAGTCCTCGCTGGGCAGGTTTTCATAGTCCACATCCAGCCCGGGAACCATGCTGTTGAGCCAGTCCGGGGCGTTGACAGCGATGTTGTCATCCGCGGTCTGCCTCAGCGCGAACGCCTCATCTGCCCCTTGCGGCGCTGCGTCTGCGGGCAGGCTGGCCATTGCCAGCTCTTCATCCAGCGCGAACGCTTCATCTAGCTCAAAGCCTTCCTCTAGCGTGAAGGCTTCCTCCTCCAATGTGAAGTCCGCCTCGTTTGGTTCGCTGCCCGACTTGATGGCCCTTATCCACGACGGTTCGTCCTCGGCGCTCATGATCGGCTGTTCTTCGCTGAACCAGTCGACACGCTCCGCCTCGTCGTCCAGCGCATCCGCGTAATCATCAGCCGTTGGTTGATCGGCATAGGCTCCGACCGGCTGAGCCTCCTCGTCGAACAGGTTGAGTTCCTCTGTGCTGAAGCCGAAGCTGGTTGCCTCTTGCTCACTCTGGAGCACTTCGTCCAGATCATCGCTGATGAGGTCTGTCCCGGCAGTGAAGTCGAAGTCGTTGGTGGCGATGGGATACTCCATCTGTTCGCCCTCGTCAAAGCCGAACTCGTCCGCGCCTGCCTCCGTGCTGAAGCCAAACTCGTTGACCACGAGCGGCTCCTCGCCGAGTTCGGCGTCTGGCAGGCCGAAGGCCTCCAACTCACCCTCGTCAAAGCCGAACTCGTCCGCGCTGGGTTCCTCCGTCACCATGAAGTTGAACTCGTCGCCGGCCATCAGCGGCTCATCTGAGCGGTCGAACTCACTGGCGGCCACAGGTTCCTCGTCAAATGACGCCACATCCTCTGAGCCGCCGATGGCGTCAAGCCAATCGGTGTTTTTAACGCTGACGCTGTCCACTGTTTGTGACGCGTTGAAGTCGAAATCTTCAAAATCGAAAGACTCCGCAGGCATCTCGCCTGACGGTGCTTCATCACTCGCCAGATAGTTCGTGTTGAACTTGTCCATCCATGAGAGGTCATCGGCGGCTTGGCTGGTCGGATCAAGGCGATCCAGCATGGATGTGAACCCGGTCGATGTGTCTGCCGGGGTAGGCTCGTCGGGTTCGCTCAGCCAGTCTAGATCGGACTGTAAGAGCGGCTGGTCGTCTGCGCTGATGTCGCTTTCATCGCTCAACCAGTCGAAATCATCCAGATCGTCATCCTGCCAGTTAGATTCGTTGGTCATGATCGGTTGCCCCTCTGCAGCGGTCTGCGTCTCTAGGTAGCTGTCTATTTCGCCGTCCTGTGCATGCTCCACAGGCGGCTCATCGTCCAGTTGGATGCCCGCTTGTGGCTCGGCGTTTACCTCTTCAATGCCCATGTTTTTCATCCACGCCAGCGGATAATCATCCGGGTCGGGTTCTACCTCCACCTCTTCATGCTGGCGCGCCCACTGAAGCGGATCTTGCGGGATTTCCGTCGGAGCCATCAAGCCTGATTCATCCAACGCGGCAGCGGCGTCAAATGGGTTGACAGCGTTCTCGTCGTATTCGATCTCAGATGTGCGCATCCACGCCAGCGGGTCGCTCTCAGCGTCCAGATCGTCGACTACTTCGCTGCGCAGCTCGCTGACTGTGTTCGGCGCGATCAACGCCGAGTCCTCTTCTGACTCGTGATATTCCAACTGGTCGAAGAAGTCGGTGCGGGCTGAGGGCTGCACATACTGAGTGGACGGCAGGTCGAACTCGCTCACTTTGTCCGCGTCCAACGCAGAGACGATCTGAGAAGAAAAGCCGGTCTCTGTGTCTTCTTCGTACTCTAATTGGTCGAAGAAGCTGTTGGGTTGATACGGCAGATCGAGCGGGTCTTCCGCGGTTTCAAGCTGGCTGAAGAAATCATCAAGCGAGTCGTCGCTGTCGGTGGGCGACGAGGGGGGCGGTTCCACCGGCGCGATCAAGTCAGTGAAGCCGGTTGAGACGCGCCCACTTTGGGGTGAGATGGGCGGCTGGAGGCCGATGTCCATCAAGAAGTCGAGGTTGTCGGGCGTTTGCGTGGCGACTGGCTCGGTTGGGCCGCCGCCGCTCAGCACCTCGCGCATCCACGTTTCGTCCTCGCCCCCCGCGCCGAGTGAAGTGAGCAGACCCGTGAGGCCAGTGGATTGGCGCGGCGCAGCGTCTGGCTCGGTGGGCGCTTCTTGCCACTCGCTGCCTAAGTCGAGCGCGTCAAGGGCGCTCAGGTCGGGCGGGGCTGGCTCTGCTGGCGGTGTGGCCGATGAGATGACCGTGCCGTGGTTCGAGGCATGTTTGAGCGTCTCCAAGCGCTTGATGACCTCTGGGCGCAGCCCGCCCGTGTCGTCCACCGCGTCGGCGGTTGGCGTGGGGGCCTCGGCTAAGCTGCCCGACTGATCCTCGAAGAGCGTCGTCAGCGTCGGGTCAGACGGCGCGGCCATCTGTTGCGACATGTCATCCAGCAACCACGCCAGATCATCGCCGAAGGCGTCAGCGCTGCTGGTGGCCGCTGCGCCACCGCGTGAGAGCGTCCTGATCCAGTCAGGATCAGACGCGGCCAGCTCGCGCTCGGTCAGCCGTTTGTAGTCCAGCTCTGGCAGCATGTAGCGGTTTTCGTCAACTGTGCCAGTCACGATCTGTTGGGCGTAGTAGGGGTCAACTTCTTCAATGCGGGCAATGTTCAGCCGCGCGTCTGATGGGCGCTGCTGCGCCAGCCAGAACTCGGCGACGATGCGGTTCGCCTGCAAGGCAAAGGGCAGGTTCTTCAACACGTCTACCGCTGCTTCAGCCGCTTCAATGTGCATCTCAGCCGCTTGATACGCCAACGCCAGCATCAGCTTCAAGTCAATCCGCTCAGGGAAGCGCTGGCTGGCTTTCTTCAGGATGTCGATGGCTTGTTCCGGCAGGTTGTTGCTAAGGTACTGGCCTGCCACGGCCCCCGCCGTCAGTTGAACCTTCTCGACCTTCTGGCCGCGGCTGCGGCTGTACAGTTCGCGCAAGCCAGCGATGATCTGGCGGTCGTTGGGAGTCTGGTCAAAGGCGCGCTCAAGGTGGAATAGGGCGTTATCCAGCTGGAACATCTGAGCATAGGCTTGGCTGAGGAGCTGGTGCGCGGTGGCGTTCAGCGGGTCAGCCCCCAGCAGGCGGCGCAGCACCTCGGCAGCTTCTTCCCAATGACGCTGTGCGATCAGGATGCGCCCCAACAGCAGGTAGGCATTGCGGTTCTTGGGATAGTAGCTAAGAATGTGGCGCGCGTGCGCCTTGCCTTCCTCGAGATGTCCCTCTTCCAGCAGCGATTCAACTTTTTTGAGGTACTGACGTAAGCTCAGATCACTCATGATTGGTTTGCGAAATCCCCACTTACGGACAATGTACTAAATTATATCACAAACCGAATTTTTGGCGTCACATCTGTTGCAAATTGAGGGCCGCCTGTGTAAAGACAGGGCCTGCCCTGTCCTACGATGCCGCGCCTGCAAGGGTTTTAGCCGCGGGCGTATCTGTGCCCCACCCCCGCAGGTGTCGTTCGGCACAAGCGCGCCCCACTTTAATTTTCGGGGAGTGTCTGAATTCGAACAGAGGCCTCATCCAGCCCCTTCAGGGGGCGCGCCCCAGCCGAGTGCTTCAGGCCTGAGCCACACCCGCGGCGGAGGAACGCCCGCGGCTGATGCCACGGGCTAGCGCGCGGGGGCTGGAAGCCCCCTTGAAGAGCGGGTGGCTCTGCTGAGGATCAAAGCCCCCTTCGGGGGACGTGCCCTAGCCGAGCGCTTGAGCGCTCGGCGCGACGGTGAAGGCCGATGACTGTCTGTTTATCTTTAGACAATCCCAATTTTCGAATGCTGCACAATCGTGAAAACAGGGCTACAATACTCGAATAGTTATTCAAATTATCGCTAATTAATATCGAGGGGCTGCCAATGTCATCCACTGCTGATTGTTTTGCCATAATTGGAGAAGATGAGCTAACATGAACGCCGTCATTGGTGGGCACAACGTTCATCAGCTGCACGCGGCGCGCGCGGTGCGCCGCGGTTGGGTGGCCGAGCTGGCGTGGTCGCCTGATGGCAGCGTCTTGGCGATTGCAGGCGGGGACGGGTTAGCCTTCTACATCGACGGCTTCGGCGGCGAGCCAACGCAATCCTTCACCGAGTTCGACGCGCCCATCAAGTCCGTCGCCTTTAGCCCAGACGGCAAAACCATCGTCACCGGCGGGGCAGACATGCTCGTGCGCTTGTGGGCGTTCGACCCTGAGCAGCGGCGCGTCCACGAGCGTGGCGTGCTCAGCGGCCATACCGACGCTGTCGATGTGGTGGCGTGCAGCCCGGGCGGCACGATGATCGCCAGCGCTGGCGCTGACCGCAGCATCCGCGTGTGGAACGCTGAGATCGGGCGCGAGATGACGCGCTTCACGGGCCACACGGGCGAGGTGACGGGGCTGGCCTTCGCGTTGAACGGCCATGTGCTCGTCAGCGGCGGGTGGGATAACACCGTGCGCCTATGGGATCTGAAGGGGGAAACGAGCGGCACAGTGCTCGGCAGCCACGATGACTGGGTGCGCGAGGTGCGCGTCTCGCCGGGAGGGACGATTGCCGCCAGCGCCAGCAAAGACATGACTGTGCGCCTGTGGGACGTCTATGAGGCGCGCCAAGAGGCCATCCTGCAAAGCCATCTTGACGGTGCGGACTGCGTCGCCTTCTCGCCAGATGGGGCGCTGCTGGCCACTGGCGGGCGCGACCAGCGCATCCACATCTGGAGCGTGCTGGGCCAAACGCAGCTTCACAGCTTCGTCGCCCATGAGAAGCCGGTGATGAGCCTCAGCTTCAACCCCAGCGGAACGATGCTGGCCAGCGCGGGCGGCGATAATACGGTCAAAATCTGGAGCATTCCCTAACGAGTGAGTCTCATGCACATCTCAATTGTGAGCGTCGTCTCGTCTGCCACGCAGGGGGCAAACGCCCTGCATCGTGGCCGGCGCGGCCTGAGCGTTTTCGTCTGCCTTCTGCTGCTTGGGCTGGGCGGCGGTGAGGCGCTGCGCGCGCAAGAGCCGTTCCAACCGCGCACCTTCACCGACCCCGTCACCAACACAACGTACCGCCTTGAGCGCTACCTGCTGGCCAACTTCCCCGTTGGGATGGCCTTCTTGCCAGATGGCACGCTGCTCTACAACGAGAAGACGACCGGCAGCGTGCGCCTTGTCACGCCGGAGGGGCGCTTGCAGCCGCAGCCAGTCCTCACCCTGCCGACCAGCGCCCTGCAAGAGCGCGGCATGCTCGGGCTGGCGGTTGACCCCAACTTCGAACAGACCCGCTACATCTATGTCGTCCACACTCGCGAGGGGACGGCGCGCGACTTCCCCGCGAACCAGTTGGTGCGCTTTCGGCTGGAGGAAGGGCGCGGCGTTGACCCGCAGGTGCTGGCCAGCTACCCGATCACCAACGGCTCGCTGCTGCACAACGGCGGCAACGTCCACTTTGGCACGGACGGGCGGCTCTACCTCTCGTTAGGGGATTACGGTGAGGCCGTCCACTCGCAAGACCTGAACAGCCCACTTGGAAAGATCCTACGGTTTCAAGTGACGGAGGACGGTTTGATCCCGGCCGTGGGCAACCCCTACGGCGACGACAACCCGGCCTACGCTATCGGCTTCCGCAACCCATTTGACTTCACGTTCGACGCGCTGACGGGGCGGCTCTACGTCAGCGAGGTGGGGCCAAGCTGTGACGACGAGATCAACCTTGTGCTGCCGGGCTTCAACTACGGCTGGCGGCCAGACTATGAGTGCGTCGGCACGGGCTTGATCCGCGGGCTGACGCTCTACGCGCCGCCGCTGTTGAGTTTCACCCCCGTTGAAGCGCCCACTGGCATCATCGTCTACCGTGGCGCGGCTTTCCCCGCGTGGCAGGGCAACCTGCTGTTCTGCAACTGGAACTTTGGCGACCTGCGGCGCGTCGTGCTCAGCGCGGATGGGACAAAGGCCGAGGCCGTCCACAAGCTAGATTTGGGGCGTGTGGGCTGCCGCATCGACCTTGTGGAGGGGCCAGACGGCGCGATCTACTTCGGCACAGTGGAGGCGGGCAGCGGCGCGATCATGCGGCTCGTCCCCGTCACAGAGTGAGTGCCCGTAGGCCAGCTCGCCTGCATAAAACTGTCTACCTTTCCTACGCAGCGTTTACTTTTCTGCGGCATAATGCTGTCAGATTCCTGAACATGAGTGAGGAGGAGAACCGATGCCTAGTGATTTTGTCGGCACGGGGGCGGCCGGCTTCTACATCGACCCGCTGTATTTCGTGTTTGTGCTGCCGGCTATGCTGCTGGCGTTTTACGCACAGAGCCGCGTGCGTTCCGCTTATGGCAAGTGGAGCCGCGTGCGCAACAGCCGCGGCGTGACGGGCGTTCAAGTGGCGCAGACGCTGCTGCCGCGCGAGAACATGACCAACGTCCGCGTGGAGGGCACGCCCGGCGAGCTGAGCGACCACTACGACCCGAGCAAGAACATCCTGCGCTTCTCGCCCGCTGTGGCCAATCAGCCGACCATCGCCGCGATGAGCATCGCCGCCCATGAGATCGGCCACGCTGCCCAAGACCGCGACGGCTACCTGTGGCTGCGCGTGCGCGGTGGCATCGTCCCCTTCGTGCAGATCGGCTCGCAGTTGGGCTACTTGGTGTTCTTCGCGGGTTTGATGGCGCAGTTGGAGGGTTTGGCGTGGCTCGGCATCTTGCTCATCGCCAGCGGCACGATCTTCGCGCTCGTCACGCTGCCCGTCGAACTCGACGCGAGCAACCGCGCTATGCGCATGCTGGAGCAGCACAACCTTGTCACCAGCGCTGAAGAGAAACGCGCCGCCCGCGACATGCTCAACGCCGCCGCGCTGACCTACTTCGCCGCCGCCGCCCAAGCCCTGAGCGTGCTGCTGTACTACGTGATGCTGCTCATGCGCTCCAGCGCCAGCAGCCGCAACCGCCGCTAAAGCAGGGGCGACCCGTATGATGCACGATATGTAGGGGGTGGGCGCGCTGCCTCACCCCCTACGCTCGCAGGCTGAACAACCGCACAACGCGGGCGTTGCCCGTGCGAGGTTGCGTGTTACACTCGAAGGCAGTTCACCGTCAGCAAGGCGCTCTGTCATGGAACCTCTAGAAACGCACCTCGACCGATCTGATCCGACGTTTCAAGCCAACGAAGCCTACAACCGTCAACTGGCGCAGGAACTGCGCGAGCGGCTGGCGCTCGTGCGCGAGGGCGGCGGCCCCAGCTATCGCCAGCGCCACGAAGCGCAGGGCAAGCTCTTCGCCCGTGAGCGAATTCAGCGGCTGTTGGACGAAGGATCCCCTTTCTTGGAGGTGGCCCCGTTGGCTGGTTGGGAGCTTTACCATCATGAGACTGTGCCTGCGGCGGGGATCGTAGCGGGCATCGGGCGGGTGAGCGGCGTCGAGTGCCTCATCCTCGCCAACGATGCGACCGTCAAAGGCGGCTCTTACTACCCGATCACCGTCAAGAAGCACCTGCGCGCCCAGCAGATCGCCCTAGAGAACCATCTGCCCTGTATCTACTTGGTGGACAGCGGCGGCGCGTTCCTGCCGATGCAGGATGAGGTCTTCCCCGACGCGGACGACTTCGGGCGCATCTTCTACAACCAAGCGCAGATGAGCGCGCGCAAGATCCCCCAAATTGCCTGCGTGATGGGCAGCTGCACCGCGGGCGGGGCTTACGTGCCCGCCATGAGCGATGAGACGGTCATCGTTAAAGGCACGGGGACGATCTTCCTCGGCGGGCCGCCGCTGGTGAAGGCCGCCACTGGTGAAGAGGTCAGCGCGGAGGACTTGGGCGGAGCCTACGTTCATACCCACATCTCCGGCGTGGCTGACCACTACGCGGAGGATGACGAGCACGCCTTGCAGATCGTGCGCGGGATCGTCGCCTCGCTCAACTGGCGCAAGACGATCTCCGCGCGGCTGCGCCCACCCCGCCCGCCGCGCTACGACCCGCAGGAGATTTACGGCTTGATCCCGCCGACCTTCCGCCAGACTTACGACGTGCGCGAGTTGATCGCCCGCGTCGTCGACGGCAGCGAATGGCAGGAGTTCAAGGCCAACTACGGCACGACGCTCGTCACGGGGTTTGCGCATATCGAAGGCTTCCCTGTGGGCATCTTGGGCAACAACGGCGTGCTGATGAGCGAATCGGCGTTGAAGGCCGCCCACTTCATCGAGTTGTGCACGCACCGCATGATCCCGCTGGTGTTCTTGCAGAACATCACCGGCTTCATCGTGGGCAAGGACGCCGAAAACCGCGGCATCGCGCGCGACGGGGCGAAGATGGTGCACGCAGTGGCCAACGCGGCTGTGCCCAAGTTCACGGTGATCGTCGGGGGCAGCTTTGGCGCCGGCAACTACGGGATGTGTGGGCGCGCCTACGGGCCGCGCTTCCTGTGGATGTACCCCAACGCGCGCATCAGCGTCATGGGGGGCGAACAAGCCGCCAACGTCCTTCTGACGATCAAGCGCGACCAGCTCGCACGCGGCGGCCAGCCCGACATGACCCCCGACGAACAAGCCACCTTCAAGCAGCCCATCCTCGACAAGTACGAGCGCGAAGGCAGCCCCTACTACAGCACGGCCCGCCTGTGGGATGACGGCATCATCGACCCCGTTCAGACGCGCGACGTGCTGGCGCTAGCGATTAGCGCGGCCTACAACGCCCCCATCGACGAGACGCGCTACGGCGTGTTTCGCATGTAGGCGCATCAGCAGCACGCCCCCTTCTCAGTCGGGGGAAAGAAGTAGGGGGCGTGCGGCTTCACGGATGCGGCAGGTCGTGTGCTTACTCGATCTCGACGCGGCTCTTGCGCTTGTTGTTTGGTGCGTCGTCGTCGTCCGGCTCTGCGACGCGCCAGACCTCGATCTTCACATCCGCCACGTAGGCCACGGCGGCGGCCACCAGCGCCCACCAACCGCCCAGCACCAGCGCCGCCCCCGCGCCCACCACCGCCGCCGTGACCGGGATCGTGAGGATCTCACGGCCGGCGGCGGTCTTCAACGTGATGCGGCGGATGTTGCCCTTGCGCACCAGTTCCTTGATGAAGGCCACGGCCTCGCTGCTCTTGACGCTGAACTCTTCCACAATTTCCTCGGCGTTGTTCGTCCGTTTGTTGGTCATCTCTTGCATTCCCCTCTGTAGTTGTCAATATAACCATTGTAACGCAGCGCCCACAAGCGTTGATGGGCTGTTCGGCGGATTCTGAACCCGCCAAGTGACGCAGATTAGTCTTGATCGGACTGGCTGAGCCGCTCAGGGTAGACGATGGTGTCGTCACTGTCGTTGGCAAAGCTCACGATCTCAAAGCGCAGGCGCAGGAAGAAAGCCACAACCGCCAGAACGATCGTCAGTGGCAGGGCGAAGAACACCCCGATGCCTCCGATAATGGCGGCTGCCGTCATCGGCAAGCTCAGCAGCTCTTTGCCGTCTCGATCGCGGACGATCAATGCCCGCTCGTTGCCCCACTGGATCCACGACTGGATCGTTGTTTTGATCGCTTGGGTGTTTACTGCGACGTCGTCATTGGTCTTTTTGGGTTTGTCGTTCATGGTCATACCTTGTTGATAGTCGATGTATGTTTAATCATATATACGCTGCTAGTCCCTCACAAGTTGCAGAACGCTCATCCGTCGAGGCAGGGCTTGCTGGGGGCCCTCATCCCCCCAACCCCCTTCTCCCGACGGAGAAGGGGCTTACCGTGCCCACGAAAATGAAAAACAGACGCGACAGGCCGCGTCCCTACTTGCGGGGCGGCCTGCTGCCGTCGCATAATCAACCGCTGTAACTCGGGAGTGATCTGATGCGCTTTGAACCCTCATACCGCGCGCTGGCCGCCTTGATCCTGCTCGCGGTCGGCGTGCGTCTGGCGTATGCCGTTTGGCTGATCGGGGCGGTGGGAGCCGACAGCCTCGATCAAGGCGACTACGTCCTGTACATCTCTGGGGCGCTGCGCATCCTCAACTTTGGCGACTTCAACGACAGCTTGTTCCTGCCGCGCCCGCCCCTCTTCCCGCTGATCGTGGCGGCGCTGGGGGTGAACGCGACCGCGGTGCTGTTGGCCAACGCGCTGATGGGCGGGCTGACGGTGGGCTTCGTTTATGCGCTGGGGCAGCGGCTGAACTTGCCGCGCTGGGCGGTGATCGGCGGGTGTGTGTGGTTCGCGCTTGACCCGACGGCCATCGACAAAGGCGCAGTGCTGCTTGACCCTGTGCCGTGGAGCGTGTTCGGCATCACGGGCATGGCGGCGTGCCTGCTGGCGCTGGCGCAGGCCAAGCGCCCGGCGCAGGCGCTGCGGGCGAGCGTCGCGGCGGCGGCCTGCTTTGCGCTGGCGGTGCTCTGCCGCCCGGAGTCGTTCTTGATCTGGACGGGGCTAGGCGTGTGGTTCTTGTGGCTGGCGCGCCGCTGGTGGCCGATGGTGCTGCTCTACATGGGGCTGTGCGCGCTGCCGATTGCGCTGTGGACGTTCCACAACGCCCAAACCTTCAACTATCCCACCTTTTCCACCGTCAGCGGCTTTACGATGGCCTTCTACCGCGCCAACTCGGTTGAGCGACTGGCCACCGGCCAAGATATCGACACGATCAACCTTGAGATCACCCGCCGCGTAGAAGCGCTGCTGGGCAACGACCCTGCCGCTGCCGACGAGTTCACGCGCTATGGTTACCACGCCGGCAGCCCAGAGGTCGCCAAAGCGCTGAACCAAGTGTCGTTTGACATCTTCCGCGCCTACCCCGTCGAGTACGTCTTGACGATGGGGCTGGGGGCGCTGCGCTTGTATGGGCTGTGGCCAGAGGCGGCCCAACTCAGCGAGGCGCTGCGCGCGGCCTACAACGCGGCGCTGCTGGGGTTGGCGCTGCTGGGCTGGGGGCGTCTAGTGGCACTGCGCCAGTGGCCCGCGGCAGTGCTGGTGTTCCTCGTCGTGGGCTACTACACGGCGGGCGTGCTGCTCGTCAAGAACGCCGCGCTAGAAGGCCGTGAGCGCGCCGTCCTCAACCCATATCTGACGCTCTGCGCGGCGTTCGGGCTGGGCTGGCTGATCGCTCAGCGCGCCCGCTGGAGCACGCTCATTGCCGCGCGGATCATGGGCATGTCAACCATGCGGCCTTGATACTCGAACACGCCGCGCCCCTGCGCCTGCGCCGCGTTGAAGGCGTCCACCAGCGCCTGCGCCGCCGCGATCTCGTCGGGCGTGGGGGTGAAGGCCTGCTGAATCGGGGCGACTTGGCGCGGGTGAATCGCCAGTTTGCCGTTGTAGCCCATCTCAAGGGCGCGCTGCGTCTCGGCGATGAGCGCGGTGTCGTCGGCGTCGTTCAAGTGAACGTAGACTGTGTCGATGGCTTGGCGGCCTGCGGCTTTGGCGTGAAGCACCACCGCCCCGCGCGCGTAGGCCACCTCATGGCCAGAAGGGGTGCGCTTAGCCCCCATGTCGCCAGCGAGGTCTTCCGCGCCGAAGATCAGCGCGACCAGCCGCCCCGCGCTGGTGGCAATCTCGCGCAGGTTGACCACGCCGAGCGCCGTCTCGATGATCGCCAGCAGCTTGATGCTGTCGCGCGGCCAATTGTGTTGATCCTCGGCCAGCGCCAGCAGCGCGTCCACCCGCGCCACCTGCTCAGCGGATTCCACTTTGGGCAGCACGTAGCCATCTGGCCGCGCGTGAACAGTCGCCTCGACGTCTTCTACGTAGAGCCAGCCCGGAATCACCTGATTGATGCGCACGAGCCGTTCCGTCTGGCCGAAGTCGACTTCTCGCAGCGCCGCCGCCACGCATTCGCGCGCGGCCTGTTTCTGCGTCAGCGCCACCGCGTCCTCTAGATCCATGATGACGCTGTCCACGTCGAGCGCTGCGCCCTTTTCGATCTTGCGCCGCGCGTCGCCGGGCATGAACAACAGCGCCCGCCGATTGCGTTCCATGTCTAAGTCACCTTCCAAAAAATTTATTCGATCCCCAGCACAGCCCGCCGCGCCCGCTCCATCGGGGGGGGGCGGCCACAGCCGGCCTTGCCCCTACAGTATAAATCGAAACGCCCACAGGGGGTTAGCCTGTGGGCGCGGTCGGAGCAATCACCCGATCACCGGGCAACGGTTACAGCGTGCTGCTTGGTTAGCGGGTGCACCCCATCAGACCATACAACATGCGATCACCTCCTTTGTCTCTTGGACGGTGGCTAGAGTGTAGCCATCCACGCACAAGCTGTCAAGCTTTTAGAAACCTTTCATGAGCTGTCTAGAATTTTCTTCACACATTGCTCATGCTTAGTTCAGCCGCGTGAACGCGCCAGAGCTGGCGTCCACCAGATACTGCACGCCGCCAACGGTGACGACGGCCTGCGTGCGCGTTGGCCCCCAGCGGATGTCGCTGGGCGTGCCCTCGCCGATAAATGGGCCGAAGGGCTGCCATTGGCCGCCCTGTACGCGCCCCAACTGCACTGGCCCTTCGCGCCCGCCCAAGCGCCCGAACGCCACCACCGCGCCATCAGGCCGCTGCACCGCCCCCGTGACCCACGTCGCGGTGGGGCCGCCGTCAAACAGCACCTCAATCTGTTCCTCATCGGGCTGGCCATCCGCCTTGAGGCCCATAATCGCCACCAGCCAGCGCCCATCGCGCGCCTCCCCGCTCACCAAAATGCGACCGTCGTTCAAGTAGCTGGCGCTGTCGTACATGAACAGGCGCGGGGCAAGCGTGGCGTTCTCTCTGATGAGGGGCACGACGGCAAACGCCGGCTTGTTCCGCCCCTCCCAGAAGGTGTTGTAGAGCACCAGCAGCGCGCTGCTGTCGCTGCGCCAGATCACTTGGCGGGCGTAGTAGCTGCTCGTCACCTTTTCATCGGCGAGCTGGCAGCTCGCGTAGGTGTCGTTGGGGCAGTCGTAGGCTTGGGGGAAGGCTTGATCGCCAAACCACACCCATAGGCCGGTGTCGCCGCTGTCGCGCCCCTCTGGCGTGCGGATGACGAAGGCGAGCTTGGTTCCATCCGGCGACCACGCGATTTCGACCACGCGGTCATCGTTCTGGTCGGCGCTGGGGGCGAGCGGCTGCCCCTCATAGAACGGCGACGAGGTGATGCGCTGTTCACCGCCGCCGCCCACTGGCACAAATGAGAGGTTGCCAGCGGGGTCAACGCGGGCATAGCTGCGCGCGTCGCGCGGGTTGACGGCGAGCAGCTCCACTGCGCCGGGCAGCGCTGCGCCGAAATAGGCCGCGCCCGGGGCCACTGTGAAGCGCGCCGCCTGCACGTTGAGCGGGTTAAACGTCGCCGCGAACGAGATCGGCGGCAGCACCGGCGTAAAGGTCAGGGTGGGCGGCGGCGGGATGGGCGTCAGGGTGGGCGCAGGGGTACTGGTGGGCAGGTCTGGCTCAGGCGATGCTGTGCCGGGCACGGGCGTGATGCGGATGCCGACTTGATCGGGCGGGACGGTGGCCGTGATGACGTCCGTCAGCGAGTCGAGCGTCGGCTCAAGGGTGTTGGTCGGGCTGGCGGGCGGGACGGGCGTCCACGTGGGCGGCTCGGTAGGCGGCGGCGTCTGCGCTTGGGCGGTCAGCGTAAAGGCCTCCACGATGCGGGTGAGGTCAACAGTGGGCGCGTCAGTCGGGGTGGCGGTGGGCGTGACGAACGGGGTGAACGTTGCGCTGGGCGACGGCACAGGCGTCTCGGTCGGCGCGGGGGTAAAGGTAGCGGTGGGCGGCGGCGGGATGGGCGTTGGCGATGGGATCGGCGTGCTGGTTGGCAGGGGGGTAAACGTCGCTGTGGCGGTGGGCGTGGCGGTGGGCGTCAGGGTAGCAGTCGCCGTTGGGCTGATCGTCGGGGTGGCAGTCGGCGTCAGGGTCGGCGTCGGCGTAGCAGTGAGGGTCGGCGTGTCGGTGGGCGTCGGGGTGAGGATGGGCGTGTTGGTGACGGTGGGCGTCGGGGTGGGTGTGAAGGTCACCGTTGGCGTCGCGGTAAGCGTGGCGGTGTCTGTGGGCGCAGGGGTGGCCGTCGCTGTGCTGGTAGCGGTCTCGCTCGGCTGGGGCAGTGGGCTAGGTGTGGTGGTGGCGGTCGTGGTCGCAGTGGCGGTGTTGGTGAGCGTGCTGCTGGGCGTGGCGGTTGGTTCCAGCGCGATGATCGTCGCCTGCGGGGTGTTGGTAGGCGGCGGAGTGGGCGTGACGCGGGGTGTGACGCCGCCGCACGCGCTTAGCGTCAGCACGATCATCAACCCTATCCCTCTCCAACTGCGCATTTTTCACCTTGCATAAGCTCTTTTTACACGATTATAGAGCGAAGTCGGCTGTTTGGGCCGCAAGCGCTCAGGCTACGCCTTGCCTACGGTATGGCAGCGTCTCTCGATTATGTTAAGAAAATTTAAAGAAAAGTAGTTTCGATCAAATTGCGAGAAAATAGAAAAAAGGCAAATTTTTTCCGAAATTTTGAAAAATGAGGCCCAATTATTCAAAAATCTTGACATAACGCGCCCTTGACATTTTCTTAAAATTTTTTTAACATATGAGCATCGATCGGAATCAAATATCGAGAGAGGGGCGTTCATCATGAACCTCAACATCGCACAACGGATCATCGCACATGTCGCCAACCTGACCGCGCTAGCCAGCACGTTTCAGGCTAAGTTTGGTCGGGATTATCGTTTGACGGGGGACAGCCCCGCCGCCGCATGGGAACTCTACCGCAGCATCATGGCCGAGCAGACCAACATCGCCAGCCTGCTGGAGCCTGCCGCCCTCCAGACGCCCTACAGCCGCTACGGCAAATGGTGGGAGCGCCGCGACGTGATCGATCAGGCTATCCTCAACGAGCTGGGCGCAGACGCGATGACGCTGGTCGAGCGCTGCGCTTACTTGAGCGCTGAGGGCAAGCCCACTGAAAACTCGCCGGTGCTGCTCGTCGTGCAGCAGTCAATCGCTGGTATGCTCCACCCGTCCACTCGTCCGGTTGCAGTCAAGTCCCCCACTGTTCAGGAGGCTGTCTAGGTATGCCTGCCCGATGGCATCGCAGCGATTTCTGACGCAGCCCACTACCAAGTGGGCTGTTTTATTTGAGCAGACACGCTGGCGGCCGACGCCACGGGCCTCATCCCCCAACCCCCTTCTCCCGATGGAGAAGGGGGCACGCCCTAGCCGAGCGCTTCAGCGCTGGGCGTTTGATCTGTTTATCTCTAGACACACCCTCATCATTTTGTTGATTGACAAACCCTCGCCATCGTGTTAAATTATGCAAGAATTTGCATAATTGACTAAATTTCGTCGAAATTGTAATGTTAGAGGATGCTACATGCCAGATTGGGGCATTGCCCTTACCCCTTCCAAAACCGCCGAAGTTCAATTTGAGGCGGCCCCCGTCCCGATTCTGCTGCACGCCATCCTCTTGATTAACATCGTCTGTGCTGACAACGAAGAGGCGCTGCCGGGCGTGGCGCGCGCCGCTCGCGCCATCGCTCAAGCCCTCACCCCAACCCAGCGCACTGATCTGCGCATGGCTTACTGGCTCATCGGGGATCGGCTGCTGTTCGACTACCGCCATCTGACCTTCCCTGAGTTCATCGCCGCGCTCGAACAGATCGACGCGGTGGCGCTGCGCGATGCAGCCATCGGCTGGATGCAGCACAAAGCGCACTTCGCAGGGTATGCAGCCATCCTGAGTGACTTCAGCGCCTACCGTGCGATCATTCAGCCAGTTTATGAGGAAAAGGCCGAGCTGCTGGGCGAGTTCGACGAGCCGCTGCATCAGCAGCTTTGGGCGCTGCTGCAAGACCCGCCCAGCTTGAAAGCGCGCATGCTGCACTTTTTGCGCTTCATGTGGGAGCAGCACCTGCGTGCCGAGTGGCAGCACGTCCAGCCCGTGGTGACCGCTTGTGTGGACGCCTTCCGCCAGCAGGATTACAGCCGATTCACCACCGGCGAAATCCTCGAACACGTCACCATGCGCGACTTGCAGCGCGAGGAGTTCTTCCAGAAAGAGATCCACAACGCCAAGCACATCACCTTCGTCCCGACGCCGTATCTGGGGCCGTATGTCACGTGGATGCACGACGAGGTCAGCGGGCGCGATCTGGTGTTCTTCGGCGCGCGCCAACCGCGCGACATTGCCCAACGCGAGGCTGCCATCAACCGCAGCGAGTTGTTGATCTGGCTCAACGCGCTGGCCGATGAAACGCGCTTGCGCATGTTAGAGATGCTGACGCGCGAAGAAGAGATTTGCGCGCAGGACTTCATCACCGCGTTGGAGTTGTCGCAGTCGAGCGCCAGCCGTCACCTGCGCCAGCTCACCGCCAGCGGCTACTTGACCGAGCGCCGCCGCGACGTAGCCAAGTGCTACAGCCTCAACCGTGAGCGCGTGGCCGACACGATCCGCGCCTTGCAGCAGTTCCTCGATTGACTATGACGATGATCCGCCGCTGGTTGTTGACGACGCGCGATCTGGGCGATTTGGGTCCGATCCGCGTCAGCATGGAGCGCAGCGCCTACGTCGGGCTGGGCCTCGTCGCGCTGACGATGTTTGTCGCCGCGCTCAGCCTGTTGGACGGCACAGGCAGCGACCGCTTGATGGGGGCGCTGCTGGCGACAGGCGGCTACTACCTGAGCGTGATGGTGCACCACACTGGCCACTATCTCGCAGGGCTATACGCGGGCTACCCGCTGGTACGGCTGCACTTCTACTGGGCGCTGGCGCGCGACATCTACCCGCCCAACGAGCCGAAACTGGCGGCCAACATCCACCTGCGGCGGGCGCTGGGCGGCCCCTGCGCCAGCGTGCTGGCGGCGTCCGCCTGCCTGCTGCTGACAGCGATCACCCCGGGCGGCATCTTGCGCTTTTTCTTCCTGTCGGGCTTTTGGATCAACCTGCTGATCTTCACGCTGGGGGCGCTCATCCCGGCCTTCGGTCTCGATGGGGACGTAATCCGCCGCCACTGGCCACAGCGACGAGTTTAGGAACGCTTCTCGCGCTGCAAGCGGCGGTTGAGCGCGATCCGCACTTGTTCAACCAGCGCGTTGCCGCTCATCTGGTGCTTAGAGAGGACTTGCACGTCGTATTGGGCGAGTTTGTGTTTCTCGGCGGAGTTCAATTCGCGCCCTGTGGCGATCACTACAGGGATTGACTGCGTCGCCTCCGACTCGCGGATGTGACGCAGCACCTCAAACCCGTTGAGGTCAGGCATGACGATGTCAAGGATGATAAGGGAAGGCGTCGATGAGCGCAGCCAGCGCAGCGCTTCCTCGCCGCCGGCCACTGCCGCCACGCGATACCCCTGCATCTCCAACACTTCCTGTATGAGCATTCGGTGGCTGTTCTTGTCGTCCACGACCAAAATCGGCGCATCTTCTGCCACGTTCACCACCCGCGCGAGGCTGTCGAGCAGCGCCTGCTGGCTGAGCGGTTTGACGAGGTAATCCGCCGCGCCGAGGTAGAAAGCGGTCGTCTTCTTGTCGAGGACCGACATCACGATCACCGGGATGTTGGCGCAAGCAGGCTCCGTTTTGAGCTGGCGCATCAGTTCCCAGCTATCGACATCCGACAGCGTTGCATCGGCGATGATGGCGGCTGGCTGGAGGCGCACCGCGTACTTCAGCGCGTCGACGGCGCTGCTCACCGCTGAGACACGATACCCCGCGCTGGAGAGGTAATCTTCGATAAGCTGTAGGGTGGCCTCGTCGTTGTCAATCACCAACACCAGCGTGCGGCGGTCGGTTTGTTCGCGCAGTTCCTGCGTGATGGAGGTGACACGTGGCAGCGGCAGCAGCACGTAAAAGGTGCTGCCCTGTCCTTCGACGCTGTCCACCCAAATGTAGCCTTCCTGCATCGTGATGAGGCGTTCGGTGATGCTCAAGCCCAACCCTGTGCCCGTGTACTCACGCTGGGCAGACCCGTCACCTTGATAGAACGCATCAAAGATCATGCGTTGATCCGACGCTTTGATGCCGATGCCGGTGTCTGCCACTTCGACGAGCAGCCAGCGGCCATCCGAGGGGCGGATGTGCACCGGCAGCGGCGCTGGCTCCATCAGCCCGTGTTTGATCGTGACGACGTGTGCGCTGACGCGGATCTTGCCCTCCGCGGTGAACTTGAGGGCGTTGCTCAGCAAGTTGTTGAGGATCTGCGTCGTGCGCAGCGGGTCAAGGCGCATCGTTGGCAGGTTCGGCTCGATGTCCAACTCCAACGTCAGGCCTTTAGCGGCGATTGCGGGCGCAAAGGTCAACTGCACATCGTGGATCAGCGCGCCGATGTCCACCGTCACCGGTTCAAGGTCAAGCTGGCCAGCCTCAATCTTGGACAAGTCGAGGATGTCGTTGATCAACTCCAGCAGGCCGCGCCCGCTCTTGTGGACGCGCGCCAGCCGGTCAAGCTGTCGTTCGTTGAGGGCGCCGTAGGTCTGCGCCAGCAGCATCTCGGTGTAGCCGATGATCGCGTTCAGCGGGGTGCGCAGCTCATGGCTGATGTTGGCCAGAAACTCGCTCTTGAGCCGATTAGCCACCACCGCCTGCGCGTAAAGCTCGGTGTTGCGCAGCGCCAGCGCCAACTGCCCGGCGATGGCGTGCAGCATTTCGCTGTCGTCGAGGGTGAAGACGCGGCGGCTGTCGCGCGAGTCGAGCCGCACGCTGCCGAGGATTTCATCATAGGCGGTGAGCGGCGCGCACAAGCTGACCCGCGCCCGCACGCGATCATAGGGGCCGGGCGGCTGATTCTCTGGCAGCAGGGTCATCACATAGGCGGACGTGGCGCGTCGCAGCTCTTCTTGATAGGCTTGTTCGTCTGTTTCGGCGATGCTCACGCCGACGAGATCCTCTTCTGGATACTCAGCGACGATGAGGAAGCGATGCTCAGGCGGATGGTAGCGTATGAGCGCCACGTGATCGACGCGGAACAGCTCGTGCAGCAGGCGCAGCGCGCGGCGCAGCATTACCTCGGTCTCAAGCGAGGACGTGAGGACGGTCGTCACCCGCTGAATCGAGTCCAGCCGCCGCGCACGCCGATCCGCTTGGATGGCCATTTGCTCGGCGTGGTGATATTGGCGCGCGTTGTCCAACGCGGGGCCGGCGAACTGCGCCAGCAGCATCAGTTCCTCAAGGTCGTCCTCTGTGTAGCTGTAGGGCAGCCCTTGATCGATGCACAGCACGCCGATTACACGGCCTGAGGCGATAAGCGGCAGCCCCATCCACGCGGCGGCATCGTGCATGAAGGGCGGCTCGGTGTGCCACGTGGGGTCATCGCTGGTGTCGGCGATCAACAGCGGGTAGCCTGTGACGATGATCTGCGCCAGCCAGCTAGTCGGTTCAACGTCGATGGTGTTGTTCAACAGCTCAGCGTCGTGGCCGACGTGGGCTGCCACGAGCAGGCGGGTGATTGGCTGGTTGGGCAGGCACATCAGCAGCATCAGCCGTTGATAGCCCACCAGCACAGCCACTTGTTCGATCAAGCGCTGATGGATGACTGAGGACTGCAAACTGCTGTGCAGCAGCCGCCCCATTTCCATCTGCACGCTGCCGCGCATCGGCAGTGGATCAGGCGTGTCGAGGCTCATCTGTGCCAGCCTCTGAGAGCGGCGTGATGGCTTCCGAGAGTTGACGCACTCCCTCGCCTGTGTTGGTTGGTTCGATCAGCATATGATCGAGCGTTTTTCAGCTGTTGGTGCTCAAACGCCATGACACAGTCGCACCCGCTAGATGACAAAAGCGAATCTTCAATTAAATATTATTGCACATTTTACGCGGCTGCGCATCGACGAATGAGCACATCCAGAGCAGCCGCCTCGAACGCGCAGCGGCATCATCGTTGCGGATTGGGCAGGGCGGCCCATTTGACTTGGTTTTTCTTTCGGCGCTGTTCGTATACGGCATAGATCGACAGACCACTGCCCACGAACACAGCGAAAAATCCGCCGAGCTGATAATCGCCTGCGCGCCTCATGCTGTCTTGGAGCAGTTGTTCGCGCGTGCCAAGCAGCCAAATCCGCGTTTGCAAGGTTCCGTCTTCTTGCCACGCGCCCACTAACGAGATCGTGTCCCCTACTGCGAAGCCCTGCACCCGCTGCGAGCCATGCGTGTAGGGGCTGCCTCGGTATTCCGCTACCCGTAAGACGGGCTTCAGATCGTCGTCGTAACGCTGCGGGACGCTGAAGATCTGCTCGTGGCCTGCCAAGCGCGGCTCAAGGTCGGCGTTGATCGTCACGTCGATGAGTTGGCTGCCCACCTCCAGCGTGATGGACGCCGGCGCGACGCGGCGCAACCGCTGCCACTCGCCGCTGAATCTGTTAGCGTTCGACTCAGGCTTGACCTCCCACGCAAAGACCTCATAGGCGACGAGCTGCGCGCTTTGAACGTAGGCGTTGATGGCTGCGTCAGGGTCAAGGATGAGGTCTGCCGGGCGCAGCGTCCCCGTTAGGATCAGCTCGCTGCCGGGTGTGCGCTGCGTTAAATCGTTGTGTGGCAGCTCTTCGAGCTGTCTCGCAAGGGTTTCTTGCTGCGGCCAGACGATGAAGGCCATGACGAACCCGAAGCAGACAAAGTATATGCCCAATATGAAAAGATGCTTTTGATCCCCTTCAAACCCTAGCTTGTTCAGCAGAGTGTTAAGCGCGTAGCCCGTGCCACCGACCACCAACACGATGACTGGCAGCCAGTAGATCGAAAATGTGATGGACATCAAGATTAGCCTTGTGTTGAGTAAGTTTTTTAAACTCATTATAGGCTTCATCCGCCGTGCCCCCTTTTAAACTTTCTTTAAGGTAAAAGCGAACACGGCACGCCCTGTCCCTACGACACTGCGGGGGGTGGGGGATGAGGCCCATTAACAAACTATCATTTGCGCGCTGCCTTGTTGTTTTGTAGAATGTAACTGTAAAGCTAAACGCATCAAAGCGTGGTTGAGGTATACACCTGATGTATCATATGTGTTGTTGTTGTCGCAGGAAGGGAGTGACCATCGCCTGACGACAACATCGTAGAGCAGACAACATCGGCCAACGATTACGGAGCAGCGTGGAACTCCCCCCGCAAGGACGGGCAGACATCCGCGCTGTTTTGCTTGATCGTTGGCTTTTTTGTTGGCGATCAAGGGTCTGCCCGAGGACGAATCAACTGATCAACGCAGCCAACACAAAGGACAGTCCAAACTCATGAGCGCTATTCGTCAACTGGATTACACCCTCGGCATTCACTCGCAGTCGCTGGAGTCGCAGATTGGCAACACGCCGCTGCTGAGCTTCCAGCGCATCACCGCTGACCTGCCGCCGTATGTGCGCGTCTACGACAAAGCCGAGTGGATGAACCCCGGCGGCAGCGTCAAAGACCGCGCCGCCTACAGCATCATCACCACCGCCGAGCGCGACGGCCACCTGCGCGCTGGCAAGATCCTCACCGACGCCACCAGCGGCAACACTGGCATCGCCTACGCCATGATCGGCGCGGCGCGCGGCCACCGCGTGCGCCTCTTCTTGCCAGAGAACGCCAGCCCTGAGCGCATCGCCATCCTGCGCGCTTACGGCGCGGAGCTGATCCTGACGCCTGCTGAGGACGGAACCGACGGCGCGATCTACGCCGTCCGTGACGAGGTCGCCGCCCACCCAGAGCGCTACTTCTACGCCGACCAGTACAGCAACCCCGCCAACTGGCAGGCGCACTACAAGACAACCGGCGTCGAAATCTGGCATCAGACGCATGGGCAGGTGACGCACTTCGTGGCCGGCTTAGGGACGAGCGGCACGTTCATGGGCACAGGCCGCCGCCTGAGGGACTATCACCCGCGCGTGCATCTCATCTCATCGCAGCCCGACGCGGCCATCCACCGCATCGAGGGCTGGAAGCACATGGAGAGCGCCCTCAACCCCGCCATCTATGACCCGCACTTCGCCGAGCGCAATGTGCCGGTCAGCACCGAGGCGGCCTACGCGATGGCCAAGCGCCTCGCGCGCGAAGAGGGCTACTTGGTTGGGGTGAGCGCCGCCGCCGCGATGGTCGCTGCGATGACCGTCGCTGAGGAGGCTGCCGCCCGCCATGAACACGCCGTCATCGTGACGCTCTTCCCAGACAGCGCCTACAAGTACCTCTCAGAGCGCTTCTGGACGGAGGACTAGGGGGCTGCGCACGCGGCCTCGCCGTCAAAGGCCGCCGGCGACCAGACGGGCGGCGTGTTGCCCAGCGCCCACGGCGCGCCCAGCCGCCGCAGCGTGGCGCTCACCGTGTCGATGAGCGCCACCTGATAGCGCGTCCGCAGCGCCAGCCAGCGCCCATCGTCGCGGAAGCGCGGGTAGTCCGCGTGGGGCAGGTCGTAAAACGCCAGATAGCGCAGCGCGGCTTGTTCGGCGCGGCCGGCCAGCGGGATCTGCCACAGCGCGTTTTCTGCCACGCCCTGCATACCCATCAAGCTGGCGATCAAGTGCGTGCCGTCTGGCTGCCAGATCAGGTCCAGCGCGGTTGTGTACTCAAAGCTGAGCTGCGTCGGGATCGCGCCCGCCTCGCTGGCCATGATCCACAGCAGGTCTTGGTTGGGCGCGGGCGAGTAGGCGAACGCCAGCAGCGCCCCATCCGGCGACCAGCGCGGCATCGAGACGTTCCCCGTGGGGAAGTTCGTGAGGCGCGTACGCTGGCCGCTGGCGACCTCCACCAACCACAGGTCAGCCTCGTTGAGCAGCGCCACTGGCGGCAGCGGAACCCCTGCAGCAGGCGTCGGCGTCGGGACGGCAGTGCTGAACAAGTCCGCCCCGGCCACGCGCTGCTCATAGCTGACGTAGGCGAGGCGCGCCCCATCGGGCGACCAGCGCGGCGTTGCCTCGCGCCCGCTGACGCTTAGGACGCGCGGGCTGCCCCCCTCAGCTGAAACAACTGCGACAAAGCGGCGCGTTTCGCCCCCTTCCTGCTGCACCAACGTGAAGGCGATCTGGCTGCCATCAGGCGAGAAGGACGGCTCATACACGCCGCCTGACCCGCTCGGCAGCAGGCGGCGGACGTCGCCCCCATCCAGCCGCGCCGTCACAAGCTGATCGTCCAGCGTGGCCAGCAGGCGACAGCCGTCGGGCGAGAAACCCCACAAGGTGTGCGCCCCCTCGCCCAGCGCCACCTCGCGGGTGAAGTCCAAGTCAAGGTCGTAGAGCAGGATGCGCGTTTGGTCGGGTGTGTTCAGCCCCAGCACGAGCGGCCCCAGCGGCGGGACGGGCTGCGCCCCAGTGGGGATCATCCCCACGGTGAGAAAAAGCAGCAGCCTCACAAGACGCCACGGACTGAAGCCCCCTTCAGGGAACGCGGTGTCAGCCGAGTGCCTCAGCGCTCGGCGCGCTTGGCCGTTCAAGTTCACCTCTTCTCGCATCGGTTCCACCCCTGCCGCTGGCTGTTTCGTCTGTAGTAGAATGCAGCGAACAAGTGTAAAACGCAAGGAAGGACAGGGATTATGTGGGGAGTGCGCAGGGTTGATGAGGCCTTATCCCGACGCCGCTTCGCTCCAGCGCCCCTCTTCCGTCGGAGAGGGGCAGAAGCGGCTGCATGGAAGGTACACTGGATTGCGCTCTTATTGCTGCCATTGGCCGTGCTGAGCGCTGCGCCCGCGCGCGCGCAGGAGTCCCTGCCGTCGTCCGTTCGCTTAGATGGGCTGGCGATGGTCTGGCAGGACGTCAACCGCTGTTCGGCGGCAGCCTTCACCATTCAACTGTCCTACTGGATCGAGGAGCCGGTCAACTATCGTGAGGTGATCGGGCGGATGAACCCCAACCCGCGCGATCTGTCCGTCCGCGTGGAGGAGATGGTCGAGATCGCGCAGGAGCGCTACGGCCTGATGGGCGTGGTGCGGCGCGGCGGCACGCTTGAGCTGATGAAGGCGCTCGTGGCGGCGGGCTTCCCCGTGCTGGTGGAGAACAGCTACTACGAGGGCGGCAACGCGGCGCGCGACTGGATGAGCCACAACCGCGTGCTGATGGGCTACGATGACGCGCTGGGCGAGTTCTACGTCTTCGACTCGCTGCTGGGCAATGGGCCAGACCGCCGCGGGCGCGCCTTCGCCTACGACGATTTCGACCGGCGCTGGCTGGCCTTCAACCGCGATTACGTGGTGCTCTTCCCGCCAGAGCGCGCCGCCACGGTGCAGCTCATCCTCGGTGAGATGTGGGACGAGGCGGCCAACGCGCGCTTTGTGATCGAACAGGCGCAGGCTGACCTTGAAATCGTCCCCTCGCGGATGGATCGGGCGTTTGCGCTGCTCAACTTGGCCTATGGCTACTTTCACACCGGCCAACTCGAGGCAGCGGTGGCGGCGGTCGATGAGGCGCTGGGGATGAACGCGCTGCCGTGGCGCTATTTCTGGTACGAGTTCACCGCGTTAGATGTCTACGTGGCGGCGGGGCGCTACGACGACGTGCAGCGCATCGTCAGCAGCACGTTGGCGGGGCTGACGGGCATCGTCGAGGAACTCTACTACTACGCAGGGGTGGCGGCGGAAGCGCAGGGCGACACACGCCGCGCCCTGAACAACTACCGCGCCGCCGTGCAGGGCAACCTCTACTACATCGCCGCATCGGACGCGCTGCGGGCGCTTGAGGCGGCGCTCGCCTCTTGAGCGTCCCCCCCCAACGCGGCCATCAGGGCTGCCTCGACCTCATCGGCGGCTTGCGCCACGTCGCGCAGCGCCACGCTGGGGTTAACGCGCTCAGTGTCGAGGCGCAAGGTGGGCAGCGCCGCTTGAAGCCGCGCGGGCGAGAAGCGTTCCGCGCTGAACACCAGCGCCGGGTTGCGCAAATACGCGACGACGGAGAACAGCGGCTGCCCCGCCGCGCGCGCGTGGAAGGCCGGGGTATACCTGCCGCTGAACGTCACATCCTCACAGTGAACACACGCCCACCGATAGAAGCGCTGCGCCAGCCGCGCGAGCGCGTCGCCTTGCGGCATCTGTGCCAGATAGTCGAAGAAGTTGTCCTCGTCGGGGACGGCGGCGGGGCTGATGGGGTCAACGGCGGCTCGGTAATGCCGAATGCTGTGCGCCAGCTTGGCCACCCCCTGCGCGAAGTCGTCCTCAAACGGCGTGAACTGGCGGTTGACCAAGTGCAGCGGCAGCGGCACGCGATCGAAGCGCGCGATGAACACCGGAATGCCGCGCTCCAGCGCGTAGAGCGTCTCACGCTCGACCCATTCGCTTTGCCGCGCGGCGAGGCTCATCTGAACGATCACGCCCGCTGCGCCCTCGATCTGCTGCTCCAGCACGCGCACCCAGCGCTCTTGGTTCTTCAAGGTCTGCACGTCCACGCGCACGTCTAGATCGTGGTCGCGCAGCGCGTCCACCAGCCGCGCCATGCGCTCGGCGTCTTTGCTGGCGTAGGAGAAGAAATAGTAAGCGGCTTCCGTCGGATAGCTCATGCAACCGTCCTATCTTCACAATCGAGGCAGATCGGTTAGAATGACCTTCATTATACGAGACAAAGGGGCACACGGGCATCATGGCACTTGATTGGTCAGCGCAGAAGGTGATCGTAACCGGTGGCAGCGGCTTCTTGGGGGGATACTTGGTGGCGCACCTGCGCGAGTTGGGGGCGGGCGAGATCGTCGTGCCGCGCAAAGCGCAGTACGATCTGCGCGAGCCAGAGCGCGTGCAGGCGCTCTACGCCGACCACCCTAACACGACGATGGTCATCCATCTAGCGGCGACGGTGGGCGGCATCGGCGCGAACCGTGAGCATCCGGGGGTGTTCTTCTACGACAACATCATGATGGGCACGCTCTTGATGGAGCACGCCCGCCGCGCCGGGGTGGCTAAGTTCGTCGCGTTAGGGACGATCTGCGAGTACCCCAAGTTCACCCCTGTGCCCTTCAAAGAGGAATCGCTGTGGGATGGCTACCCAGAGGAGACGAACGCGCCCTACGGCATCGCCAAGAAGGCCCTGCTCGTGATGGGGCAGGCCTACCGCCAAGAGTACGGCTTCAACGCCATTCACATCCTGCCGACCAACCTCTACGGCCCCAAAGACAACTTCAACCCACGCAGCAGCCACGTGATCCCGGCGATCATCCGTAAGATGGTGACCGCGCAGGAGAACGGTGAGGACGTCGTGACGCTGTTCGGCGACGGCACGCCCACCCGCGAGTTCCTCTACGTGAAGGACGCCGCGCGCGGCATCGCGCTGGCCGCTGAGCGCTACGACAGCCCTGAGCCGGTCAACCTCGGCAGCGGCTACGAGATCAGCATCCGCGACCTTGCCGAGTTGATCGCCGACGTCGTGGGCTACACCGGCCGCATCGAGTGGGACACGAGCAAGCCCAACGGCCAGCCGCGCCGCCAAGTCGACACCACCCGCGCCGAGCGCGAGTTTGGCTTCAAGGCGCAGACGAGCTTCCGCGAGGGGCTGGCGGAGGTGGTAGCGTGGTATCGCGCCAACCGCGCCATCGCCGACCGCGAGTCCGTTTAGGTCTCATCCCCAACCCCGCGGCAATGGAAAAAAAGGACAGGGCAAGCCCTGTCCCTACGATGTGACGTTGTCGGGACGCGGCCTGCCGCGTCCGTGTGGCCTAGTTCTTGACCTGTTCGTGCGCGCCGTTGCGCACGGCCATGCCGCTGCTGATCGCGCCCATTGTGCTCTGAACAAAGCTGACGATCTCCATCGGGATAACCCACTTGGTGCTGTCGCTCGCGCCGAGCTTCTGCATTGTATCCATGTATTGCAGCGCCATCGTCTTTTCGTCGAGCTGGCTGGCGCGCTCGCTGATGGCCGCCAGCGAGGCCGCGTAACCCTGCGCGCGCAGGAGCTGCGCTTGGCGTTCACCCTCCGCGCGGACGATGGCAGCTTGACGCTCACCCTCGGCCTTGAGGATCTCGGCTTGCTTCTGGCCTTCGGCGATGCTGATGGCGGCTTCGCGCTCGCCCAGCGCGCGGGTGACTTCGGCGCGGCGCTGACGCTCGGCGGTCATCTGGCGGGTCATCGCTTCCATGACGTCGCGCGGCGGCACGATCTCGCGGATTTCGACGGAGGTCACTTTGACGCCCCAGCGCTCGGTGCTCTCGTCGAGCTTGATGCGCAGCGTGTCGTTGATGCTCTCGCGCTTGCTGAGCACGTCGTCCAGTTCGATGTCACCGATGACGGCGCGCAGCGTGGTGGTGGCCATCAAGACGGAGGCTTTTTCCACATTTTCAATCTTCAACACCGACAGCGCCGGCTCGACGATGCGATAGTAGACCAAGAAATCGATGTCGATGCTGGCGTTGTCCTTCGTGATCGCCGTCTGCGACGGGATGTCGAGGAACTTCTCACGCAGGTCGACTTCTAGTGCGCGCTCGATGAACGGCAGGACGATCACCACGCCCGGGCCGCGCGTGCCGCTGTAATTACCCAGCGACAGGATCACCAGCCGCTTGTAGTCCGGAACGATGCGGAACGTGCTAAACACAATCCACAGCAGCAAAATCCCACCGACTACGATTAACAACAGTTGTCCTTCCACAGTATTACCTCCCTAGTGTAATGAGCAAACGATCAAAGGTTAGTGCGTTTAGTGCTGAAAGCCGTTGACGCGCACTTCTTCTTCGCGTTTGGCTTTTTCGACGAACAGTTCAAGCCCAGCCTTGCGCACGACGACCACTTCTGTGTTTACATCGAGCGGCTCGGGGCTGCGCGCTGTCCACGATTCACCGTTGACGTAAACCGTGCCAATGGGGTCAATCGCACGGGTGACGCGCCCGCGCATCCCAACCAAGAGGTGGCCCTCATCGGCTTTGGCCGTTTTGGCGTGCAGGCGCAGCGCAGGCATCAACACGAAGCGATGGTAGACCCACGCCACGAGCACGGTTGCCAGCACGATCACCGGCGAAACCTGCGGCCCCTCGCGGAAGAGCATCATACCGCCCGCCACTTGCATCAGCAGGCCCAGATCAGCGAACCGCGCAAAGCGGATCGACACAAACGGCAGCGCCAAGAAACCAGACACGCCGACTACGATCAAGATGACGGCTAACCAGTTGGTGGGCATGTTGGCTAGCATCACCAACGCGGCCAGCGTCAAGACGGCGCTGAAAATTTCGCCGATGATTGTGCCCGGGCTGTAAACAATCGTGACTACAGACCATAACGCAACAATCAACCCTAAGTAGACAATGTTCGGATCAACCGCAGCGAGCCATTCAATTGACGGCATCCCCTATCCTTTCCATCTCATTAACGACACTTTTACATTTACATTATAGGTCATTTTTGTTCATTTTAGTTCCCTAAAATCTTGGGGGTATTCAAGTGTTTCATGATAACTTTATGTGTATTGTCATATAGATGCGGCTCTTGTACGGGGTATGGCGTGCTGTGTCCTGTGAAGGGATGCGTCTGCCCTGCTCATGCGCCCCGTCGAGCGCTATACTAGCTCCACGACAAATAAGCCATCGCGCCATGAAATATCCACCGATCAGCCCCGATGACACGCAGCCGACCCGCTTACTCGCCCCCACAGACGCCCCCAAGCGCCGCCTGTGGTTGGCGTTGATGCTGGCCGGGTGCGGCTCGCTGCTGCTGACGGTGGCGCTGTGGGGCTTCACCCAGCGCAGTCAACCGCCCACGCCGACCCCGTTCGCGGTGGTCATCATGCAGGGCGGCCAGCGCAGCGACGTTCAAACGACCGCGCGCACCGTGGCCGAATTGCTGCAAGCGCAGGGCATCACCTTGCAGCCGCAGGACGCGCTCTCGATGCCGCTAGAGGCGACCCTCAGCGCGGGCGACGTGCTGACGATCGCGCGTGCCCGTGATGTCAGCTTGCGCGTCGACGGCGTGGCGAGCACCCTGCGCACGCCCTTCAGTCTGCCGTTCGACATCCTGCGCCAAGCCGGCCTGACCGTGGGCGAACATGACCGCGTGTGGCTGGACGATCTGGAGGTCAGCCCCGCCGAGCTGGTGATGTGGCCGCTGCCCGTCACGCGCATCGTGCTCGAACGCGCTGTGACGATCACGCTCGTGGACGAGGATGAGACGCGCGCGCTCATCACCACTGCGGACACCGTCGGCGAGGCGCTGTTTGAGGCGGGCGTGCTGCTCTACTTGGCGGATGAAGTGGCGCCGGACGTGGCCGCCGTCGTTGAAGACGGCATGACCGTTCAGATTGTGCGGGCGCAGCCGCTGCGCGTGGAAGCGGACGGCGTCGTCATAGAAACGCGCACGCGCGGCGCAACCGTCGGTGAAGCGCTGGCTGAAGCGGGCGTGGCCCTGATGGGGCTAGATCGTGTGGAGCCAGACGAAGGCGCGCCAGTCGAACCCGGCATGACGATCCGCATCATCCGCGTGACGGAAGACCTGCTCACCCGCGACGAGGACATCCCATTTGAGACGCAGTTCGTCGCCGATCCAGAACTGCCGCTCGATCAACGGGCGATCCGCCAAGTGGGGCAGCTTGGCGTGCGCCGCTTCAGCGAGCGTGTGCGCTACGAGAACGGCGTGGAAGTGAGCCGCGAGGACGTCGGCGAAGAGGTCGTCCAAGCCCCGCGCCCGCAGATCGTAGCCTACGGCACGCGCATCGTGCTCTACACGGTTGACACGCCCGACGGCCCGCTGGAGTATTGGCGCAAGCTGCGCGTCTATGCCACGAGCTATCACCCAGCCGAGTTAGGCGGCGACAGCGTGACCGCTATCGGTGAGACGCTGCGGCGCGGCATCGTCGGGGCAGACCCGCGCATCATCCCCTACCGCACCCAGCTTTACGTGCCGGGCTATGGGCGCGGGATGATGGCCGACACGGGCGGGCCGCGCTCCAGCCCGTTTTGGATCGACCTCGGCTACAGCGATGAGGACTTTGTGGGGTGGGCGCGCTACGTGGACGTGTACCTGCTGCCACCCGTCCCCGCGAACATCCCTTACCTGCTGCCAGAGTGGCGGCCCCTGCGCGGCACAGTCGACCGCGGCAACTGAGAGGAACCCACATGAACCCGAAACAACTCATGGAGCACTACGGGCTTGACCCCAAGAAAAGCCTCGGCCAGAACTTCATGCACGACCCGAACACCCTTGCCAAGATCGTCGCCACCGCTGAGGTGCAGCCTGATGAGACCGTGCTTGAGATTGGCCCCGGCACAGGCGAGCTGACCGCGGCGCTGGCGCAGGTCGCCCGCAGCGTGATTGCCGTTGAACTGGACGATCGGCTCATCCCGCTGTTAGAGAGCCGCTTCCGCAGCACGCCCAACGTCTACTTTCAGTTTGAAGACATCTTGCGCGTGAACGTGCCGGCGCTGGTGGGGGGGAAGCCTTACTGCGTCGTCGCCAACGTGCCCTATTACATCACCAGCAGCATCATCCGCCACGTGTTGGAGCCGCAGCACCGACCGCGCCGCGTCGTGATGACGATGCAGTACGAGGTGGCGCAGCGCATCACCGCCAAGCCCGGCGACCTGTCGCTGCTGGCGGTCAGCGTCCAATATTACGGCAAGCCGACCCTCATCAGCAAGCTCAACCGCGCGGTGTTCTGGCCGCGCCCAGACGTGGACAGCGCCATCCTCCAGATCGACCCACACCGCACGCCCGTTGTCGCTGTGCCGTCCGATGAGGCGTTCTTTGCGGTGGTGCGCGCGGGCTTCAGCCAGAAGCGCAAACAGCTCCGCAACAGCCTCGCCACAGGCTTAGCGCTCAAACCTGAACAGGCCGATGCGGTGCTGCTGGCCGCCAACCTCGACCCGCAGCGCCGCGCTGAGACGCTCACGCTGGCCGAGTGGGGGGCGCTCACGCGGGCAGCCGCCAGCGCAGGCGTGGTGGCACAGGGCTGAGACGAAAACTGCCCTTCAATTGTGAGGGGCAGGGTGTGTTCAGACTGCGCTTGGCGCGGCCTTATTCTTTGACTTCGTCCTCGGCCTCATTGACCTCTTCGCGAATGTCCTCAACCTTTTCTTGGCCGTCCCCGCGGGCTTCTTCGATCTTGTCAGCAATGGCCTCGCGGATGTCCTCAACCTTCTCGCGGACGTCTTCGACCGCCTCGCGGATGAATTCGCCGATGTCCTCGACCTTGTCTTGAATCACCTCACGGGCGTCCTCGACCGCCTCGCTGACCTCTTCGCGGATGTCCTCGACTTTGTCTTGAACCGCCTCGCGGGCGTCTTCAACCGCCTCGCTGACGGCTTCGCGGACTTCAGCGGCCTTCTCGCGCAGTTCACCAGTGCGCCCTTTCTTAGCGGCTTTATCTGGCACGGTGACTAGCTCTGGATGGGCGTAAGCCATCTCAAGGTCTTGATCGAGGTACTCGCTGCTGAAGACCGCCTTCAGGCTGAGCGCAAGGCGCTTCTCAGCGATGTCCACGCGCAGCACGCGCAGCGTCAGCACGTCGCCCTTTTTGACGACTTCTTTCGGGTCTTCGATGCGCTCAAGGCTCAACTCGCTGATGTGGATCAGGCCTTCGACGTGCTCCGCGCCTTCGATGCGGGCGAACGCGCCAAAGTTGGCGATCTTCGTCACTGTGCCGCGGATCAACGTCCCGGACGGGTAGCGCACGGCGATCTCGTCCCATGGGTCGGCCATGAGCACCTTGCGGCTGAGCGCGATGCGGCTCTTCTCAACGTCGATGCCGATCACGCGGACGCGCACCTTTTCGCCGACGCTCACCGCTTGGCGCGCGTGCGTGATGTGCTGGTGCGTCAGCTCAGTGATGTGGATCAGGCCTTCTGCGCCGCCGATATCCACAAATGCGCCGAACGGCTCAAGGCTGGTGACGACACCGTCGCGCTCTTCGCCCACTTGCAGCTCAGCAATCAAGCGCTGTTTGTTCATTTGGCGCGCCTCGCGCTCCGCCGCCCGCTCAGACAAGATGAGGCGGTTGTGAGAGCGATCAACTTCCATCACCTTCACGTCGATCTGCTGGTTGATGAGTTGGGCATAGCGAGCCTCCGGCGTGCTACCAACAAGGCCGCGCAGGCGGGTTTCGCTGATCTGGCTCTGTGGGACGAAGCCGCGAATGCGCCCAAAGCGCACGATCAAGCCGCCTTTGTTATAGCCGCCCACACGACCGTTATAGATCTCTTTGCTTGCGGCGTACTCTGCCGCCGCTTCCCAATCGGCTTCTTCTAGCGCCGCCACATACGACACAAAGATGCGACCTTCTTTGTTGCGCGGGTTCGTTACCACAACGCGCATGCGCTTGCCGACAGCGAAGTCCTCTGCCAGACGTTTGGGATCCATCCGTTCAATTTCGGAGCTGGTGATGAAGCCCTCGTGCCCGTCGCCCAGATCAAGCTTGACCTGCGTCGGGCTGGTTTCAGTCACAACCCCTTCGACCAACGCACCGCGTTTGAAGGGCGGCGCATCAGGCGCTGGGGCCGGCTCTACTGTTTCTGGGGCAGTGGCTTCGGCTGCCTGCGGTGTTTCCTCACTTGGGGTGGGAACCTCTGGTGAAGTCGACAACTCGGCAGAGGTCAGATTGCCTTCGCTCTTGCCCAGTTCCTCTTGTTCCATAGATGGATTTCCTTATTGGTTGATGACGTTCGGCGCAGGCGATTATACAGGAAAACCCTAGCGCAAGCATAGGCTTACGTCGCACGCTCATATTTCATTTTCCTATCAAGCATAGTAACAGCAAGGCGCGGTGGCGTAACAAGGGAGTGTCTAAATTCGAACAGAGGCCTCATCTAGCTGACTTCAGGGGGCGCGCCCTAGCCGAGCGCTTGAGCGCTTGTCGCGACTGTCTGTTTATCTTTAGACGCTCCCCGTAACAAGGGGGGTGTGCGCATGGAGGGCGACGCAACAGGTCGCCCTCCACTGCAGGGGTGGGTGCGCTGCGCCGCGCTTCTAGCGCTTCTTCGTCACGAGGATCGTAAAGCGCCCGTCGCCTAGCTCATCGGATTCAGGGCTGATGGATTCATAGCCGTACTGAGTGGCAAAGACGATATAGCGGCCCGTTTCAGGCAGTTCAAAGTCCAGCAGCGCCGAGTTAAAGAATTCGCCGCCGTCGTCGTCCACAGCGATGCGTTCGCCCGTGCTGCCGCTGAACAGGTAGATCAGCGTGTCGAAATCTTCGCTGGTTAGCGTGAGGTCGATCACGTCGCCCGCCTCGCCGTTGAAGAAGAAGTAATACACCGGCTCTTGCAGCGTGATCGTGCCGTTGAACGGCACGCCGAAAGTCAGATTGCTGCCCAGTAAGCTGATCTCTGTGTCGTCAGCCGCTGCTGGCTCAGCGCTGCTCTCGAAGGTGAGCGTGAAACCCTGCGGCTCGGTGATAGACGATGTTCCTTGCCTGCCGCTAAAGGTCGTGGCAAGCACGAGGTATGAGCCATCCACGGGCAGGACGGCGTCGGCTATCTGTGCGTTCAGCGTTGAGAATCTGATATCATCGTTGAACGCCACCACCTGACCGGCTGGCCCCAACAGAACCAAGAACGAATCGAGCACACTCTCATTAACGGCTGTCATCGTTAGGGTGACGGTGTCCCCCTCTTTGCCGTTGAAAGAGAACAGCCGTGCCGAGACTTCTTCTGACAGGTCGCTTTCTACGATCGTGTTAGCCCGCAGCCCCGGGATCACCAACTGCGGCTCAGCAGGTTCTTGTGCCATCACTGGCAAGGCCAACGCGCCCACAACCACCACAAACAACCACCGACGTAATACGTGCATTGTCTTCCACTCCATGTTGTTAAATCGCTCGAAAAGAAAAAGACTGCCACGAGTGACGCGCAGCACAGTTCCAATTTATCATAGAAATCTAAAACCGATGCTGCGAATAGCAAAAAGGTAGGAGAAGCGCACGCTAGTCATCATAACCGATTAGAACAAGCAAAAAAGAAGCCCCACGCTTAGGGCGCAAGGCTTCTCTGTTGAGTGATATGTGTGTTCGTGTGCTGGTTAGTTGGGGGGCAGCAGCACCGCGTCGATGACGTGGATCACGCCGTTGTTCGACGGGACATTAGCCTGCACGATGCGCGCGTTGTTGACGCGCGGGGCCGCCCCAGCCGTGATGGCCACCGTCGCGCCTTGCAGCGTGGCCACTTCACCCGTGCGCAGGTCGCCACGGAAGACGCGCCCCGGCAGCACGTGGTAGAGCAGGATGTTCGTCAGCAGCGCGCGATCGGCGATCACCGCGGCAGGCTCCAGCCCCAGCGCTTGGAAGGCGGCCAAGAAGGCGGCATCCGTCGGGGCGAACACGGTCAAGTTGCTGTTCAAGCTGTCGAGCGCGTCGATCACGCCGCGGTCAGCGTTCTGAACGGCAGCCAGCAGGATCGTGAACTGGCCATCCTCGGCGAACTTGAGCAGGTTGCCGTAGATCGTGCGGTAACCCAGCTCGTTCTGAGCGATGGCGTTGGCAATGCGAGTGCGGGCAGCGTCGGTGGCGTTTGCGCCGTTCACGCGATCCGGAACAAGCACCGTGTCGATGACGTGGATCACGCCGTTGCTGGCGTTCACGTCGGTCGTGATGACGCGGCTGCTGTCCACGTAGACGACGCCGTTGCTGGCCGACACGAGCAGATCGTCACCGCGCAGCAAGGTAGGGACGAAGTTGCCACGCGCTTCAATGGCAGCGGCGGCGCTGATGCGGCCTTCCACCACGTGATAGCGCAGCACATTGTTCAGCAGGGTGCGATTCGCCAGCAGTTGATCTGCTGTCAAGCCCAAGCCGTTCAGCAGGGCCACGAACGCGCGATCCGTCGGGGCAAAGACCGTCAAGCTCGCCTCAGGGTTCGACAGCGCCTCCACAATCGACGGGTCCGCCGCCTGCACGGCTGCCAGCAAGATCGAAAATTCAGGATTCTCGCGGGTGGCGAAGCTCACGACGATGTCGGCAATCGTGCCGCTCTGAGCGTTGGTCACCGGCGCAGCAATGCCGATCGCCATGAGGGCTGCAACCGCCCATACTACTAACTTACGCATCTCTTTCTCCTTCTTTCATGTTGTGTGCAAGCTCACACGCCTGCCAAGCTTCATCTTGCAAGTCAGAAATTAATGTCTGCTGAGTCATCAATTAAAATTACAGCTTATGTTTCTATTATGAAAAAACGTTGATCGAACTATCAATCAACGCTAAGCAAAAAGAGGCCTGTTGGTTAGAAACTGGCAAGGTTTTTGTGGAATGTCGATTGTTATTTCTAGTCAGTTGTTTTTTCGGGCAGGTGGTAGAGAAACCGCCTGCCCGAATCCGTTTGGTTCATCGCGCAGGGGCGCCCCCTTCTCGGACTACTGCCGTCGGGCAAACCAGTTCAAGAAGGGGGTAGGGGCCTTAGTTGTTGATCTGATTGTAGATTTCCTGCTGAAGCGCGTGCAGCTCATCCACGCGCTGGTTGGCGGCCAGCCATGCCTGCTCGTTCCACGTGGGCAGGGTGGTCGGGTGAGCGATGCCCGCTTGGCTCAAGAGGTTGCGCAGGTGCGAGGTCGAAGCGTGCGAAAGCTGGTGGAAGGTCTTGATGCCGTTGTCGCGCAGCACTTGCTCGATCTCGTTTGTGATCTCGGTGATCTGCGTCAGCGGGTCGCTGTGCAGGCGCATGAGCGTTGGCTCGTGGCTCTGCGGGTCAGCGTCCGCGCGCAGCGGGGCGACTTCAAGGCTGCCCTCATCGTTGGCGATGGCGGCGGCCACGGCCGGTGTCGCGCCCGGAACGATCGTGCCGCTTGGGGCCATCGGAACCACTGGAACCGACACAGTGGGCGTGTCGCGCGTTGGGTCTGCGTCGCGCACCACCTCTTCATCCTCCACGACGTAGATCGGCACGTCACGCTCGTAGGCGCGGCGCAGATCCTCATCGCGCACCCGCATCGTCTCCATCTCGCGCAGCGTGTCGCCCACGGTGTTCGTTTCGATCACCTCACGCAGGCGATCTTCCGCGCCAACCGGCAAATTGGCGTAAAACAGGCGCGTGTTGTAGTTGCGGAACAGGCTGCTGGCCGCCGGGTGCAGCGTGCCCTCGATCAACAGGATGAGCGTCGTCTGGTTGGGCTGCATGTCACGGGCGAGGTTCATCATGACGCGGTTGTTCATGCCGCTGTCGCGCAGGCCGCTGTAGACGCCTGCCAGCACGCTGCCGATGGCCGTCCCCGCGACCGCGCCCAACGGGCCGAAAATCAACCCGCCTGCGATCAACCCGACGACACCACCGCCCAGCGCGCCGCGCCCGGCGTCCATGTCAGCGGTTTGGTGAATGCTGACGTTGCCGTCTGCGTCCTTCTCAGCGAACACCGCATCCAGCAGGGTAAAGTTGTTGTCGTTGGTGTGGTGGGTGCGCAGCACGTCCAGCAGTTCGCGTGCGCTCTTCATGTCGTCGACCAAAATCGCTACTAACGTTTTGCGATTGCTCATGATTGTTCTCTCCTCATAACACGTAAGAATGTGTGTCAACGCTTGCAGTGTAATGGAGCCGAGTCGCGCTTTGTTCGGCCAGACTGCGCAATTTGGGATAGGTTATGTGGGCTAATTAGGTATCCCCCGAGGTGGGCGCTTTGGGCGCGGCAAGCCCCCTCCTCCGACGGCTGGCTGCAGGCAGGCTAGCCCGAAAAGGGAGTGGGGGATGAGGCCTTACAAACGGCGGACGTGCGCCAGAATATGCGCGGCGCGCGCCTGCCACGTGTGATGCTGCATGGCCTGCTGCTGAGCGGCGGCGGCCAACTGCGCGCGCAGGGTCAGATCGTCGCGCAGTTGGCACAGCGCGTCGCGCAGCGCGGCCACGTCCGCCGGGGGGATGAGCAGCGCGGTTTCCCTGTGGCGCAGCACGTCGGCGTAGCTGGGCAGGTCGCTGGCGACGATGGCAAGGCCGGCCGCCATGTATTCGAACAGCTTCAACGGCGAGGCGTGGCGCGCGTAGTGCAGCTGTGCGGGGAAGGGGATGACGGCCACGTCGAACGCGCGCAGGCAGGCTGGAACCTGCGCCGGCGGCACGCTGCCGAGGTACAAGAAGCGCTCCGCGGGCAGGCCGTGCGCCAGCCACTGTTGGCGATAGACCGCAGCGGCTTCATCTGGCCCGCCGATGATCGCCAGTGACGCGCCTGCTACCTGCGCCAGCGCGTCCACTAGCGCCCCGACGCCCTTCTCCATGTTGAGCGTGCTCAGCCGCCCCATGTAGCCCACGATGTAGGCGTCTGGTGGCCAGCCGAGCGCGGCGCGGGCCTCTTGGCGGCTGGGCAGCACAGCGAAGCGCGCCGCGCGCACGGCGTCATGCGCCACGATGACCGCCTGCGGGTCAGCTCCGCGCGCGATGAGGTCGTCCGCCAGCGGGCGCGTCACAGCGATCACGCTGCCCACGCGGCGGCAGACCGTCCGCTGGAGCCACGCCCCGACGCGCCCCGTCTTGAACTGGTGTGCCTCATAAGCCACCTGTCGGCGCGGCTTGAGCCACGTCAGCAGCAGCGCCACCCACTCATCGCGCGTGTAGTAAACATCGTCGCGGCGGCGCAGCAGCATGAGGCAGGCGCTCAGCAGGTAGGTAATCTCCACGAGATAAAACGCCAGCCGCTCTAGCGCGCCGCGCGTGTAGGGCATCAGATCCAGCACGGGCAGGCGCTGGATCGTAAAGCAAGGCTGCACGTTGTAATGGGCGAAGGGGTCAGCGATGGCTTGCATCTCAGAGGTATTGCGGCGGCTGGTTATCCACAGCGTCACCGTCCACCCCGCCTGCGCGAAGGCCTCGCAGTTTTGCACGATTTGCAGCCCATGCGCCTTCTCGGTCGGAAAGCGCATGAGCGAGAGGTACAGCAGGGACGGCATCAAGCGCTGACGAGCTTGGCGCTCAGCTCCATCGGCACGTTGGCTAGCGCGACCGAGACGATGCAGCCGGTCTTGGTGGCCTCAGCGTGCTGCTGGAAGTCGGCCTCGCTCAGGCCGGGCACGTCGGCCTCTACTGCTAGCTCAATCTTGGTGATAGCCATGCCCTTCTCGGTGCGCTCAAGGTGGACTTTAGCGGTGGTGTTGACGTAGTTCGGGGTGTGGCCAGCGCGCTCCAACGCGGCGTTGAGTGCCATGCTGTAGCAGCCCGCGTGCGCCGCGCCCAACAGTTCCTCAGGGTTCGTGCCTGCGCCGTCCTCAAAGCGCGTGCTGAACGAATACGGCCCCTCAAACGCGCCGCTTTGCAGCGCGAGATGCCCACTGCCCTCTTTCAACGTGCCTTGCCATTTTGCGGTTGCGTGACGAACGGCCATGATGTTCCCTCCCTAAAAGGTGTGTGTGCGCTGACGTCAAGTATAGAGACATCGGCACGATCTGCGTAGGCCTGCGCCCAAAAGCTAAGGCTCTCTTCAGGCGATGCATCTCGCCGAGTCTAGCCCGCGCCCATAACCCCAGCGAGCAGCGCGTGCGGGCGATTGGCGACGAGGTTCGTCTGCTGGGATACCATACGGTTAACCGCGGCATGCGGAAAGATGGCTGCTATGACGTTTGAAGCGTTGGGGGCGGCTCTGTGGACAATGGGGTGGCTGATGTTGCCGTCAAATGGGCGGACACGCCACGTCGTCCACAGCGTGAAGTCCTCGCTGATGGCCAGCACAGCCGCGCCGCCGTGCGCCCCGTGCCGGCTGCCTATGCACACGTTCAGACGGTTTTCTGCGGCACGCTCCAACAAACCTGTTTGCAGCTCCCACGCTTCTAGGATGTGCGTGGGGCAGGCGACGACGTGCGCGCCTTGCAAGGCGGCCAAGCGGAACGCTTCTGGGTAGATCGTGTCGCCGCCGCCAATGAGCGCAATGCGCCCCAGCGCTGTGTCGCACGCTTGCACCTCGTCGGCTAAGACGGTGGCCCATGCGTGGCGCGCGCAGGGGTGCAAGCTGCGCTGCTTCAACAGCACGCCTGCTTTGCTTAGCAGCAGGCTGGTGTGCGCGAACGCTTCGCCCACAGCTTCAACCACGCTGAGGGCAAGGTAGGTGGCGGGCTTCAATGCGTCTGTTAGCTCGGCCAGCAGCGCCGCGCCTATCTGAGCCTGCTCAGCCAGCGGCGCATCTAGCACGATCCCCCAACGCTCGGGCAGCACGATGAGGCTGGCCTCTGTTCGTGCGAGATGTGCGATGAGCGTGTCCTTGTCTGTGCCTTGCCAAGCCTCGGCGATGCACTGCGCAGGGGCAGGCGCGGGTGTGGGCGTTTCGGGGCGGGCGATGGGCGCGTAGATGCGCGGGCGGCGGCTCGCCATGATGTCCGTGCCGTCGGGGCGCAGCTTGTCGTCAGCGGCGGCGGGCGCGATGTCGGCGTAGATCACCGCTTCGCCGCTGTGGGGTGCTTTGGCCAGCACTGTGCCATCTGGCGCGACAATTTGCGACTCACCCGCGCCTTGCAGCTGCTCGGGTGCAACGTTCACGCGCTCGGCGATGAGCGGCGCAAGCCCACGCGGGACGAGCCAGCCAACTTTGTTGGCCGCCACGACAAAGACCTTGTTCTCAGCCGCGCGCACCGGCACATGCAGCGCCCCCTCGTCTAAAGCGAACGAGTTCAGGCTGTTTAGCAGCACCTGCGCGCCGCGCACTGCCAAGCTGCGCGGCGTCTCGCAGATGACGCCGTCCATACACGAGTACATCCCTACCCGCGCAAAGGGTAAGTCAACAATAGGCGCACACACGGTGGCCCTGCTCAAGAAGTTGTTCTCGTTGCCCATCAGCACCTGCTTATCGGCGATGGCAATCGGGCGGCCGGTCGGGTCAAACAAGATGTTCGTGCCGGTGACAGTGTCGGGCGCACGGCGCACTGTGCAGTTGATCATCACGTAAAACCCATGCTGGCGCGCCTTCGCTGCAATCGCCTGCAAGAACTCACCGTCAAGCGTGACGGCCACCTCGTAGCTGTGGGCGCGGTCACGATACCAAGACAGGTGATTGCAAAATTCTGGCAGCACCAGCAGCGCCGGGGCGACTCGTGCCGCCTCGTCGATCATACGGCAGCAAGTAGCCAGATTTTGCGCTACATCGGTTCCAATCTCAAACTGCGCCGCGGCCACGCGCACGCTTAACGCTGCGGTCAACCCTCTACTCCCCCAACTCGATGCTGATCCATTTCAACTCGGTGAAGTGTTCGGTGCTGTAGTGGCCGCCGCTGCGCCCCATCCCCGACAGCCCAAACCCGCCAACGGGGGCGAGCGCGTCACTCTGGAAAGAGTGTAAACCTAGATGCACGCCGCCACAGCGGATGCGCCGCGCCGCTTGTAGGCCGCGCTTCATGTCGTTGGTGAGGACGCCCGCGCTCAGGCCGTAGTCGCTCTCGTTGGCAGCAGCGATGGCCTCTTCAAGGTCATTGACGATCACAGCACATGCGACGGGCCCAAACGTCTCTTCGCGCCAGATGGCGTTCTCACGCGGCGGTTCGACGAGCAGAGTCGGTTGATAGGTCAGGCCGCGGTGGACTGCGCCGCCGGTCAGGCACTGCGCGCCCGCGTCAAGCGCAGCTTGCACGTGGCGGCGCACTTTGTCCAGCGCCCCGTGATGGATAAGCGGCCCGTAAGCCGTGCGTTCGTCGCGCAGGTCGCCCAAGTGCAGCCCTTCCGCGGCTGCCTTGAGTGCGCTAAGGTAGTCATCTGCAACAGCGCGCTCGACGATCAAGCGAGAGCTGGACATGCAAATTTGGCCGCCGTGATAGAACGCCCCCAACAGCGTAGCGTTGACTGCCGCCTCAACGTCTACATCGCCCAAGACCAGCAGCGGATTTTTGCCGCCCAGCTCAAGCTGAAGGCGCGCCATGTGCTGCATAGCGAGCTGCCCAATCTTTTGCCCGGTGGCGGTGCTGCCCGTGAACGCAATGCCGCGCACCGCTGGATGAGTCACCAGCGCGCTGCCCACTTCGCTGCCGTAGCCGGTCAGCATGTTGAGCGCACCGTCCGGCAGCCCCGCCGCGTGCAAGATGCGCGCGAACGCCAGCGCAATCAGCGGCGTCTCTTCGCTCGGCTTGCTGATGACGGCGTTGCCCGCCGCCAATGGGAAGACCACCATCTTAGCGAGCAGCGCCAGCGGTGCGTTGAACGGCGAGATGGCGACGACCACCCCAAGCGGCTCACGCAAGACCAGCGAAAGACGATGCGGGCGGTCGTTGGGGAAGGTGTCGCCGTAGAGGCGGCGCGCCTCGCCCGCTGCGGTGCGCAGCAAGCTCGCCCCGTAGCGACATTCAAAGCGCGCTTTGGTAATCGTTGAGCCGCTCTCGTCGATGAGCAGGTCAATCAGCGCGTCGCTTTCAGCTTCCAACAGGTCAGCGGCGCGCAGCAGCATGCGCTCGCGCTCGGCGGGCGGCAGGGCTGACCAAACGGCAAAGCCGCGCTCGGCGGCGCTGACGGCGCGCGCCACGTCCGCGCTGCCAGCGCGCGCTGCGTCGCCCAACTTGCGCCCATCCTCAGGGGCATAGCTGGCGAACGTCTCACCTGACAGGGCGGGTGTTTCCTTGCCGCCAATCCAAAGCTGCCCCTTGAGCAGCGTTTGCGGCGCGGGGGTGGTCACAGCCGATCCTCCAACATCGAGGCTTTGAGCAGAAAGCGGCGCATCTTGGCGCGGTCGCTGGCGATGGCGCGCAGGTGGTTGTTGCGCGTTTGGCGGTAAGTCATCTCACTGGCGCTCATGTCGCGGTAGTTTTTGTCAGTATAGCTTTGGATGTCCTGCAAGGCGAACGTGCGCCGCGCGTGTGCCCATGCGTCCAGCGCGGCAGTGTCACCGACGTGGAGGGCGGTCAGCAGCGGCTCAACCAGCGTGTAAGCGTCGTGGATGCCGCTGTTCATGCCCATGCCGCCCATCGGGTTGTTGATGTGCGCCGCGTCGCCCAGCAGCAGCGCGCGCCCACGCCGAAAGCTCTCCGCGATGCGCTGGTGCACTTTGTAGATCGACACGCCGTAAATCGTGTAATCAAGGTCAGCGCCGATGAAGCGGCGCATGCGCTGGCGGACAGCGGCTTCGTCTTGGGCGATGTGATCAGCTTCGTCGTCCCGCAGCCGGAAGACCACGCGCGTTATATCTGGCAGGTGCAGCACGATCACCCACTCATGCGGGTCAAAGATGTAGCACACCGACGCGAAATTCGGGAAGAGCGCGTCAAGGTTGACATCGCTCGCCACGAGCAAGAAGCGGTCTTCGTAGGTCATGCCTTCAAACGTCATGCCTAGTGCACGGCGGACGGTGCTCTTTGAGCCGTCCGCGCCGCACAGAAACGCGCCTTTGACGCGGCAGGCGCTGCCGTCGCGGCGGGCAAAGGTCGCTTCGATGTGGTCGTCATCTTCACGATACGACACAAACGTATGCCCCATGTGGATGCGGACGCAGGGGTGCGCCTCCAGTCGCTGCTTCAGCAGGCACGTGAGCGTGCTTTGTGGGCATTGCAGACGAAAGGGATAGGGCGTGTCGTCGGCGATGACGCTGTAGCGCAGCTCGGCGACGAGCTGACGATTTTCACGCTCCCAAAATTGCAGACGGTCAACGATATGACCATGCTTGAGCAGCGCCCTCAGCACCTCCCACTCAGCGAGCATCTCCAGCGTGCGTGGGTGAAAGGTGCTAGCGCGCGCCTCGGTGCTCAGCTCAGGCAGCGCCTCGAACACCTCTACGCGAACGCCGCGCCGCGCCAGCGCTAGCGCCAACGACAGCCCTACAGGCCCAGCCCCAACGATCACAACGGGTAATGTGCTGATGTGTGTCATACCTGCTCCTTGTTAGTGGTCGCGCAGCAGCCGACCGCAGCCGTAGACCGTGTCGGTGATCCCGTTGTCGCGCAGGGCCATCCACCACGTGGCAGCGTTGATGGCGATTACAGGCTTGCCCAGCCAGCGCTCGGCCTCGTCAGCAAGGCGCACCATGCTCAAATTGGTGCCGACTTGCACGAGCGCGTCCACGCTGTCATCGTTGATCTCTAACAGCGCTTGGCGCAGCTCGTCTTCCTGAACGTGGGCGATGGCCACCGCGGTAGGGCAGCGCAGCCCTTTCACCTTCCCCACCTCAAAGCCCAACTCGCTGAAGAAACGGCGCACGTTCTCATCGCCGATGGGCTGATAGGGCGTGATGACCGCGATCTTTTTCGCGTTGAAGCGCTTAAGCGCGCGCTCGCAAGCCTCCGCGCCGGTGGCAACGCCCATGCCCGACCAGTCTCGAATCTGCTTGACGAACTGGCGATTGCCCTCCACGCCGCCCCAAAACGTTTCTGCGCTCATGCCCATCACCATGTAGTCCACTTCAGCAGTGAGGACGCGCTGGATGGCGTAGTGAATCTCATCGCGGATTTGCACGAGCAGCTCTTGGAAGGCGCTGTCGCTGCTCAGGTTTTGGTTGCGGATCCAGATGCGCGAGAAGTGCGCCGTGACCCCCTCGACGCGCATACGGTAAAAGTCTGGCTCAACAATCGTGTTGGTGCTGGGCGCAATCACGCCGAATTTTTTGCGCCATCCTAGGGCATCTACCATGTCATGCTCTCTCTGATGAAATCTGTTGTTTGTGCAAATTGAATTTGCGTCAAGATGTCCACCGCGTTGTTGATGGTGGGCTATGCCAAATCATGCGCGGCTCACAGGGCTTGGCGTGGGCTTGCGACAGTTTGGGCAAAATCTTGCTCTAGATTAGACATTCTTTAAAAAACTCCTTGACAGCTCAGCAATTTCTAAGATATAAAATGTTACAACAATACAATGTTACATCATACTGAGTTTTGCGTCAACGTGCTGGCAGGTTGACAACCGCGGTGTGATGAGTTCGGTAGGGGGATTTTTTTCATGTCAACGTTTTTACATCCTTCATTTTCTGTCCTGCATATCGGGTTGGTGATCTGGGGGGCGCTGCTTTGGCAGCGTCAACGCTCGCTTGGCACGCTGATCGTGATCATCACCGCGGCCGGGCTGGCATATGACAACCTGATCCTCACACTGGGCACGAGCATTGGCGTCGGCAGCACGCTTGAGGCGTTGAACGTGCCGCGCTACCTGCTGCACGCAGTGATGACCCCACTCTTGGTGCTGACGGCCTTTGAGCTGGCGCGGCGGGCGCGCGTGCCGATGGCGCAGTCTGCGCTCAGCCGCAGCCTCATAGTTGGTCTGGCAGTGGTCTTGGTGGGCGTGGGGCTGACGCAGAGCTTGGTTGGCATGCACCTGAAGCCAGCCTGCCACGACGGCATCCTGCGCTATGCTGAGCGCGTGACCGAAAATCAGCTTTGTGAGGGCGTGGTGTATGAAGCAGGCGTGCTTGAAGCGCGCGGCCTGCCGCCGCTTGCGTCTATCGCGACGGTGATCACTGTCGCCTTTTGGGGCTTAATGATTGGGCGCAAGGCGGGCATCTGGTGGCTGCTAGTGGGCGCAGTCGTCATGTTCATCACCGCCGCTGTCCCGGCCTCGCGCGTTGGGCTGTGGGTGGGCAACGGGGGTGAGCTAGTCTTGCTTGCCAGCTTGCTGTTTGTCACGGCGCGCCTGCAAGCGCGTGAAGGGCTTGGCACGTTCGGCAGCGTGCAGCCAATCGCTTCCTGAAAAAACTTTTACGCAATAGTGCCAATAGTCTGATAGTGTAGAGAGGAACGATGAACGAGACTTATTCTGTGGTAATGGCGTTGCAAGATTTTATGCCTGTCGTGCTTTCCTCGCTGGGGATGCTCTTCTTGGCGCGCTTTGTGGCCAGACAAAACGCCAACTTTGGCAAAGCGGCACACATTGCATGGGTTCTGACCACGCTCGGCGGCGCGAGCAAGGCCACTTGGAAGCTCATTATGGCGCTGACGAACGGTGAAACCAACGTCGCGTTCTTCAACGACAGCCTATTCTACCTGATGGGCGCAGGGTTCACGGTGATGGCCTTCATGCTCTGGTACGTGCAGCGTGAAGCCGTTGGGCGCAGTGTGCCGCAGGTAGGGCATCCGGCCGTGCTGCCGATTGTGATCGTAGCGGGCGTGTCTTTCGCCTCGCTTGGTATGGCGTTCGCACGGCCAGACGTGCGCACGTGGTATCTGCTGATGCTGATGCTGACGACGGTCGGCAATTTTGCAACAGCCGGGCTGGCCATTCGTCAGAGCTTGCGCCAGCAAGACCGCGTGGCGGCGGCGTTGTTCGCCTTCAACGTGGTGGCCATCCTCATGCTTACCGGCATGGCGCGCATTGAACCGCGCACCATCCCGCTTGAGTGGGCCTCTCAGATCAGCAACACAATTTCCAATGGGGCGTTTGCCTACGCTGCCTATCGAGTTTTGATGCGCGTGGCTGAAACAACACGCGACGTGAAGGCTGCGGCAGCGTTTACACAATGACGCGGGCGTGCGCTGGAGTGTCTTACACAGGCTGAAGCCCCCTGATGCAGTTTAAAAAATTAGTCATATAAGAGGCCGACATAGCGCAAGAGGTCAGTTGAGCCATGTTCAAAGCGCTGGATGAAGTTGAGAACGGCTTGCTTGAGGGCAGGCCAATCGTCACTGAGGCGATGGAGATGTAACACCTCTTGCCGCAACCAGCGCCAGAGCTTTTCGATGGGATTAAGCCAAGAAGCATAGGTAGGCAAGCACACACATTGAATG
>CALDYP010000054.1 GCA_937944445.1 uncultured Anaerolineae bacterium
TCTCATCCCTTGACCGCCCCGACGTTGATGCCTTCGATAAACTGGCGCTGGGCGGCAAAGTACAGCGCCAAGATGGGCGCGGCCATCATCGTGGCCATCGCCATCATGTAGTGCCACTGCGGAGCTTCTTTGCTCAAGGACTGATCAAAGAAACGCATCGCCACCGCCAGCGGGAACCGCTCCGGCGTAGAGATGTAGAGCAGCGGCCCCTGAAAGTTGTTCCAATTGCCTTGAAACGACAACACCGCAATTGCCAGCAGCACCGGCTTGATGAGCGGCAGCATGATGTAGAGGTAGATCTGAGCAGTGTTGGCCCCGTCCATGATGGCGGCCTCTTCGATGTCACGCGGGATCGAGAGGAAGAACTGGCGCATCAAGAAGACGAACAGCGGCCCCCACGCGAACAGCGACGGCCACGTCAGCGGGTCGTAGGTGTCCAGCAGGCCCAGCTCGCGCCAGATGAGGAAGCCCGGCACGCGCGTCACGATCCCCGGGATCATGACGGTGGCCAACATGAGCGCGAAGAGCGCATCCCGCCCGCGCCATTGAAACCGCGAGAAGCCATAGGCTACCAGCGACGCGCTGAAGATCTCACCAAACATTGCCAGCACCGTGATGAACAGCGTGTTGGCCATGATGCGCGTGAACGTCATCTCGCTGTTGATCTCGCGCAGGCGATCCCACACCTCGAAGTAGTTCTGCGGCGCGATTGGGTTGGGAATGAAGTTGATCTGCGTCGTGAACAGTTGGTCAAGCGTCTTGAGCGACGTTGAGACCATCCACAGGAACGGGATCAACACCAGCGCCGCGCCCATGCACAACAGCACATACACCAGCACTTGGCGCGGGGATATTCTGCTCAGCCAGCGCTCAGCGCCGGCTGCTTTGGGTTTTTCATAGGGAACAGCGGCCATCTTTATCTCCCTTCACGAGCGCCTTGATAGAACACCCATGCCTGTGACGAACGGAAAATCAACGCGGTGAGCGCCAGAATGATGAGCATCATGATCCACGCCATCGCCGAGGCCATGCCCATATCGCGGAAGTTGAAGGCCTGCTGATAGATCAGCCAGTTGAGGAACGTGCCGGCGCTCTCTGGCGTGGGGATGAACGCCGCCACTTCGAACACCTGCAAGGCCGCGATAGTCGAGGTGACGAGGTTGTAGAACAAGGCCGGGCTGAGCATCGGGATGGTCACATGGCGGAACTTGGCCCAGTTGCCCGCGCCGTCAATGGCCGCCGCTTCGTACAAGTCCTGCGGGATGCCCTTCAACCCCGCCAGCAAGATCACCGAGTTCGCGCCGAACACCCCCCACAAGCTGACGATGACGAACATCGGCAGCACATAGGTTGGGTCGGTCAGCCAGCTTGGGGGCGACTCCCCAAAGAGGGCCAACAGCGGCCTCAGCGCGCTGTTCAACAACCCATTGCCAGAGAAAATCCACCGCCACAGTAGCGCAGTCGCCACCGCTGGCAGCACCGCCGGCAGGTAGTACAAAACGCGCCAGAAGCCCAACCCCCGCACATTCTGGTTGAGCAGCAGCGCCACCCCCAACGAGGCGACTAAGCCAATCGGGACAGTCAGGAAAGCATACAGCAGCGTGAGGCGCATCGACCGCCAGAACGCCCGCTCGCGCGCCCCCAGAACCACCCCGCCATCGCCGAACTCAACTCGCACGATCTCATCGTAGCGCCGCGGCAGCGCTTGGCTGCTGCGCTGCTCGCGCGATTCCAGCGTCACGATCTGAAGGTCAAACAGCCGCTCATAGTTGGCCGTGCCGACCCACCGCGGGGCACGGAACAAGTTGTAATCGGTGAAGCTGAGATAGAGCGACGCGCCGATGGTGAACACGTTGAATACGAGAAAGCCCACCACCCACGGGGTGACGAGGGCGCGGCCTGTGGCAGCCTCGCGCTTGACGCCAAACAGCAGCTGTACCCGATAGACGGCGTACATCAGGCCGCCGAGCGCCGCTGCGACGAGAACATACCTCAGCAGAGTCGGCAGATAGGTCTCAAGTGGGCTGATATTCACTGTAAAATCCCTTAAAGTAAAATCCCTTAAAAAATTGTCTCAAAGAGAGCGCAGTGGGGCGCGCCCAACATACACGCGCCCCACGCTGAGTTTTTTATTCGAGCGTGTCCTCAAGGTCGGGGCGGACTTCCTCAGCCAGCTCCGCCACGGATAGATCGGTTTCGTTGTTCAACAGCGGCCCCCAGAACTCCGACCAGAAGATGCTGTCCCAGCGGGCGTAGTTGCCGAAGATGGGCAGGGCGCGCATGTTCTGCGCCGCCTCGATGATGGCCTCTGCGCTGGCGGCTTTGCGCGGCTCAGAGGCGGCCAGATGCTCCGCGTTAGCCTGCGAGATGCGCGGCGAGACGATCTTCCACGTGTGGATCTTCTCAGTCAGCGCGACCAACGCGCGGCAGGCCAGTTCAGGGTTGGCGGTGTTGGCGTTGATGACGGTGCTCGCGTTCCATGCAAAGGTGGTGTTGTCGCCGGTGCGCGGGTGGGCAGGCACGGCAATCACGCCAACATCGAGGCCTTCCACACGGTCGAGGTCATCGGCTGCGCCGCCCATGAACATGGCGATCTTGCCGGCTTTGAACATCTCACCGAAGCCCTGCTCGGCGATTGTCTCACGGCTAGGCGACAGCTCAGGGTTGTAAGCGGTGCTCAGGTAGAACTCGAAACCTTCGATGAACTCGGGCGAGTCAATCGGTGAGGTCGTGAAGTCGGCGCTGATCGGCTCGCCGCCAGCCTGCCAAACGAAGATGAACGGGGGCGGCCAGCCGTTGTTGATGAAGCCCCACTGGTCGGTGACGCCGTCGCCGTTGGTGTCGAGCGTCAAGGCCTTAGCCTTCTCGATGAAGTCATCCCACGTCCAGCCCGGCTGAGGCACGTCTACGCCTGCCGCTTCGAACAGGCCGCGGTTGTAGTAGACGACGACCGGCTGCGCAATCCACGGCAGGCCGAACGTCTGCCCGTCGAACTGGTTCACCGCCAAGATGCCCGGGTAGTAGTCGTTCAGGTCGCCAGCGGTTTGAGCGGGCGAATCCGCGACGCACTCATCAATCGGCAAGAAGATGCCTTCAGCCGCCAACGCCATGTTGTTCTGATCCATCCAGTACAGGTCAGCGCCTGTGCCGCCGGCGATCTGGGTCTTCACCTGCGTGTAGTAATCGCTCGGGATCGGGCGATGCACGATCTGATAGTCCGATTGGCTGGCGTTGATTTCATCGATCAGCACTTGCAGCTCAGCGGCCTCGCCCACACCTGCCCACGTCGAGATGATGATGGTCGGCACGTCCTGAGCGGCGGCGCTGATGGCTAGAACCAGCCCCAGCCCTAAAGTTGTAATCAAGCGTTTCATCATGGTACTGCACTCCTATCTTAAACAATCGAAACTAATTCATAGAGCGATGCGGATGAGAGTTACTGCCCGTTGACCTCCTTTCGCAGCGCGGTGGACTCTCGTTCGACAAGTTGAACGGGGACGACGATCTCCGAGGGCATCAGCTCAGGGTCTTCAAGCACGGCCAGCAAGCGCATAGCCGCTTCTTTGCCCATCTGCACTTTGGGGATGTTCATCGTCGTCAAGGTGGGGTGGTTCATCGCACCCCATGCGATGTTGTCAAAGCCGATCACGGAGAGGTCATCCGGAACGCGCAGGCCGAGCTGCGCGGCGGCGCGCATTGCGCCGAGGGCCATCGCGTCGTTGACCGCAGCGATGGCCGTGATCTCAGGGTGCGCTTCATAAAGCCGACGCAGCGCCGACTCCCCTGATTCAAGCGAGGTCTCCTGTTCGTGCAGGATGTGCAGCCGCAGCCCAGCTTCTTGGGCGGCCTGCGTGTACCCGCGCAGGCGGCGCGCGCTGCTCGCCCACGCCAACGGCCCGGCAATTACGCCGATTTGACGGTGGCCGAGGCGGATCAAGTGCTGCGCGGCGTGGTAAGCCCCACCCTCATCGTCACAGTTGACGCTGTTCACTGCTGTGTTGGCGAGGCGGTTGTCCACGATGACGACGGGCAGGCTCGTCTTGAGCATCGCCATCACGAACTCCGTCGGGATGTCTGGCCCAGCGAGGATCATAGCGTCGATGCGGCGCTCGCTCACCGGGCGGAACTCGCTCGGTTTGCGGATGTGGCTGTAGGTTAGCGTGGCGACGCTCAAATGATACGCGCTGCGGGCGGTGACAGCTTCAATCCCATGCTGAATCTCGTAGTAGAACGGGTCTTGTTGCAGCACGAGGTTCGGCTTCTCGCGCACGAAATAGCCGATGTTGAACGTGCGCGAGCTGGCGAGGCTGCGCGCGGTGAAGTTGGGCGTGTAGTCCAGCTCGCGGGCGCGCGCCACGATGCGATCGCGCAGCTCTTTGCTGACGCCGGGCTTGTCGTTCAGCGCGCGTGATACAGTTGCGATGGAGACTTCAAACTCTTGAGCCAGTTGATCAATAAGCGCCATAAGTTCAGCCAATTGCTTTTTTCGTAAGTAAAAACGTAAACGCTTACGTATTTAACATAACTGCTCTCTTTTGTTTTGTCAATCACTTGGGCGATTTTTCTAATTTTTAATCACGTCGATTGCTTTTTGGACAATATAGAGTGTATCATTTGACTGAAGGTCATTGAAAAATCGAAAAGCAACGTAAAATTTTACGTAAAATGATTGTCGTTGGTATACGCAATCAAACCACGTATAATCGTCGAATTGTTCGCCAACGATTGCATCCACCAGTCAACGTCGTAGAGGAGCCGCGCCATGTTCAGCCGTTCACCTGCCAACCCGTTGATCTCACCCGCTGACCTCTCAAGCGCAAGAGATGGATTTGAAGTTATCGGCACGTTTAACGCGGGTGTGGCTGTGCAGAGTGATGAGGTGTTGATGCTGCTGCGCGTGGCCGAACGCCCCATCCACGACGACGACGCATGGATCCACTGCCCATATGTCAACGCCGCCGGTGAACTCGCGCTGAAGCACATCCGACGCGACGACCCCGCTTACCACACACACGACCCGCGCATGGTGCGAGACGCGACCACGGGCCAAATGTGGCTGACGAGCATCAGCCACCTGCGTTTGGGCCGCAGCCGCGACGGCGTGCACTTCACCTTTGATGACAACTGCTGGCTGGCACACGATCCAGAGTACGCCAGCTACGGCGTTGAAGACGCGCGCATCACATGGCATGAGGACGACCAGACCTACTACGTCAACTACAGCGCGGTCAGCCCTCATGGCATTGCGACTGGCCTCGTGCGCACAGCCGATTTCCATCACCTTGAGCCGCTCGGATTGATGTTCCTGCCCTCTAACCGTGACGTGGTGATCTTCCCGCGCAAGCTCAAGGGTCAGTATGTCGCCTATCACCGCCCCATGCCAGCCTACAGCCACCAGTACAACATCTGGCTGGCCACCTCCCCGGACATGATCCATTGGGGGCAGCATCAAGTTGTGCTGCGCGTGGAGCGTGACGGTTGGGAGTCAGGGCGGATCGGCGGGGGCGCGCCGCCCCTCTGGACGGAACACGGCTGGCTGTCAATCTACCACGCCGCTGATCGCCACGATCGCTACTGCTTGGGGGCCTATCTCACCCCGCACGACCAACCGGAGCGGGTGATCGCGCGCAGTGCCGCCCCCATCCTCGAACCCATCACCCCTTACGAGTTAGAGGGCTTCTTCGGCAACGTCGTGTTCACATGTGGCGCGTTGATTCAAAACGACCTCTTGCGCGTCTACTACGGAGCCGCCGACGAGCGAATGGCGCTAGCCGAAGCCCCGCTGACGGTCGTCCTCGACAGCTTGCTCAAGACGGTCGCGCCCAATTATGGGAGGTAGGGATAAAGCCTCCGTCTCCCCCCCTCTCCACGGGAGCTGTGCATTCCTCACATCTTGGAAGAGACAAAACGCGCAGTGCGCAACCCATCGCCTTGTTCCAGCGCTCGGCGGCGTAGATTAGCGCACTGCGCACAGGTGAGCAACGTACAACCTCGGGAGGAGAGGGACCTCACGGGCGCGACGGGCCGCCTCCCCCAGCCAACGGAGCTGCAAGGGTGGTCATCCTGACCACTACATTATCGAGCAGCAGGGGTGGTCATCCTGACCACTACATTATCGAATAGCGCACCACTTAAATCATTAGAGGAGGATCGTCTAAAATTAGGATATGTATCCTCGCCACACCATGCAAGCCCAACCCGCGCGTCGTTTGGACTGGCTGAGATGCTCTCTACCACATCTCTGTTTGACCCCCGCACCGCCCGCTACGCCGAGAACATCCTCATCTCCGGCCGCATCCTGCTCGAAATCATCAACGACCTGCTTGATCTCGTGAAGCTCGAGGCCGGCAAG
>CALDYP010000055.1 GCA_937944445.1 uncultured Anaerolineae bacterium
AGGGCCTGCCCTGTCCGTGGGGCCTGCCCTGTCCGTGGGGCCTGCCCTGTCCGTCGGTTTCCATCGCTCGACGGACGCGACAGGTCGCGTCCCTACGCACGCCGCCTCGTCGGGACAGGGCCTGCCCCGCGTGGGTGGGGGCGATCGATGGCGCTAGTAGGCCTTCTCTGGCCGCGCGACGGCGCGCACCTCGGCCATCAGCGCGCGGAACTGGTCGAAGTAGAGCTGCTGCTTGGCGTCGCTCATGGCCACCGGCGGGTTCGGGTGCACCTCCACCATCAGGCCGTCCGCGCCGCTGGCTTTGGCGATGCGCCCGAAGGCGTTGGCCAAGTCGCGCCGACCAGCGGAGTGCGAGATGTCCACGATCACCGGCAGGTGGCTTTCCATCTTCAACAGCGGAACCGCGCCGATGTCGAGCGTGTTGCGCACTTCCTCGTTGAAGGTGCGGATGCCGCGCTCCATCAGGATGATGTTGACGTTGCCGCCGCTGGCGATGTACTCCGCGCTGTAGAGCAGCTCTTTGAGCGTCGCGGCGAAGTGGCGCTTGAGGATGACCGGCTGGCGGATTTTGCCCAACGCCTTGAGCAGGAAGCTGTTCTGCATGTTGCGCGCCCCCACCCAAAAGACGTCGACGTAGTCTTGGAACATCGGGATCTGCGAGGCGTCCATGATCTCGCTGACGACGACCATCTTGTACTTGTCGGCCACCTGTCGGGCGATCTTCAGGCCTTCCTCGCCCATGCCCTGAAAGTCATACGGGCTGCTGCGCGGCTTGTAGGCCATGCCGCGCATGATCTGCACGCCCTCGCTGGCCAGCACCTCGCCGATGGCGTCCATCTGCTCGAACGATTCAACGGCGCACGCCCCGGCGATGATCTGGAAGCTGCCATCGCCGATCTTGACGCCGCGCGGCAGCTCGATCACCGTGTTCTGGTCGGGCGTTTTGCGCTGCACGACGATCTTGGTGCGCGCCTCTTTTTCTTCCAGCGCCAGCGAGGCCTTGAAGATCTCTTTAAACAAGGCGCTGATCGTGGCGTTGCTGAACGGCCCGCGGTTGGCCATTTGCAGCGCGGTGAGCATGTCGGCCTCGCGCTGTGGGTCATAAAGCGCCATGCCTTGGCTGGTTTGCAGCTTGCCGATCTGCGTCGTGAGCGTGGCGCGCTTGTTCAACAGTTCCAACAGTTGCAAGTTAATCTCATCGACTTGCTTACGCAGCGATTCGACGGTTGGTTCACTCATATAGTGGTTTCCTCATGAGACAAAAGGGTATCAACAAGCGACACGATTCTATCAGCAAGCGCTAATTTGCGCCAAACCCGCGCAGGAACTCCAGCACGTGATGCGCAAAGGCGCGCGGGTTCTCTAAGTGGACGTTGTGCCCCACCCGCGGCACAGCGACATGGCGGGCGTAAAGGATCTGGCTGCACATCTGCTGGGCGATGTGGGTGAACTTGGCATCCAGCGCCCCCGTTAGCAGCAGCACGGGCATATCCAGCGTGTAGAGGTTGTCCCATTCGCTGGGCTGGACGCCTGTGCCATAGCCGCGCAGGCTGTTGGCAAGGCCAATCGGGTTGTTCGCTAGGCGCACCTCTCGCTGGCGTTCGAGCACATCCGCGGGCAGGCTGCGCTGCGTCTCCCACAGCGGCAGCGCTTCCCACTCGTCCACGAACGCGGCAATCCCAAGCTGTTCGATGCGCTCGGCAAGGTCTTCGTCGCTCTCTTTGCGGTCGATGCGCTCTTCCTCAAGGAGGATGCCGGGCGTCGCGCTCTCCAAGATCAGGCTGCGGAACAATTTGCTGTGGTGTAGGGCGAGGATGAGCGCGATGCGCCCCCCCATGCTGTAGCCGAGCAGGTGCGCGGGTTGATCGCACAGGTCTTCGATGATCGTCGTCAAGTCGCGCCGAATGTGCTTCAGAGCGTAGCGCATCGGGTCGGTTGGGCTGTCCGTTTCGCCGTGCCCCAGCAGATCAATCGTGATCACCTTGAAATGCTGGGCAAAAAGCGGCACAAACAGCGACCAATCGGCGCTGCTGCCGCTGAACCCGTGGAGCATCACCAGCGGTTGGCCACGCCCGACTGTTTGCACCGCATAGCGCACACCGTTGACGATCATCCCATGCATTACATACTCAACCTGTGTCAGAAATGATCTTTAATTGTTCGCTCTTTGGGCGTTTGGTCAAGTAAATATCTGTAAAAAACCCGTTGATGTGCCCGCTGATGCAGTAGGGACGCGACCTGTCGCGTCCGTGGAGAGGTGTAAACCAACGGACAGGGCAGGCCCCACGGACAGGGCAGGCCCCACGGACAGGGCAGGCCCACGGACAGGGCAGGCCCTGTCCCTACGTGCCGTGTGCCGCCGCTAAAATCCCCTAAAACTTGGGGGAGTATTGGGCATGAACTAGCGTTTTCAGCAATCGGGTGTAGAGTGATGTGTGGTATCTTCGCTTTGCTATTTTATCCTCACGAGGGTTCACCCGATGGCAACTATGACAGCATCTCCTGAGTCGACCCAGACGGCGTCGACAGAGTTTGACGTGTGGCACACGCAGCCCGCGCAAACCGTCCTTGACAAGCAGGGCATTCGCCTTGAGAGCGGCCTGAGCGCCCAACAAGCCGCCGATCGACTGGCGCAGTTCGGCCCGAACGAACTGGTTGAGAAGCCCATCAAAAGCCCGTGGGCGATCTTGTATGAGCAGATGACCAACCCGCTGGTGCTGCTGCTGATCGGCGCGGCGGGCATCAGCCTGCTGCTGGGCAAATGGGACAGCTTCATCGCCATCCTCGCAATCGTGATCTTGAACGCCGTGCTGGGCGTGGTGCAGGAATACCGCGCCGAGCAGGCGATGGCCGCGCTCAAGAAGATGAGCACCCCCAGCGTGCGCGTGCGGCGCGATGGCGTCGTCCAAGACGTGGCGGCGGCCAGCGTCGTGCCGGGCGATTTGATCCTGTTGGAGGCGGGCAGCACCGTCCCAGCCGACGCGCGCTTGATCGAGGCAGCCGCCCTGCGCGTGCAGGAAGCCTCTCTCACCGGCGAGAGCCAGCCCGTCGAAAAGGACACGGCCACGCTGAACGACCCTGAAATGCCGCTGGGCGATCGGCACAACATGGTCTATATGGGCACGGCGGTCACCTATGGGCGCGGCGCGGCGGTGGTCGTCGCCACTGGGATGCGCACCCAGCTAGGCCGCATCGCTGAGCTGATCCAGAACGTCGACAGCGACAAGACGCCCCTCCAGCGCCGCCTTGACGAGTTAGGCCGTGTGCTCTTCGGCGCGGGGCTGGTCGTCATGGCGATTGCCTTCGTCATCGGCCTTGTGACGGGCGTGCCGCTCATCCCACAGGCGGACGGCCAAGAGAGCGTGCTGCTCAACGCGGTGGCGATTGCCGTGGCCGTCGTGCCGGAGGGGCTGCCCGCCGTGGTGACGATCGCGCTGGCGTTGGGCGCACAGCGTATGCTGCGCCGCCGCGCGCTCGTCCGCAAGCTGGCCGCCGTGGAGACGCTGGGCAGCGTCACAACGATTGCTTCTGACAAGACCGGCACGCTGACCGAGAACCGCATGACCGTCCGCTTGATCGACGTGATGGACAAAAATGTGACGCTCGATGAGCTGTCGAACGGCACTGCCGCCGAGTGGCCTATCGCGGAGGCGCAGCTGCTCACCTTGATCGGCGGGGCGCTCTGCAACGATGCCATCCTCCAGCCGCACCCTGAGACGGGCGCAGAAGAGATCGTCGGCGACCCAACCGAGGGGGCGCTGCTGTGGGCGGCGCGGCGCTATGGCCTCGACTTGGACGCGCTGCACGCGCTGCTGCCGCGCGTAGCAGAAGTGCCCTTCGACAGCGGGCGCAAGCGCATGTCCACCATCCACCGCTTGAACAGCGACGCGCTCGCTCAGATGCCTGAGAACGTTCAGCGCGTGCTGGCTGACTTGGGGCTGGGCGCGGGCGATTATCTCGAGTTCATCAAGGGCGGCGTAGACAACCTGTTGAGCGTCAGCCGCCACACGTGGGCCAATGGCAGCGTTCAGCCGATGAGTGACCTGCTGATCGAGCGGATCACGCTGGCCAACAACGAGATGGCCAGCAAAGGCCTGCGCGTCTTGGGCGTGGGCTACCGCGTCCTGCCGGGGCTGCCCTCTGAGATGGACGTGGAGCATGTCGAGGTGGACGTGGTGTTCGTCGGCATGTTGGGCATCATCGACCCGCCGCGCGCCGAGGTGGCCGAGGCGGTGCAGGTGGCGCGCAGCGCCGGCATCCGCCCGATCATGATCACGGGCGATCACCCGCTGACGGCCTACGCCATCGCCCGTGACTTGAACATCGCCAAAGAGGGCGACGCCGTCCTAACAGGCGCAGACCTCAATCGGCTGAGCGAAAGCGAGCTGCAAGCGGCGGTCAAGCGGGTGAACGTGTTCGCGCGCGTCTCGCCTGAGAACAAGCTGCAAATCGTCCACGCGCTGCAAGCCAACGGCGAAATTGCCGCCATGACGGGCGACGGGGTGAACGACGCGCCCGCCCTCAAACGCGCCAACATCGGCGTGGCGATGGGCATCACCGGCACGGCCGTCTCCAAAGAGGCCAGCGATATGGTGCTGCTGGACGACAACTTCGCTACCATCGTGGCGTCGGTGGAGGAAGGCCGCACGATCTACGACAACGTGCGCCGCTTCATCAAATACCTGCTGGCGAGCAACACCGGCGAGCTGTTCGTGCTGCTCGCGACGCAGTTGGTGGCGGGGCTGGGGCTGCCGCTGACGACGCTGCAAATCCTGTGGATGAACCTCATCACGGACGGCGTGCCCGCGCTGGCGCTGGGCGTGGAGAAGCCAGAGCCGGGCGCGATGAAACGCCCGCCTTACGCCCCCAATGAAAGCCTATTCGGGCGCGGGCTGGGGCGGCATATCCTGCTGGTGGGCTTGATCTTCGGCATGGCGGGCCTGCTGCTGGGGGTGTGGGCGCACGGGCAGTATGTGGCGGGGGTGGCCGGGTACGAGGCCAACACGTGGAACACGATGGTGTTCATGTTCTTGACGCTGGCGCAGATGGGCCACGCGCTGGGGCTGCGCTCGCACCGTGAGACGGTCTTCAAGATGAACTTCTTCGGCAACCCGCTGCTGCTGATCGCCATCGCGGTGACGGTCGTCACGCAGCTGGCGGCGGTCTATCTGCCGTTCTTCAACAACCTCTTCAACACGACGCCGCTCACGTTGGAGCAGCTGGCCATCTGCTTGGCGCTGACGCCGCTCGTGTTCGTGGTGGTGGAGGTGGAGAAGCTGCTCATCCGCCGCGGGGTGCTGAAATAGGGGCCACGGCGCGCTGTGCCCCCGCCGCCCGGGGCTTCAGCGCGCGGCCGTGCGCGAGCGCGGCGGCGCATCTTGCAGGCCGGCCTGCCGCGTGCCGATCCACACCAAGCCGATGCTGATGAGGTACAGCCCCATCAACGGCAGCATGACCAACATCATGTTGACCGGATCTACGGTGGGGGTGATGAAGGCCGCCGCAATCGACGCCAGCACCACCGCAATCCGCCAGTTGCGCGCCAGCGTCCCCGCCCGCACGAACCCCAACAGCGCCAAGACGAACAACACCAGCGGCATCTCGAACGCCACGCCCATCCAGAAGATCAACGCCGTGATGAAGCTCAAATAGAGGTCGGCCGTCCATTCGGGTTTGAAGAGCGTCGGCATGAACCCCTGCAAGAAGCCCAGCGCAGGCGGCATCAGCACGAACCACGCGAAGGCGACGCCCGTCAAGAAGAGCAGCGTGATCGCCGGCAGCGCCATGAGCACGAAGCGGCGCTCTTTGCGCGTCAACCCCGGGACGACGAACATCAAGATCTGATACGTCAGCACCGGGATGGCGATGATCGCCCCCAGCATGAGCGCCACGCGGAAGTAGGCGACGATCCCTTCCGTCGGCCCGAGCACCTGCAAACGGCAGTCCGTCACCGCTTGGAGCACGCAGTAGGGCGAGAGCAGGTACTCGAACACCTCGCCGGCCACAACCGCGCCGATGATCGTGCCAACGACAAGCGCCAGCACGGCTTTGGTCAGGCGCTGGCGCAGCTCATTCAGATGATCCAACAGCGACATGCGCAGCTCGTTGCCGTCGTCGGCGGGCGGGGGCGGCGCAGGCGCACGGCGGAAACGCGGCAGCTTCATGAGGACGCCTCCTCTTGCTGCTTGGGGGCGCTCCACGAGCCGAGGTCAGCTTGGGGGGCTGCGGTCGGCGGCGGAGGCTGCTCCCACGCGCCCAGCGACGGCGCAGAAGGCTTGGCAGCAGGGGGCGCATCGGTCGTCTTAGGGAGCTTGGCGGCCTGCTGCGTCTGGCGATAAGTCGCCTCCAGCTCCTGCGTGTAGGGCTTCACGGCGTCGCTGACGATGCGGTTGAGGGTTTGGCGGGTGGGCGGCTCCTTCGGCAGTTGGACGTTCACGCCCGCCTCGTCGATCTCCTTCTGCAAGACGTCCACGGCCTGCTGCCACATCGTGCGCGCCTTGCCCACCCACAGCCCCAGCACATACGCCCACTGGATCATCCGCTTCGGCCCGGCCACGATCAGCATGATGAGCACGATCAGCACAAGTTCCGTGCCGCCGATGCCAAAAAAGTTCACGGGCGAGTTCCTTTCACGCTTACAGCATCGCCGTCATTATAGCGCAGACTGCGGGCGATGTAGTGGTTGGCCTGCCTGCACGGTGACCTCCGTTTCGCCGTGCAGAAAGCTCAGGCGCTCGCCTTGCAGCAGCGTGTAAGTCGTCCCGCGGGCGTCCACCTCCACGCGCAACACTGCCCCGCGAAAGAACACGTTAAAGGCATAGCCCTGCCACGGCTCCGGCAGGCGCGGGCGCAGCCGCAGCATGTCGTGGTAGACGCGCAGCCCGCCAAAGCCGTTCACCACGCACTGCCACGTCCCGGCCATGTTGGCGATGTGCACCCCGTCCTTAACGTTGCGATGCGTGTCGTCTAAGTCCATGCGGGCGGTGGCGATGAAGTACTCATAGGCGGTGGGCATGTCGTCGATGTCGGCGGCCACGATGCCGAAGATGCAGGCCGAAAGCGATGAGTCATGGGTGGTGACGGCCTCATAGTAGTCGAAGTGGCGGCGCTTCTGCTCCGTCGTGAACTGGTCGCCCAGCAGGTAGAGCGCCAGCACCAGATCGGCCTGTTTGCACACCTGATGGCGGTAGATCACCATCGGATGATAGTTCAGCAGCAGCGGGTAGTGTTCAGCGGGCGTGTTGGCGAAGTCCCAGATGGGCTTGTGGAAGAAGCTGTCGTCTTGGGCGTAGAGGTCGCGCTCGGCGTCGTAGGGGATGAACATCTGGTCGGCGGCCTGCGCCCACTGCGCTGGCTCGTCGTCCAGCAAGCTGAGGCGGGTGCGCAGCGCGTCGTAAACGTCTGGCGCGTCGGACTTGAGCGCGTCCACGGCTTGCACGGCGCAGCGCAAGTTGGCCTGCGCCATCCAGTTAGTGAAGGCGTTGTTGTTGACGAGCGCGGTGTACTCGTCGGGGCCGGTCACCTCGCAGATGCAGAAGCCGCGCCCCTCGATGTAGCTGCCGATGTCCATCCACAGGCGCGCCGTCTCGATCAAGATCTCCGCGCCCATCGTCTGCATGAACTCGACGTCGCCGCTGACGGTCACATAGCGCTGCACGGCGTAGGCGATGTCAGCGTTGATGTGGTATTGCGCGCTGCCCGCGGGGAAGTAAGCCGAACACTCGTCGCCGTTGATCGTGCGCCATGCGAAGCTCGCGCCTTTCTTGTGGCCCAGCTCGCGGGCGCGCTGGCGGGCGCGGTCGAGGGTGTTGTAGCGGTAGGTCAGCAGCTGGCGGACGATCTGCGGCTGGGTGTGCACCATCGCCGGGATGACGTACATTTCTGTGTCCCAGAAGGTATGCCCCTCATAGCCTTCCCCGGTGAGGCCTTTCGCGCCGATGTTGGTGCGGCCGTCGCGCCCCACCGACTGGAAGAGGTGGAACAGGTTGAAGCGAATCCCCTGCTGGAGCGCGTCGTCGCCGTCGATGCGCACATCAGCCACCTGCCAGAACTCATCAAGGTCGGCGCGCTGCTGCGCGATGAGCGCGTCCACGCCCTGCATCAGCGCGGCTTGCACGCCCTGCGTAGCCGCTGATTGCAGATAGTCGCGCGGGTGCTGAAGCGTCGTTGCGTAGCTGGCGTACTTGTCAAGCTGGATCGTCTCGCCCGGCTGCAAGCGGTAGGTGTAGACGAAGGTCTCTTCTGTGGGCAGGTCGTCGGGGTGTTCTGGGACGACCAGCGGGGCGCTGACGTGCGTCACTGCGCAGGCCAACGCCAGCCCAGATCGGCGGGTGGCCTGCTCGAACTCGATCGTGTGCGCGTCGAAGGGCTGCTTGCTGACGTCGAAGAGCTGGCCTTGCAGGTGGCTGCCCACGCGCGGATCGTCGCTGACCTTCTTCAGGCGCGTGTCGGCGTTGATGCGCGACCAGAGTTTGACCTCGCCGCTGAAATCGTGCGAGGTGATGGTGATCGACTGGACGAAGAGCGCCGACGCCGCCCACGGGACGAGCCGCACGCTGCGATAGGTGAGCGTCTGCCCGTTGACGCTGAGCGTCTGCTCCGTGGTGAGCGTGCCCGCGCGCATGTCGAGCGTGCGGCGGTGGGCGGCGAGCTGCGTCGGCGAGACCCATTCGCCGTTGACCTGCAAGCGCACCTCGGCGGCTTCTGCCACCTTGAGCATGGTCTGGCTCTCGCGGGCGAAGCCGTAGGCGTTCTCAGGGTAGTGGAGGGGGGCGCTCTCGTAGAACCCGTTGATGAACGTGCCCGCGGCGTCGCCCTCGTTGTTGTCGAGCGCGCCGCGCACCCCCAGCGTGCCGTTGGCCAGCGCGAAGAGCGTCGCGTTGCGGGCGAACTCGGCGCGGGTAGCCTCGGTTTCGATGATCTGCCACGGGTCAAGCGGGTAGATGGGGGTGGTGTGCATATGCTGAATGCGCATGAGCGGCTCCTTGATGGCGTCTGACACGCCCCTAAGGTACAAACTCGCCGAGGGAAAGTCAAAAGGCGTTCACGCCCGCGTCCTCGTCGGGACAGGGCCTGCCCTGTCCGCCGATTTCCACCCCTCGACGGACGCGACAGGTCGCGTCCCTACGCACGCGACAGG
>CALDYP010000056.1 GCA_937944445.1 uncultured Anaerolineae bacterium
CATCCCCACTAGTTCAGGGATGAAGTCGCCCATGTTATAATCGGCGCAGTTGTGATGAACGATCTAACTAAGGGAGTGCCCCGTGTCGAACCCTGCTGTCTTGACGCTGGAAGACGTGCGCGCGATTGCTGACCTTGCCCGCCTGCGCCTTACAGACGACGAACTCAAGACCTATACCGCCCAGCTTTCGCAAATTTTGGACTACTTCACCCTGCTGCAAGAGGTGGACACGACCGACGTGCCGCCGACCAACGCGCCGACGCACGTCACCTTCCGCGACGACGTGCCCCAACCGCCGCTGAGCATCGCCGAGGTGCTGCGCAACGCCCCCGACGCCGAGGACGACCAGTTCAAGGTGAACCTCGTCTTGGGTGACGAGTAAGATGAGCGAAGACCTACGCCTCGGCGGGATCGCCATCCTCGACTACGGTTCGCAGTATACGCAGCTCATCGCGCGCCGCCTGCGCGAGATGGGCGTTTACGCGGAGGTGTTCGCCTACGACGCCGCGCCTGAGCACATCAACCAGCATCACCCGCGCGGCTATGTGCTCTCAGGCGGCCCGAACAGCGTCTACGAGGTGGGCGCGCCGCCGCTGCCGCGCCACATCCTCGACAGCGGCTTGCCCGTGTTGGGGATCTGCTACGGGCTGCAACTGCTCATGCACACCCTCGGCGGAGCGGTGCTGCCCAGCACGACTGACCGCGAGTTCGGCCCGGCCACGATCATCCACACCACGCCCAGCCCGCTGCTCGATGGGCTGCCGGAGCAGATGCCCGTGTGGATGTCGCATGGCGACAAGGTGACCACTCTCGCTGCGGGGTTCGTCGCGCTGGCCTACAGCGACGGCTCGCCTTACGCGGTTGTGGGCGACCCGACGCGGCGCTACTACGGCGTACAGTTCCACCCAGAGGTGCGGCACACCGCCTACGGCACAGAGATGCTGCACGCCTTCGCCACGCGCATCTGCGGCTGCGCCCCGCGCTGGACGCCCGTTGCCTTCATCGACAGCGCCGTAGAGGCCATCCGCCGCCAAGTGGGCGCGGAGCAGGTCATCCTCGGCTTGAGCGGCGGCGTCGACAGCGCGGTAGCGGGCGCGTTGATCCATCGCGCGGTAGGCGACCAGCTGACGAGTATCTTCGTCAACACGGGGATGCTGCGCCTACATGAGCCAGAGCAGGTGCTGCAAGTTTTCCGTGAGCAGCAGGGGATGCGGGTGATCTACGCCGACGCCACGGAGCAGTTCCTCGACGCGCTGCAAGGCGTGACCGAACCAGAAGCCAAACGCAAAATCATCGGTCGGCTGTTCATCGACGTGTTCAAGGAACAGGCCGACCAGTTGAAGGGCGTGCGCTTCCTCGCGCAGGGGACGATCTACCCCGACGTGATCGAGAGCGCCAAAGGCAGCAAGGCCGCCCACGTCATCAAGAGCCATCACAACGTCGGCGGCCTGCCGGAACAGCTCGGCTTTGAACTCGTCGAGCCACTGCGTGACCTGTTCAAGGACGAGGTGCGCAAGGTGGGGACGGCGCTCGGCCTGCCCGATCACATCGTCTGGCGGCAGCCCTTCCCGGGGCCGGGGCTGGCCATCCGCTGCCTCGGCGACCTGACGCTGCCGCGCCTCGACAAGCTGCGCCACGCCGATGCGATCTTCCTTGAGGAACTGCAGAAGGCCGGCCTGCTGATCGGCGACACAGCGCAGTGCTTCGCCGTGCTGCTGCCGGTCAAGGCGGTGGGCGTAATGGGCGACCTGCGCACCTATGAAGAGGTGATCGTGCTGCGCGCCGTGCAGACCGACGACTTCATGACCGCGGATTGGGCGCGGCTGCCCTATGATTTGCTGGCGCAGGTCAGCCGCCGCATCGTGAACGAGGTGACAGGCGTGAACCGCGTGGCCTACGACATCACCAGCAAGCCGCCCGGCACGATCGAATGGGAGTAAGGGCACGACGTGCCGCGTCCCTACGCCAGCGCGAACCGATCCCCCTCTTGGGCGATTTGACCGCGCAGCACCAGTTCATCGAGGTGGGCCAGCGCCTCCGCGAGGGCAAAGCGCCATTCATGCGGCGTGAAGCGCACGTGTTGAAAGATCCTCAGCGCCACGTGATAGGCGTCGGTGTGGCCGTCATGCACGGCTTGCAGCGTGTGGTGGAGCCGCTCATCGTGGTGCTGCTCCAGCTCACGGATGCGCCCGCTCCAGTCGTGGATGAGCGCCTTGTGGCCGGGCAGCGCCAGCCGCACCGGCAGATGGCGCAGCGTTTCGAGCGACTGCAAATAGCGCCGCAGCGGGTGCGGGTCGGTCTCTGTCCAGATGCCGATGTTGGGGGTGATGTGCATCAGCACGTGGTCGCCACTCAACAGCAGGGCGTCGCGCTCGTCGTAGAACATCAACTGGCCGTCGGCGTGGCCTTGCGCCAGCAGCAGCTTGAAGCGGCGCGCGCCAATGTCAAGCGTGCTGTCAGGCTCTAGTGGGCGCAGCGCGGCGGGGTGGGGCAGCGTCATCGTGCGCGTGTCATCGAGGCCGCTGTCCACTGCGCGCGCCATGTCGTCGGGCATCCCGTGGCGCATGAGGTAGGCCGCAAAGTCGAATGTGCTCTCTTGTTCCCAGATGAGCCGCGCCTGCTGAATCTCACGCGGGGAGGCGTAGACCTCGGCTTGGCCGCCATCCGCCGTCACCTGCGCTTGCAGCCAACCCGCCAGCCCGTAGTGATCGGGGTGGACGTGCGTGAGGAAGATGCGCTGAATGTGGCGCGGCTGGACGCCCAGCTCACCCCATGCAGCGCGCCACGCGGCCTGCCCCTGCGCCGTGTTGATGCCCGTGTCGAGCACCGCCCAACCGTCGTGATCGCGCAGCAGGTAGCAGTTGACGATCCGCAGCGCGAACGGCAGCGGGATGGGCACTTGGTAGATGCCCTCAGCGACGGGGATGAGCGGGGCGGTCATAGGCTTGGCCTTCTCAATGTGCGGCGATTTTTATACTATAAACTGCCTGCGCGCGTATGGCTACATCCACGGGCATTCCATCCGTCGGGATGTGCTGCTGCAGGGTTTGGCGCGCCAAACCCCTACACAGGTGGATGGGCCTGTACCATACTTGGAGGACATATCCACACCAAGATCAAAGGCCTGCCTGTCATGCCCCTTGTGCGTCGTTACCCCTTGCTGTCGCTGCTGCTGCTCACGTTGAGCGTGCGGCTGGCGGCGCTGATCGTGCTCCAGCCGATGCTTGACTTCACGCAGGCCGGGGCGGACATCCACGGCAGCGAGGCCTACGACGCTTACGCGCTCAACCTGCTGGCGACGGGCGTCTACGGACGCGAGGCGGGCGTGCCGGACGCGATGATCCCGCCGCTGTACAGCTGCGCGCTGGCGGCGGTATATGGGCTGTTCGGGCGCGGCTATTGGCAGGTGGGCTTGTTCCACACCCTGCTTGACCTCGCGTCGGTGGCGCTGCTGTACGGGATCGCGCGGCGGCTCTTCCACGGCGAGCGCGGCCGGTGGATCGGCCTCTTGGGGGGCGCGTTCACCGCCGGCTACCCGTACTTGGTGTTCCAGAACTTGACGCTGATCGACACCGGCTTCTGGATGCTGCTGCTGCACGGCTTCGTCTACTGTATGATCCGACTGCGCGACGGCGCGGGGCGCGAGGTGTGGGGCTGGGCGCTGCTGGCAGGGCTGGCATTGGGCGCGGGGACGCTCACCCGGCCGGTCACGCCGCCGCTGGCGCTGCTGCTGGCGTTGTGGTTCCTCTTTCGGCTGCCTCTGTGGCCGAGCGTAGCGCGGCTGCTGCCCGTGGCGCTGGTGAGCGCGGCTGTGGTAGCCGTGTGGATCGCCCGCAACTGGTTCACGCTGGGGGCGTTCATCCCGATGACGACGACCAGCGGCGCGAACTTCTGGCAGGGCAACAGCGAGTGGACGATCCCCGTGTTCCAAGCCGGCTATGACGTCCAGTGGACAGCGCCTGAGGGCATCGACCCGACGCTCGACGCGCGCGCCGCTGACGCGCAGCGCTTCGCCCGCGCGTTCGACTACCTGCGCGCCAATTCACAGGACATCCCGCGGCTGCTGTGGACGAAGTTCATCGTCCACTGGAACCCACAGATTACGCCGCTGCGCAACCCGCTGCCCAATGAGCGCTGGCGGCTGGAGGACGGCCAACTGGTAGTCTTCCAAGCCGAAGAGAGCATCACCGGCGTGACGAGCGCCAACGTCAGCTACAACGCCAGCCTGCTAGACACCGTCGGGCGACCGCTGCACCTGCTCTACTTTGGGGGGCTGCTGCTGCTGGCCATCCTCAGCCTGCCGCTGACCGCCCCGCTGTGGCGTGATGTGTCGCTGTTGTGGTTCGTGCAGCTCAGCATGACGATCATGTACGTGGCCTTTCACCCCTCCACGCGCTACCGCAGCCCGTCGGATCCGCTCTTGTTCTTGATGAGCGCGGCAACGCTGGCGCTGCTGTGGGAGCGCTGGCGCGCGCGCCGTGCCAAGTGAGCCGTCCATGCGCGTGTTGATGCTCAGCAAGGCGTGCATCGTCGGCATCTACCAGCGCAAGCTGGAGCAGATCGCCGCGCAGGGGGTGACGCTGCGCGTGCTCGTCCCGCCGAGCTGGCGCGATGAGCGCGGCGAGCAGCCGCTGGAGCGCGCCTACACACAGGGCTACGAGCTGCGCGCCACGCCGATCCGCTTCAACGGGAACTTTCACCTGCACTTCTACCCGGCGTTGGGGCGCGAACTGGCTGATTTTCAGCCGCAGATCGTCCACATCGACGAAGAGCCGTACAACGTCGCCGCGTGGCAGGCGCTGTGGCTGGCGCGGCAAGCTGGCGCGCGCAGCCTCTTCTTTAGCTGGCAGAACATCTATCGGCGCTACCCACCGCCGTTCGCGTGGGGCGAGGCATGGGTGCTGCGGCGCGTCGATCACGCGCTGGTTGGGACGGACAGCGCCGGCGCGGTCTGGCGGGCGAAGGGCTACGCTGGCCCGATGACGACTATCCCACAGTTCGGCACAGATACGGACTGGTTCACGCCTGCGCCGCGCCCACCGCGCCCCTTCACCGTCGGCTACGTTGGGCGGTTGGTCGAAGAGAAAGGGCTGCGCCTGCTGCTGGAGGCGTTCGCGGTGCTGCCGTCGGATGCGCGCCTGCGGATCGTCGGGGGCGGGCCGCTGCGCGCGGCGCTGGCCGCTCAGGCTGAAGCCTTGAAGGTCGCCGAGCGTGTGACGTTCGTCCCGCAGCGCCCCTCACAGGCCATCCTCGACGAGTACCGTCAGATCGACGTGCTAGCGCTGCCCTCGCTGACGCGCCCCAACTGGAAAGAACAGTTCGGGCGCGTGCTGGTCGAGGCGATGGCCTGCGGCCTGCCGGTCGTCGGCAGCGACAGCGGGGCCATCCCCGGCGTGATCGGCGATGCGGGGCTGATCGTCCCTGAGGGCGACGCGGCGGCGCTCGCGGGGGCGCTGCGGCGCTTGCACGACGATTCAACGCTGTACGCGACGCTGGCAGAACGCGGGCGCGCGCGCGCTGTGGAACATTTCACCCACGCGCAGGTCGCCATGCAGACGGTCGCCGTCTACCGCCAGATGCTGAACGATGAGGCTCCACCCTTAAATCCCCCCTCAAAGTGACCTGCCTTGCGGTCACCCGTGGAGCTATCTCATCGGCGCGTCGAGCGCGTCCCCGACGTCGGAGCGCGCGCGCTCCAGCGTAGCGCGATCGTAGAGGCCGACCGCCACGCGCAGGCAGCCGCGGTCGGCGCTGGTGGGCAGCGTCAGCCAGCGCACCTCGCGCCACGCCTCGCCGTCCTTCCACGCGCTGAGCGGCAGGCTGCCCGCGAACGGGTCGCCGTCCGCTTGGGCGACAATCTGGCCGTCACACAGCAGATGCACGAACGCCGTCCAGTCGGCGCTTGGGGCGGCGATGCGCTGCCAGTCCAACGCCACCCGCACCGCGTCGCCCGTCAGCGCTGCCTCAGCGTGCAGGATGATCGACTCGTCAAACATCACCCCTGAGGCGCGATCCAGCTGCCGCGCCCACTCGAAGGCCTGCCAGCCCGTGCCTGTCCAGCGCGTGCGGATCGTCCGCGCGTGCTGCTGGATGAGCGAGGGCAGCTCAGCGGGGGAGAGGCTGCCGCCGTAGAAGCGCGTCAGCAGGTCGGGCGGCGCGTCGGCCAGCCACGGCGCATGCGCGTAGCCCACACGAGGGAACTCGCGCTGCGCGGCGTTCAGCCACAAGAAGTCGCGCAGCTCGATCCAATCGGTGAGCAGGCCGGCGCTAGCGCGCCACAGGGGCAGCGGGCTGGCGATCTGTTCGGTGTGAGCGGGCAAGTTCAGGTAGAGCGTGGGCACGGCGGGGTCAGCCGTGGCGATGACGGGTCGCAGCGCGTCGGCGTGCAGGCGATGCTGTGCGATCACGCTCTGCGCCATGCCCACGCTGCCGAGCGTCAAGGCGACGAGCGCCAGCGTGCCCAGCCCGCGCGGCAGCTTGTGCAGCGCCGCCGCCCACAGCAGCACAATCGCGGGCGCGGCAATCGTCAGCAGTCGGTCGCCGTAGAGCACGTAGTTCGGGTGCAGCAGCAGCCACGCCGGGGCCAACCCTACGCCGACCCAGCCCAGCCCAGCCCAGAGCAGCCGCTGCCGCCCCAGCACTGCGATCAAGAGCGCGCAGAACGCCGCCAGCGCGCCCAGCGCCCGCGCGACAGGGTCGCCGCCCAGCGCCCCGGCGATCCACTGCGCAGGCAGGCTCAGCCCCTGCCCCAAATAGGCCGCGTTGAACGCCAGCGCGTCGAAGTCAAGGCGCAGACCGCCCCCGCCCACGAAGAAGCTCCGCAGCAGCCAGTAGATCAGCGCCGCGCCTGCGAGCGCTGCCAGCAGCCGCCAGCGCTGACGGACGCCGCACGCGCCGCCCTGCGCCCACAGCGCCAAGCCGACCAGCGCCGCCGTCGTCACCCCCGACTCGTGGGCGAACGGGGCGGCGACCCCGCTCAACAGCGCCAGCCGTGGCCGATCGGTCAGCGCGCCGACGCAGGCCGCCACGATCAGCGAGACCATCAGCACGTGCACGATCGACCCAGCCCAGAGCACCGACTGCGCGTGGAACGGGAAGGCCGCGTACAGCAGCATCGCGCTGAAAACCGCCCGCCGCCCGATCAGCGCCCGCGCCAACGCGCCCACCAGCGCCACCGTCAGCAGGTGCAGCCACAGCAGCAGCCCATGCCACAGCGCTGCGTCCAGCGGCAGGGCGCGGTACAGCAGGTTGGCCAGCGGGCGGTAGTACGCCCCGTTGACCTCGACCTGCGTCCACAGTTCAAGCAGCGTTCGCGGTTGGACGAAACGCTGCGTTTCGACGTCGTCGCTGAAGAAGGGCAGCGCGACGCCGTTCGTGTAGAGCAGCGCCGCCACCATCAGCGGCAGCAGCCACAAGCTCAGCGCCGACAAAACCGACACATGCTTGAACTGATCCGTTACGCGATCCCTCAGAGAGGGGACATCTGCCCCCTTCTTATGGTAGAGAAAGGGGTTGGGGGATGCGGCCTGCCGACGCATCACCCCCCCACCGTGATCGTCGCCACGCGTGGGCGGAAGTCGGGCGCGTCGATGGGCAGCCGGTCGCGGGTGACAGCCTCGATCAAGCCCAGATACACGGCATACTCGCCCGCCTGCTCGGGCATGGTGAGCGTCATCTCGCTGTAGAAGGGGTAGCCGGGCTGCCAGTTCGACGACGGGACGGGGTGCGGGGCGCGGTCGCCCTGCGCCGCTAGCTGGTCGTCCGCGTCCATCACGTGCAGGAACAGGCGGTAGTCGCGCGCGACGTCGCCCACGGCGCGCCACACCATGCGCAGGGTGATCGTCTCGTTGGGGGCGGCCTGCGTTGGGACGTCCAGCGCTTCAAGGACGATCTGATCGCCCCCTGCCGTCCCAAAGCGCAGATCGACGCGCGGCAGGTCATCGGGCACGGCGGGCGTCGAGCCGTCGTAGAAGGCCAGCGTTTGCAGCACCCATGAGCGGTCTGGCGCTGGCTCCGTCACGGGGTAATCGGTCAGGATCTCCGTGTCAAGGTCAACGTGGTACACCCCCACGCGAATCTCGCCATACGTCGCCAGCGGCAGCGGCTCCGTCGCTTTGAACGCCACGATCTCGCTGTAGATGCGGTCGGGCTGCCAGCGGCTGGTGGGCAGGAAGGGGAACGACACGTGCCCCAGTCGGCTGTCTGCGCCAGCGTAGCGCACGTCGTCCACCACGTAGGCGATGTGGAAGGTGTAGTCAAGCTCAGTCGGGCGATCGAGCGCCCAGTAGAGCTGCACGGTGTAGGCTTGATCGGGGCGCATCCAGCCGCGGGCTGGCCCTTCCCAAAAGCGCAGCGTCCGCCAGCCGACCAGCCGCACGCCCGACTCGCCAAAGGCGACGTTGAGCGGGGTGACGCCGTTCGGCAGCGCGTCGAAGATCGGCTTAGGCGGGATGAGCGCGGCACTCACCGCCAGCGGGAAGAGGACGCTCGCCGCGACCCCTGCCGCCGCGCCGCCCGCCAGCGGCCACCGCCGCGCGCGCTGCCGCAGCCCATCCACCAGCGCGACCGCCGCAACCGACCACAGCGGCAGCAGCAGCACGACCATCGGGTAGCGCAGGCGGCTCAGCGCGAAGGTGGCGATCAGCGCGAGCGTGAACATCCCCAGCGCCGCCAGCCAGCCCAGCGCCAGCCGCCGCTGCTGGTTCCACAACGCGGCCAACCCCACCCCTGCCCCCACCGCCAGCAGCGCAAAGTCGCCCGGCAGGGCTTGCAGCGTCGGGCTGACCGCGCGCGTCTGCAAGTAGTCGATGTTGTTGCCGAACTCGAGGCTGCTCCACGATGCGGCCCACTTGTGCAGCAGCAGCCCAGCGAAGCGCAGCGGCGCGATGAGCACGTCCTGCGCCAGCGCCTGCCAGTAGGTGGGCGTGTCTTTGGCGATGAAGGCCATCGACGCGCCGCCGAAGCCGTTCGCGTCGCGGTTGTTGCCGCTGTAAAGCTGCATGTCGATGTCCAACGCCGACGAGGTGGCTAACGCCGTGTTGAGCGCCAGCGCCAGCGCGACGGCCACGCCCACATGCGCCACAAGCTGACGGCGCGGTAGCCCCCACAGCGCCGCCACGAGCAGCGCTACCGCCAGCGGGAAGAGGTTGTTGCGCGTGAGCAGCAGCGCCCCCAGCAGCCCGCCCAGCAGGATCGTCCGCGGCCAGCGGGCACGCTCGGTTTGCCACAGCGTCAGCAGCAGCCCCCACGCCAAGAGCTGCGCCCCCAGCGGGTCGGCTAGCAGGGTTGTGCCGTAGAAGACGCTCAGCGGGTAGAGCGCGTAGAGCGCGCCCGCGATGTGCCCTGCCCACAAGCGGCGCGTGAGCAGCCAGCCGCAGCCGATGAGCGCCCCCGCTGCCAGCGCGTCCAACAGGCTGAGCGCCAGCATGAGCGTCCCCGGCTCGCGCGTGCCCATGCCGCCCATCAACAGCGCGAACAGCAGCGACGGGCCGGGCTGCCGCCCCCACGTCCAGCCGCCTGCGAGGATCGTCTCGGCCTGCGTGAGGTAGGTGCGCATGTCGTTGCCGTCTGGCGGGTAGAACACGGGGTCGCCCGCCGCCCGCTCGAACACCACCGCTGACCGCAGCGCGAACGCCCCCAACACGATCAGCGTCGCTAGCGCGATGTGCCACAGCGGGATCTTCAACGACGGATTGGCCAACCCTCAAACTCCCCAAATGCGCCAGAACAGGTACAATAGCGTCAGTAATCCAGTGAAAGTGATATGATGAACACTGACACCATCGTGAAAAAAGTGAACGCGATCCTCGACGAGGCCAGCGTGCAGGCGCGCACCGGGCGCATACTGCCCGGCCTCGGCGCGCTGCCAGAAGGCGACGGGATCGCCCGCGTGATCGACCACACCCTGCTCAAACCCGAAGCGACTGAGCGCGACGTTGAGCTGCTGTGCTATGAGGGCAAATTGTACGGGTTTGCGTCGGTGTGTGTAAACAGCGTGTTCGTGCCGCTGGCCGCTGAGCTGCTGCGCGCGACGAGCGTCAAGGTGTGCGCGGTGGTAGGGTTCCCGTTGGGGGCGTCGCTGCCGCAGGTGAAGGCCTACGAAGCGCTAGAGGCGATCCGCGCGGGGGCGCAGGAAATCGACATGGTGCTGCACGTCGGCGCGCTGAAGTTCCGCAACCTCGTAGCCGTGTACGAGGACATCAGCGACGTGGCCACCGTCTGCCATGAGCACAACGCCCTGTGCAAGGTGATCCTTGAGACGGCGCTGCTGACGGATGAAGAGATCGTCATCGCCTGCCAGATCGCGCGGCGGGCAGGGGCGGATTTCGTCAAGACGAGCACCGGCTTCAGCGGGGGCGGCGCGACGGTGGAGCACGTGCGCTTGATGCGCCAGATCGTCGGCGAGGGGATGGGCGTCAAGGCCAGCGGCGGCGTGCGCACCCTCGCCGATGCGCAGGCCATGATCGCGGCGGGGGCCAACCGCATCGGCGCGAGCGCCGGCGTGGCCATCGTCCGCGAGGAGAGCGGCAGCGCCACCCCCAACGCGGCCAGCGATTATTAAAAGGGGTGGGCGCTGCGCCCACGCCACACACGAAGGGAGACGGCATGAAACTCTGCACCATTCGGCGGCCTGATGGCAGCCTACACGCCGCCGAATACAGCGATGGCAGCGTGTATATGCTGGGCGGCCAAGTCATCGACATCATCCGCAAGGGCGGCGAGATCGACCTCTCGCAGCGCTACCGCATCCAACAAGGGGTGACGCTGATCGCTCCGCTCATCCCCGGCAAGATCTTGTGCGTGGGGCGCAACTACGCCGAACACGCCCGCGAGCTGGGCAACGACCTGCCAGAGAAGCCGCTCATCTTCAGCAAGTTCCCCAGCAGCGTCATCGGCAGCGGCGAGGTCATCCGCTGGCGCGGCGCGCTCACCCAAAAGGTGGACTGGGAGGGGGAACTCGGCGTCGTGATCGGCCAGCGCGTCAAAGACATCAGCGAGGACGAGGCGATGGACGCGGTGTTCGGCTACGTGATCGCCAACGACGTGAGCGCCCGCGACCTGCAAGACGGCGACAAGCAGTGGGCGCGCGCCAAAGGCATGGACACGTTCTGCCCGCTGGGGCCGTACATCGTCACTAAGGATGAAGTGCCCGACCCGCACGCGCTGACGATCGAGACGCGCGTCAACGGCGAACGGGTGCAGCATGGCAGCACCGCCGACATGTTCTTCCGCGTGCCGTTCTTGGTGGCGTACCTCTCGCAGGCCTTCACGCTGGAGCCGGGCGACGTCATCCTGACGGGGACGCCGGCCGGCGTGGGCAAGGGGATGACCCCGCCGCGCTTCCTACAAGACGGCGACGAGGTGTCCGTGACGATTGAGCCGCTGGGGACGCTGGTCAACCGCTGCCAAGTGATCGACTGAGCGCATGGCTGACCTGCTGTTCTACGTCTCGTCGCACGGCTTCGGCCACGCGGCCCGCCAGCAGGGGTTGATCGCCGCGCTGGGGGCCGACGGCGCGCGCGTGCACGTTCGTTCTGCCGCCCCGGCCAAGTTCTTCGCCGCTGCGCACCATCATCACTCGCAGCGCTTCGACATCGGCATGATCCAGCACGACCCGCTGCGCTACGACGTGGACGCCACCGCCGCATGGTACGCCGACTTCATCGCCCATGAGCCAGACCTGATCGCCCACGAAGTGGCCTACGCGCGCCAACACGACGTGCGCTTGATCTTGAGCGACATGCCGCCGGTGGCCTGCGCGGTGGGGGCGGCGCTGGGCGTCCCGACGGTCGTCATCAGCCATTTCACGTGGGATTGGGTCTACGAGCACTACGCGGCGCGCTGCGCGGCGTTCAACCCGATCATCGCCCACATCACACAGCAGTACGCGCAGGCGACGCTCGCCTTGCAGATGCCCTTCGCGCACCCCTTCCCACAGTTCCCGCGCGTGGAGCCGGTCGGCCTGTTCGCCAACATGCCCACGCGCCCGCGGGAGACGGTGCGCCGCCTCTTCAACGTGCCCGACGATCACCGCTTGGCGCTGCTGACGATGGGCGGCCACGGCTGGGGTCAGACCGACGTCCGCGCGCTGGCCGGGGTGCGCGGCTGGACGTTCCTCACCATGCCCGGCGCGTATGAGCAGGTCGCCCATCTGGCGGCGGCGCGCTGTGTGCCAGTGGACTTTCCGGCCTACCACGACTTGATCGCGGCGGCGGATGTCGTGGTCGGCAAGGCGGGCGGCTCCACCGTGGCGGAGGTGATCGCCCACCGCGCGGCGATGCTCTACACGCTGACGGATGACTGGCGCGAGTCGGCGCTGTTGGACGCGGCGCTGCGCCAGCACGGGCGCGGGCTGTTCGTCCCGCTGACGGCGTTCGAGCGCGGCGCGTGGGTCGATCTGTTGGAACAAGCCGCAGCGCTGCCACCTGCGCGCCAGCCGCTGGCCGCCGATGGCCCGGCGCAGGCCGCCGCCCGCCTGCGACCCCTGTGGGCGGACTAGCTCGCTAGACGCGCCTGAAGCCACGGGCGTGTCGCAAGCCGCCGAGCGCTAATGCCGTTCGAGAAATTAACACGGAACAAAGCCGACATAGGCCAGCACCCGCCCAGTAGGGACGCGACCTGTCGCGTCCGCGGGGCCTCACGCCTGCAACAACCCGTCGCGTCCGCGGGGCCTCACGCCTGCAACGACCTGTCGCGTCCGCGGGGCCTCAC
>CALDYP010000057.1 GCA_937944445.1 uncultured Anaerolineae bacterium
TAAAGACAAACAGATAGTCAGAGGCCCCACCCTTAAATTCCCTCTTCACGTGATCGCAAGGCAGATCACCTGTGGAGAGGGGATTTAGGGGTGAGGGTTTCTACGATACGACGCCGACGCGCCGCAGGTCGCGCAGGAAGAGCTGCTCCAGCGGGTCGCTAGTCGTGATGGGCAGATAGCGCACCCCGCGCCGCGCACACATCGCACGGATGCCCTTCTGCCACGCCGCCAACGACTGCTGATACTGCTCATAGAGGTCAGCGGTGATCGTCAGCTCGGCGGCGGCGTTTGTCTCCACGTCGATCAAGCGCAGGTCGCCGCTGAGGGTGGGCTGCCGTTCCTCAGGGCTGAGGGTGTGCAGCACGGTCACCTCGTGATGGGCGGCCAGCAGGGCGCGCAGCCCGGCGTCAAGGTCGCCCTCAGTGAACAGATCGCTGATGAGGAAGGCCATGCCGCCGCGCCGTTCGCGCTGGCTGAAGCGGCGCAGCGCCCCGACGATGTCGGTTGGGCCGTCAGAAAAATCTGCGTCCAACGCTCGTAGCAAGCCCGCCACGCTGCCGCGCCCGCGCCCGCTGAAGCTCGGCTCCTGCGGGGCGCTCAGCCGGGTGAGCGTCAGGCGGTCGTTGGTGTGGAGGGCGATGAAGCCCAGCCCCGCCGCAATCTGACGCGCGGCTTGCCCCTTTGCGGCGCTGGTCGGGTCGTCGGGCAGCGCCCCCATGCTGGCGGAATCGTCGAGCAGCAGGTGAAGGAGCGCGTCTTGTTCGTCCTCGTAGAGCTTGACGATGGGGCGGTCGAGCCGCGCGAAGGCGTTCCAATCAAGTTTGCGCAGATCGTCGCCCGCGACGTAGTTCCGAAAGTCGGCAAACTCAAGGCTCGTGCCGCGGCGGGTGCTGCGGCGCTCACCTTTCAGGCCGCCGCTGCGCGTTTGTCGTGGGCGCAGGCGCAAGCGCAGCAGCCGCTGGCGCAGGGCATCGGGTAAAAGGTCTGGCATGGGCTTATCTCAGCCTACACATGAACGTATACTTGCGTTCATTATATATGCGTCTTGGAGAAGGCCGCTTATGAGCTATCAACCCCTCGTTGAACGCATCCGCGCAGAAGGCCGCAACCTCGGCCACGGCATCCTGAAGATCGACAGCCTGCTGAACCACCAGCTTGATCCGCAGCTCATGGCCGGGATGGGCAAGGCGTTGGCTGAGGCGTTCCGTCCGATCCAAGTGGATCGCATCCTCACGGCAGAGATCAGCGGCATCGCGCCGGCCATGATGACCGGCCTCGAGCTGGGTGTGCCGGTGGTTTACGCGCGCAAGAAGCGCCCGATCACGATGGCGGGGCCGATCTACCTTGAGACCGCCCCCAGCCACACGAAGGGCGGCGTGGTCGAACTGCTCGTCAGTGGGGAATTTCTGAAAGCCGGTGAGCGCGTGCTGGTGATTGACGACTTCCTCGCCACAGGGGAGACGCTCAAAGCGTTGGCGCGGATGGTGCAAGCCGCTAACGCACATTTGGTCGGCGTGGGGGTGGTGGTGGAAAAGACGTTCGAAGGTGGGCGACAGGCGCTGATTGCCGCAGGCTACGACGTGCCGATTGTGGCGTTGGCCACGATTACCAGCATGGAAGGGGATCGCATCGACGTCGAGTGAACAACGCGGCGCACAGACAAAAAAGCCCCTTCGCGGGGCTGTTTTGATTCAACGCTTGTGGTAGGGGTCGGGGCGACGCCCGCCGTTGCGCACCGGGATCGGCACAGGAACGCGAGCGGGTTTGCGGCGGCGTGGGTTGAGCGTTTCCTCAATTTTGTCGGCAATCTCTTTGCCAATTTCCATCAATTCATCCCAAATAGTGCGTTTCGTCTTTGCCATGTATGGCAGGCCTTTCGATAACCCCCCGATGATCGTTGTTTTGGCACACGCCGCCCCTGTTTAGTAAAAAGCATTATAGAGCAGGTTTCTAAATGAAGTCAAACAGCAAGATGAGTAAAGCGTGTTTAGATCAATGTAGCGAGTCCAAGCCGCGCCCCGCGGCTGAAGCGCTCGGCTCAGGCGCGCCCCTTGAAGGGGGGCTTAATCCTCCCTTCTCCCGTGCTGGCTGCAGGGCGCAAAAAAACGAACACGCCTGCGATAAATCGTTAGCGCTGTCTCAGTTTCGTTTCAACGAGGTCATGATAGAATAGTAAATGCAACTCGCAGCATCTGATTGCGTACCTATCTATTAGCAGAGAATTGTGGAGACTGCCGCGTGAGCAATTGGTGGGGCACAAAACAAGAAGTCTCGCCGCGCCTCATTATGGAGGTTGAGGCGATGAAAGCGACATTTGGAAACACGTTCAAGCTGGTCGTGCCGCCGTTTGGGGGCCTGCTGTATTGGCAGGGCACGGTCAACATCAACCTGACCGTCGTCCCTGACCCAGCGCACACCCTCAAAATCCTCTACCCCAAGGAATATCCCAACCGGCCAGCCGAGGCGTATTGCATGCGCCCGCGCATCTACAGCGAAAAGCATCAGTACGAGGACGGGCAGTTGTGCCTGTTCAACCCGCGTGACGGCGAAAACTACGGCTGGAACCCGGCCAAATCAACCGCGGTGACGGTGGCCGGTTGGGCGATCGAGTGGCTGTACTCATATTACACATGGCGCACAACGGGAAGCTGGCCGGGCATCGAGGAGCGCGTCCGGCCTGATTCACCCCTGTCGCGCCGCATGGACTGGTAAGTCGGCATGATACAGCTTTGGGAGGCTGTGACAGGTGAATTCAACCATTTGGGCAAGCGCATACGAGGACTCGCCATGATTAGCCGTGGAATCGTACCGAATTTGATCATCGCTCAGCGCGTGGTAGATCGCGTTGTGGAGGCGGCCAAGCACTACCTCGCAGATGAGACCGGTGAGACGATGGTCGGATTCGTTGTCCCAGCGGAAAACATCCCCGAAAGCATGCCGACGCTCTACGTCCTAGACACCATCAGCCCTGATGAGAACGCCATCCGCCGCTCGCACATGTTCGAACAGGGCGATGAGCTTCAGCAAGATATCTTCTTCTGGCTTTCGGACAACTGGGAGACCTGCCGCGAGCTGGGCAAAGACGCGCGCGGGCGGCCCATCCACCCCAGATGGAACCAGCCGCTGCGCCACATGGGCGATTGGCACAAGCAGCCCGGCTTCATGATCCAGCCCTCCGGCGGCGATTTGATGACGGCGCTGCGCTTCATGGAGGACGAGGAAAACGATTTTGACTTCTTGCTCGTCCCGATTGTGACGCTGGGGCATGACTCCGTCACCAATGAGGACGGCGCACAGGTTAACTACTTCACCGTCGCGCTGGAAGATGGAACCAGCCTCCGCATGGATTGGTGGTACATCCACCGCGACAGCCGCTTCTTTCAACCCATCACCCCCCGCATCGTCCCGAATGAGCAGCTCCCAGAACTGACGCCTTACCCGTGGCACATCCTCGCCGAAGACCTCGTCAACGACGAACTGGACATCTTGGAGCTTAACGGCTACTTCCGCGTGGGCGATTTTGTGCTGTGGAACACCGACGGCAAGCCGCCGTTGGAGATCTGCTTCATCATCGGGCGGCCCGGCACAAGCCAAGTCTACCTCGTCGTCACGGATTGGGACTATCCCAACACGCCGCCGCGCCTCTACCTGAGCCAGTTCAAGGACATCGACCCCTCGATGTACATCTACGACATCTGGCAGCGCTTGTGGGAACAGCGCACCCCACCGCCGTCGCTGTCGAGCTTCCGTTGGACGGAAGAAACCTTAGTCGTTGATGTGATCAAGGCTGTCGAGACGGCGCAGGGGTTGGCCCACCCCACGCCACGCCGTGCTGAGCCACCAGCTAGCGGCCCCGTGCGCATCCCGGTGCAAGTTGAAGAGAAGAAAGTTGCACGCCCCACCCCACCAACTGATGAACCCGCAAAGGACGATGTGGAATGACATGGAACCGCGTTGAAAAACTCTACGGCACAGACAACCTTCAGCGCCTACGCGAAAGCCACGTCGGCGTGGTCGGCGTCGGGAGTGGGGGCGGGTTTGTCGCGCTCAGCTTGGCGATGAGCGGCGTCGGCCACTTCACCCTCGTCGATGACGACATCATCGAAGAGGCCAACATCACCCGCCACGTGGCCGACCGGCGCTACATCGGCCAGAACAAGGCCGCCGCCGTCGCTGATCTGATCCTCCAGCGCAACCCACAAGCAACCGTGACCGTGATCGAAGGGCGCATCGAGCAGCACATGAGCGCGCTCGATGGGCTGGATGTGCTGGTCGTGGGCGTGGACGGCGAAAACGCCAAGTACCTCATCAACGAGGCGTGCCTCAAGCGGCGCGTGACAGCGGTCTATGCGGGCGTCTACGAGCGCGGCGAAGGCGGCGACGTCGTCATCATCCGCCCGTATGATGGCCCGTGCTACGCCTGTTGGAGCGCCGAACTGCGCGGCAACGCCGCCGTCCGCGTTGACCCCAACACGCAGCAGCTTGACTACGGCATGATCGGCGCACAGGGCACGCTCGAAGCCGAACCCGGCCTGTGGATCCACGTGGTGAAGGTCGCCAGCGTGCAGACCGACATCGTCCTGAACGAGCTGCTGCGGGGCACGCCTGTCCACGAGGAGATGCCCGGCAACACCGTCATCTTGGCCAACAACTTCATCGAAATCGTCGACGGCGACATCAGCGCGCCCCACACTGGCCTATGGGTCAACGTCGAGCGCGACCCGCAGTGCCTCGTGTGCGGCGACAAAGTGCGGCTGGCAATGGAGAGCCGTCAGGGGCTGTCGCTTGACATGCTGGCCGGGTTGGCGGGCGACGTGCTCGAAGAAGAGAGCGACCAGAACGCGAACTAGGGGGCCAGCGGCTCTAACAGTTGGCCGACGAAGCAGCGCCGCGCGTTGCACTCTCCGTAGACGCGCACGATGGTGAAGTGCTGCTTTAAGAAGTCAAGGTGAGCGTTGACCGTCGCATCGAAGATGTTGTCCGTCACATGCCAAACGCGCGCATGGCCGAGGGCTTCCTCGGGGGCGATCGTCTCAAAGCCGCTGAACCCCGCAGGCAGGTAATGCCCTGCGCGCAGGTACTTGTGTGTGTCGTCGAAGTTGTCCATGATGAGCACGTCGCCCGCCTGCCAGTCCGTGTAGATGCTCTGCCACACCTCGCGCACGGGCGGGTAAACCTTGTGCCATGTGGGGGCGAGCAGCGCCACGCCGCCAACGCACAGCGCAATCACCGGCAGCCGCAGCCAGCGCAGCCGCCCGTCCAGCAGCGCCCACCCCGCCATCAACAGCAGGATCGGCCCCCAAACGACGAACACCATGTAGCGCTCGACCATCAAGCTGATGTTGACGTTCAGCAGGAAGACCGCCGCGGTGGGCAGGGCAAACATCGCCAGCGCCAGCCCGGCTTCCATCCGCCAGCGGCGCAAGACGAACGCCAACCCCACGATGAGCAGCAGCCCCGCGCCCAGCCCCAGCGTGTTCAAGTCGATGAACTGCTGCACAGTCTCGGGCGTGGTAGGGACGGTGGGATAGGGCGAGAGGGCGACGCGCGCGTCTAACGGGCGAACGACGCCCCGCAGGTGGTTGTAGTGGCGGACGAGGATCGGCAGCCACGGGCCGAACAACACTAGCACGACCCCAACCGCTTGCGCCATCTGGATCCACGCGGCTCGGCTGCGCCGCGCCAGCAGCGCGTAGATCCCCTGTGCCAGCGCCAGCAGCGCCATGTAGTAGTGCGTGTAGAGCATGAGCGCCACCACCAGCCCATAGAGGCGCGCGCGCGCCGCCGTCGGACGGTTCAGCCAGCGCAGCAGCGCCCACACGCTCATCAGCGCCAGCAGCACCACCAACGGATATGGGCGCATGTCCAGCCCATACCTTAGGACGAACGGGTGCAGCGCCGTGACGGCCATCGCCCCCAGCCCGATTAACGGGCTGCGGAAGGCCTGCTTGCCGACTTGGTAGGCCAGCGCCAGCGTGACGAACGCGATGAGCAGGCTGTTCCAGCGGCCCACGGCCTCGCTCTGGCCGAAGGCGCGCCACCACCCCCAGAACTGTATCCACCACAGGGGCGCGTGGATGTCATGCTGCATGAGCGCCACCTCGATGAGCGGGTAGCGTGTGAAGTCATACGAGCCAAACTCATCCCAGTGCATGATCATCTGGCGCGTGTAGAGTGCCAGCCCCAACGCCAAGATCATGAGCATCAGCACAGCAAAGCCGTCAAACAGGCGATTGTCGAGTTGTTTCGGCATGTGATTTTTTCAAAGGTAGCAAGCTGATACGATGATAAACGCAAAGCAACAGCAAATCTACCGCGATGCGCTGCCTCCACTCACCGGTACTGCGACGGGTCGAGCGCGTCGCGCAGCCCATCCCCGATGAAGTTGAAGCCCAACACCGTAATCATGATCGTGAGGCCGGGGAAGATGGCATACCACCAAGCGTTGCTGGTGAAGTTGCGCCCCGTTGAGATCATCGTGCCCCAGCTTGGGTTAGGGATCTGAACGCCGAGGCCGATGAAGCTCAGGCTCGATTCGGCGAGGATCGCCCCGGCAATGCCCAGCGACGCCAGCACCAGCGACGGCGCGACCGCGTTCGGCAGCAGGTGGCGCAGCATGATGCGCGCAGCCGACGCCCCCATCGCGCGCGCCGCCAGCACATACTCGCGCTCTTTCAGCGAGAGCACCTGCGCGCGCATCATCCGCGCGTCGCTCGGCCAGCCGATCAACCCCAGCGCAACGAAGATGCTGATCGGGTTCGCGCCGAGGATCGACACCCAGACGATCAAGAACATCAAGCCCGGGATGGCGAAGAAGGCGTCCGTGATCCGCATGATGACGTCGTCCAGCCAGCCCCCATACCAGCCCGACACCAACCCCAGCGTCAGGCCGATGCTGATCGCCACACCCTGCGCCACAAAAGCGATCACCAATGAGATCTGCGCGCCATACAGCAAGCGGCTGAAGATGTCGCGCCCGAACTCGTCCGTACCGAGCGGGTACTGTAGGCTGGGCGGCTTGAGGCGATCCACGGGGTTGATTTGGTTGGGCGGGTGCGGCGCGATGACCGGCGCGAAGACCGCGCAGATCACCATCGTCAGCACGATGAACACCCCCAGCACGGCGATCCGATTGCGAAAGAACGCGCGCATGAAGCGCTGTTGGTTGCTGCGGGCGATGGGCGCAATCTGCGCGACTTGGGCGGGGTTGGCCGGTGTGTTGGAAGCAGTGGAGTTCATACGCGCCCCTAGTTGTAACGAATGCGTGGGTCGATCAGCGCGTAGATCAAGTCGGTGATGAGGTTGGCGACCATGAACGTGAGCGCCCCCATCGTCAACACGCCGAGGATGACCGGCGTATCCAGCCGCTGGATCGCCGTCACGATCACGCGGCCCAGCCCGGGCCAGTTGAAGATCGTCTCTGTGACGAGCGCGCCGCCCATGATGCCGCCGAACTGCAAGCCGACGATCGTCACAATCGGCAGCATGGCGTTGCGCATGTGGTGGCGAAACAGGACGACGCGGTTCGTCAGCCCTTTGGCGCGCGCCGTCTTGAGGTAATCCTGCCCCTTTACTTCCAGCATCGAGGTGCGGGTGATGCGCGCCACGACCGCCGATAGGTTCGTGCCGAGCACGAGCGAGGGCAGCACCATGTACCACGGGTCGCCGTCGCCGAAGCCGGCCACCGGGAAGATCTTGATGCCGGTCGTGCTCTGCGTCAGCAAGAGCTGCGCCATCAACCCCTGCCAGAAGACGGGCATCGACAAGCCGATCAAGGCGATGACCATCAGCGTGTGGTCGAGCCACGAGTACTGCCGCAGCGCCGAGATGACGCCGGCCGGGATGCCGATGAGCAGCCCGACGGCAATCCCGCCCAGCATGAGCTGCAACGTGCGCGGCAGCCGATAGCCGATGATGTCGATGACGGGCTGCCGTTCGATAAACGAACGACCGAGGTCGAGGCGCAGCATGCGGCCCAAGTGGTCGAAATACTGCACGAGGAAGGGGCGGTTGATCCCAAGTTCTTCTTCCAACCGCGCGATGGTGGCCGGGTCGAGCCGATTGTATTCCTCGCCGAGCGTCGCCTTGAGCGGGTCGCCGGGCATCAGGTAACGCAGCACGAAGATGACGGTGAAGATGATGAGCAGCGTCGGGATCATCTGTAAGACCCGCCGCGCGATGTATTTAGTCACGTCTGTTTCCTTGCCGCTGTGCGACGGGGGACCGCCGCTGCGGCTGCCCCCCGTGTGTTGTCATTGAGCAAGCAGCAGCGCTCAGCGGTTGATCGACACGAACTTCAACCGCGCTGTGTGCGTGCCACCGCCGCCGGGTTCGAAGCCCTCGATGTAAGGTTTCTGGAGCCACAGCACCTTGCTGTAAGCGGATGGGATCATCGGCACGTCGGCCATCACGAGGTCATGGGCCTGCTGGTAGAGCGCCTCGCGGGCGGCCTCGTCCATCTCGACGCGGGCAGCGCGCAGCAGCTCGTTGACGGCGGGGTTGTTATAGCGCATCGAGCCGCGCCCTTCCAAGATCAGGAAGTCGAACACGTCGGACGGGTCAACGAGGCCCGCCGCCCAGCCGTTGATAAAGATCATGGCGTCGTCTTGCACGATGCTGTTCCAGTAGGTGCTGCCGTCCTGCACGTCGAACACGACCTTGACACCCAGCGACTCCAACGCTTGCTGCCAGAGGACGACCTGCGGCTCACTGGCGATGGCCGCCAAGAGGCTGATCTTGACCTCGGGCATGCCTTCGCCGTTGGGGAAGCCCGCCTCGGCCAGCAGCTCGGCGGCGCGCGCGAGGTCGAACGAGTAGGTAACAGACGGGTTAGAGGCGGGCATCGACGGCGGCAGGATGCCTAACGTGGCCGGGAAGCGCGCCCCCTCAGCCAGAATGTCCCACGCGGTGACGGTGTCGAGCGCGTGCGCGAAGGCTTGACGCACAAGCGGGTTTTCGGCGAAGAAGCCGTTGTTCATGTTGAAGCCCCAGTAGCGCAGGTGCAGGCCGGGCTTCTCGTTGAAGTCGTTCGGGAACTCGGCTTTGATGGCGTTCAGCTGGCCAGATGGGAAGGCGAACAGGAAGTCAAGGTTGCCCTCGCGGTAGTCCAGCAGCGCCGTGTTGGGGTCTGCATAGTTGATGAAGCGAATCCCATCGACCAGCGGCAAGCTTGCCTCGTAGTAGTCGGGGTTGCGCTCCAACACAAGGCGATCCTCGCGCAGCCACTCCACAAACTGGAAGGGGCCCGTGCCGACCGGCGTGCTGTTGAAGGCATCGCCCAACCGCTCATAGGCCTCCGGTGAGGCGATGGCGATCATGCCATTGATGGCAAACAGGCGGTCTGGTTGCTCAAGGGTGATCTTGAAGGTATAGTCATCGACGACCTCCAACCCCTCGACCGTGTCGGCTTCGCCGGCGGTGTAGGCTGCCGCGCCCAAGATGGCGTCCAGCGTGCCCGCTTGGACGGAGATCCCCTCGTCCCCGCTGAGCGCGGTCATGTAGTTCCACAGGATGTCTTCAGCGGTGACCTCACGTTTTTCGAGCGGGACGCTGGCGAGGTTGTGGAAGAGCACGCCGCGGCGCAAGTTGAAGGTGTAGACTTGGCGGCCAGCCTCATCTTCCGTGATGGTGTAGCTCTCAGCGAGCTGCGGCACGATGTCGCCTGTGCGCGGGTCGTAGCCCAGCAGCCCCTCGTAGACGTTCGACAGGATGCGCGAAATGGCGATGGTGTCCGCGGTGAACGGGTTGAGGTGTTCGGGGTCGATGTTGATCGGGTAGCGCAGCACGTTTGCAGACTGCGCCATAACGTTGGTGGACAGGACGGCCGCCACCAGCAGCACCCAGAGTTTGATAAATGTGTTCCGCATCGCTCACTCCTTACTAAAAACGAATTACTTGATACTGAAGATATGTTCTACTTAAATAGAAGTCTATAGCCAGACAACTAGTGACGTTATAACTTGACTGAAGGGATAAATGCAAATTTTGGAGAGCATTTACCATCGAATCGAAGGCCAAGTGGGGACGCGACCTGTCGCGCCCGTCAGGGGGTAAAAAACCGCGGACACGGCAGGCCGTGTTGAGCGCTCGGCGTGTTTGTCTTTAGACACTCCCAATTCTTGGCGGGGGCGTGCCATAATGAACCGAACTGAATCGACGCATTGGGCAACCATCGGATGAACTTCCCGCTGCACTTCGATCCAATCCTCTACCCCGTCTGGCGGCGGCAGATGCCCATGCTGCTCAAACGGGCGCTCATGCCCGCTTTCCGCCGCTGGTTGGCCGCTGACGCCGACCTGACCCCACCGACGAGCGCGCAGGCGATGGCGCGGTGGCTGCGCCGCTGGAAGCTGCTCGACGGCACGCCAAACGAGATTGCCGCCCAGTTAGAAGTGCTCGCACCAACGACTGTCACGCTGCACACCGCGGAGCCTGCCCCACACGACGGCGCGCCGCTGCGCCTGCCCGCCCAGTGGGAACCTATCGACCGCGTGCTGCTGCGTTGGGGTGTCGTGTACCCGTGGGCGTGGCCGATGTTCGCGCAAATGGTTCACGCGCTGCTGCCGGTGGTCAAGGTGGAGATCGTCGTGCCGTCGGAGTGGTGGGCGCGGGCCGTGCTGGCCTACCTGCGGCTGCCTGCCGCTGCACCGCGCGTGTGCTTCCTCGTCGCGCCGACGGACGACATTTGGATCCGCGACTATGGGCCGCTTAGCGGGCGCGCCGCCGACGGCCAGCCCGTCCTCGTGGACATGATCTACCGCCCGCTGCCGCGCTACCCCCAAGCGGCCGACGACGGCTTCAATCGACGCTATGCGGCGCATCACCGCCTGCCGCTGGCGCATCTGCCGCTGCACTTTGAGGGCGGCAACCTGTGGTCAGATGGGCAGGGGACGCTCATCACCACTGACCATGCCTTGAGCGCCAACCGCCGCAACGGGCAGCGCGCTCTCACCCTAGATGAGCTGCTGAACACGCTGCGCAGCGTCTTGACTGTAGAAAAACTCCTCATCACGCCGCGCATGCGCCTTGAGGAAACCGGCCACGTTGACCTCGTTGCCAAGTTGGCCGACGCGACGACGGTGCTCGTCACCGCGCCAGATCACACCAGCGCCGTCAGCTTGAAGGCCGCTGAGCAGGTCTTCCGCCAGCAGACGAACGCGCGCGGTCAGCGCTATGACGTGCGCTTGCTGCCGACGCCGCCGCTCTATTTTAATTGGTTCACATACCCCATTCGGCGCGGCTATACCAACGCGCTCACGGCCAACGGGCGCGTGTTGGTTCCCACCTACGGCCTGCCCAGCGACGACGTGGCGCTGCGGGTGTACGCCGACGCGATGCCCCAGCACACGGTCATCCCGATTGACAGCCGCATCGGGATCAACGGCGGCGGCGCGGTTCACTGTATGACGCGGGAAATTTTCGCGTGACCACGAGAGGATGAAGTCCCCTCTCCACGGGAGAGGGGACTTCATCCCCCTGAAGAGAGCTATTCTCCTCTTCTCGAACTAGCCTGCCTGCGGCCAGAGACTGGCCTGCCTGCGGCCAGAGACTGGCCTGCCTGCGGCCAGCACGGAAGAAGGGGCTGGGGGATGAGGCCTGAGTAGCATCATTCTGGAAACAGACACTCCTGCTTGAGTTTCAAAAAAACGCCTTGACACCATTTAGCAGGCGTTAAGGGGACGATAGTCCTATTTTGTTATCAGCCAAAGCGCGTTATGTTGATAGATATTGCTAATGTATCTTCGATTGGAGATGTGCAATGCGTCTTTGGTTTGTACTTATCTTGTTGGCACTTGTTCCGCTGGTGATTGTGGCTGATGATCTCACCGACCCTGAATTTGAAATTCCTGTGACGGTTGAAATGGTTGGAGTGCTGCTGTTTGGGGATATTGACGGTGACGGCGTTGAAGATATCAGCGTCGAAGGGGTGATCATTGCCCCTTCAAGCGCGTTCTTGCCCTCACGGGCGATGGACGGGGCAACTGTCCGCGTGACGGGCGTCTTGCTGGACGATGACACGCTGCGCGCCTTGAGCTTCGAGCTGATCGAAGAGGTGGAACCTGAGCCAGAAGTCACCCCAGAGCCAGAACCCGAAGCGACCCCCGAACCTGAGCCGACTGTTCCCTCCACGCCGATTGTCGACGTGCGTCGCTGCGTGCCAGATACGCACCCGGTGGCTAATGCGCTGGCGGGTGAATTTGGACTGGAAGTAGCCGTGATCATCAATTGGCACTGCGCAGGCCACGGCTTTGGCAACATCGCACGCGCGCTGCTGCTGGAGGAGCAAACTGGGGAGACGGCGCAAAGCTACCTCGACGCGCATCGTGGCGGACAAGGCTGGGGGCAGATCGTGGGCGCAACAGGCGTGCGACCGAACGGGCTGGCGATGGGGCGCGTCATCGGGCGTGGGCGTCATAGCCGCACCACCACGACAGACACGACCCCTGAGACGACTACCACTACCACCACGCAGCCCTCGAACCAGTCGAATCGCCCGGGTGGCAGCAGCAATAATAACTGCCCGGGGAACTCGTGCAACGCGCCCGGCCACGGTGGGCAGGGCAACAACAATAATAACAACTGCCCGGGGAACTCGTGCAATGCGCCCGGCCAAGGTGGGCAGGGCGGCAATGGTCGCGGCGGCGGGAACGGTCGCGGCGGGCGTTAAATCACTCAGCATGGAAGTCGTCTTGAGGCGCACAACTTGTGCGCCTCTTTGATTTACGATTTACCTATTCCCCGATGACGAGCTTGATCGCCACGATGACCGCGCCGCGCGTGTCGTTCGCGCCGGTGAGGTGCAGCCGCAGCGCGCCGCCGACCGCCTGCGGAAAGACCGGGATCGTCAGCACGGCGTCCTCACTGCTGAGCGGCAGGCGGCGGCCCTCGCCCAGCGTGATGACTGAGCCGCGCAAGTTGGACGATAGGCCGTGGCACAGCTCCGGCACGCCGGCGTTGTCGCAAGTGTAGGGCTGAAGGAAGCCATCGAGGATGGGCAGATCGTCGGGTGTGACCCACGTCACGACCGGATCCAGCGCCTCATCGGCTGCCGCCACCCAGATCGTCAGGAAGTCGTTGGCGCTGCCCATCGCGTCCGTCGGGGTGATCTCGATCATCTGGCCGTCAGAGTCGATCATCAGCCCCTCGATCACTAGATAGAGCGTGCCGCTGGCGTCGTCACGCAGCGCCACGTAGGCTGTCTCATCCCCCGTCAGCGTGAGTTGGGCGCTGGTGTCTTGAACGGGCACGAGCGCCTCGGGCAGGTCGAGGCTGTAGAAGAGCGCAGCAGGGTGAGCGAGGTTGCAGCGCGGCTGCGCCCCATCCACTGCTAGCACCGGGTCGCTCAGGCCGTCGCCGAGGGCGGTCAGCGTCACGGCGGCTGCGCCCGAGAAGCGCAGGCTGACCCCGTCCGTCCACGCGGGCACGCCGTCGCAGATCAAGCCCTGCGCATCGGTGAAGAGCGCGCCGACAGCGGCAGGGGCGTCGTTGGCCACGCGGATGATGAGCAGGTGCGGCGTCGCGCTCACGCGGAAGCGCACGCTGTTCAGCGGCCAACTGCCTAGATCGAGCGTCAGGGCAGCGTCCGTTGGGCGGCCAGCGACTGCGTTCTGCGCCGTGTAGACTGTGCGCCCGAGCAGCGGCGTGCAGCGCCCCGCGCCGCCCTCACAGCGCAGCGCTTCCCCGTCTAGGCGGGCCGTGCGCCCGCGCTCGTCGAGGATCTCGAGGGTGGGCACGCTCTCATCCGCCAGCGCGTAGGCCTCCAATTGCAGCGGCACGCCAGAGGCTCGCATCTGCGGCGTGATCTCCAGCGTGTACTCGTGCGCTGTGTCAAAGAGCGGGTTTTCGACGGCGATCACCAGCGCCGCGCCCACCTCACCGCTCGTGCCGATCTGGAGGCGGTTTTCAGCCGGGTCAAATGCGCTCGTTATGAGCGTGTTGAGAGCGAGCTGCGCCCCGTCCTGCTCCAGCGTGAGCGCTTGCCCGCTGGCGCCGGCGCAGACGGTTTGCCCCTCATCTGAGGCCAGCAGCGCGAGCGGCAGCGCCGCGCCCGTCGCGCCGACGGTGAACACCGAGCCGAGCGACACGCCGCCCTGCCGCACGTTGGGCGCGGTCAGTGTGAAGGGGGCGTGCAGCGTCTCGCCTGTGTCGCACAGGATCGACTGGCCGCGCACTGGCAGCCCCGTCAGAAGCAGCAAGAACAGCAAAAACCGTTTCACAAGCGTTTCTCCATGATGAGCAGGGAATGTTCAGGGGTGAGCGCGAGCGTGCCCACGGTGTTGAAGCCGCAGGCGGCGTAGAGGCGCACGGCAGGCACGTTGGCCGAGTCAACGGTGAGCTGCACCGTGTGGATGCGCTGTCGGCGTGCCATGTCGCATAGGTGTGTCACGAGCGCCCGCCCGACGCCGCGCCGCCGCCATTCGGGCAGCACGACCACGTTGGCGATCTCGACCCTGCGTCCACAGCGGGCAAGCTCTCCCCCCGCGGCTAAGGCTCGGTCGCAGTAGGCCAGCGCCACCCAGCGTGCCCGCTCGTTCAGCCGTCTGTGGGCGTCAGCGTGCGGATCATGCGGCCACAAGCGGACGACTGACGCCACATCGTGAGCAGTGGCGCGCTGAAAAGTAACAGTCGGCAAGGTATCCATATCGGCATTATAATCCCAAATGTCGACGAACGAACCTTTGATTACTCGCTCAGCGATTTGGTTAACCCATGACGAACCACACCGCCACCGTGCGCTACTTGACCTACAGCGAGCTGATCTTCATCAACGGGCGCATCTTGAACGACCCCGACATCCAGACGGGCAAGCAGAAAGTGCGCGATCTAGATCTGCTGCTGGCGGCAGAGCAGCGCCCCCAAGCCAGCGCTTTCGGCCAAGACGCCTACCCCACGCTGGCCGAGAAGGCCGGGGCGCTGCTGCACTCGCTGGCGCACAACCACCCCTTCAAGGACGGCAACAAGCGCACGGCTGCGGTCGGCGCGATCTTCATGCTAGAGGTAAACGGCCAGCAGCCCACATGGAACGCCGCTGAAGCGCTGACGCTCATCCTCGACGTGGCGGCGGGCCGCGCTGACGTGGACGAGTTCGCCGCGTGGCTGCGCACCGTGCCGATCGACCCACACCCTGAGCCAGACGCTGAGCGCGACACCGCCCACATTGACCACCTGCTGCGCGCCCACGCGTGGCTGCTGGATGAGTTGGCCAAACAATGAGCAAGATCGTCTACCTCACCGCGAGTGACCTCTACACCATCAACGAGCAGGTGACGCAGGCTCCGCCCTACGTCCGGGATCGTCACCTGCTGCTTTCGGCGGTCAACCGCCCTAAGCTCAGCCTTTACGGTCAGCCGCAGTTCCCCACGCTGCACGACAAAGCCGCCGCCCTGCTCGAATCGCTGGCGTATCATCACCTGTTCGCGGACGGCAACAAGCGAACGGCGCTGCTGGCCGTCACGCGCTTCTTGGAGGTCAACGGCTGGCGGCCCACGTGGAGCGCGCAGGCCGAGTACGACTACATCCTGCGGGTGGCGCAGGGCACGCAGACGCTGGAAGAGATCGCCGCGTGGCTGCGCGCGCACACAGTGGAGGCGTAATGAACCGTCAGCGGATCACTCGGCGGCGCGCGCTGGGGCTGATTGGCATCACCGCGGCCTGCGGGCTGAGCGGGATCGCCGCGCTGCTGCCGCGCTCGCCTGCGCCGCGCGTCGTCATCCTGCCGACCGACACACCCGCGCCCACGTTGGGCATCCTGCCGCGCGCCGCGTGGAACGCTCGCCCCCCCAACCACAATGCCCGCAGCGAGCGCGGCTTCTACGGCGCGGCCAACCCGTTTGGCTGGCGCGATTACGGCGCAGACTACCCCGACATCTATCGAACGCTCGTCCTGCATCACTCGGTCATCTACCGCTTTGACGACCTGACGACGCTGCGCGACGTGCAAGACCTGCACATGAACGACCGTGGATGGGCCGATGTGGGCTATCACTTCCTGATCGGCACAAGCGGTCAGATCTACGCGGGGCGCGATCTGCGCGCCCGTGGGACGCACGTCGGCGGCTTCAACACTGGCAGCGTCGGGGTGTGCCTGCTGGGCGATTTCACCCAACGCGACCCGCTGCCGGCGCAGATGGACGGCCTGCTGGCGCTGGGCCGCTGGCTGATGACGCAGCTCCCTGAGCTGACGCACGTCGCCGGGCACAGCGACTTCAACCCTGAAACGACGCAGTGCCCGGGGCGGCTGCGCTTGCGGCTGGGTGAGGTCGCCGCTGCGCTCGGCCTGCTGCACGGGACGGAAGGCTATCAAGCGCCTACTTAGCCCCTACAAACCATTCCACAACTTCCCTTAATGTTTGTCGTATACTGTAAAAGCTGACCAGCAACCAACCCTCATTCATCGGAGTTCATCATGTTGGCCGAAGTCGTGCGGCAGTTTACCGAGTGGGTCACATCCCTCATCAGCGGCGGTGGGGTTGTTGGCATTTTCATCATGGCCTTGATGGAGAACTTGTTCCCCCCTACGCCCTCAGAGTTTTTGTACCCATTTGCTGGCAAGCTGGCCAACGACGGCGTTCTGACGGTGTTTGAAGTGATCGCGGCGGGCGTGCTGGGCACGTTGGCTGGGGCAACGCTGATGTACTTTCTGGGCTATCAACTAGGGCGCGCCAACGCTCGCGCCTTCTTTGAGCGCTGCGGCACGCTGCGCGTGGGGCGGCTGCGCTGGGCGATCTTCACCGGCGAGATGTACGATCACGCGATGGAGCAGTTCGAACGCTACGGCGGCGCGGTGGTCATGTTCGGGCGCATGCTGCCGCTCGTGCATGGGATCGTCTCAGTGCCGGCGGGGGTCGTTCGTATGAACTTGCTGCGTTTCTATGCCTACACGGCGCTTGGCTCGCTGGCGTGGATCGGCACGCTGGTCATGCTGGGCTATTGGCTCGGCACGCAGTGGTCACAGGTGTTGGTGTGGCTGGACGTCTATCAAAACGTGATCGTCGTGGTCATGGCGCTGGCGGTGGCGGGGTTCTTCCTGCGACATTGGTCGCTGCGCCGCCAAGACATCCCTGAGGCGGAAGGCTCCAGATAGGGCATGAGGCCATCTGAGGCCGGCATCACGGTGGGGCTGGCACAGCTGGCTGGTGGGGAGGCCGTCCGGCCGATTGGGTGACCGTTCAGAACGCAGCGCGCGCATGTCAAGCATGGGTGGGCCAATCGTGGCAGAAGCGCCGCTGGATCGGCCCTGAGCATCAGCGCGCGGCGAGCAGCGGATCGGTGACGCCGAGGATGTAGATGGCGATCAGCCCCATCGTCCCAGCCATGAGCACGTAATACAGCAGCGGGAAGATCGTCCGCCGCAAAATAGCCCCTTCTTGATCGACTAGGCCCACCGTCGCTGAGGCGGCAACGACGTTGTGAATGGCGATCATGTTGCCCGCCGCCGCGCCGACCGTCTGCAAGCTGACGATCATCGCGCCCGAGATGAGCAGGCGTTCCGCGATGCCGTGCTGAAACAGGCTGAACATCAGGTTGCTGACCGTGTTGCTGCCGGCGATGAACGTCCCGAGTGAGCCGATCAACGGCGCGAAGAGCGGCCACACGCCGCCCACGCTGGCGGACATGAATTCGGCCATCGCAATGGGCATGCTGGGCATCTCCAGCCCATTCAAGCCGCTGTTGATGTACACGCGCACCATCGGCAGCGTGAACAGCAGCACGAAGGCCGGGCCTGTGAGCGTCCGCAGGGATTCGCTGACAGCCGCGCGCAGTTGGCCGCCGCCCATGCGGTGCAGCGGCACGGTCAGCAGCGCCACAGCGATCAGCACTGAGCCGGGCAGGTAGAGCGGCTCGCTGGTGGCAGTGATGGGCGTCCCAAAGATGCTATCCCACGTCACGCGCAGCGCATCGCGCAGCCACGAGCCGATGCCGAGCGCGGGCAGGCGCGTCACGACGAGGCCAATGGCCACCAACAGATAAGGCAGCCACGCCAGCCAGACAGACATCGACTGCGGCTTGTCGCCCGGCTGCGGCGGCGTGGCGCTGGAGGGGTCGGCTTCAATGCCTGTGCGCTCGGTCTCCACTTTGACGCCGAGCGTTCCGAGCCATTCGGGCGGCCATTCCTTGCGCGGGGGGAAGTCCCACGTCTCGCGCGGCAGCAAGAACCCGCGCTGCGCCGCGAACGTCACCAGCCCCATGCCGACCAGCCCGCCCAGCAGCGACGGAAACTCCGGCCCCAAGAAGGCCCCAGTGAAAGCATAAGGGATCGTGAACGCCAGCCCACCGAAGATCGCGAACGGCGCAATGGACAAGCCCTCACGCCAAGACCGATTCGCGCCGAAAAAGCGCGTGAGCATCGTCACGATGATCAGCGGCATGAACGTGCCCGTGATGCCCTGAATGATGACCGATCGCTGCACGATCAACGTGCGGTACTCGGCGAAGCTCACCCCAGCCGCCGCAAGCTGTGCGTCCAGTTCCGCGCTGCTCAGGCCGTTGGTCACGCCGACCAGCACAGGCGTCCCGACCGCGCCAAACTCGACCGCGGCGCTCTGGATCATCATACCGACCATGACCGCACCCATCGCAGGGAAGCCGAGCGCGACCAGCAGCGGCGCGACGATGGCCGCCGTCGTGCCGAAGCCAGATGCGCCCTCGATGAACGAGCCGAACAGCCACGCGATCAGCACGACCTGCACCCGCCGATCCGGACTAATGCGGGTGAAAGCGGCTTGAATCACCGCCACTGCGCCGGAGTATTTGAGCGTGTTCAGCAGCAGGATCGCCCCAAAGATGATGTAGAGGATGTCGAACGCGATGAACAGGCCTTCCACCGATGACGCCGCGATGTTAACCGCAGGCATCCCCCACGCCAGCAGCCCGACGCCCACCGCCGCCAAGTAGACGACGGGCATCGCACGCCGAGCAGGCCATGAAAAACCGACCAGCAAAATGCCCGCGATCAGGATCGGCGAGGCGGCCAGCAGCGCTTGCAAACCGAGTCCCATGTGTCACCCTTTCCCGTTCAGGCTGCAAACAAGGCTGATTGTAACGTCCCCACGATCGGTTAAACAGCCGCATTCACGTTGGCTGCCTGTGCTCCTCAGTCCCACGGCGCTTCCTCCACAAATTACGGAGGCCTCCGTATGGTCAGTCAAGCCGAAGATGCTACATTGTAACCGTTCAGGAGTGAATGATGCGCGTACTAACGATGACTGGCCATGCCATCCGCGACGTCGGGCTGATGACCCTCACGGTGTTCAGCGGGCGGGCAAGCGCAGCAGATCTAACAGAAGCTGACCTGCTGGCGGCGGCGGACTGGCTGCGCGATGTGTATGTGAACCCGGGGACGCTACGTAGCCACCTCAAGGGCACTTACCTGCTCAATTCAGCCTACAGTATGGAGAACCCCGACATCCGTGAGCCGTTCATCCAGCGGGTGCTCTACGGCTGGCAGATGCCCCATGAGCTGGGCACGTCCTGCGCGCTCTGCGGTCATGAAGCGCTCTACCGCGCCACGCGCGAGGAGATGCCGCTGCTGAACGGGCGTGGCGTGATCAACTTCAGCCCACAGGGGCGCGCGGGGCTGCCGATCTGTGGGTGGTGCTCGCTGCTGATCCAGATGGCGCTGCTGGGCTGTTTGAAGAGCGGGAGAGGCCTGCTGATGCTCTACACTGACCACGAGCCGCTGCTGCGGCAGGTGGTGACGGACGCACTGCGGCGCGCGCAGCAAGCGCAGACGCTGCAAGCCGGCGACAAGTGGGCGGCGCTGTCGATGCCGCGCATCCGTTTTGTGGAGCAGGTCATGCGCTGGCTGCGCCAGACGGCGCGCCCCCAAACCAACCTCACACGGGTAGAGGGATATCACTTCTCCAACTCAGGGGCCAGCCCTTTTGTGGAGGTCTTTCAGATCGATCGCAGCGTGCTTCAATGGGTGGATCACGTGCTGCACCATCCCGATGGCGACGTAGCCGCTGCGGCTCGTCAACTGCTGGCCGAGCCAGCCGACCTCGAAGAAGGCAAGACCTCGCAGCATGTCTACGAAGGCCTGCTGAAGCTGCCGAACAACGCGCGCAAGTTCCTGCGGCAGCGTTTGCTAGCCAAACGCGCGCACCTCACCCTCATCACTACGTTCATGGAGCAGATTATGCGACTATCCTCTGAGTACATCGACCTGTTGAAACGGCTGGGCGACCGCTTCAGCCAATACTACGCGATGCAGCGGCGTTTCTTTTACGAGTTCAACCGCGCGCGCAACTTTGCCGAGTTCCGCCGTGTGGTCATACGGGCTGCAGACGACTATCAACGGCGCACGCAGCAGTCCTTGATCACGATGGAGGAGTTCATCGGCGCGTTCGTGTCGACCGAGGACGAATTCATCGACTGGCAGCTTTCGCGTGACCTGATCACGCTCTACCTGATGCAAACGCACGCCATCGCGCTTGAGGATGACCTGCTGATGGACGACACCGTTGAAATGGACGATTCAGACTCAATCGAAGAAGGAGACTTATCATGAGCTTTGTCACCGGCTATTTGGCGCTGTACGCCCCGGCCTCAGCGCTGAACAACGGCAAAGGCGAGGACAACACCGGCCAAGTGAAGGCCATCCGTCATGGCCGTGGCGAGTATCCTTACGCCACCGCCCAAGCCCTGCGCTACTGGACGCGCGAAACAGCCGCGCAGCTCGTCCCTCAATGGCAGGCCGCGCCTATCTATCGCAGCGGAGCCGGCAAACGCCAGCAGTCCTTCACCGAGGGCGACCCGATCCGCTATTGGGATGATGACCTGTTCGGCTATATGCGGGCTGAAAAAGAGGGGACGTTCACGCGCCTAGCCCCCTTCCGCGTGGCGACGCTGGTGAGCGTGGCCCCCGTCGAGATCGTGCGCGATTTTGGAGTGATGGCCCGCGGTGAGGGCAACCCCGTCCTGCACGAGCACGAGTTCTACCGCGCCACCCTTGCAGGGGCCTTCTCGATCGACCTGCGCATGGTGGGCACGTTCACATGGCAGAGCCGCACTGGTTATATGAACCTCAGCGCCAGCCAACGCGAGCAGGCTGCCGCCCTCGGCCTCGAAGAGGTAAAAATCGGCGATCATCTGGCGCTGCGCCTGCCGATGGAAAAACGCCTTGAGCGCGTGCAGGCGCTGCTCTACACGTTGGGGCGGCTGATGGGCGGCGCCAAGCAGACGCTGCACTACACTGACGTGTCGCCGGTGTTCGTGTGCATGGCTGTGATGAAGGGCGGCAACAACCCGTTCAACTTCCTGCTTGCGCCCACGGCCACGCCCAGCATCCACGCCGGCGCGCTCGATGAGGCGCTCAACATCTATAAGGAAGACTACCTGTCAGACGTGTACGTAGGCATGCGTCAAGGGTTCGCTGACGACAGCCGCGCCCTGCTCGAATCGCGCGGGCTGACCGTCATGCACCCGCGCCAAGCCTTCGACCAGCTCAGCGCTGACTTGAGGGCGGAATGGCTGCTGTGATGCAGGCGCTGCGGCTGCGCTTAGCCGGGACGATCACCTCGTTTCGGCATCCGCTCTTCCCGCACGGTCAGCAGATCACCTACCCCTGCCCGCCGCCGGCCACGCTCTACGGGCTGGTGTGCAGCGCCCTCGGCGAAGTCGTGCCGCCAGACGCCTTCCGTCTGGCCTACGAGTTCACCACCGAGAGCAAGACGACCGACTATGAGCACGTGTACTTGATCGGCGCGCCCAGTCAAGCGGTCAAATTGTCGCCTTTCGAGCGGGAACTGCTGACGCAGCCGCGCCTCACGCTCTACCTCGATCAGCCTAATTGGCTGCCGTCTCTGCGCTCGCCGCGCTATGTGCTGACGTTGGGCCGCTCGCAAGATTTGATGACGCTGCTCGAGGCACAAGTGGTCGAATTAGAGCGCGCTGCGTCGGGCTATGTGCGCGATGCGCTGCTGCCGCTGCCCGTCCCGAGCGGCGTGCAGCAGTACACCACATGGCAGATGCCGCGCTACGTCGATCCACAGCGGCAGGCGCAGTGGCAGCCCTACGCCCACGTCAAGACGCCCCACGTTGTGGCGGAAGAATGTTGGGTAGACCCCGCTCAGCCCCGTTGGCGCGGCCAGCGGCGCGCCATCTGGTGGATGTCGCTGGTATGAGCCTTGCGCACATCTTAGCGCGGCCCCAAGAAACGCTCACCACCCACACGCTGGCAGTCGTCGCGCAGGTGGATCAGCTCGCACAGGTGCACGACTTCACCGGCTATCCGCATCTGCTGGCGCAGGTGCGCCTCGCGGCGTGGCTGCACGACAGCGGCAAGCTGGCGCGCGCCTTCCAGCGCAGCTTGAAACGTGGCGCGCCGCGCTGGAACGGGCGGCATGAGGTGCTGTCGTTGGCGTTTCTGCCGTGGCTGGACGTGGACGCCGCGTGGCGGCTGCCGATCAGCCTCGCGGTCGTCAGCCACCATCGAGATTGGTTGGTCATCCGCGACAAGTACCCTTGCGGCAGCCAGCGCATCACCGACTTGATTGCCGAGTTGGACGCAGCGCAGGCGCGGGCGTGGCACGAGTGGCTGACCGCGCAGGGGGTGGCGCTGCGGCCTTATCAGACGCCGCAAGCCAGCAGCATCGCCGACGCGCTGGACGCGGTCGAGGATCATCTCAGCGCGTTGAACGGCCTGCCGTTTGACGATCCCGCCCGTCAAGAGCTGCTGCTGCTGCGCGGCTGCATCGTGCAAGCCGATCACGCTGCGGCGGGCAGCGTCGCCATCGCGTCGAAGCTGACCACCCAACCGTTGCCCACGCGCGCAATTGTCACCACCCCCTACCCCTACCAGCAGCGCGCCGCCGCCGCAGACGGTGGGCTGCTGCTCATGGCCCCCACCGGCAGCGGCAAGACCGAGGCCGGCCTGATGTGGGCGCTGCGGCAGCCGGTCACGCGCTTGTTCTACCTGCTGCCCTACCGCACCAGCATGAACGCCATGCAGCGCCGCCTTGAGAAGCTCTTCCAGCCGGTGGGGTTGTGGCATGGCCGCGCCCTGCACGCGGTCTATCGCCAGTTGATCGACGAAGGCTACGACGCGCAAGCGGCGCAAACGCGGGCGCGCGCGGCCCTCAACACCACACGGCTGCGAGGGGTGGCCGCTACCGTGCTCAGCCCTTACCTGCTGCTGGCAGCGCTCTATCAGCTCAAGGGGTATGAGGCCACGCTGATCGACTGCTGGCGCGCCTGCTTGATCGTTGACGAAATTCACACCTATCAGCCGGAGCGGCTGGCGATGCTGGTGTGTTTGCTGCGCTGGTTGCAGCGGCAGTTCGGCAGCCGCTTGGCCATCATGAGCGCGACCCTGCCGCCGCGCTTGATCGCCGAGCTAACCACCACGCTCAACCTCACCTTCGTCCAAGCCGACCCTGACCTTTACGCCCAGTTTCAGCGCCATCGCATCCGCCTTGAGGCCGGCGACCTCGCTGATGACCTTGACCGCATCGCTGACCACGCTCAGCGCGGTGAGCGCGTGCTGATCACGGTGAACACGGTGCGCCGTGCCATTTCGGTGGCGCGTGCCCTCGCCGCGCGCGGCCATGACGTGCTCGTGCTGCACAGCCGCTTCCACCCGCGCGACCGCTGGCAGCGCGAACAGGGCTTGCTGCGCGCCCTTGCGCAGCCGCGCAGCCCGATCGTCGTCAGCACGCAGGTGATTGAGGTCAGCCTTGATGTGAGCTTCGACGTGCTCTTCAGCGACCCCGCCCCCATCGATGCGCTCGTTCAGCGGCTAGGGCGGGTTAACCGCCGACGGGAACGACCGCTGGCCGACGGCCACATCTACGCGCAGCCGACCGGCGCAGAAGATCGCTTCCCGATCTATGACGTGGCGCTGGTAGAGGCCACGCTGGGCGTGCTGCGCCAACTCGACGGCCAGCCGCTGGACGAGGCCCGCCTGAGCGCCCTCATCGGCGAGGTGTACGATCAAGTTGCCGACTGGGAGCCGCGCTATCGCAAGCAGCTCGCCGCGTGTGAGCGCCTGCTGACGTTGATGCCCCCGCTGGAGTCCGCCGATCAAGGGCTGGAGCGCGCCTTCTACCAGCAGATCGACGAGGTTCCCGTGCTGCCGCTGCGGCTGGAGGAGGAGTACCACGCGCTGTACCCCGTGAACCCGCTGGCCGCCAGCGAGCTGCTCGTGCCGCTGCGTTGGGGGCAGTACAAGATGTTGGAAGGGCAGGGCCGCGCATGGCGCAGCGAGGACGGCCGCCTCTTCTACGCTGACGCGCCCTACAGCGCAGAGTTCGGTTTGCAATTTGAGGAGAGTTGATGCCGATTGTGAAGCACATCCTCGCCGACGAAATCGGCCTGTTCGTCTCTACGAGAAGTGCATGCCGGATGTGCGCCCGCGCACCTACCTGATGGACGCGGGCGAGGAAGCCCACGAGCAGGAGCGCGCCCGGGCCAAGCGCCGCACCCTCTGGCAGTACGGCCTGCCGGCGGGGGAACGCCAGTTCAACGTCCGTTTGACGAGCGAGGCGCTCGGGCTGGTGGGCGTGCTGGATGAGCTGGTCACCGCGCCAAACGGCGTCTATCACCCCGTGGACTACAAGTTCAGCCAGCGCACCACCGAGTCGTTCGCCCTTCAGATCGCTGCCTACGCGCTGCTGATCGAAGCGACCTTCAACGTGGTTGTGCCGCAGGGCTACCTCTACTTGATCGGCGAGCGCCGCTTGGTCACGGTCGGCATCACGCCCGATCTGCGCGTGCAGGTGGTCGAGGCCGTGCAGGCGGTGCGGCAGATGGTCGAGCGCGAGACGATGCCCCCGCCTACCCGCCAGCGCGCGCGCTGCCGCGCCTGTGAATGGCGGCGTTTCTGCAACGACGTCAACTAGACGCCCCCTGTGGGGGGCACGGCGTGTGTGCCCGAGGCGTGCCGTGCCCTTAAAAAAAACGCCGAGGACACCCCCCCAAATGCCCCGCAAACGATTCGGTGCGAGAATCGTCACTTTTTAGAACATATGTTCGTAATTTGACTAGAATATTTGTGCTAAACACGCGCTCTTCTTGACCTATCTAGGACTTTAAAAAACTTTACACGCTTTTTTTGATACGTGTGCGAGAATCGTCGGCCTTTTTTAGCAGACGAGGGGTCAAATTCGTCCGACGCCAATTCGCAGCCAACGCCCTCACTGTGACCCCTTCTGACCCCAAAGCTAACGCGCTACAAAGCCCACTGTTGCGTTTTTTGACGACCTGTGCTATCCTATGTCCAATGCAGCCTAAAAACTTGCGGCGGTTGCACCCCCACTTTTCCCCTTCGGGGGATTGAAACGTTGTCTACTTCTGCCAGCTCTCGATCCAACCCCGGAGTTGCACCCCCACTTTTCCCCTTCGGGGGATTGAAACATCACATTCCCGTATTTCTCTGATACGTTGATCATTGTTGCACCCCCACTTTTCCCCTTCGGGG